>CAWIFX010000021.1:0-108654 GCA_963835515.1 uncultured Acidimicrobiia bacterium | reverse complement strand
GCAACGTCCTGGCCGATTACATAGTCGCCTAAGAACTCGAATATTTCCCGCGGTTTGGGCAGATCGGTGAATTCGACAACGTCTGTACCGGCGAACTCTTCTTCGATGATCTCATTGCACAGCTCGATGCATTCGTCACAGATGTATACGCTCGGGCCGGCGATGAGCTTCTTGACCTGCTTTTGCGACTTACCGCAAAAATTGCATTTCAGCAGGTCTCCACCTTCACCGAATTTCGCCATCGGTCAACTGCTCCTATCGGGCCGCTTGGACTGCCGCCAGTTCCCGGCGGGTCAAAATGCTGTCAATAACACCGTACTCGACAGCCTCGTCCGCAAGCATCCAATAATCCCGTTCAGTGTCGATCGTGACTTTTTCTACCGACTTGCCGGTGTGCTCGGCGAGAATCTCGTTCAATTGCTCGCGCATCTGCACAATCAGTTTCGCCTGGATTTCAATGTCACTGGCCTGACCCTGAGCTCCACCATGTGGCTGATGCATCATGATCCGAGCATGGGGAAGGGCATAACGTTTGCCAGCGGCGCCACCGGCGAGAATGACCGCCGCAGCCGAGGCCGCCATGCCCATACATACCGTCGAAACCGGGGCTGAGATGTAATTCATCGTGTCGTAGATGGCAAACAGCGACGTAATCGACCCACCAGGTGAGTTGATGTAAAGCGAAATGTCCTTTTCGGGATCCTCCGACTCCAGGTGCAGGAGTTGGGCCATGATCAGGTTCGCCACGTTGTCGTCGATGGGCGTGCCAAGGAAGATAATCCGGTCCTTGAGCAGGCGGCTGTAGATGTCAAAGGCCCGCTCCCCCCGGCTGCTCGACTCCACAACGGTCGGTACGAGATAGTTCTCGACGTTCATTCTTCTTCCTCTCGTTGGGCGGTCAACTCAGCAGCCAGAACCTCAAAGTCAATCGGGTTGCCGTCCTCGTCAATGGGGACCGCAGCCTTGAGAAGCTCGTCGTGTGCTTTCTTTCTCACAATATCATCGATCAGGGCTTTAGTTTGAGTATCGGACAAACGGGCTGCTACTTGACCAGCGCTCTCACCCGTCGATTGCCCAACCGCCGAGTGCATTGCGGCGAGTTCCTCGTCTTCGACGATCAGACCGGCATCCTCGGCGACGGCATCCAGAAGCAGGTCGGTTTTCACGTTCTTGGTGGCGGCTTCGCGCAGGTCAGCCACAAAGGTCTCCTGGGATTGCCCGGTCACCTGGAGGTAATCGTCGAACTCGACACCCTGCTCGGACAAGGAATGGTTAAAGCGATGGAGCACGTTCTCCATTTCCGACGTGATGATGCTGTCGGGTATCTCCAGGGCGATCTCGTCAACGATGTTGTTGATGAGCTGGGATCGGAACTGCTCCCAAGACTGATTGAATTTCCCCTGGGAGATTCGGCCGCGGAGCTCTGCCCGAAGCGCGTCGACGGTATCGAACTCGGTGGTGTCATCTACCCAGGCATCCGTAAGTTCGGGCAGGACTTGTTCTTGGATCGTCTTAATCGTCACGGTAATCACCGCGGCTGTTCCCGCTTGGTCGCCGAAGCCCTCAGGCAGTACCGCATCGAACTCTTTCGACTCGCCCTGAGATAGACCGACGATCGCCTCATCGAGACCCTCGATGAACGAGGGGCCGACCCGGATCGTAAGATCCTGCGCGGCGAGCTCGGTTATGGGCGTTCCCTCGGGATCGACTGCCACCAGATCGATAATGGCGTAATCGTCCAATGCAGCCGGACGGTCGACCTCGGTCAACTCGGCGAATTGTTCACGCATCCGGTCGATCTGTTCGGCCATGTCGTCGTCGCTAACCCTCGGGTTGAGGACTTCAATTTCACGACCGACGTAGTTCGGCGTCTCCGTAAGGGACGGCCAGCTCGCCACGATTACGGAAATCTCAATGCCCGTATCTGTGTCTTCGATCCGCTCCACAGTCGGCGTGGCCGCCAGGGTCAGATCGAGATCCTTCAGGGCCTCACCGACCAACTCACCGAGCGCGTCATCGATCGCCTCGGCGCGCAGTCGTTCGGCGCCAACCGTCGACTCGATGACCTTGCGGGGGGCTCGCCCCGGCCGGAATCCGGGGACGCGCATGGTCCTGGACAGTCGGCGAGCCGCAGCAGATTTGGCGTCGTCAAGACGTTCCTCAGGAACGTACAACACGATCCGTTTCTCAAACGGCCCCGCGTCGGTGACAGTGGTTTCCACGTTTTCTCCTCGGATTATTCACAAACCAACACGCGCCTCCGAGGCGCGTGTTGGGCTTTGGGGTGACCGACGGGATTTGAACCCGCGACAGCCGGGATCACAACCCGGTGCTCTACCGAACTGAGCTACGGCCACCATGTTTTGTCTTATCGGCTTTGTCTTTTATCGCCTAGCAGTATTGCTTAGCCGCATTGCTTAGCTTTTCCGTTTAGGCGCTCCCGGAGGGATTCGAACCCCCGACCTCGAGCTTAGAAGGCTCTTGCTCTATCCAACTGAGCTACGGGAGCATCCCGGTCCGACATCCTAAACGCTAACGAGCACGCCCTCTATGACCTTATGTCTACGCTCGCCGAGCGGGTGACGGGAATCGAACCCGCATAACCAGCTTGGAAGGCTGGGGCTCTACCATTGAGCTACACCCGCACTTGTGTGCAAGATTGTAACCAGATTTCGCCGGTCGAAATACCAGATAGTCTGTTGCCGTACAGCAGCTTTCATCACGAGGAGAAGCCCGGACAGTGGCTACCGTTGACATCCTGACCGTCGGTTACGTTGGCGAACGCGTCGCCGGGACGGTGAGCCTCATTCGAGACGAGCATGTCGTCGCCATTGTCGATCCCGGGATGGTGTCGAGTCGATGGACCATCCTCGACCCTCTCGCCGAACATGGGGTTACCCCAGAAGACGTCACCGACGTGATCATCTCGCACCATCATCCCGATCACACATGGCACATTGCCCTGTTTCCAAACATACGCCTGCATGACTATTGGGCGACCTATGAACGTGACATGTGGACGTCCCGACCTGCTGAGGGCTTTGAATTGTCTGACACGATCCGCCTGCTTGAAACACCCGGCCACACCCGCGAAGACATCACAACGATGGTCGAGACGGAGGCAGGGACGCTGGCGATGACCCACCTTTGGTGGAACGCGAATTCAGCCGGTGACCCCAGGGCCTTTGACATCGACCAGTTGAACCACCATCGGGGCCGCGTCTTGAAAGAGGCAACGATCATCATTCCCGGCCATGGGGCGGCTTTCCCGGCGATTAACGCCCCGACCTAGCCCGATCCGGGCGGTCATTGATCTTTTGTCGGGCTGGTCAGATTTGAACTGACGACCCCCTGCTCCCAAAGCAGGTGCGCTACCAAGCTGCGCCACAGCCCGTCTTGTGTTTGATCAGTTTGGCACGTTTGCGAGCCGGTAAAACCGATACCCGATGAAGCCGCTTCAGAATTGGCAGCTTGAGCGGGTTCAGATATACACTGGTTCCGGGTCGCTAGCTCAATTGGCAGAGCAACGGACTCTTAATCCGCAGGTTCCGGGTTCAAGTCCCGGGCGGCCTACCACCAGAACGGAGCGTCTCTTCGATGAAGGGCGCTCCGTTCTTGTTGCGCCAACCCGTGGCGGAATTGGTAGACGCCCCCAGGTAACCGCGGTCCTGACCCAGGACCGACCCGAACCCGGCCCCGCGTAACCGATTATCCTCGACACTTGATCTATTGCGGACGTGGCGGAATTGGTAGACGCCCCCAGGTAACCGCGGTCCTGACCCAGGACCGACCCGACCCGTCCCCGCAGAACCGATTATCCTCGAACTTGATCTATTGCGGACGTGGCGGAATTGGTAGACGCCCCCAGGTAACCGCGGTCCTGACCCAGGACCGACCCGAACCCACCCCCGCAGAACCGATTATCCTCCACACTTGATCTATTGCGGACGTGGCGGAATTGGTAGACGCCCCCAGGTAACCGCGGTCCTGACCCAGGACCGGCCCGAACCCACCCCCGCAAGAACCGATTATCCTCCAACGTGATCTAATGCGGACGTGGCGGAATTGGTAGACGCGCCAGGTTTAGGTCCTGGTGGGTGAAAGCCCGTGGGGGTTCGAGTCCCTTCGTCCGCACCAAACCGGCTACTGGCAGGGTGTACTGATGCTTGAGTTCAAAGTGGGTTCGTATCCGATCCGGGTGCACTGGTCGTATTTGCTGCTGATCATCCTGGTTCTAAATGCCCGCTTCGGCATCATCGGAATCGTGATCTGGCTGGCGGTGGCCTTCGTGTCGATTCTTTTGCACGAGTTCGGTCACGCATTCATGGTGCGTCGCAAGGGGGCCGTCCTCAACCACATCATGCTGTACGGACTCGGGGGCGTCACCGTCTGGAATGAGCAATACGGGTCTTCGGTGGAGTGGAAAGACCGGATTCTCATTTCGCTGGCCGGACCGGTTACCGGCATCGCGTCGGCCCTGGCCGTCTTCGCCGGAATCCGCTTCGGGTTGTTCGGAGAGGTTATGCAGTCCGTGATCACGGTTCCGTGGCGAGTCGGACTGGGTTTGTGGGCCTTTCAAGGAGCGTGGGTCTCGTTCGCCGTTGCCAGCCTCGTATGGGTGGGCATGCTGTGGGGCTTCATCAACCTGTTGCCGATTGGTGGACTCGATGGGTCGCACATCCTCGGCGAGATCCTTGAGCGCCGGAACCCGATGGACGGTCGAAAGACGGCGGCCTGGGTGGGCATCATTGTGGCCGCTGCGGCGGCGGTCTATGCGATTGTTGTGTGGCGGTCATGGTTCATTGCGTTTGTTTTCGCCATGTTTGCCCTCAATGACTACGCCCGGGTGAACGATCAGCCACCCCCTTTCGGGAACATCCGCCGCTAGCCATCGTCGGGCGTCAAAGCGAGTTCGGTACGCAACGCCCGCATCGCTCTAGCTCGATGCGAAAGACGCTGTTTTTCCGTGCGACCCATTTCCGACAGCGTCAGGTTGTCAACTTCGAAAATCGGGTCGTACCCGAAACCACCGCTCCCCCGGCGCTCCTCGGAGATTCGTCCGCGGAGCACTCCTTCGACCACTAGTTCGCGGTCAGCATCGACGTAGGCCACGGCCGTGCGGAACTCGGCCTGGCGGTCAGACCGTCCTGAGAGTTCGGCGAGCATCTTGGTGACATTGTCCTCGTAGGTGGCATCTGGTCCGGCGTACCGGGCCGTGTGGACCCCCGGTCGCCCACCCAGGGCTTCGACGAAGAGGCCGGTGTCGTCACCGATCGACGGGAGACCTGTCGCGGCGAACACGGCTTCCGCCTTGAGCATCGCATTGCCTGCCAGCGTATCGGCGTCCTCGACTACATCATCCCAACCGAGGTCGGTGACCAACTCACCAACCACTCCGGCCAGGAGTTCGGCGATCTCCACGATCTTGTCGGGGTTCTTGGAGGCGACGACGGCCCGTGGGATCACAGTCCGAGGAGCTCTTTCTGAGCTGAGGTCAGTTCGCCGATACCTTCGGCTGCCAGATCCAATAGCTCGTTGAACTCGTCTCTGGTGAAGGCCGCCTTTTCGGCGGTTCCTTGCACCTCAACCAGTAGGCCTCGTCCGGTCATGACGACATTCATGTCGACGTCAGCATTCACGTCATCGACGTATTCCAGGTCCAGTAACGGCATCCCATCGACGATACCGACCGACACCGCAGCGACTGAATCGATGACTGGGATCTCGGCAAGCTGACCAGCTGCGACGGCTGCTTCGAGCGCGTCGTACATGGCGATATAAGCACCAGTGATCGCGGCCGTACGGGTTCCTCCGTCGGCTTGGAGCACGTCGCAGTCGACCTGAACCATGGCTTCGCCCATCTTTTTCATGTTGACGACGGCTCGCAGTGATCTACCAATCAGGCGGGAGATCTCTTTGGACCTTCCGCCCTCATAGTTGTTCCGCCGAATCCGATCACCCGACGATCCTGGCAGCATGCCATATTCGGCTGTAACCCATCCGGCACCAGATCCTTTCATCCAGCGGGGCACCTCCCGTTCCACGCTGGCGGTGCAGAGCACCCGGGTCTCACCCATTTCGATGAGCACGGACCCGGGCGTCATATTCGTGAACCCCCGGGTAATCCGAACATCCCGTAGCTCGTTTGCCGGTCTTTCACGTTGTGACATGTCGCTCCTGTAGATCGATGATCATTCCTGGTGTGGCAGCCGTGACATCTCCTGCGAAAACCGCCGACGCTTCTGTGGTTGCTAGGTCGGCATCGTTGGTCGGCCACAAATGGGTGAGCACGAGTCGGCCTGCATCGGTGCTGGCTGCCAACTGTCCGGCTTCTGAGGCAGTCAGATGATGCGGCCATGGCTTGTCGCGTGGTGCTCCGAGGTACGACGCCTCGGCCAGCAGTACGTCAGCGCCTTCGGCCCACGCTGCCATCCCTTCTGCAACACCGGTGTCGGCGGTATAGACAAGCGTTCCCCGCTCACTGACGATCTTGACGGCGACGGTCGGTACCGGATGGTTGGCCGCGAAGAAACTGACCCGAAGATCACCAAGCCGGAGTTCGGTGGCCCGATCGACGGGATGGAAGTCGAGAGCGTCGAACACAGCACTCCCCTTCCGCCCGATCAGCGCTTCGAGGCGCTCGCGCACCGAAGCCGGTCCGTACACGGGGACGGCCGGCAGGCCAGGATGTCCGTAGCGTCGAGCGTACGAGAACGGGAGTACATCCACGCAATGGTCGACATGCTCGTGAGAGATGATGATGGCGTCGACACTTGTCGGATCGATGTGCTCCTGCAACGCCGCAAATGTCCCGGTTCCACAGTCGAGCCATACCGTCGTCATGTCGGTCTGGATGAGGTACCCCGACGATGGGCGGCCCGGGGTGGGGTAGGTGCCATTGCACCCGAGGATCGTCAAACGCATCCGGACGATCCTAGGCCAGTCAGCCGATAGCCCGGGTCAGCGGAGGTCGGCTGGCGGCCAGTCCAGAATCCGTCTCAAGACTGCCGACCAGCCGAAAGCGGCGATCCGCCAGTTCGTAGAGCCGCGCTTGGTCCTTGGCCACGACGATGTAGAGCCATTCCGACGCCGGCGCTCTGGCCAGGTCCGTCGCTGATGGGACTGGCTGTCCATCCGGATGTGAATGAAACATCCCGGCTATTTCCCATCCGTGGCGTTCGGCGTGGCGGTTGGCGCCAAAGTACTCGTCGGGGGCGATCGTGAAGGCGCGGGGCGACGCATCGGCATTGGACAGGCAGTAGACGAAGCGAACCGTGCCCTCCGGGTCGATCGCTAACAAGCCGCAGGCCTCGGTCGGTCGATCATGAGCTGCGTGGGCCAGCATCGCCTCGACCATCAGCGGATGAATCTGCGCGTCCGTCACGGACTCAGACGCTCGTGGGACCATCCGCCCTCGATGGGGACGAAGCGAATCCGATCATGCATCCGGTTCACCTGGCCCTGCCAGAACTCAAATCGACCAGGAACCAGGCGATATCCACCCCAGTCATCCGGCCTCGGCACTTCTGCACCGGCCCACCTTTGGTCCTCTCCCTCGTAGCGCTGGAGCAATGCCCGACGGTCAGCGATGGGGATCGACTGCCGACTAGCCCGCGCCGCCAGTTGTGAACCCCGGGGCCGGGATGCAAAATAGGTGTCGGACTGCTCCGGATCGACCTTCTCAACCCTGCCCGATATCCGGACCTGGCGGTGCAGCGGCTGCCAGTGAAAAACGAGCGTCGCATATGGATGGGCAGCGAGTTGCTCCGCCTTGGTGCTGCCGTAATTGGTGTAGAAGACGAACCCGTCGTGGCCGTGTTCTTTGAGCAGCACGACCCGGGCGTCAGGCATTCCGAGCGAATCAACGGTGGCGAGGGTCATCATGTTGGCCTCAGGGAGGTCGGCCAGGACGGCTTCATCAAACCACTGCGTGAACTGATCCACCGGATCTGCAGCGAGGTTCGCCTCGATCAATCCATCGACGTCGTACTCGATCCGGAGCGGGTCCATCGTTCGTCCTAGGCGAGCGGCACGATGTATATCAAGACAACCGCAAAGTGGAACAACGATCCTGCTACAACAAGCACGTGGAAGACCTCGTGGTAGGAGAAGATACGCGGAAAGAGACGGGGACGTTTCGTGGCGAAGGCGATCATCCCGATCAGGTAGGCGACCCCACCAGCGAGGAGCAGCACGATTCCGACCGGAGCGAGGCGTTCGGCCATCACCGGGAGTGGCACTACGGCGAAACACCCCATCGTGGTCGCCAGGGCCACCGGCAGCCAGACTCTCGCCCGGTGAAAGACGATCCGCTCTACGGTCCCGGCCAGGAACGCTGACCAGACAATGGCAAGCGTGGCGATACGCCAGCCCCCTTCGAGGAGGTTGTAAGCGAATGGCGTGAACGAACCGGCCACGAGCAACAGGATCATCGAATGGTCGATCCTCTGCATACGGGCTTTCCATCGTTCACCCCACGGGATCGAGTGGTAGAGAGCGCTGGTCGTGTACAGGGCCACGAGCGAAACCCCGAAGACAATCATGGACAGCATCCGGGGCCGGTCGTTGACCGTCGAGATGATCAGGACAATGAGCCCGCCGACGGATGCGACCGCCGCAGTTCCGTGGAGGAGCCCGCGAATCGGGTTTTGCATATGTCCTAATGTGATGCGCTGCACTCTGCCAGCGTAACGGTTAAAGCTGCGTAGCATGACCCATCCATGAAACAGATCATCCGAGGCATCAGAAAACGCTGCCCAAATTGCGGTGGGTCTGGCCTCTTCAGCCGCTGGTGGACCATGCGGCGGAACTGTCCGACCTGCGGTATGAAGTTCGATCGCGACGCCGGATACGGAACCGGCGCCATGATCGTCAACACCGCTGCCACGATCGGGACGTTTCTGGTCGTTTTCGTAGGCATCATGGTCGCCACGTGGCCCGACGTCCCATGGACAGCCGCGCTCGTAATAACCATCGCCGTAAACACCATCGTTCCGATCGTGTTCTACCCGTGGTCCAAGACGATTTTTCTTGGCTTGGATCTGGCAGTTCGGCCGTTATCGACCGAAGAATCTGCTGCCGCCGATGGCTGGCTAGGGCAGAACGCAACTACCGCCGACGCCGCTTCCGCAAGGGATTAACGACGACCTGTTCGTAAGCGGGTGGTTCAAACGACTGGAGATCCTTGAGACGAGGATCGTTCGAGAACATCTTCACAACGGTTGAAAGGACCTCGGCTTCTTTCTGAAGCGTCCGGACTTCGACCATCTGATTCCACTCGACAAAGGTGACGACCAACCCTGAACCGCCCGCCCGTGCGGTGCGACCCGATCGATGCAAATAGGTTTTGTAGTCCTTCGGCAGGTCGTAGTGAATGACGATATCGATCCCTTCGACATGCAAGCCCCGCGCCGCCACGTTGGTGGCCACGAGAACTTTGGTCTTCCCCTCAGCGAACGAGGCCAGAACTCGCTCCCGCTTCGACTGGGGCAGGTCACCGTGCAGGGCCCTGGCCGATACACCTTCGGCGCTGATCTGCTCAGCGGCCTTGTCGCATCCGCGCTTGGTGTGAACAAACACGAGGATTCGTTCGGCGTTTTCGGCAATCGCCGCCACAGCCTTTGGTTTGTCAAGGTAATGAATCTCGAGGAACCGGTGCTCCATCGTGTCTACGGTCACGCTGTCAGATTCAACCTCGTGATAAACCGGCTCACGCAGGTGGCGTTTTACGAGCCGATCGACGGCTCCGTCGAGTGTCGCCGAGAACAACAACGTTTGATGTTCGTGCTCGATTTGGCGGATGATGACGTCGACCTGCGGCAAGAAACCCATATCAGCCATCTGGTCCGCCTCGTCCAGGCACACCATCTGCACGTCGGCAACCGAAACGTCACCCCGCTCGAGGAAGTCGATCAGCCGTCCGGGAGTTGCGACAACAATGTCGGCACTACCCAGTTCGTTGCGTTGATCGCTCATCGACGCACCGCCGTAGACAGCCACCACATTCAGTCCGTAGGGATGGCCAAGGAAACGGAGTTCTTCGGCCACCTGGAGGCACAGCTCCCTGGTTGGGACCAGCACGACCCCGTGGGGGCGGCGTTTGGTCGCCGAGGTCAGCTTCATAACCATCGGCAATCCGAAGGCCAGGGTCTTGCCAGAACCAGTTTGGGCTTTGCCGCACACGTCGACACCCGAGAGGGCATCCGGGATGGTCATTGTCTGGACGGGAAAGGGAGTGGTGATACCCCGCTTTGCCAATGCGGCAACGAGGGTATCCGAAACGCCGAGATCGGCGAAAGATGTTTGAGTCATTGGGGTTAAACGATAGCGCTATTCTTGCCCTCTCCCGCCGTACCATGGTGAATCCATGTCTCTAGACGAAACTCTCGACGCCCTTGAAACGGTGGTTGCTGCCAAAAAGGGTGGCATGCGCCGCGAGGGGCAAGCCCAAATGGCCCAGGCGGTCGCCGACGCGATTTCCGGTAAACGCCATCTCCTTGTCGAAGCCGGAACCGGAACCGGTAAGTCGTTTGCCTACATCGTGCCGGCGATCGTCTCAGGCGAACGAGTCGTCATCTCAACCGCCACAAAGAGTCTCCAGGATCAGCTGGACCGACGGGACATTCCATTCATTGCGGAGGCTCTCGAAGCGGGATTCCCGGTCAGCTGGCAAACCGTGAAGGGCCGGGCATCCTACGTCTGCAAGGCTCGACTGCTCGAACACACCGATATCGCCGCCCCCGATCTCTTCAGCGAACCCAACATCGAAGACCGGTACAGCCAGATAGCCGACTGGGCTGTCGACCACCCAACCGGGGATCGAGACGACCTGCCGTTCAGCGTCGATGACGAAACGTGGTCGACCGTGTCAGTGTCCGGAACTGAATGCCCGGGGCGGGACAATTGCCCGATGGGGAGCACCTGTTTCGCCATGCAGGCGCTCGATCGGGCCGCTGAGGCAGACATCGTCATTGTCAACCATCACCTTTATGGGACCCATCTCATGTCTGAACGAGGGGTGCTCCCCGAGCACGGTGTGGTCATCTTCGACGAAGGCCATCGGCTGGAGGACACATTCGCGTCAGCTTTCGGCTTCGAGATCGCTCCATGGCGGTTTCGGCAGCTGGACCGGGCAGCCCGCTACCTTCGGGGTGTAGCCGGGTCCAGGACCACGGATGGGCTGTTGGACGACCTGACCCGGGCTGCCCAAGGAGTCGAGGATGCCCTGGACGGCTACGACGGGACGCGGGTGGCTGTTCCGTCCGACCTCAAGAATCCATTCGAGAGCGCCGCGCGAGTGGTCGCCAAAGTTCGCAAGCTGGCTGACAAGACCCCCGCCCCGACCCAGTCCCAGGAAGGGGCCAAGGCGCGGTTGATCAGGCTGGCCGGCCACATGGAGGCCGACCTAGCCCTCGGACATCAACTCCCCGACGGCTACGTGGCCTGGGTCGATCGCAAGTCCTTCAACGTCGCCCCAATTCACGTTGGTGAGAAGTTGGCCGATCTCCTGCTCCACGACACCACGGTCATCGTGACGAGCGCAACGCTGTCGGCCGGCGGCTCATTGCTCCCACTCGCGAACGCGTTGGGATTCGAGCCGGACCAAACGACCGGGCTCAGGGCCCCATCACCGTTCGACTACCAGCGGCAGGGCCGCATCTACGTGGCGAGTCACCTGCCCGAGCCGAACGCGGCGGAGTTCGCCGACGAGGCTGCCGACGAAATCGTTCGTCTCGTCACCGCCGCCGGCGGCCGATCGCTCATCCTCACCACGTCTTACCGAAACCTGGAACGATTCTCGGAAGCTCTGCTCGGCCTGGACGAATTCGCCATATTCACTCAGGGCGACCTGCCCAAACGCCAGTTGCTCGAGAAGTTCGAAGCGGACGAAACCTCGGTGCTCGTGGCGACTATGGGATTCTGGGAAGGGGTCGACGTCGTTGGGCGGTCGCTGGAGCTCGTCGTTCTCGATCGTTTGCCGTTCCCCCGCCCCAATGACCCACTGTGGGTGGCCCGCCGCGAGGCTGCCGAGCTGAGCAGGCACAACCCTTTCATGACGGTTGATTTACCAAGGGCGGCGATGCTGACCGCCCAGGGAGCGGGACGGCTGATTCGGAGCACGACCGACCGGGGCGTGGTTGCCCTGCTCGACTCACGGGTGGCCAGTCGTCGATACGGCCGAACGATTCTCAATACCCTTCCACCGATGCCCGTCCTCAACGATCTGCGCCTCGTCGAGGAATTTCTGGCCGGCGAGTAACGCTACGCTCTCGGCCCATGGCCGAAAAATTCATCTACACCATGATGCGGGTTTCCCGCCACTACCCACCCGATCGTACGGTTCTAAAAGACGTCACCCTGGCGTTCTTGCCAGGCGCCAAGATCGGCGTGATCGGACACAACGGCTCAGGGAAGTCATCGCTCTTGCGAATCATGGCTGGCCAGGACGACGGGTATACGGGCGATGCCAAGCTCATGGACGGATTCACGGTTGGATACCTTCCCCAGGAACCTCAACTCGACCCGGACAAGACAGTCCTCGGAAATATCATGGACGGCGTCGCCGAGACTCAGGCCCTTATCGATCGCTATAACGAAGTTTTGGCCGGCTGGGCTGATCCGGACGCCGACTACGAGGCACTCGGAAAACAACAAGCTGACCTCGAGGGCAAGATCGATGCGGCCAACGCCTGGGACCTCGATCGGCATGTGGCGATCGCCATGGACGCGTTACGAGTCGCACCGCCCGATGCTGACGTCACCACCCTGTCCGGTGGCGAGCGGCGTCGAGTGGCGCTATGCCAACTGCTCCTGTCCCACCCGGACTTGCTGCTGCTCGATGAGCCAACCAACCACCTTGACGCTGAATCTGTCGCCTGGTTGGAGCGATTCCTGGCTGACTACACGGGAACCGTTATGGCCGTCACCCATGATCGCTACTTCCTCGACAACGTCGCCGGTTGGATTCTGGAACTCGATAACGGCAACACCTATCCCTACGAGGGCAACTATTCCGGCTGGCTTGAACAGAAACAGGCCCGACTCGCCCAGGAAGAGAAGCAGGCTTCGTCCCGGCAAGCCACCCTGGCCCGGGAGCTGGCCTGGGTCAGGCTGTCACCGCGAGCCCGTCAGGCCAAATCGAAGGCTCGCCTGAGTGCCTATGAAGATCTCCTCGCCGAATCAAAAGCCAATCAGGCAGGTAAGAAGGGCCTCGAGCTCACCGTCCCTATGACGAAGCGCCTCGGGAATACCGTGATCGAGGCACGCAACCTTCGCAAAGCCTACGGGGACCAGCTCCTCATCGAAGACCTCACCTTCACGCTTCCACCGGCCGGCATCGTGGGAGTGATCGGAGCCAACGGAGCCGGCAAGACGACCCTGTTCCGCATGATCACCGGTCAAGAAGACCCTGACTCCGGTGAACTTACGGTCGGCGAGACCGTCGACCTGGCCTACGTCGATCAGTCCCGCGACACCCTGGACCCCGCCCTGACCGTCTATGAGCAGATAACTGACGGCAAGGACATCATCACGATTGGGGGCCGCGAAATGAATGGCCGCGCCTACGTGGCATCTTTCAACTTCAAAGGGGCCGACCAACAGCAGAAGGTCAGCGAGTTGTCCGGTGGCGAGCGCAACCGTGTCCACCTGGCACGGATGCTCAAGACCGGCGGCAATGTGCTTTTGTTGGACGAGCCGACCAACGACCTCGACGTCGACACGCTGCGAGCCCTCGAGGATGCCCTCGAATCGTTCCCAGGGTGCGCCGTCGTCATCACCCATGACCGCTGGTTTCTCGACCGCATCGCCACCCATGTTCTGGCCTTCGAGGGTGACTCACAGGTTCGATGGTTCGAAGGCGGCTTCACCGAATACGAAGAGTGGCGCCATGAAGAGCTCGGCGCTGCCGCCGACCAACCCCACCGGATCAAGTACAAACCGCTATCTCGTTAGGAAGGCACTAGCTCTCTTCAACGTCTTCTCGTCGGATACCCAACACGAACAAGATGGCATCGAGATACGGGACACTGACTTTCGTGTCGGCAGCTTCCTGGACGATGGGCTTGGCATTGAAAGCCACTCCGAGACCTGCCGCCGCCAGCATGTCGAGGTCGTTGGCGCCGTCGCCAACAGCCACCGTTTGTTCGAGCGGAACCCCCTGCCGATGGGCAAGTTCGACCAACAGCTCGGCTTTACGTTTGCGATCAACGATCGGCCCGAGCAGCCGACCGGTCAGGACGCCATCGGCCATCTCTAACTCGTTGGCGAATACATGGTCGATGCCCAGATCGGCTCCGACCTTGTCGACAAAGAACTGGAAACCACCTGATACGGCTGCGGTGGTGTACCCGAGCCGCTTGAGCGTGCGAACAAAGGTCCTGGCACCGGGAGTGAGACGGACTCGGTCCTGAGCTCGACCCAAGGCTGCCTGATCCAAACCGGCCAGCAGCGCTACCCGCTTTCGCAATGCGGACGTGAAGTCGATGTCCCCTTGCATGGCGCTGGCGGTAATGGCGGCCACCTGGTCAGCAACCCCGGCTTCGTCGGCGAGCAAATCAATGATCTCGTCCTGGATCAGCGTGGAGTCGACATCGAGAAACACCAGTCGTTTCGCTCGCCGGCCGAGCCCCTCGCGCTGAATGGCGACATCGACACCGTGTTCTGCCGATGCCTGAAGCAGCCGCGAACGCATATCTTCCGGGTTTCCTCCGGAAACGATGAGTTCATAGCTGAAGACTGGATAGCGCGATAGTTGGGCAATCCGGTCGATGTTGCCCCGGCCCCCGGCGATGGCGTCGGCGACGCCCGCCAGGGCGCTAGCCGACAGGTCGCTACCAAGCACCGTTACCGCATGGCGCTGATTGCCCGACATTGGCCAAACGTCCGCGTCAACCACCTCAAATTCGACATTCATCGAGGTCTGCCAGCCGTAGTAGAGCAAGTCCTTGACGGTTGAAGCGCCCTCGGGGATATCGACGTGAAGACTGAGGTTCAGTCGGTCGTGAACGACCGTTTGCTCCATGTCGAGAATGGTCGTTTCCGCCGAAGCCAGGATCTTCAGCAGACCGACCGTGATTCCCGGCCGGTCGGTTCCGGTCACATGAACGATGATTGTCTCAGGCACGCCGACAGGTTAGTGGTGCGACCGGACGGTCGAACTCGCCGCATAGAGGAACGCCGGGTGTTAGTTGATCCCGAATCGGTACGAGCCACAGCGAAGGGCCACCCACGGATCGCTCCATGTCACACACGAGGCGCGGGCGGTCGAGATCAGCGGGTCCCGTGGCAGCAAGACGGACTGCAATGATGCCGAGGCACTGGCCGGGATGCCCGGGCCAACACAGAGCGAAAGCGACCCGTTGTTGTTCTTCACCAGATAGCTGCCGGCCGGGACCGATACGCCGCTGTAGGTATCGACGACGGTGCCTGGGCCGGAAATGCCGATGACCGGCGTAGGAACCGGTTGGCAATCCTCGGATGGCACCGCCCCGAGGACAATGTCCCCAAAGCCGAAGGTGTTGTCCTTACCGGTGGGGCCCCGGTCAATCGAATAGTCCTCCAAAGCCTGGACAACTCGTTCCGGAGTCCAATTGGGGGCAGCATGCATGATCAAGGCGGCGAGTCCAGCCACGTGCGGAGCTGAGGCTGAGGAGCCAATGAAACCATCACAGGCCCCGGCGGTGCCGCCGAAGGCCCTCGTCAGCACGCCGTCCGCTGAGACAAAATCAGGCTTGATACGTCCGTCAATCGTTGGGCCGAGCGAAGAGAAGTATTCGATCTGGTTGTTGTTGAAGCACGACGCCCCAACCGCCACCGTATGAGGTGAGAATGCCGGATCGGCGATGGAACCCGCCGCCACCGGGTATTCAATGCCGGCATGACCAAAAATCAGAAGGTCCAGTTGTCCGGGATTGCTGACCGAAAACTCCCGCACCTCGATGTAGACCGTTTTGGCCGACCCGGTGTTGTTCACCCAGGTCATCTCTTCTCCCGGATAGTCGCCACTGGCCGATTGATCGCGGGTGCTCGTCATGAGTGGCGATGTCCCCGTCAAATCCCACAAGTACAGATCGAGATCTTCCTGGGTGATCGGCCAGTTGTCCCATTTCAGGAAAACAGTCAGGGCTGCCCCGTTCGGTACGACTGTGGTCATGTCGAAGTCCGGGCTGTTGTCGGAGTTTGTGCCGAAGCGCTGCAACGTGATGTTGCCGACGGTCAAGGGATTCCAGGCTCCCTTCCAGTGGTCCTGGGAATAATTCCCACCGGCTGCGACCCACAAGATCCCGGCCGCATCCGCCCGACGGGCCGCATTCGAGGCGCTCGGGAACCCGGCCGTTCCATCACCACGATCGGACAGAAACCACGCGCCGGAATGATTGATGATGTCGATCTTCTGAGCGATCGCGTAGTCGACAAAGGCCTCGAGGTCGAACTCGTCGTCGACGCACACGAGGTACAGCTGAGCTGCCGGAGCCACGTCGTATACGATCTCGGCCACCCCCGTTCCGTGAGGTCCGCCACTGTCAAGCGACGTCGAGCAATAGTTCTTGGTTATGGCATTAGCCGGTAGATCGCCGGCTGCGACAGCTTCGGCCCGTCCAGAAAAACCAAAGTCGACGACGGCTACCTTGACGCCAATTCCGGTGAGCCCCAGCGCATGCCAGGTGTTTGCTCCCGTTGAGGCCACGCCTTGCGACTTGACCGATAGCGGGTCGGGCGGGATGAGTTCACGAATCGAGACGATGCCGGGTGCTTTCGCCAGGCCCCGCAAGGCGGCGGCGGGCAGTTCGACTTTGAACGTCTTCCCGCCGGCTGCCAGCACCTGGCCGCCGGCCCGGGAAACGGTCTGACGGGCGGTGGCCTCTGAACCCGAGTAGTCCACCCGTACGGTCACGTCGCCAACCGGAGCATCGGCCGCCTGAGCCAACGATGCGCCCAGCCCACCAAGTGACGGACGATCGATTTCGATGGGGGCAGAGCGCTCCTCATCGGTCTGAGCTCCAACCGGACCACTCAACAAAGAAGCAACGACGACGAGGACGAGCGTCACTAACCACATTCTGCGTCCCGGCATGGCAGTAGTACTCCTCGTGAGCGAACCAACATAGTAAGTGACACTGGTCGCTAACCAGTGGAGGTGGGGGGAGTCGAACCCCCGTCCGTTGCACCATCTGCGCCGCTTCTCCGAGCGCAGCCAACAGCAAGCATTCGGAGCAGTGGGACTCTGATGGCTAGTTTCCCGCTGTCCTATTCGGAATTGTCTTAGCCCCTCGGTCCCGAAATCCCTCGGGGAGCGTCCTACATTGCGACGTCTGGGTCCGGCGAGGTAGGTACCCTCCGGTCAGACGAGCAGCCTATTTAGGCTGCCAGGGCGAAGTTATCTTCGGCACCTATTGGTGTTTCCGGCTCTTTAACGAGGACTCCGGAGACCTCGGCTCGCTTCAGGCGCTTCAACATGCAACGTCGAAACCGTTTCACCCCCAAATTGGGAATACCACAAGTATAGGCGGTACCGGAACAAGCACCCGTCCGAGGCCGAAACCGGGTGCCCCGAGACAGTGCTAGGCGACCGCCACAAGATCGTGGGCCAGGACCCGCAAGGCCGCATCGACCACCAGCGAGTCAAACTGCGTGCCCGCATGGGTCGTGAGTTCGTAGAACGCAACCGCCATCGGCTGAGCTTCCTGATAAACACGGTCAGACACGATGGCGTCTACCGCATCAGCCACCGCGATGATTCGGGCCATCCGAGGAATCCGCTCTCCCGCTAGACCAAAGGGATATCCCAAACCGTCAATCCGCTCGTGATGGCAGAGCACCGCCTTGGCGATTTCGGGGGCGACGAGGCCATCGAGAATGAGAAACCCGAGCTCAGGGTGCTTGCGAACCTGGGTCTCTTCGGAACCGGTCAACGATCGAGGAAGATTGAGGATGGAATCGGGGATCTTGACCTTCCCGACATCGTGCAAGTGAGCGGCCATCCATACGGTCCGCTGCTGCTCAGAACCAAAACCAAGTTCGACCGAAATCTCCACGGCGAGTGACGCGGTCCGTGCGCTGTGGCCAGCGAGATCTTCAGACAGGATGGGGAAGCTGGAGGTCATACGGGATCACAGTCGCGTGCCACCAACCGGTGTTACATATTTTTTGTGGCTCGCCCGGTCGAACGCTGCATCTCACGCTTCTGGTCTTTCTCCTTGAGCGCCTGGCGTTTGTCATACGCCTTGCGGCCTTTGCCGAGTGCTACCTCGACCTTGGCTTTGCCTCCGAGAAAATAAATCGAGATGGGTATCGCGGTGACGCCTTGTTCGGCGATTGCGGCAGCGATTCGTTCGATCTCCCGCCTGTTCAGGAGGAGCTTGCGCTTTCGGCCCGTGGCATGGCCGCCTTCGTGGGCGTAGGAATAGGGGGCGATATAGGCGTTAAGTAGGAAAGCCTCGCCGTTATCGATGATCACGAAAGCATCCTGAAGGTTGGCGGTCTTGGCTCTCAGGCTCTTGACCTCAGAGCCAAGCAGGACCATTCCCGCTTCGAACGTGTCGACGATCGAATAGTCATGGCGCGCTTTACGGTTCTGGGTGACCAGGACCCGCTCAGCTGTCATCCGTTCAAATACTTCATCGGGTTCACCGGCGTGCCAAATTCACGCGTCTCAAAGTGCAAATGTGGCCCGGTCGAATAGCCAGTCGAACCCACATATCCGACAGTCGAACCCGCCGAAACGCTGCTGCCGGTCGAGACGTTGAGCGAGCTTTGATGGGCATACAAGGTCGTGAGACCACCACCGTGATCGATGATGACCGTGTTGCCGTATCCGCCGTACCACCCGGCCCAGATGACGGTTCCCGATCCGGCCGCCGCGATAGGCGTTCCCGAACCTCCGGAAATGTCGAGTCCCGTATGCAGTTTGCGAGCGCCGCTGATGGGGTGGATGCGGTATCCAAAACCCGATGAAACGCCACCGCCCAGCGGCCAACTCAGTATTCCCGGGCTGGAGCCGCCGCTGCTCGAGAGACGAGCAATATCGGCGCGAATTTTGTCTTGTTCGGCTGCCAAAGCGGCAATCTCACCTTCGATCTCAGCGATCTCGGATTCGATCTGGGCCAACAATGCTGCCGCTTCGTGTACTTCCTGGTCAACCACCGCGGCCGCGGCCGACAGAACGATTTTGTCCTCTTCGAGGGCGGTCCGCTTGACTTCGAGTCCCGCCAGAATCGCCGCAACGGTGTTCTGGTTCTCTTCGATGGCCTTCTGTTGGTTTTCTTCAGTTCGTTCCAGGATTTCGAGGGTGTTGAGCAACCGCTCCGACGAATCGAACACGTCGTCGGAGTACCGAAGGGCTACCGACATCGACGCCATGTCGTCGACATTGACCACCACGGCCGAGCCAATCGAAGACGCCCGCTGCATGTACAGTTCGGCGGCACGGTCCTGGAACGTCAACCGGGCTTCTCGAATCTCCAGACGGGTGTTGGCCACTTCGATGGCGAGGCGATCAAGGCGGATGCGAAGCTCTTCGAGCTGCGCCTCATTGTCTGCGATTTCTGCGGTGACCGCGTCTACCTTGGCCTGAGCTTCGGCGACAGCAGCCCTGGCTACGCGGAGGCGGTCTTGGGCCGCTTCAAGCTCGCGTAATTGCGCCGAGCGCTCACCTTGAACGCCACTCGCCGAGTCTTTCAGCCGATCGATCTTCCGATCGATTTCGTCGATGTCACCCTGTGATTGTGCTCCGGCAGTCAGCGCACCGGCCATTACGGCCAGCAGCACGAAAACTGCGATCAAAGACTTCATGCATCACACCTTGAGGAATCTACGAAGACCGAGCGCCGATCCAACTACGCCGGCGAGGGCACCAAACGCCAGAAACAATATTGACCATTTCACAAAAAAGCCAGACGAGATTGTGAAATCAAACAAACTGATGGCCGCGTCCACGTCGCCGACGACCCGACTGGCAATCCAGACACCGAATACCGCAAGGCCGGCACCTGCCATCCCTTCGATCATTCCCTCGATAAGGAACGGGATGCGGATAAACCAGTTCGATGCACCAACCAGTCTCATTATGGACACTTCTTCGCGACGGGCGTAGATAGCCATGCGGATCGTGTTCGAAATCAGTACGACTGCCGCGATCCCCTGGATCAGGGCTAGGCCAAAACCGAGCCAGTTCAGCACCCTTGATAACTGCGCGATATTTTCGATTGACTCCCCCGGGGCGACAACTTCCAGGACGGCCGGCTGATCGATCAGGTTGAATACGACCTCGCGGTAGCGCGTACTGTCATTGAGCCGGAGACGGATTGACGCGGGAAGTACATCGGGGTCGATGTTGTCGACGACCGGGGAGTTCGGAAACAGCTTCTTGAACTCCTCAAAGGCACCCAGCTTGTCGACATACTCGGTTGATTCGACCAGCTCCCACCCGTCAATTTCTGATCGCAGAGCCACCTGGGAGTCAAGCGTGATCCCATCGCGGGCGTCTTTGAGAAAGACAATGACGTGGGTGCCGTCCTGCCACTGCTGGGTATTCGTGCGCACCAACTCCTGAACGGACAGCGCCCCGAACGCCAGGAACAGGGAAACGAACACCGCCAGGACTGCGCCGGAGACCACGAGAGGGTTTCGTCGCATGTTGACGAATGCTTCATCAAGCAGGAATCCAATCCGATTCATTCGACGAGTTCCTCTTGCTCATATCGGCCGCCGGCCTGGTCACGAACGACTTGACCGGCTTCGAGGCCGACCACCCGACGCCGCATCGCGTCGACGATGGCGTGGTCATGGGTAGCCATCACAATCGTCGTGCCCGTCCGATTGATGCGATCCAGCAGCCGCATGATGCCCACAGAAGTTGCCGGGTCGAGGTTTCCGGTTGGCTCATCACATAACAAGATCGGCGGCCGGTTGACAAAGGCCCGGGCAATGGAGACCCGCTGCTGCTCACCACCTGAGAGTTGCCGCGGCAGACGCTCGGCTTTGCCGGTGAGACCGACCAGATCAATGACCTGCTCGACCTGTCGGTGGATGACAGCCTTGGGCCGCCCAAGGACTTCGAGAGCGAACGCGATGTTCTGAGCGACACTCTTGTTGGGGAGCAGCTTGTAATCCTGGAACACCGTACCGATCGTGCGACGAAGGTACGGGACCTTCCACGACGGCATGGTGGTGATGTCTTTGCCGGCGACCCAGATCGTGCCGCGGGTGACGTCTTCTTCCCGCAAGAGCATGCGAATCAGGGTGGACTTGCCGGACCCCGACGCCCCAACGAGAAACAGGAACTCGCCTTTTGCGACGTTTAGGGACACGTTGCTACACGCTACGGTGCCACCATCGTATACCTTGGTGACATCCTCGAGTTTGATCATGGGTACCTCTGGAAGCGGCCTACCCGCGTATCAACGGGGTTCTCCGGTGAACAGGTTACCAACGGCTTGTCCTCTACTTGAATCAATCGGACTCGACCTCGTGATTGGCCCGCCGCCACATTAAGAAGGCCTCAACAAACTCATCCAGATCTCCGTCCAGCACGCCGGTGACGTTGCCGACTTCGGCGTCGGTACGCAAGTCTTTGACCATCTGATAAGGCTGCATGACGTACGAGCGGATCTGATGACCCCAGGCCGCCTCGGTCTGTTCGCCCCGGATGCCATCGATGTGATCGAGACGATCTTCCCTGGCCTTATCGGCCAGGCGGACCTGGAGAAGTTTCATCGCCCGAGCCCGGTTCTGAATTTGGGACCGCTCGGCCTGTGAACCAACCACGATCCCGGTAGGCAAATGAGTGATCCGCACCGCCGAGTCAGACGTATTCACGTGCTGGCCGCCTGCCCCCGAAGAGCGAAACGTGTCTATCCGGAGGTCGTCGGAATTAATCTCGACCTCCTCGGCCTCGGCGACTTCCGGGATGACATCGACAGCAGCAAATGAAGTGTGGCGGCGGGCCGCCGAGTCGAACGGCGAGATTCGTACCAGCCGATGCACACCCTTTTCCCCGACCATCCATCCGTACGGGTGGTCGCCAACGACGGTGAAGGAGGCAGATTTGATGCCGGCTTCATCGCCACGCTGGACTTCCTCGAGGGTGACCTGGAATCCTGCCTTCTCAAGATGGCGAAGGTACATACGCAGCAGGATCTCGGCCCAATCCTGGGCGTCCACTCCCCCGGCTCCGGCGTGCACGCTAACGATCGCCGCGTAGTCGTCGTATTCGTCAAAGAACAACGATTCCATCTCGAGTTTGCGAAGTTCGACATCGACTGATTTCAGGTCGCGTTCGACATCGGCTACCACCGACGAGTCAGCTTCCTGGGCGGCCATATCAAGCAACAGATCGGCTTCATCGAGAGCAGTTACCAACTTGTCCTGTTGGGTGAAGATACGTTCGTAGCGCGCCAATCGTTGCGTCACGTCCCTGGCCGCGTTCGGGTCATCCCAGAAGCCGGGAGTGGCGATTTGATCGTTGAGGTCGGCTACCTCGGCTTGTTTGTTATCGAGGTCAAAGGAACCTCCTGGCGTCGGAGAGCCGTGATCTCAGCTCGGCGATGAGGGCGCGTAGTTCTGTGTCAGTCATTCAGGAAGCTCCTACTCCACGGCGCCGTGGCACTTCTTAAACTTTTTTCCGGAGCCGCAGTGGCACGGCTCGTTGCGCCCCAGTCGCTCCTCAGCGGTCGCCTGCTTCGGTTTGGAAGGACCGGTTTTTGAGGAAACGGCCTGCACCCTCTGCGGCTGCTGGGTCGTCTGATCAACAACCTCGACGTGATAGAGATAACGGACCGCATCTCGCTTGACCGATTCGACCAGCCCGGAGAACAAGTTGTAAGCCTCGTTCTGGTATTCGACCAACGGGTCTCGTTGTCCCATCGCTCGCAAGCCAATGCCTGCTCGCAAATAGTCCATTTCGCTGAGGTGCTCCCGCCACTTGTTATCGATGATCGACAGGGTCACCCGCTTCTCGATGGAACGTAAGACTTCGGTGCCGAGCTCGGTCTCACGGGCGTCGTAGACAGCATGGGCGTCTTCAAGGATGACGTCGACCACTTTCTCGATTGACCGAATCCCTTCAAGGTCGGCTGGCACGACCGTTGTCGGGTACAGCACTGTCAACTCGCGCATCAAGTCGTCCAGCTCCCATTGCCCGGCTGGAGCCATCTCCAGTTCGCCTCGGATGGTTCCCTCGATGGCTGTGTCGATCCAATCCCTCGCCAGATCGGCAGCCTCTTCACCGAGCAGAAGGTTCTGTCGCCAGGCGTAGATGACTTCGCGCTGGCGGTTCATGACCTCGTCGTATTTCAATACGTTCTTGCGAGCTTCGAAGTTCTGGGCTTCAACTTGACCCTGGGCTCGTTCGACCGACTTGGAAACCATCTTGGCCTCGATAGGTACGTCTTCAGGAAGCTTCAGGCGGTCCATGATGCTCGTAACCCGATCGCCGGCGAATCGGCGCATAAGGTCATCCTCGAGCGACAGGTAGAAGCGCGATTCGCCAGGATCTCCCTGACGACCGGACCGTCCTCGTAACTGATTGTCGATGCGACGTGAATCGTGACGCTCCGTACCGATGACGTAGAGGCCACCAGCGGCGAGAACCTCGGCTTTGGCGGTGGCAGTCTCGGCGGTGAATTTCTCGAGCGCGGTTGCATAGGCCTCGTCGAAGCCCTCATCATTCGGGCTCAACCCGGTCTTGCGAACGGCAGCCAGAGCCAGGCCGTCCGGGTTGCCACCCAACATGATGTCGACACCACGACCAGCCATGTTGGTCGCCACGGTCACGGCACCTGGGCGACCGGCCTGGGCGATGATCTCCGCTTCCCGGTGATGCTGCTTGGCGTTGAGCACTTCGTGGTCGACGCCCCGACGGCTGAGGTAGTTGGCCAGCCGTTCTGACTTCTCGATGCTGACGGTACCGACGAGCACCGGTTGCTTACGGGCGTTCCGTTCGACAATGTCGTCGATGAGCGCGTTGAACTTGGCATCTTCGGTCTTGTAGACCAGGTCTTCCTTGTCCATGCGGGCGATCGGCATGTTCGTAGGAATAACGACGGTGTCGACGTCGTAGATCTCCTTGAGTTCGGCCTCTTCCGTCTTGGCCGTACCGGTCATCCCGGACAGCTTGTCGTACATGCGGAAGTAATTCTGAAGGGTGATCGTCGCCAGCGTCTGGTTCTCCTGCTTGATCTCCACGCCTTCTTGCGCCTCGATGGCCTGGTGCAGACCCTCGGAGTAGCGGCGACCATCGAGGACCCGACCGGTGAACTCGTCGACAATCTTCACTTCGTCGTCAACGACCAGATACTCCACATCGCGGTGGTAGAGCGTCTTGGCTTTTAGGGCGACATCGAGGTGATGAACAAAGTCGACCGCGGCATGGTCGTACATATTCTCGATGCCGAGCATCGACTCAACCCGAGAAACGCCGGCCTCGGTGGTAATCACCTGACGCTTGCCTTCGTCGACCTCGTAGTGTTCGTCTTTGCGCAACTGTCCAACAATTTTGGCAAAATCGCGGTACCACTTGGCGCTGTCACCGACGACACCCGAGATGATCAAAGGCGTTCGGGCCTCGTCCACGAGGATCGAGTCCACCTCGTCGACGATGGCGTAGAAATAGCCGCGATGAACCATGCCATCGGCGCGCATCGCCATGTTGTCGCGCAGGTAATCGAATCCGAACTCGTTGTTGGTACCGTGCGTGATGTTGGCGGCGTATGCCACCCGGCGCTCCGCTGGCGTCATATCGGACTGGATGAGACCGACATCGAGACCCATAAACTTGTGAACCTGCCCCATCCACTCGGCATCACGAGCCGCAAGGTATTCGTTGACGGTGATGAGATGGACGTTTCCGCCGGTGAGAGCGTTCAGATACGCCGGCATCGTGCTGACCAGTGTCTTACCTTCACCAGTGCGCATCTCGACCATCATCCCTTGATGCAAGGCCGCCCCACCGAGGATCTGCACGTCAAACGGACGCATGCCCAGGACACGCCTGGCTGCCTCGCGCATGGCTGCGAACGCCTCGGCAGCCAGGTCATCAAGTGACTCGCCCCGGTCAAGGCGTTCTCGGAATTCATTGGTTTTAGCCTGGAGCTGCTGGTCGGTCAGGCTCTCGACAGAAGATTCGAGCTGGCCTACTTCGTTAGCGAAAACTTCCAGCTCTTTGAGGGGGCGCCCTTCACCGGCGCGCAGGAGCTTTGAGAGAATTGTCATAGGTCTATCTTAGGAGAGGTCGAGCTTTTCGCCGTCGTTCTGGCGCGGTGCCATATCACTAGCCATCAAGTTCGAGCAGTTCAATGAGCGAGGCCGGATCTACACCGGCGCGATCGGACGTCAGCTGATCCACGATGATCCGGTCCTTGAGCGTCGCCGGTTCCGGCTCATCCAGCAGGATCCCATCGGGCGCTCGGACCAGGACGACGTCGGCCAGTTCAGCGGGATCCTGATGGTTACCCGTGACCATGACTATCCCACCCGTTTCGAGCTCAAGCAGCGAACCAACCGGATATACGCCGACCATCTTGATGAAGGTCTGCACCAGGTCCGGGTCATAGAGCGATCCGGCTCCTTGAAGCAATACCCGGAGGGCCCGGTTGGGGGTTTCCGCCCGCCGGTAGCTGCGTCGGGTGGTTAGGGCGTCGTACGTATCGGCAGTCGAGACGAGCCGGCTGAAGAAGTGAGCAGGTCGCGAATAGGTCATCGATGGGTAGCCCTGCCGATCGAAACGGGCGTGATGCTCAAACGCCACGACGGCGGCGATTTCCTGGCCCGGTGCGGCCGCCGCCAGAATCGCCGCGGCTCCCTCTTGGGGGTGCAGTTTGATTTCGGCCCACTGTTCGGTGTCCAAACGGCCCGGCCACTGCAGCGTCTTGATGGGAACCCGCACTTTGCCGATGTCGTGGAGAAGCGCCCCGACGGCCAACAGCTTGATCTCTTCTTCTGGCAGCCCCACCATCCGGGCCAGGGCTATTGCCAAAATGCACACGTTGACGGAGTGGTAGAAGGTGTATTCGTCGTGGCTCTTCATCGTCGAAAGCAAAACGGATGCCGCAGGTTGCGAAAGGGTCTGCTCGACAAGTTGCTCCACAACCCAGGTGGCCCCCGTGAGGTCGAACGACTCCTCCGAGTCGAGCGCCAGCGAGACACCTCGCAATACATCAAGCGAGCGTGCGTAGGACCGCCGCAGGCCGGTGAATCCCGTGTCCGTTTCCAGGTCAGAGCGCGAATAAGGGCGTTCATTGAGACGGATGGTTCCTTCGGCTGGCACGTCACCCGAAGTCGCAGCCAGAAACGCGGCAAGATCGTGCAAGTCGCCCCGAGAGACACGAGACGTCAGGGTGATTGAATCAACCCCTCTCGCCTGCATGTCGCGCAACAGGCGATTGAACTCAAGCGAAGCGTGGGGCAGGATCGTACGCTCCAGATACAGAGAATCACCGATGATCGTGATGGCCTTTTCCGAAGCGTCGACGAGTAGACCGTTGGCCGCGTCCGTTGCTTTGTTGACCACTTCAACGAGTGCTGGATGCTCCTCCGGATAGAGCGCCATCTGGCGGCTTGCCGATCGCAAGTGGTTGAAAAAATCGCGCATGTGCTGGTCGCTCATGATGGTTGCCTTCGTCTGAGTGCCGCTTGAGCTGCTTCGCGCAGACTACGTGCCTGTCCGCCTAACACGAAGCGCTTCTTGGCCAACCCGGTTAACGCGTCAATCGCCGAGGAACTCTCGGAGCCGCCCAGAGCCAAAACGATCCGTAACTTGTCGCTGTGCCGGGTCCGTCGGTCCTCCAGTGCGGCGACGAGCCCCCCACTTGCTTCGGCGCTTCCAGCCGCCCCCATCATGCCGATGGCCGCGTGGCGGACCTTCTCGTCATCATCGGCGAACGCCTTGGCCAACCTCTTGACCGCCCCGCTATCGGTAGTGCCGAGAACTCGGAGCGCTTCGAGCCGCACCCGACCGTCCGGATGGTCCGTCGCGGTAATGACTGCTTCGGACGCGGTCGCCGTCGAGGTTTCGCGCAATACGGTGAGCAGATTCCGGACGACGTACCACCGATCATCACTCAAGCGATTCACGATGGCGGCTGGGTCATCGGCCGCTATCCGCGTCAGCAACCCCACCAGGAGTCGACGGCGATTGCGTCCTTCTTCCTCGGCCAGAAGATCGATCAGGGCGTTGACGGCCCGGGGACCGAGCGCTTGGAGAAGGCGTAGCGCAGACTCTTCGGGCGACCCCTTCTCGGCTTCTCGCTCACCCTTTTCAGCTGCGGCCGCCACGATGTGATTGAGAATGTCGGGATTGGCAATCTGAGCGAGGGAGTAGTCGACGTCCGATTGGCGATCGGGTGAATACGTTGGTTTGGCTGTGACGGAGCGGAGCCACAACTCGGCTCGACGGAAGTCAGAGGCGCGAACCGACGCCGACACCTTGCCGACCCAGACTCGCATAATGCGCCGGAACCGGTCCTCCCGATCCTCGACCGCCAGAAGCCCACGAAAAACCTCCAACGAGTCGTAGAAGTACCTACGGGGATCCGGGAACTTCTCCTGGACGATGGCCAGGAACTTGGCGCTCTCTTCGGCAGCCTTGGTTAACTCACCAAGACGCTCCTGGACTTTGGCTGCGGCGACTTCGCGTACTGAATGGAGCGCCTCGGGGTTCTTGAGGATCCCGAGTAGCTCGTCAGGTCTCCCATCTGCCTGGTCGGTCGCCACCCGGGCGTAATCGAGCAACAAGGCCAAGCCCTGCGAGTCGAGACGAGGTGCCAGTTTGGCCAGCTCATGGCCCGCGAACTGATCGAGAAATGCCCGGTCGAACTGTTCGTCCGAATCAAGAAACCGCCGGAAGGCACCCAGTTGGGCAGGCTCATGAAGATAGAAGAAGGCCTCGACGAAGGTTTGGACCACGCCCTCCCGACCGAACACGTCACCTTCGGTCAGGTGATCGAGTGTCTCGTGATAACGACTGTAGAAGAGTTCAACGACCGCTTCGGCTTCGCCGCCTGACTCCTCCATGAGCGCTTCTGCAAAGGCTGCGGCATCAACCCCGGCGTCGAGGACCTCCTGGACCTTGCCATCGCGGTCAGGGGCGTCTTCGGTGCCGACCACCCGCAGCAACGAACGTTGGGCGACCGAAAAGCTCACTACCCCATCGCGGCGTAGTTCCGCTTCGATACCGCCGGAGGCCCCGGTTGTCGTGTCATCCTTGGCGAGGCCAGCAAACAAACGCTCGACATCGCGTGGGCTCGGAGCCGCCACGACGGCCAATCCTTCGACCCGGTGGAGATAACAACGTTTGGCGAATCGTTCAGCGCCCTCCCGATCCGTAACGACTGGTTCACCAGCGAACGAAAAGCCCGAACTATCGAGATCGAGGTGGGCGCCGTCGCCCGAGGCTTCTTGAAGCAGTTCGACTGCCCGACGAAAGGCGGGTTGTGACTCAGGGTCCGGATACAAACTGAACACGGTCCAGGCGGTACCCAGGGCCTCAACGATCGCTTCGGGGCGGGCGCTGGCTGTCATCATTCCATCGATATGAGTTCTTCGCGCAGCGCATACATCACTGCCTCACCCCGCGAATGAAGTCCGAGTTTGTCGAGAATGTTGCGGACATGGTTCTTCACCGTGTTCTCGGAAATATAGAGTTGGTCGCCGATCTCGCGACTGGTGAGTCCGCGAGCGATGAACTGCAGCACCTCGACTTCCCGCCCCGTGAGCGACGGCTTACGAGCGCTCACGACGTCCTTGTGACGCAACAGTTGCGAGACCGTCCCGAAGAGTTTGCCGAGCATGGCAGGCGAAACGACCGCACCACCGTGCACTACCGCTTCGATGCCGGCCACGAGTTCTGGCAATGGCGTCGTCTTCACGATGTAGCCCATTGCCCCTGACCGGATCGCGGCGAGCAGGTCCTCACCCGACTCAGACGACGTGAGCAAGACAACTTTCGTTTTTGGGGCGGCGGCGATGATCTTGTCAACGACTTCCAATCCCGATATGCCGGGCATCAAGACGTCCAGAACCACGATGTCGGGTTGAAGCTGGTCGGCTTTCGCAACTGCAGTCATGGCGTCCTGCGCCTCGCCAACGACGTCAAGGCCGGCCCCGCCAAGGGCCGCAGTCAGGCCAGCCTGAAAAAGCACCGCGTCGTCGACGACCAAAACCGTCGTCATCGCGGTTCGATCAACCCGTACGCTCCGTCACGACGGCGATAAAGCACGCTGTCCAAGTCGGTGTCCGCATTGTGGAAATAAAAGAATTCGTGGCCAAGCATGTCGAGCTGCAGGATCGCTTCCTCTGCAGTCATCGGCTTGAGGAGGAATTGCTTTACTCGTACGATCTCCGGTTCTTCCTCGTCGCCCGGCGCGACCGCTTCTGACTTGTCGGCGCGGGGTTGGCGAGATCGGTGGATCATGCGATCCCGCAGGCGCCGCAATTGCTTCTCGAATCGATCGACGGCGAAGTCGAGTGCCGCCATAGGCGTGGACGAAGCCGATTCGACCCGGACCAGATGGCCACCGGCCCGGCACGTGATTTCGACGCGATATTTCTCGGGGGCTAAACGGGGGTTTTGCTCCTCCGATAGCTCAACGTCGGCATCGCCGGCACCTTCGAAAAACCGGGCAGCGTGAGCGACTTTCGATTCGGCCGATTCACGAAAATCGTCGTCGATCGTAACGTGGCGGCTGTGGAGCTGAACTTGCAAGGTAACTCCGTTCATCGTCGTGATCGCAGACTAGTCACTTCGGTCGCCGATGTGGCGACCGCCAGGCGCACATCTATGAGGAATTCTTCGCGCAGTTTCTGGGCCGCCCCCCGCAGCGTCGCGCCGGTCGTCAAGACGTCGTCGACAACCAGCAACCGGCCCGCCGGCATAGGGGATCGGCTCCGGATCGAGAAGCCAGGGGGGCGCCGGGATGCAGCTGATGCGCCCGCGCTGGGAGGTGACCACCAGGGAGCATCGAGCGACCTGATCATCGGGACTGCGAGTTCGGCGGCAACCGCCCTGGCGAGCTCCCGACTCTGATCAATCCCGTATCGCCACCGGCGTGCCAGAACCCGCGGCACGTAAGTAACGGCGTCAACCGGATAGTCAACCTGACGGCTTACGAGCGGAGCCAGCACGCGGGCCGCCTCCAACATCGCCTCGTACTTGAGTCGATGGACCAGGATCCGGGCCGGTCCACGATGTTCGAGCCCGGCGACCACCCGGTGCCCGTCCACGGTGCGATCCGGGGCAACTTCGAGTCGAGCGGCACATGCCTCACAGAGACTTGCGATCGACCAGTTCCGACATGTCAGACAAGTCATATGCCCAACGTATCGGGCGCCTAGGACAATTCGGTCGGGCTACCGGCGTCAGCTGCGGGTGGCGTCGGCCACAATCATGTTGGGAATACCATCGGCGACGCCATAGCGCAGACCACACTTGACGCATCGGAGCACCGACTCGTCAGTCAGTTCTTCGAGATCCCCGTGACAATCGGCGCACACCAAAATGTCGGCTAGACGTTCGTCTATCAATCCCATATCACTCTCCGATCGCTTTCTGAATCTTCTCGAGAAGTTCGGCGACCCGTGCTTCGGTCGCAGCCTCCACGTTGATACGCAACACCGGCTCCGTGTTAGAGGCCCGCACATTGAACCATTCGTTTTCCCAAGCCATCGTGAGACCGTCGAGGTCATCGATGCGGCCGCCGGGAAAAGCCTCAGTGACCCGGGCCACCGCCGCCGGCTTGTCGTCCACGGACAGGTTGATCTCGCCCGATTGCCGGTACGGCTCTACTGTTCGCCGCAACTGCGACAACGGCTCGCCGGCTTCGGACATGACCTGGAGCAAGACCAGCATGGCCAGCATGCCACTATCGGCGCGATAATTGTCAACGAAGTAGTAATGGCCGCTGTGCTCACCGCCAAAAATGGCCCCGCTGTCGGCCATGACCTGTTTGATATAGCTGTGGCCGACCTTGGTGCGAATCGGAGTCCCACCGGCGGCGACGATCGTCTCAGGTACCGCACGCGAAGTGATGAGATTGTGAACGATCGAAGCTCCCGGCTGACGCTTAAGAAACCATCGAGCAATGAGCGCCGTCGTCGTCGAACCAGACAACGCAACGCCCATTTCGTCGACAAAGAATGCCCGGTCGGCGTCCCCATCGAAGGCCACTCCCAGATCCGGACGGTCAGCGCGAACCAGCGCGATGAGATCAGCCATGTTCTCAGGCTCTAGCGGATTGGCCGGGTGGTTGGGAAACGTTCCGTCCGGTTCCAGGTAGAGACCAATGAGTGTGGCGTCGGTGGCTGCAAACACGTCTTCGAGTACCACCCCGGCCATCCCGTTCCCACCGTCGACCGCAACGCGCAATCCGGCGATAGCTGTGGGATCGACAATCGAGAAGAGATGTTGGAGGTACCCTTCGATCACCGACTCATCCCGGCGCCGGCCTGCAATGGGTGCGTCGGCAAGCTCCTCCCCCGCAAAAACCCGGATCTCTCGCAAACCTGAGTCAATCCCGATGGGTGTAGCGAGCGGTCCGCACAGCTTTATGCCGTTGTACTCGGCCGGATTATGCGAAGCCGTAATCATGACACCGGGAACGGCTCCGGAGCCCGACGCAAAGTAGATCATGTCGGTCGCCACCTCACCCACATCGACCACGTCGATGCCACCTGCCTGAATACCCGACATGAGTGCCCGGGCGAGCGGCGCCGAGGACTCTCGGCAGTCACGACCCACGACGACTTCGGCGACGTCAGGAAATCTGCCCCCGACGAACTCGGCAAACCCGCGTCCGATTCGCTTCGCGGCGGTCGCGTCAAGGTCGCCAATGTCGGTACGGCCCCGAATGTCATAGGCCTTGAAGATCACGTCGAGCTGCATAAGGAGTTCCCCCAGGAAGGCCGCGTATCTTAGTGGTGCGTGACCTGGCTGGATCGCAACGTCTCGGCCCGATCTAGACTCTTGCCATGCCTTTGATATCCATTGTTGTGCCCGTGCACAACGAGGCCGCCTATATCGCCGACTTTCTCCCGGCCATGATTCGAGAAGTACTCGACGCGACCGGCGCCGCCCAAGAACTCATCGTGGTCGAGAACGGCTCGACCGACGCCACGGCCGACCTGGCTGAAAAATGGTGTGAAGAACTCCGAACGACCGGTTGGAAAGCCGACGTACTGTCGCTGCCGGATCCGGACTACGGGGCCGCAATGCGCGCCGGTTTTCAGCACGCTCACGGTGACTGGGTTGTCAACTTCGATATCGATTACTTCTCCGGGCCTTTCATCGGCGGCCTGGCTAGCACCGATGCAGATATCGTGATCGCCTCCAAGCGGGCTCCCGAAAGCGAAGACCATCGGAGCTTGCTCCGCCGGACGGGCACCTACGGCTTCAATCTTCTTTTGAGGGTTCTGGTCGGTTCGAAGGTCTCGGATACGCATGGCATCAAGGCGTTTCGGCAACGCGTCCTCGACACCATGCTGGGCACCGTTCAGTCCAACAATGATCTCTTTGATACCGAATTGGTGATCCGATCGGAGCGGGCCGGGTTCTCGATCGCCGAAGTACCCATCATTGTTGAAGAGCGGCGGGCGGCGCGCACGCCGTTCCTCAAGCGGATACCCCGAACCCTGCGCGGGCTCGTTCAGTTGCGAATCTCGTTCGAAAGAGAACGACGGAAAACCAGGTCGCGATAGCCAGCAAACTTCGGGAACAGGACAATCACCGTGGCCGCCACCTTGGCGCCATTGAAGACGACCAGGTTGTCGCCAAACCACAATTCGGCCAGCCCAACAAACCCGGATGTAACCGCCAAAGCGATGCCATTGACGAGAAAGAACGCTCCGGTTTCCCGCATGGTCTTCTTACCGCCCGAGATCGAGAAGGTAAATCGGCGATTCATCAGATAGGAAGCACCGGTGGCAATGGTGAATGCGGTAACCACCGAGGCCTGGGACGAGAACCCGAAACTGACCTTGAACAGGTTGGCGAGAACAAAGTCCAATACCGTGTTGAATCCGCCGATGATCGACAACCTGATGAACTGGTTGGCGCTCGTCCGATTGAAAAAACTCTTGATGTAGTTCTTCATGCTTTACGTCGTTTTGCCACAACAAACCCGCCAATCAACAGGACGATCCCGCCGATAGTCAACGCGATCCCGACCTGCTCGAATATGGTCCGGTTGAAATCTAATTCGACGTGCCCCTCGGTCGGGATCACCACCATCAGGGACGGACCCGCCCGCCAAGGTCCGTCCGCGCCCGTAGCTTGCCAGTTCGGAAAGTACGACACTTTCACAAGATGCGGGACACCAATCGCCGTCGTGTCGAACTCAAAGTGACCATTGTCAGTCACGATATTTGAAACGGTTCCTCCGTCGCCGAGCGGCGTTGAGACACCTTCCAGGTCGCTTAGGTCGTCGATCCGGGGCCAGGCCTCGGGACCATCGGCCACTATCCAGTTGTCGAGCAGTTCGAGGTCGTCGTACCAGTCGAGGGCAACATCATTAAAGTTCGTGGTGGCCTCATCGCCAATGCTCAGACCACCGTCGACTTCGAATACCACTGGCTGATTGACCGCAACGTCGACCAATTGGGTCGCCGGCAAGGCGTACACACGATGTGGATCGATCCGGGCGATCTCGCGTAGCTCCGGATACCTCAAGGCTTCCGCAGCAGCTTCGGGGGTGAAGGTCACGTAGTACTCAACGCCGTAGACACCGAGGTGCTTGATGCCGCGGTCGAAACTGAAGTTGTGATATTTCAATCCTGGAATCGGGTTCGACGGGCGGAAACTCATCTCACCGGCGTTGATGAAATGAAACGGCGTGGTGATCGAGGATTCGAAAAACAAGCCCTCCATCGAAGCCTGCTGGGTCCAGTACGGAAACAGCATGAGGGCCATGGGGGTGCCGTACTCGCGATCCATATCGTTGTTGGCTTCCCACTGGATCCGACCGGCAGGCAGAACATCCACCGCCTCCATCAATCGCTCGTACTGCTCAAATCCCTGCTTGGCCTCGTAGCCGCTGAAATTCCACGCCGCCCAGCCCGAGACGAAACTCAAACCAGCCAGCGACTGCGTAAGAATGAAGGCGCTGGCGACGAGCACCATGGTGGGGCCGGTCGCAACCTTGGCCCCCGCCATCTCGATACCACCCCAAATCACCACGGCGAGGATGGCCACTCCCCCGGCCCACCACTGAACCTCAACCGACCCCTTCAGCATGCCAATCCCTAGTGCAACGAGACCGATCGTCAGCAGAGGTGCTTTGACCCAACCCGCCGATACCCGGGTGGGTAGGCGCCGGGCGATCAGCTTGGACACCACCCCAACCGCGACCCCGGTCAGCATGGAAACCCCAAAGAACCAGAACGGCAGCAACCGGCCATTCCACAGTTTCCAGGTTCCCGAGAACCATCCGAGTTGACTGGCGATGGCCGGGAGCCAGAAGTAGGCGACCGGGAGGAAGGTCATCACGATCATCGGCGCCCAGTTCTTGGTCCGCCGGATCAGCCAGACCGCCCCGAACAAGGCAGGCGGGAGCAGCAACCAGATCTCGGCGGGAAAGATCTCGCCCCACGTTTTGAGCGGCACCCAACTCATGTCAGAGGTTTGATTGAGACGAGCGATGAGCGGGAGAGCCCAAAAAGCCGCGACGGCGAATCCCCAGCCCCAGGTCGTGGTCGATCGCAAGAACCCGCGTTTCCAGAAGAGGATCGGAATGCTCGCCAGTACGAACATGCCGGTCGTGATTACGTGTGACAGCGCCGTCATGGCGAGCAACAGCACCGCCAGCGGGACGTACCGGGGGGATTCACGGACAGCCTTGATCAGGGCTGCGAGATAAAACAGGCCAAGCGCGAACGACCATGAGTAGGCGAACTCTCCAGCCATGGTCGAGGGGGCATTACCGCCGAAGATCGTGAAGGATTCGACGAAGACGAACGTGCCTCCGGCTGCCCCGGCAACCGTACCGACCCAGCGGTCAAGGCCCATCGCCCTGCCAAAAGCATACGATGCGGCCGGCGTGGCTAGCAGACCCGCCACGGTGACCATCTTGAACGCCACGCCGTACGGGATGACCAGATCGAGGAGGACAATGACTAGCGAAGGAAGCGGGAAGTAGAAGTAGAAGGCTGGGAACCCGGCAAACCAGGCGTCACTCCAACCAAGGATCTGGAACTTGGGAAGGAGCACGTCTCGCAGGATCGCCGGCCCCAGTACGTGCGCGCCCATGTCGCCGCCGGTCGGGGTGTTGACCGTAAGAATGAGCCACGGTTGCACGGCGAAGAAAATCGCCGCCGTTACGGCGGCGATTACAAGTCTCGGCACCCAGGGCGACACCGCAGCATCTGCGGTACCCGATGCCCTCCCGCTAGGCGCGGGCTCTCCTGGCGAGTTCCAATACGTCGGCAAGTGCGATCTCTCGTCCTTGATGGTCCCACCAGCGCTCATCACATTTGTGGCACGAGAAAAAATCGATCTCAGTGCCATCGGGCAGCTTCTGGTGAATTTCAATCACGTCATCGACGCGGCATGTCGGGCACTTCATGTGCGAAAACCTCCAGGTTGCAGGACCGCCCCGCAGCAGTGTATGCATCCAGCCCGCATTACGCCAAGCACCTGACTAGTCCTCTTCGAGGAGTTTGCCCAAATACTTGCTCCGACGTCGCCCATCCTCCCGCCAGTACGCATACCAGTACGGGCCATGCGGACACGTGGTGCATGTGGCACGGCCACACCGCACAGACTGCTGACGGATACTTACTTTCGGGGCACCCACCGCCTGAGTGATGACACCGATTCGCTCAAGATGAGCTTGGGTGAGCATATGGAGGCGTCTCAGCTCATGTTCGTCGAGGTCTCGAATATCGTCGAGAAGATCTCGATCCAACCCCACGGGCCTTAGGCCACCTCAGCGGGCGCAAACAAGCGAACGGTGTTGCGACGATCGGTGAGGGTCCACCCCATGGGCGGTGTCAGCCGGTCGGCATGGGTGGCGCACACGGGATAGCCGGCGCCCGGGACCACCGACGTCGTCAGGTCGTCAAGCCAGACAGCTTTTTCGCCGTAGTTGTAGGACATGATCGACCCGGCCGGGGTTCCGCAACGCGCACAATGTTCAAGCATGGAGCTGGAGCTTATGCGGGTCACGGGCAATCAACAAGCATTTCGCGGTATTTCTTACGCGCCACGTTGGCGCGTAAGTCGATTTTGTCATTCTTGAGAAAGTTGTAATTTCGCCCGCGCAATTTGACGCGCCGACGGAACGCCCGAGATATCGGCCAGAATTTGGCCCTGGCGGCCGGCGACAATCAGCCGGGGAACCTCTTCGATTTCGAGGAGATCGAAGACATCTCCATGTGACGCCCACTCATAGGAACGAACCTCGAGCGCCCCGTGGTCGATGGCGCTTCTCGCCGGGATACACGACGCGCACGTGGCGTCCCCAAAGTACAAGGCGACAGGAAACGGCCCGAGATCGGCAGGCAGCGACCGGGACGGTGAGCGATCAGCCCGCCACCGGAGGAGCCATACCAAAGCCCCGACCAGGACGGCTCCGGCCGCGAGTAGCCATAACCGGGTGAGCGGATCAGCGACCAACAACCGGAATACCCATCGCGTAGGCAAAGCCATTGTCGCCCTCGGCGTACCAACCCGCCACGATAGGCCCGCTCGCAAATACCTGTACTCCGCCATCGGAGACGGCCAATGGCACTGCAGTGACCCCGCCACCGGGGATGAGTACTTTCTCCTGCCCGAGGCGGCTGAGGACCGTAGCGGTAATGTCCTCGACTGACGGATTGAGCATCATGATCGTGGTGGCCGGCAGCGCGCCGGCGCCTGGAAGGAGCCAGTCGGTCGCCGTTACGCTCGATCCGGCAACCGAGGCGTTGCCAACCTCGCCTCGCCCCACCACAAACGCCGCGATCGGGGCGTCGGCCTGCAAGATGTAGCCGTCTCCGGCCTCCAGAGCAATCGCCGTGACCTGTCGGAGTTCGAGGCTGCCGCGGTCGAGTTCATCTCCAGCGCCACTATCCGTGGCCCGCGCCACTTGATAGCCGATCGGACTCGCCGACGGGTTAACGAGCACGAGACTGTTGGTGATCCCTGCGACTCCACCGAACGGGAAGTACCACTCAGAGGCCAGTGCCACACCCGATTGTGCGGTGGTACCGCCGGTTGCCGACTGCTCAACGTATGAGGGAATGATGCGACCGTCGGTTTGTTCGATTTCAACCGATAGCCACTCGCGGAATCCGAGAATCTCCGTCAGGGAAATGGTACGACTGGACTGGGCGGGGACGGAGACGGCTTCAAGGCTCTGATCAGGTTCGCTGCCGTTCTCCGAGAGCGCACGAATGGTGAGTTTGGCATCTTCGGGAAATGGATTGAACAGTCGCAGGTCGAGCGTCTGACCTTCCAGGGTCGAGCCTCCACCGAGCACCCAGCGGTCCGCGACCGTCGAAGGGCACGCCGTCGCCACCATTCCAAGTGCTCCGTCGCCAATCGCCAAAGCTCCCGCCGGCCCGGTCGCAAACTCAACAATGGCACCCTCCACACCGACGGATAGCACGGCACTGACCGGAATCGAGCCAAAGGGCGCCACGGCTCGCTCCTCGCTGGCGACCACCGCCCCTTCTGATAGCACCGAGACCGTGGCCTGGGTGTCGCGCGACGCTGCGAACCCGATCGACATCTCGAGTGCCGAATCCGTCCTGACCCATCCGCAGTAGGCGACGCTGGTAGCCGAGGCGACCGGTTCGACGACCGTCGAGGCAACCGTTGGAATGGTAGAAAGTGGACGAGCCGGAAGTAGCGCCACGAACAGTCCGGCTGCCACCAGGCTCAGAAGCAGGATCGTGCGTTTCATGCGCGGTCCCGGAGTCCGACTGCGGCCGCCACGGCCGCCAAGACCACGGCGACGGCGCCGGCCCACCCCAAGATCCGCATTGCGGGGTCGGTGGTGGGAGCAATCCGACCCGCAGACCCATCGGCGATGACCGGAACCACCGATTGGCCAAATGGTTGTGGGTTCACGGCGAGCGCCACCTCCGGAGCCGCCTCTCCGACGAACTGGTTCTTCTCCAGTCGCCAGGGCATCCCATCGGGCGTCGCTGCGACAAATGCGGGTTGGACGTTCTCATAGACGGTGAATCGACCGTCTCCGACGTCCAGTTTCTTGAGGTCGAGCTTGTTCGTGAAGGCCTGGTCCAGCACACTCGGCGCCGTCACGACCACCCAACGGATACCTAAGGCGCCGAGGGCTTGCCCGGGGCGGAGAACGTCGGGACCAGTCGATGCGACAAGGGTTTGCTCGAGCATCTGATCAGCCTCTCGATACGTCGGCAACCAACCGTCTCCAACGGGGAGCTGACCATCGATGACCTTGTACGGGACCCCCATGAGTTCCCTGGCGTCGCCGGGGAGGTCTGAGCCGACCAGCAACACCCGACCCATCGGCAGGTCGGCCGACCGAGCCTCGGTCAGTTCGATCACCTCGGAGTAGCGATCGATCGGAAGACCCCACCGGCCAGTCCCGATCACCAGGCCCACCGCGACCAGGCTGGCCACCACGGCGACCTGACTCACCGCAAGAACAATTCGGGCCAGGCCTCTGGCGCCAGTCAGACTCCCGGCTACGCCACCCACCACGAGCGCTAGGCCAATCGCCAGCAGAACCAGCCCGGCAGCTGACGGCTCTCGACCCTGCGCTACAAGCAAGAGCGCCGCACCGCCCAGGGCGAGCAATCCTCCGACCCCGGTCACGTTTGCGAAGGGCTCGGCAGCAGCCAATACGGCGAGAAACGCTCCTAGGGCCAAGCCCGCCGCCAGCCACACCGGCGGCGAAAAGGGCAGCGCCTGGCCGCCGGAGACCATTTCGGAGAGACTGGAAAACCATAACCACGGCCCAAGCACCGCCAGCCCTCCCACGGCCGCCGTAGCAGCCCTGATCATGATGGTGACCCGCGAGCCTGTTCCGAACGCCATCCACAGCAACGAGATAACCAGGCCCGCCCCCAGGGCAAAAGGCACGAACAAGCCAACAAGGCAGCTTGAAACGAGGAGCCCACCCAGCCTCCCGACCCGGGACCGAAAGTCGGTCGGCCACGGACGCATAGCGCTCGTAACCATCCACGGCACTACTGCCAGCGCCGGGAAAGCTGGCCAATAACCGGCCGAACCCGACCCCCACGCGGCCAGACAGGCCATTCCGGCCAGGCTTCCGAGAACCGCCGCTACGCCTTCAACCCCGAGGGTTCTCAGCAACCGACGAAGCCCGAGCAAACCGACAACCAACGAACTGACGACGATGACCCGCAGGGCCGAGTCTGAAAAAACCAGCTGAACCAGAGCCGCCCCGGCCGCGGCCGGATGCCCCGGCCCGATCGTCCCGAATCCGATCGGATTCCATCCACCGGCGTATGCGCCCAAAACCGACATTGGATCCGCGGACGGCGAAAGCACGTACCCCGCAACCGGCATCCCGGAAACCAGTAACGACCGAACCCCGGCGACCAATGCCAGCAGCGCCATCACCAGATAGGCGAACCCGGGACGCTGCCAGAACATCCGCTCGGCATCGATCCTGGCGACGACGCCCAGCGTTGTGGAACGTTCGCGTAGCCAATCGGTCAGGTCGCCGCCCAGGCGGGCCATGACGAGGGAGCCGCTGCGCTGATATCGGAATACTTCCCCGTCGTCGACCTGGACGATCTTGCGTGCCTGTCGGCGGGCGACCAGCGTGTTGCCAACGTGTTTCGTGTTCCAGCCCAAGCCCTTGATGAGATCCAGGAGCGGACGGGCGTCCAACATGACGAGCCGCACCACGGCATCGAGCAGGGCAATGACAATCGCCATCGGCAGGACCCAGGCCGCTGTCCAACCCGAATACAACTTGGCCGCCGACCGCCAGCGAGCTGCCGGGTCTCGCCACGACGGAATTTTTGCGTGGCAGGTGCCGGCATGCAGTACTTCCGACGACGGAACGACCGCCACCCGGCCTCCCGCAGAGCGAGCCCGCCCTGCAAAGTCGATGGCCTGAGTGAAGGGGGGCAGCAGTCGATCGGGACCGCCAAGACCTTTCAACAAATCACGTCGAATCAAAACCGATTCGCCTGGGACGAAGGCCACGTCGCGAACCACGTCGTACTGCTCTTGATCAAGTTCGCCAGCCGCTAACCCTGAATCCGGCACAAGAAACACGTCCGTCGCTCCGCCGACCGATTCGAGGACCGAGGGGTCGTCAGCTCGGAGCACCTTTGAACCCACCAATGCTGCGTCGATCTGTTCCGCCGCATCAACCAGAGCCCGTAGCGCATCGGGTCGTGGCATCGCATCGTCATGGAGTAGCCAGACGTGCGTAACGGTTGGTGGTAACTCGGCGATCAGCTCCGTGGTCGTCCGTACCCAGGTAGCGGAAGCGGCGACTGCGGCAGCCTGCGACGGCGCACCGCCTCCGATGACGAACCGTTCGGGCACCTCGCCAACCGCGGTCGATGCCAGGGCAGCAGCAACCTTCGCGGCATCTGACGCGTTGACGGCGACAGCGATCGTCGCGAGTGAAGTGAGATGTGCCGTTGCCATCAGATCCATTGTGTCGTTCTTCGCGCGCCTAGGCAATCTCGCCCGGAACCCGACTAGATTGCCGACCAATCGGATCAAAGGTCGGCACCATGAATGTGGTCATGTTATCGGGTGGAGTTGGTGGTGCGAGACTTGCGCGCGGATTGGCCCGCGCTCCGGGCATCGATCTCACCGTGATCGTCAACGTTGGCGACGACGACTCGGATTACGGTCTGGCCGTATCTCCCGACATCGACACGGTTATGTACACCGTCGCCGGCGTTGAATCGGAGGCCGGCTGGGGCCTGGCGTACGATTCGTTTGCCGTCATGGCCCGGCTCGAAGAATTCGGAGTCGACACGGCGATGCGGATCGGCGATCGGGACCTGGCCGGAAAACTGTTCCGAACGATGGAGCTATACCGGGGGGTACCGCTATCGGAGATCACCGGCCGAATGGCGGAGGTCATTGGACTCGAAATCACCATTCTTCCTGCATCCGACGATTCGGTCCGCACGGAGATCTTGACGCCTGACGACGAGTGGCTGTCTTTCCGAGAGTATTTTGTGCATCGCGCCCACGAGGATGACGTAATCGACATTCGGTTTGCTGGAGCGGATCAGGCCGTCCCCGCCCCTGGCGTTTTGGAAGCGATCGCCAACGCCGACGCAGTCATCATCGGCCCCAGTAACCCGCCCCTCTCCATCTGGCCGATCCTGGCCATCCCCGGCATCGCCTCGGCGATCGTCGATCGCCCCCGGGTAGTCGGCGTCAGTCCGCTGATCGGAGGCAAGGCACTCAAAGGGCCTGCCGACCGGGTCCTCCTATCGCTCGGCTTGCCGCCTGGCAACGAGGGGGTCCTCGCCGCCTATGACGGGGTCGTCAACGAACTCGTGATCGACCAGCAAGATGCCACAGACCGGGGAGCCCTCACCGGCCTTGGGGCCAGAGTGCACGTTCGCAACACGCGTCTCGCCACGATGGAGTCGTCCGTCAGCTTCGCCGAATGGCTGATCGAAATCCTGTGAACCTTGAAATATTCGGGGTGAACGGTATCGGTGAGGTGGTCGAGGGCGATGACGTCGCTTCCTTGATTCTCGACGCACTGCCGGAGCCGCTTCAGGATTTCGACATCGTCGTGGTGACGCACAAAATCGTGTCGAAGGCCGAGGGCGCTTTGCAGGCGGCCGCTACCGACGAGGAGCGCCGGAGAGATCGTCGAATCCGAATCCACTTCGGTTGTCAGGCGCCGGGGAGATCTGACGATCTCGATCACCCGGCATGGCTTTATTTGCGCCAATGCCGGAGTCGACCGGTCCAACGTTGCGCCCGGCTACGTTGTACTACTCCCCCGCGATCCTGACGCGAGCGCCCATCGGATCCGGCGACGCCTCGAACAGGCAACAGGGAAATCACTTGGCGTCATCATCACGGACACGTTCGGTCGCCCTTGGCGCCGGGGCCTGACCGATGTGGCGATCGGGGTCTCCGGGCTACCGTCGTTGATCGACTATCGCGGGACGACCGACACGTTCGGTTCGACGCTGGAAGTCACCGAGGTTGCGGCGATCGACGAGATCGCCGCGGCTGCCGACCTCGTCATGGGCAAGGCAACCGGCACCCCCGTGGCCGTGGTTCGAGGGCTTCGCCTCACCGGTGACGGCCGGGCCACCGACCTGGTGCGACCCCCGTCAGAAGATCTGTTTCGTTGAGAGGTCAACCTTGGCGGTAGTGACGTACCGTCTCAGCAATACCTTCGACAACGGCGGTCCACGGCGCCCAGTCGAGGCCTCGGACGGCGGCCGACGCATCAAGCGCGGATCGTTCGATGTCACCAGGTTTGGCAGCTTCGAAGACTGGCTTTGGCGGGACCACCGGTCGCCTGGGCGATGAGGGCATACAGGTCGGAGATCGTCGTTTCAGTACCCGTTCCCACGTTATAGGTCCGTCCAACGTTCTTCGTGGAAGCGGCCTTGTAGAAAGCATCGGCAACGTCGGCGACATACACAAAATCGCGCGTTTGGCTGCCGTCGCCGAAGATGGTGGCGGCGCGCCCAGCCATCAGCGTTTCGACGAAAATGGCGACCACCCCGCCCTCGGCATGGGCTCGCTGACGGGGTCCGTACACATTGGCCGGGGCGATTACGACGTGCTCGAGACCATAGGTTCGTTCGTACATCGCCAGATACTCGGAAGCGGCCAGCTTGGCCACCCCGTAGGGTGAAATCGGTCTCGGCTTCTGCGTCTCCTTGGTAGGAATGGCCGAACCGGGACCGGCCAGGGCACCACCGGACGAGGCGAAAACCACCCGCCCCACCCCGGACTTGCGACTCGCCTCGAGTACCGAAATGGTTCCGAGCACATTGACCCGAGCGTCGAACATCGGGTCCGTCATCGAGGTTGAGACTGAGGCCTGAGCAGCAAGGTGAAACACCCGATCTGCCCTGAAGCGACCGAACACTTCAGCGAGATCCCGGTCGAGGATGTCGAGCGTGTGAACCTTGACCTTGCCGAATTCGCGGGCTGATTTGAGGTTGTCCAGGTGCCCGGAAGCGAGATTGTCAACGACGAGCACCTCCCAACCCTCATTGATCAAGCGATCCACCAAATGTGAACCGATGAACCCTGCTCCGCCCGTGACGATCGCCTTCACGAGCGAGTCCACGTTCGCTTTGGCACGAACGCGCCACTTGACGAGGGACCACAAGGCTGGAAAGCCGTCCTTCCAGCTGATCTTCTTTCCTTCGTCGACTTCACGACCTGCATACCGGATGGGTACTTCCCAGATCCGATGCCCCGACCGCAACAGCTTGGCGGTGATCTCCGGCTCAATATCGAAACGATTGGAAACAAGCACCAAGCCCTGGGCAACCTTCGTGTCGATCATCTTCGAACAGGTTTCCATATCCGAGATGGTGGTGTTGTACAGGACATTGGTCGTCAGACTCAAGAAACGATTGCCCACCCAATGCCAGAACATCATGTTGCGACGCTCACCGGTAAACCGAGAGCCATAGACGACCTTGGCGAGGCCCTCGTTCAACGGCCGAAGCATGGCGACCCAGTCGCGAGGGTCGTATTCAAGGTCGGCGTCGTAAATGACCAGGACGTCACCGGTGGCCGCCTCGATCCCCGCCCGAACGGCTGCGCCCTTACCCCGGTTGACTGGCTGTTCGATCAACCGGACCGTGGAGTCCAGCAACTGTTTGACCACCTCCTGAGTGCCATCGGTTGAGCCATCGTCGACAACGATCACTTCGCGAGAAACCGAAAGCTCCTGTTCACGGGCGCGCCGGATGGCCTCGGCGATGGTGCGCCGCTCATTGAACACGGGAATGATTACGGTCAGTTTCGTATAGGTCATGTGAGCTCTCTCAGGTACGCGATCGTGTTTGAAAGCCCGGTCGCCAGGTCGGTGGTCGCTTTCCAGCCAGTCAGTTCCCTGATGGCCGAAAGGTCGGGCCTTCGCACTTTCGGATCCCCATCGGGCAGCGCCAGAAACTGGCGACCGGTCGAACCGATCAGGCGCTCGACGACGTCGGCCAATTCAAGCATGGAAACTTCGACATCGTTGCCGATGTTCAGAGGACCGGGAAACTCCCCGGCCAGAATGCCCATCAGACCGTCGATGACATCATCGACGTAACAAAATGAACGCGTCTGGGACCCGTCACCAAAGATCGGGAGCGGTTGACCCGCCAGGGCCGAGCCGAGGAACGCCGTGACGACCCGTCCGTCATCGGGATGCATGCCTGGTCCATAGGTGTTGAAGAGCCTGACCACCGAAGACCTACGGTGCAGACCTGCTCGACGGTAGGCGTAGACCAGCGCTTCAGCGTATCGTTTTCCTTCGTCGTAACAGGCCCGAGGTCCCTGCACATCAACGGCGCCAACGTAACTCTCTGGTTGGGGATGGACCTCCGGGTCACCGTATATCTCAGAGGTGGACGTGAAGAGCACGTGGGCACCCCATTCAGCAGCCATATCCAAAACCTGGCGCATACCTTCGGCTCCCGTCCGCAGAGTCCCCACCGGGTCGAGGAGATAGCGGGGAGGCGATGCCGGAGAGGCGAGGTGGCAGATCAACTCGAACGGTCCATCCAGCGACGGCGGAGCGACGACCGAACCAACCACCATCGTTGCCGGCAAATTGTCGGCCAGCGGGGACGGAGACGAATAATCATCGAGGACGGTGACGTCCCATCCTTCATCGGGCTAACCGTCTCACGAGGTGGCATCCCAGGAAACCGGCGCCTCCGGTGACGAGCGCCCGACCTTTGGACTTTGCAGTCATCGACCAACCCCGGTGTAGGTCAAACCAGCAGCCTTGACCGCGGTCGGATCAAGCAGGTTCCGGGCATCCACAATCGCCGACCCGCGCATCCGGGCGGCTACAGCCTGTAGATCGCACCGCTGAAACTGTGGCCATTCGGTAGCGATCAAGAGCACGTCGGCGTGATCGACGGCCGCCATCGCGTCGGGGGCGGCTGCAACGCCAGGCACGCTTGCCTGGGGGTCGAAGGCAACAACATCGGCACCTGCGTCAACCAGTCGACCAACGATGGCGAGCGCCGGACTCTCCCGAACGTCATCGGTTCCCGCCTTGAATGCCAGGCCCCACACGGCAACACGAGACCCCCGAACATTGCCTCCGGCGGCCGCTTCGACTTTGGCGAACGTCCTCGCCAGTTGCTCCTCGTTCGTGGCGATAACGCCCCGCATGAGCGAAAACTCATAGCCGGCGTCGGCCGCCAACTTGACCAACGCTCTGGTGTCCTTCGGAAAGCAGGAGCCTCCAAACCCGGGGCCTGGCCGCATAAAGGAGAATCCGATCCGGTGGTCATACCCGATCCCGAGTAGCACGTCGCGCACATCCGCCCCGACCGCCTCGCAGACATTCGCCATGGCATTGGCGTAGGTGACCCGGGCGGCCAGGTAGCCATTCGCCGCATACTTGATCACCTCTGCCGACACGAGATCCGTCACGAGTATCGGCGCGTCGATCGGGCGATACAACTCGACAAGCTTGTCAACGTAGCTGCGGTCCTGAGCTCCGATTACGATCCGATCCGGCTTCATGAAGTCGGTAACCGCACTGCCCTCCCGAAGGAACTCCGGATTGGAAGCGACCGGACGTCCGGTACGTACTCCGACTTCCAGGTTGGTCCCCACCGGGACGGTCGACTTGGTGACGACGAGGCAGCCGACCGGCAAGACCGGGGCGAGTTCGTCGGCAACGAGAAAGATGGCAGAGACGTCCGCTTCGCCCTCGTTCCCCTGGGGAGTTGGCAGGGCCAAAAAGACGATTTCGGCCCCTTCGACGGCATCGATATTAGAGGTGGTAACCGTCAGCGATTTATTGGCCAGCGCAGCAGAAAGCAACTCAGGAAGCCCCGGTTCATAAATCGGTGATCGACCGGCTGAGATAGCTGCCACACGCTCGGCGTCACGCTCGGCGAGGACGACATCATGCCCGATGTGGGCCAGGCCAACCGCCTGAATAAGTCCGACATATCCTGCACCTATGACGGCGACGCGCATGAGTACCCCCTGAGAGTCGGCATCAACCTAGTGGGGTGTCGCATGAACCACGAGGCGTGTCGCATGAACCAGGCGCGATTGACGACGAGGCACGGCTAGCCCGGCTGATTGACCGAGTCGGCACCAAGAATGACGAGAACGTGCGAGCTGCTCGGGCTGCCAGCAATCACCTCGCCGAACCCAAGCCGCTCAAGGACTCGCTCGCCGAACCCCGATCCCGCCGGACTCACGATCTGGGTAACTGGCACCGCAAACGAGTCATAGTCGCCAACGGAAACCACCTCAAAGCCCATATCCACCAGCGCATCAGCCCATCGAGTTGCCGACCCGGGGGTTCCGTTGCCATTGGCGACTTCGATCGTGAGCGTCTGCGGAAGCGTCGTGGTCGGGATGGTGTCCTGACTGGAAGCCTGCGGGCCAACCTCCCCAAAGGCCGATATCGCTTCGGTAGCCGCAGGTTCATCACGAATCTCGTAGTAGATCCCGTCGATGATCTCCGTGTGGGTTGGCAACGTCGACGCCACAAGATTATCCGTGCCAAAACTCCGGAAACGCGAAGGCCAGCGACACAAGGTCGAGTTCGTTGAAGTTGGGGTCAACCACCATGAACTGGGATAGCTCAGCCACGAGCGACTGGACTCCAATCACGTTTGAGGGCCGCTTTAGCTGACTGAGCATCGCCCCGAGCAGTTGCTGCTGCCTCCTGGTCCTACCTATGTCGTTGGCGTCGGCCGAGACCCATTGGCCGTCTCGCGACTCTTGGTAGGAACGAGAGCGGGCATAGGCAAGTGCCATGCGACCATCGAGGCGTTGACTACCCGCGTCTGCAGCGAGTCCGCTCTTGAGGTCCCGGGCCTGATACGGAAAGTCGATGGTGAGTCCGCCGAGCTGATCCACCAATCCGGCGAAGCCGACAAAATCGATCTCGACATAGTGGTGGATCGGTATTCCGAGCTCTCGCTGAACGGTGGAAACCATGAGATTGGCTCCCCCGAATGCATAGGCGGCGTTGACCTTTTGCACGCCGTAGCCATCGATGTCCACGCGCAAGTCGCGCGGGAGGCTCAGCAGCTGCATCGTGCCCGACTCGGGAAATGCTCGGACGACCATGATGACGTCGGCACGTTGGCCCTGGAAAGCCCCAAAGTCACCCACCCAGTCATCTGGCAGGTTCTCACGAGAATCCGAACCCAGCATCAGGAAGGTTACGGGGTCGCCCGGATCCTCCGGAGCCACGGTCAACACGTCGTCGAGCTGTGGGACCGTCGTGAAACTGGCCAATTGGTCAGAAACCTGGTTTAGCTGCCACAAGGCATATCCGACCATCAGATTGGCGAGGACCAGAGCAGTCACGATGCTGCGCTTGATCCAGGTCCAGGTATCCGTTCGCTTCGTCATTCCGGCTCAGATCATTGACCGTGACGCAGCTCCGGCGCCGATTTCAGTAGTCACTGATTTCAGGCTTCGGAAGTGTCGACGAAAGGAACCGGGGAATTCGTGCCGCCGCATCGGACGCGGCACCGGAATGGAACTGGTCACTGTCGGGATCCATGAAGTCGTGTTGCGCAGCTTCGTAGACGATCCACTGCCCGGAGGAATTCAGACTCGCGGCCACATCGACTCCTTCCGACGGAATGTGCTCATCGTCGGCCCCGTACAAACCCAGCACCGGAACCACGATGCGCTCGAGGGCACTTTTGACTGTGTGGCTTCGCTGGTCATCGCCGGCTAGAGGCGCATGAATCACCACAAGCGCCGCGACTCGAGCACGTTCCGCGGCGTACAGCAGCGCAAATCGACCGCCGGTGTCGACTCCGACAAGACCGACCGGACCCCCAACCGTGAAGTCCGCAGCACCAGCGATCGCAAAATCGATGGCGCGATCGATGTCCGTTAGAGCTCTTCGATCATCCAGCGTGCTGTAGGCAGTCAAGGCGTCGTCAAGCGTTGCCCCTGACGCCAGAGGAGCCGAGTATGGATCAAACGAAACAGCCACAAAACCGTGCCTGGCCAACCGCCTGGCAAGTTCCTTTTCGAAGGAACCGAGACCGAAGATCCCGGGCAGGATTACCACCGCCGGGTAGTTTCCGATCTGGTCCGGGCGCGCCAGGTAGCCAGTGCGCGTGCCACTCCCGACCGGGATGGCATACGGGTGGAACAGGATGTTGTAGGTGCCCTCGTGTGGAAGAACCGCCACGTCGATCTCCTTGGTGTGCAGCAGAAGCGTAGCCGCTGGAGTACGCCAGCTAGGTGGTGGGAGGTACCACAGGACGAACCCCCCACACCTCGCCGGTGACCAGGGACTTGTTACCGTCCGCCGTCCTAACGATGAGCTCGCCGCCTTCGCCGATGCCAACCGCCTCCCCAGTGCCGGACGGTTGCCAGGTCACCGTCGATCCGAGCGTCACACATCTAGCCGCATAACCTGCCCGGTCCCACTGGTCGCTCCCGTAACCGACCCGTTCCAACAGTCGATCCGCAAATGCCCGGGCCAGATCCTCCCGTCGACCCGGATCGGCGGGAAACAGAGCCGCATAGCCTTCCGGTGCTCCCGGCCAGTACAGGTTGAGGCCCAGGCCGATAGTCACGACTGGCCCCGACGACTCGGCCAGAATGCCGCCCACCTTGGCGCCACTCTTATCGACCAGATCATTCGGCCACTTCAACCCCGCTTCGACGACGTCGCTGGCAGACAATCCGGCGACCAAGGGAAGCCGACCGAAATGCACCGGGTCCCATCGCGGGGCCCAACACACGGAAATCGCGAGAGCCCGCGGAGCCGTTTCCCATCGCCGATCACCACGACCCCGTCCCCCGGACTGAGCAGCGGCGGCCACCACGACCGGTATATCGGCAAAGAGTCCGCGCGCATCATCCTGCGTAGAGCTAGTTTCCTCTAACCATTCGAAAACGTAGGGTGTATCCATCACCGAACCTCGCGAGTCGAAGTGAACAGAACCCTAAACCGGGAGTAAGCGTTGGGCACCGAACAACACATCGAGCGCCTGCGGCTTTTGCGCGAGGAAGCTCAGCATGCGGGAAGCCAGAGGGCGGTTGACCGCCAGCACGATCAAGGCAAGCTGACCGCGCGCGAACGCCTCGGGTTACTGCTCGACAAGGGTTCTTTCGAGGAACTCGATATGTTCGTTCGCCATCAGGCCTCCGGTTTTGGACTCGAGGGTCAACGTCCACCCGGGGACGCAGTGATTACCGGATGGGGAACCATCGATGGCCGCACCGTGTTCGTGTTCGCCGAAGATTTCACCGTATTCGGAGGATCTCTCGGCCAGGCCGTCTCCGAGAAAATCTGCAAAGTGCTCGACATGGCCATGGAAGTCGGCGCGCCAGTGATCGGCTTGAAAGATTCAGGTGGCGCCAGGATCCAGGAGGGGGTCGACGCCCTCGATGGATACGGTCGTATCTTCTACCGCAACGTACGGGCGTCGGGCGTAATCCCTCAGATCTCCGTCATCATGGGACCGTGCGCGGGTGGGGCGGTCTATTCGCCGGCCATAACGGACTTCATCTTTCAGGTCGACGGAACGTCGCACCTTTTCATCACCGGCCCTGAGGTCATTAAGACAGTGACCGGCGAGGACGTTTCGATGGAGGAACTAGGTGGAGCTCACGCCCATGCCTCTATCTCGGGCGTGACCCATTTCGTATGCGCCTCCGAAGAGGAGGCGCTCGAAGAGGTGCGCTACCTGGTGAGCTTCCTCCCGCAAAACAACATGGAAGTCCCGCCGTTCTTTGCGGCGACCGACGCTCCTGACCGAACCATCGACGCCCTTGACTCCATCATCCCCGACTCGCCGAACCAGCCGTATGACATGGTTGACCTCATCGAGGAGATAGTCGACGACGGCGAGTTCTATCAAGTCCACGAAGCCTTCGCAACAAACATCGTCACAGGACTGGCGCGTCTCGATGGATACACCGTCGGCGTGGTCGGCAACCAGCCGAGTTCCATGGCAGGCACGCTCGACATCAGCGCTTCCGAAAAGAGCGCCCGGTTCGTGCGATTCTGCGACGCCTTCAACATTCCACTCGTCACGTTCGTCGACGTGCCCGGGTTCATGCCGGGCGTCGAGCAGGAGCATCGCGGCATTATTCGCCACGGCGCCAAACTTCTCTATGCCTACTGCGAAGCGACCGTTCCTCGCATTACGGTGATTACCCGAAAGTCTTATGGTGGCGCCTACCTCGTCATGAATGCTCGCGGAATCGGCGCCGACATGGTCTATGCCTGGCCCTCGGCCCAGATCGCCGTCATGGGCGCACCCGGGGCGGTTAACATCATCCACCGTAAGACCCTGAGCGAGGCCGAAGATGTTGACGAACGCCGACAAGAACTCATCCAGGAATATGAACACGCGTTCAACAATCCTTATCGCGCCGCCGAACTTGGTTTGGTTGACGACGTGATCGAACCGCGTGATACCCGGATTCGGCTGATTCGTTCACTCGACATGTTGCGGAACAAGCGCCAGACGCTGCCGCCCAAAAAGCACGGGAACATTCCACTGTGATCGAATCCGTCCTCGTTGCGAATCGGGGCGAAATTGCCGTCCGGATCATCCGCAGTGCCCGCGATCTCGGAGTCCGTACGATCGCGGTTTATTCAGACCTCGACCGCGACGCCCCCCACGTCCAGCTGGCCGACGAAGCCTGGGCGATCGGGCCGGCTCCCGCAGCCGAGTCCTACCTCAACAGTGAACAGATTCTTCGAGTAGCCAGGGAAGCGAAGGCCTCGGCCATTCACCCGGGATATGGTTTTCTCGCCGAGAACGGGACGTTCGCCCAAGCAGTGCTCGATGCCGGTCTCATCTGGGTCGGACCACCGCCCGCGGCCATCCACACGATGGGCGACAAGATCGCCTCCCGCCGGGCGGTCGCTGCCGCGGGGGTTCGTTCGGTCCCAGGAACTGTAGAGCCGTTGACGTCAGTCGAAGATGTGGCAGCCGCAGCAGCCGAATTCGGATACCCCGTCGCCATCAAGGCCGCCCATGGCGGAGGAGGTAAGGGCCTCCGTGTTGTGGCTTCGGCCGACCAGCTCGCAGAGGCCTTCGAGGGAGCCAAACGGGAAGCCGATGCCTACTTCGGGAACCCGGCCGTCTATGTCGAGAAGTACCTAGAACGGCCCCGACACATCGAAGCGCAGATTCTTACCGACGCCGACGGGGTAACCCATTTTCTCGGCGAACGGGACTGCTCCGTGCAACGACGCCACCAGAAACTGATCGAAGAGACCCCGGCCTTTGGCATGACCGATGCTCAGCGGACCGAGCTAGCCGAAGCTGCCCGGAAGGTCGCAGCTGCCTGTGACTACCGCAACGCCGGGACCATCGAGTTCCTCATGGACGAGGACGGATCCCTCTATTTCCTGGAGATGAACACCCGCCTGCAGGTTGAACACACCGTGACCGAGATGGTCACCGGCATCGACATGGTTCACGCCCAATTGCGCATCGCCTCGGGCGAGGACGCTGATCTCGGAGACATCAACCCGCGGGGTCACGCGATCGAGTTCCGCATCAACGCCGAAGACCCAGCATCCGGCTTTCTGCCCAGCCCCGGCCAGATTGTCGAGTATCGCGAACCGGCCGGCTTCGGCGTCCGGGTCGACGGATGGGTCACCGCCGGCACCAGGGTCACCCAGTACTACGACAATCTCATAGCCAAGCTCATCGTATGGGGCTCCACCAGGGATGAGGCCATTGCCCGGGCACGCGGCGTCTTGTCCGAATACGTTATAACCGGGGTGGCGACCACTATCCCGGCCCACCGCCTGATCCTTGAGCATGAGACGTTTACGAGTGGCCAGCACCACACCAAATTCGTCGAGCAAGACCTTGACTTCTCCGGATCTCCCCAACCGGTTTCTGGCACGCTTCCCACGGACGAGGCCACCAGCCAGCGCAACATGACGGTCGAAGTTGGGGGCCGCCGATTCGACGTCACCTTCTGGGCTCCCGAAGCTGCCGTTTCCAGTTCCGATCGCCGCCCCTCGGCACGGCGCCGACCCCCGAAACTAGCCAAAGCCGGCAAGGAGGCAGGTGGCATCGATGCCGGTGTCATCGCCGCACCAATGCAAGGCACCATCGTAAAAGTGACGGTGGCGGCCGGTGACCGGGTGCAGGAAGGGTCACCGATCTGCGTGCTCGAAGCCATGAAGATGGAGAACGAGGTCAAGTCGCCGATCAGTGGCGAGGTGGTTGAACTCCGCGCCCAGGCGGGCGACACCGTTACCCCCGGTCAGGTCATCGCCATCGTCCGCTAGCCAGTCAGTCGGCAGCTTCGGTCAAACTCTCCGATAAGGATGGATGGACCATGAGCGTCTCGACAAGCGTCTCGACGTGGAGTCGCCCTTGTACTGCCAAGGCGAGAATGCCGATCAGCTCCGAAGCCCGGTGGCCGACGATCGTACCGCCGAGTACCTCGTGGGTGGCCGGGTCCGAAAACACCTTAACGAACCCCCGCTCCTGGCCCTGAATGACCGATCGGCTGTTGGACGCAAATGGGACCTTGGTGCTGCGGATTCGTCTGCCGGCCGCGGCGAGGTCTGCCTCCTCGAGACCCACCGAAGCGATTTCAGGCTCAGCGAAAATCGCCTGGGCAACCTTTGAATAGTCGAGTGGTTTGACCTGGTGGCCGAGCGCGTGGCGCGCCAGCTTGCGCCCCTGCATGGAGGCCACCGATGACAGCGGCAACTTGCCAGTCACGTCACCGGCTGCGTAGATATGCGGAACGTTGGTTCGTTGAAATTCGTCGACCGGAACGAACCCATGGTCGTCTTGGACTCCGGCAGCTTCGAGACCGAGGTCCGTGGTGAGCGGGATGGATCCAATCGCCAACAGAACATGCGAGCCCGTTACGGATCGTCCATCATCGGCGGAAACCACAACGCCGTCGTCCGTAAGTTCGGCTGCGATGGCCCTGGCACCTTTGAGGAGTTTGACTCCTCTTTCGAGAAAGTCCTCCTCAAGGGCGGCGGCAACCTCGGCGTCGCGATGCGGCAGGACCTGTTGGCGGCTAACGAGGAGAGTGACCTGCGACCCCATCGAGGCAAAGATGCTCACGAACTCGACCCCGGTAACACCCGAGCCGACCACGATCATGTGCTCTGGGACCTCGCCGAGGTGATAGGCCTCCCGGGTTGTGATGATCCGGGTTCCGTCGACGGTTGCCCAGTCGGGAACCCGAGGAGCCGAGCCGGTTGAGATGAGCGCCACGTCAAATTCGATGTCGATGTCACCGTCGGCTGTAGTCGCAATCGCCTGATGCGGACCAACGAACCGGCCCATTCCCTTGATCAGTCGTACCCCCTGATCTTCGAGAACCTCCGACGTGTTCTCGGACAGATCCGTCGCGATGGTGTCGATGCGAGCGGCCAAACGTTTGAGATCCACCGGGCTCTGATCGGCCGCGAACCCGAGCTTCTCGGCATTACGAATCGAGTTCATCCGGATCGACGAGGCAACCATCGTCTTGGACGGGATGCAGTCCCACAGGTGGGCCGCCCCGCCGATGATCGATGACTCCACCAGCGTCACTTTTGCGCCGAGGGACGCCGCCACAGTCGCCGCCATGGTGCCAGCAGGCCCGCCGCCGATGATCAAAAACCTGATGGGATTATCGCCTGACACTCGACCTCATAACTAGGGGCACCTAAGCGTAGATGCGAACCGCCATCCAACCAACCGCGCTATTCGGAATGGGTACCGAAGACCGATCGGAGCGAGTCGGAAATCTCGCCCAACGTCGCCCCGGCCTCGAACGCATCCCGAATGGGCCGTACAACGTTCGCGGGTCCGGCCGCCACCGACACAAGTTCTGCAAGCCGATCGGCGACCGCCTGATCGGAGCGAGCCAAACGATGCCGTTGGAGGGTCGCAATCTGGTCTCTCTCCAATTGCGGGTCAACGGTTCCCCCAACAAGTGGCTCCGGTTCATCAACCACGTAGGCATTCACCCCGATCACGACATCCGTGCCGGATTCCAATCGCAGAGAAGCCTCGTAGGCGGATCGCTCGATCTGACCCTTTTGTATCCCCTGCTCCACTGCCGCCAAGGCACCCCCGGCCTCATCGATCAGGCTGATAATCTCCCAGGCAGCTGATTCCAGGGCATCGGTAAGCGCCTCGACAAAGAACGACCCCGCCAGGGGATCGACGGTATTGGTAACTCCCGATTCATTCGCGAGTATCTGCTGAGTACGGAGTGCCACCGTTGCTGACGCCTCGGTCGGAAGCCCGAGAGCTTCGTCGAAAGCATTCGTGTGCAACGACTGGGTGCCGCCCAGGACCGCCGCCAACGCCTGGACTGTCGTGCGAACTACGTTGTTCAGTGGCTGCTGGGCGGTGAGGGTGCTGCCGGCGGTTTGCGTGTGAAACCTCATCCGCCAGGCGTCCTCGGTCTTGGCCCCAACCCGATCTCGCATGAGCGATGCCCATATCCGCCGGGCTGCCCGATACTTGGCCACTTCCTCGAAGAAGTCATTGTGACCATTCCAAAAGAAGGACAAACGAGGAGCAAAATCGTCGACATCGAGCCCGGACGCGACGGCCGCTTCAACGTAGGCAAGGCCATTGGTAAGCGTGAACGCCAACTCCTGAGCGGCGGTCGAACCCGCTTCACGAATGTGATATCCCGAGATCGAAATGGTGTTCCATCCCGGGAGCTCCTCTGCGCAGTAGGCAAAGAGATCCGTGACCACCCGCATCGACGGACGGGGTGGAAAAATGTACGTACCTCTGGCGATGTATTCCTTCAGGAGATCATTCTGAATGGTGCCTCGCAGCAACGCTGGTTCAATCCCCCGTTCCTGGGCGACCAGCTGGTAGCCGACGAGCAAAATGGCCGCTGTCGAGTTGATCGTCATGGAGGTGCTCACCTGATCAAGCGGCAAATCACGAAAGAGGATCCGTAGGTCATCGAGTGTGTCGATCGCCACCCCGACCTTCCCCACCTCGCCGGCCGCCATGGCATGGTCCGAGTCGTAACCCATCTGAGTTGGCAGGTCGAAGGCCACGGACAGGCCGGTTTGGCCGGCTTCCAAAAGGGCCTTGAACCGCTCATTGGTGTCGGCGGCGGTACCGAACCCGGCGTATTGGCGCATGGTCCATGGCCGTCCCCGATACATCGACGGGTAAGGACCCCGCGTAAACGGATAGTGACCCGGTTGTCCGATTCGGGCCGGGTCGATGCGACGCTCAGGCCCATAGACTGCATCAATCTCGATGCCACTGCTGGTGCGCCTGGTTTCGCTTGACATGATCTAAGATCTCCGACTCAGTAAAGTTATACGATACCGGCAACTTTTCCCGACCCCCCTTCGTTGGATATCCCTATGACGACAAGCCTTCACCAGCTAGAGCGACGCGAGCGACGCGGCAAGTGGTTCGTCGCTACGGCCATCCTCCTCTCCATCAGTGTCTTGACCGCATCGTGGGTGGGGCTCTTCTCCTTCATGGCGGCGACCACCGCCCATGGCGTGATGGTTGACGTCGAAGCGGCCGTAATCCCCGACGTCGATGGCGACGCTCTCAACTTTCCCGACCTTTCCCGGGTGTCACGCATTTACGCGTCTAACGGCACGCTGCTCGCCGAGTTACACGACGGCATCGTTTCCGAGCCTGCCCGATTCGAGGACATCCCCGATGTGATGATCAACGCGATTCTGGCTGCCGAGGACTCGGACTTCTTTGTGCACGCCGGCGTCGACTGGAGCGCCATCGCCTCGGCGTTCATCGACAACCTGGGCTCGGACACCCAGCGCGGCGGGTCCACCATCACCCAACAGGTCGTCAAGAAAACGTTCGTCGGCGACGAGATCTCCTACGAGCGAAAACTCCGCGAGGCCGTAACGGCTATCGAGTTGGAGCGCCGGTACTCCAAGGAGCAGATCCTCGAGTTCTACCTCAATTCTGTCTACTTCGGGTCGAGCGCCTACGGCGTTCGGGCGGCCGGCCGCGAGTTTTTCGACAAGGAACTCGACGAGTTGACCGTGGCCGAAGCGGCCACCCTGGCCGTGCTCCCCCGCAACCCATCGATCTACAGCCCCCGTACCAATCCCGAGACAACACTGGATCGGCGCAACAGCGTCATCGGCGAAATGCTGGAAGCCGACTTCATCACCCAGGCCCAATACGACGCGGCGATCGCTGAGAATATGTCAATCGCTCCATCCAAGACCTTCACCAGCCCCGCCGACCATGTCGTCGCGGAAGTGAAGCGCCGTCTCCTCGAAGAGCCTCAGTTCGCTTTCCTCGGCGATACCCGCGACGAACGTAAACAAGCAATCTTCGGCTGCCCGGCCGACGCAGTGGATTGCCAGGGCGGTGGTGGGCTGAACATCCGGCTCACGATTGACCTGGACCTGCAGAACGCTGCCAACGAGATCCTGCACAACTGGTTGCCCACCCCCGAGGACCCTGACGAGAAAGCCCCAACCGGCGCCATCGCCACGGTCGATTCCAAAACCGGAGCCATACTGGTGATGGCATCAGGTTTGCCTTTTGGTGAACAGCAGTTTGATCTCGCCACGCAAGGAAAACGTAATCCGGGATCGTCGTTCAAACCCTTCACGCTGGTAGCCGCCCTGGAGCAAGGTAAGTCGTTGAACTCCTTCTGGGACTCGACCAGCCCCAAAGAATTCGAAATCGGGGGCGGTCAAATCTGGAAGGTCAGCAATGCCGGGGGTGGCGGGTCTGGCCTCATGCGGCTTTTCGACGCCACCTATAACTCGGTCAACGTGGTCTACGCCGGCGTTTCGGTCGAGATCGGCCCGGAGAATATCGTCGACGTTGCTCATCGGATGGGAATCAAGTCTCCCCTCCCCGCCGTACCCGCCATCACCCTGGGTGTTGGTGAAGTTTCGCCGCTGGAGATGGCCTCGGCCTACACCAACTTCTCGACCAACGGTTCGTGGGCTGAGAGCTACCTGGTCGAATCGATCACTGATCCGAACGGGGGCATCAGCTATCAGCATGAGGTAAACCGGATCCAAACTGTCGACGCCGCCGTCATCGCTGCCGCTCGCCAGCCCCTCGAAATCGTGCCGGTTAGCGGTACCGCCCCACGTGCCAACATCGGTCGCCCGCAGGGCGGCAAGACCGGGACCCATCAGAACTTCACCGAAGCCTGGTTTGTCGGCTTCGTACCGCAGGCGGCTACGGCCGTATGGGTCGGTTTCCCCGACAGCCAGGAACCGCTCAAGAACGTGCGAATCCACGGAGAAACCTACTCCCGGGTCTTTGGCGGAAGCGTGCCCGCGCCAATTTGGAAAGAATTCATGCAGATCTACCTGGCTGATAAACCGGTCGAAGACTTCCCACCCGACCCCGAAGGCATCACCGCCTATCTCCGCACACCTTCAACGGACGTGCCTGACGTCGTTGGCCTAAACCAGGCCGACGCAACCAAAGAGATTCGCACGGCTCATCTCAACGCCTCGGTCGTTGAAGTTCCGTCGTCCGAGCCGGTTGGTACGGTCGTAGCGCAAAACCCCGCAGCAGGAGCCGTGATTTCAGAAGGATCCTCAGTGACAATCTCAGTATCTGTCGAAGGCGAACCCATCCCACAATTCGAGGGACGCAAGCGTAAGGACTTCGAGAAGGCCTTCAATGACTTCCAGGCCCAGGCCGGGATCAGTCTGGTCGTCGACTACCAGACCGTCGAAACGACCGACCCCAACAAAGTCGGGATCTTGTTGCGCCAGCGACCGGCCCCCGGTTCGATCGTCGGCAACGGCGACACGATCATTGTGATCTTCGGCGTCCAGAAGTAGAACTGGGCACCAACAGCGCTAGTTGACAATAGTTAACGTTATGTGATATTTCATAACGGTGAGATCTGTCGTACCCGGGACCGAGGAAAACCTCGCTGCATCAGCCGCCGCGCCAATCCCGGGTGCGACCGGTCCACAACAGTCCGGGCCACGAAGATCGGCACAACCAAGGCCGTGGGTCCGACCCCACCTCTACGAGCGGGCGGATCCGATCCTGTATACCGACCGCTATGTACGTTCCGCCTGGACCGGTGCCCTCGGCCCGCAGGCCGTTGCCGACCTCATGCGGCTGATCCGGGCCGCCGAACAGGGCCGCCGGATACGGCGTCCGGTTCGGCTCCAGGCGCTCGTGGCCGTCGGCCTGGCGGTCTGGGCAGGCGGGGAACTGTTCGTCTCGAGGCACCTGCCGTCGGTCCCGGCCCATCTCGTACGCCGATATCACAGCAGTCGACCATCGCCCTAGGATTCGGGCATGAACGCCATCACCAAAACAGTCACCTTGTCGGGCGGTTCGGCCACCGGTTACGAGGACGCCATCCGCACCATTCTGAGCAGAGCCGCCGAATCGATCAGCGAAATCACCCGCTTTGAGGTGCTCTCCATGTCGGGCGGCGTCGATGGCGCCGGGCTGCCAAACAGCTTCGACGTGACCTTGCTCGTCACGTTCGTCGTCAGAGAACCTCTGGCCCATAATTGACGGCCACTGACCTTGGCGACGGTATCTGGCGCATCGTCGCTCCTCTGCCGTTCGCCGCACCAAAGGCGGTCAACTGCTACGTGTTTGAATCCACCGATGGTCTGACGATGCTCGACTGCGGGGTTGACAGCGCCGCCGGACTCGCCGCCGTATGGTCCGGGCTAGAGACCATCGGCGGGTCCCTAACGACCCTGATCGGCTCTCACTTGCACGTGGACCACATCGCAGCTGCCCGGACGATCGTTGAAAAGACAGGGGCCCGGTGGGTGATGCATGAGACGACGGCCGACGACATCCCGCTCTACAACGACTGGTCGCTGCGGGCGGCGGCCCTCGCAGAAGCAGCCGGCGCCCATGGGGCATCAACGGAATTCACAACCAGCCTGCTCAACAACTGGGAGCGCCCCGACTGGTATGGCACGGCGATATCACCGACGGATCCGATTGCCGATGGTGACCGCATCAAACTGAGCCCCGACTGGTATCTCGAAGTGGTTTACACCCCCGGGCACCAACGTAACCACGTTTGTCTGGTGGACTCCCGCACCGGTCTCCTGTTCTCAGGAGACCACGTCCTTCCCCGAATTTCCCCGTTTGTTCCGTACACCGGGCCAGAACAGGACCACCTTGGTGACTACCTGAGCTCAATCGAACGCATCGTGGACCTGGATGCCACGCTTACCCACCCGGCTCATGGGGTTGAGATCGAGCGCGGCTCCGAACGAGCCCACCAGATCACCCTGCATCATCGACGCCGGCTCGAAGACATGCTCGACCACTTGACCAACGGACCTCAGAGCGCCTGGCAAGTGATGGAATCAACGTTTCGACCCAACCTGAGCTTCCTTCAGCAACGGCTGGCTATTCAAGAAAGCCTGGCGCACCTTGAGCATCTCCGCCGCAAGGGAAAGGTCCGTTTGGTCGGGACGCCAGCCGCCTGGCAGTACGAGCGGACCGGGCGATGATCACGTCGGAAACCACACTCGCCACATCCGACGGGCAGACCCTCCAAGCCCGTTGGGACGATCCCGAGGGCGTGGCGAGCGGCACCGTCATCCTTTGCCATCCCCATCCGCTCCAAGGTGGAACCATGCGGGCGCCGCTGATGGATCAGATCGCGACCGGACTCGTCGAACGAGGCTACTCAGTACTCCGTTTCAACTTTCGGGGAGTCGGCGAATCCAGCGGGACCCACGACTTCGGAAAGGACGAACTAGCCGACATCGATGCGGCGTGGGCGGTCGCGTCCCGGGACCGATCGGAACCGTTCGGCCTGGCCGGATGGTCGTTTGGAGCAGCGACGTCGCTCGTCTGGATGGCCAGGACCGGTTTGGCGATCCCGTGGGTAGGGGTTGCTCCACCCGTCAAGGGCGAGCGAAGCCCGGTGTTGCCGACGGAACTCCCGTCGGCTCCTCGCACCTTCATCATCGGGGACCGTGACCAGTTCACTACGGTCGAAGAAACGAGGGCGTACGCAGAACAGGTTTCAGGCATCGTGGAAGTCATTAAGGGGTCCGACCACTTCTTTTACTTCAGAGAACGAATCGTGGCCGATCTCATGGCTGATGCGTTTCAAGCACCGGCGTCAGGTTCGGCCTGACGGAACAACCGCTCGGCGTTGCCAGCCAAAACCGCTTCGGTCACCTCATCAGCCATCTCCAAAGCCGCCCAGTCGTGTAGCCACTTCTCCGGGGTCAAGAACGGGAAGTCTGTGCCAAACAACGTTCTTTCTCGTAGAGGACCTCCGATGGCGTCGAGCAAGGTGGCCGGTAGGTACTTCGGTGACCAGCCTGAGAGTTCGAGATACACGTTCGGCTTGTGCATGGCGACGGCGATCGCCTCGTCCTGCCACGGAGCAGACGGGTGCGCCATCACGATCTTCAGGTCGGGGAAGTCGGCGGCGAGATCATCGAGGAGCATCGGATCGGCGTGGCGGTGCCGGATGCCCCCGCCGCCGCGCATTCCCCGCCCCAACGCCGTTGCGCCGGTATGAAAAAGGCAGACGAGGCCGAGCTCTTCGGCGACCTCGAAGACGGGATAGGCCATACGATCATTGGGCGAAAATACCTGCGCAGAGGGGTGAAACTTGAGCCCGGTCAACCCGAGGCGGGAGGCCTCGTAGGTGCCGGCCACCGCAGCCTGACCCTTGTGCGGATCCACTGATCCAAAGCCGATGAAGACGTCCGGGTGTTCAGCAACCATCGCGGCCACCGACGCGGAGGAAAAGGGGGTCGACCGGTAGCCGTTTGCGCATCCCATGCCAGCAAGACCGCCCGGCCGTTCCGTGACCGGTACAGGTCGGCAAGATCCTGAGTCGACATGATCGGGAACGTTCGGCCAAAGACCTGTTCGAGACCCTCAAGAAAGGGACCGAAGGCGCCGTGCAACATAGCCTCGACCGGCGGATGCACGTGCACATCGACGAACCTCACCGCGGCCGGAACCCCCGATTGGCCGCCTCAGTCGCTAGATCAGGGCCGAACGTGGAAATCAGATTCCGCATCGTGAGATGCTCGGCCTCGTCGCGAGCGGAGAGTTCTGCATACTCGTCGGCATCATCGCAGTCATATACGACCATCGTGTCACGAGCACCGAGGAAACGATGGTGTTCAAATCGCTTCAGCCTTGCCATAGGTGAACCCTTCTCCGGATCCCTGCAGGCTAGCGGTCCGGGTCTCCCCAAAACGCCCGCCGCTATCCGCCAACCGGAACGTCGCTGGTGCAGTTTGGGCACACGGCCATCTCAACATCGCCGACGATGAATGAAAAATCGCACTTTGGACACGTGACTCTCGGCGAAGGCGGAGGCGGCGGCGATGGGGCGGGCGGCTGCGCAAACCCGGCGGGAGGGCCGCTATTACCCGAGGGAAGTGGCGAAGTTGGTGCCGCCGGACGCTGGCCAGGAACCTGATTCACTGCGCCGCACGTTGGACACGTGAAGCGCCCTGCTCCGGAGACCTCGACTTCGGTTCCACAGCTACCACAACGAACTCTCACGATTCGCTCCTCTCTGCTTCCCCGGCGACGGCACCGATCGACTGCAGGTACCCGAATTGTTCGGTAAGCACCGCGCTCACGTCATCCGGTCCAACCGAGTCTATCTTCGAAAGGATGTAGTCCACAGTCTCGGCGGTTGGCCCCATGACTACTGAAGCCGATCCGAGCGGTTTACCTTTGACGCTCCGTTGCAGCCCGAACACCTGCCATTCGAGGATGGCGCGCACTCCGTCGTCACCAAGCCGGGAGCGCCGGTCACTATCGAGTCGGACCAACACCCACCTCACGGCGTCGTCGATAACGAACTCAGTCGGATCGTTGGACGGCCGGCCCCGCAGCTCTTGCCACAGCATGGCGCCAACCAGTATGAGGAACACCGCTCCGAGCAATCCACCCAATGCCAGAGCGGTCGAAGGGCTCACAGGCTTTTAGATCCCAATCGCGTCGGCCAACATCGCCCGATGGTAGGAGGGGTCGCCAAACAGCAACTCCGAGCTCTTCGCTCGTTTAAAGTAAAGGTGTGCATCGTGCTCCCACGTAAACCCGATACCACCGTGGATCTGAATGTTCTCCGAAGCCGCCGAAAAGTACTTCTCCGAACAGTACGACTTTGCCAGCGGTGCCACCACCGTCACCTCTTCGTTGTCTTCGGCTACCGCCCATGCGGCATAGTACGCGGCGCTCTTGGCCGACTCGACCCCAACCAACATGTCCGCACACTTGTGTTTGATGGCCTGAAATGAACCGATCGGACGACCGAATTGGATCCGCACCTTGGCGTATTCGACCGCCATCTCAAGGACCCTTTGCGCTCCGCCTACCGACTCGACGGCAAGGGCGACTGCGGCGATCCGGAAAACTCGCTCCAGGGTCTGCCAACCGTCTCCTTCGGCGCCGAGCACCGAGTCACCCGAGACGGCAACGTCAGCGAACCGCACGTCCGCAAGCTTTCTCGTCTGGTCCATCACCGGTACCGGTGACCGCTCAATCCCTTCGGACTGCGCATCTACCAGGAAAAGAGTCACGCCGCTCTCGGTGCGCGCGGCGACGACAAGGTGGTCGGCGGTGTGGCCATCAATGACGAAACTCTTGGTTCCCGACAGGCGGTACCCGTCGTCCTCGCGGTGAGCCACCATTTCGATGCCAGGCTCGTCCCACCGCCCGTTCTCCTCTGTGACTGCCAGTGCGAGGCGTCGGGTCCCTTCGGCGACCGACGGCAGCACCGCCTGTTTTTGCTCTTCAGACCCGGCGAGCAGCACCGCGTTCGCGCCGAGGATCACGGTCGACAAGAAGGGTGCGGGAAGCAGCGCTCGACCCATCTCTTCGAGCAGGACAGCAGTTTCGAGAAAGGTGAAGCCGGCCCCACCGTACGATTCGGGGATCGTCATGGCGAGCCAGCCTAGGGACGCCATCTCTTGCCAGCTATCCGCGTCGAAGCCACGCTCCGATGCCATGAGTTCACGAACCTTGCTCGTTGGGCACTTGTCCTCCAAGAACCGGCGAGCCGTCTCCCGCAGGAACTCTTGTTCTTCGCTAAAGGCAAAGTTCATCCATCGCTCCTCATGTTCGAATCTCATGTTAACCACCGTTCACGGATCACGAAGCCGTGTACGATCGGCAAATGATCACCATCGACCTTCCGGCGGCCCAAATTCGCACGATCAGCGTTGGGAGCCTCGACAACAACGTCTATGTGGTCGCCTGTCGCTCCACCGCCGAGGCCGTCATCATCGACGCCGCTGCCGAACCCGACAAGATCCTGCCCTTGTTGACCGACCTAACGCCCATTGCCGTTCTCACGACTCATGGGCATGCCGATCACATCGGAGCGGCCTCGGGTATTACGTCCACTTTCGGCATCCCCTTTCGCATGCACGAAGCCGATGCTCCTATCGCACGGCGATCGATCGACCTGCCGCTCACCTCCGGCGACATCTCCGTCGGCGAACTTCGCATCGAGGCCCTCCACACGCCGGGGCACACGCCGGGATCGATGTGTTTCGCTTTAGACTCAACGGTCTTCACGGGTGACACCCTGTTTCCGGGCGGCCCGGGAGCGACCCGGTTCCCGTATTCGGACTTCGATGAGATCATGCGTAGCCTCCGAGAAAAGCTGTTCACGCTCCCCGACGAAACCCGAGTGTTCCCGGGACACGGCGCGTCGACGGAGATCGGAATCGAGCGACCCCATGTGCCCGAATGGCAGGACCGGCGCTGGTAATCGTCGCCGGCAACTGCCGAACAGCTCAAGGCGACCCCTCATTCCGACGATGAAAAAGGAGTGATCAGGAGGCCTGGGGCTTGTCAGCGGATGACAGCATCGAAATAGAATTCCCATCCCTCAAGCAGTCGGCCCCGCAACTCGCCGAAGGGGTCGAGTCCAAGCGCGCCCCGGGTCCAATCGAAGCACAGCTGACGGGTTCCTCCGGCGACGATGACCTCTCCTGGCTATCAGCGATCTTCGCCGACGACGAAGACGACGATGCCGAAGTCGATGCTGGTCCCGGCGACCCCGCTAGCTCCGGTAGCTCCGGTACCTCCGATGATGCTTCACCAGAGCACGCCAGAGGCGAACCGCCGATCGCCCCCAACGGTCCAATCGACGGCCCATCCGCCGACCTGTCCGACGGATCTGCCGACTTCTTTGAAGACGAGTTCGATTCGAAGACGAGTTGATCGAAGACGAGTTGATCGAAGACGAGTTGATCGAAGACGACGATCACGATAGATCCCGGCCCCCTGTCCGGCTCTACGCCGAAGACGACATTGAGGGCGTCGCGCCAGACGAGCGTGAGCCCCTCATCGATACTGACACGGCCCCGGTGATAACCGACCCCGAGCCGATCGACGCCGAGCCCGACCCGAACGATCCTCAGCCCTCGTTGCCGTCGAAAAAGGTCACAGGATTTCGGGAAGAGATCATGTCGACGTTTTCACAGATGTACAACTAGCCAGGCCGACTCGCTCCCGAGGCGCCTTGAACCCGATTCATCGGTACTAACTAGTTAGCCCGGAAGTATCGGAATGACCTTATGCCGCCGGGTTTTTGGACCGATAAGTCCTTATACGATCGATCGAAGCATGTAGATGAACCTCGCCACGAACAAACCAAGGAGAAAAGGGCGTTCTGGCCAGGAACAGGTCTGGATTCTCACGATAACGATCGGCCTGGCGGCTGCGGCCATGGCGTCGCAGATCATCGAACTTGAGACGCTGGTCCCCGACAAGCAGGCCATCCCCTGGTATGTCTTGATGCCCCTCGTGTACATCGCCGAACTAACCGTCGTTCACCTTCGCTTCCACCGTCACGCTCATTCATTCTCGATGTCCGAAGTCACGCTGGTCCTCGGCCTCTTCGCCAGCGCTCCCTGGGAGCTGATCGTCGCCCAGATCGGCTTTGCGCTCGCTCTGATAATCAACCGTCGCCAGCCGATGATGAAGCTGGCCTTCAATCTGGCTCAGATGACATTCGCCATGCTCCTCGCCGTCGTGGTCTTCCGGTCGATCGCTCAACTCGGCGACCCACTCGGACTGGCGGGCTGGTTTGCGGCCATCATCGCCACCCAGGTCACGGTCATCCTTGCGAACTTGCTCATCAACGGTGCCATCCACCTGTCGGGAGGAGCCATCGATCGGCGAGAACAGCTCGAGGTTCTCTATTTGACGGCACTGGCCGGATTGATGAACACCGCGTTGGCGCTCGTGGGTATCACCATCTTCTGGAGTGGCGGTTCAAATGCAGCCTGGCTGGCCATGGTGCCACCGGTCGTCCTCTTCTTCGCCTACCGGGCCTACATCTCCCAGCGCCTTGAGCGTTCGCGCCTCGAATCGCTGTATCAAGCGACCCGGGTTCTCCACGAGTCACCACAGATCGAGTCAGCCCTCGAATCGGCCGCGCTTTACGCCCAGGATATGTTTGAGGCCGAGGTCGTTGAGATTATTTTGCTGCCAGAGGAAGGAAAGTCCGCCTACCTCACGGCAGTCGGCCCGGATGACCGGCGGGTCGTGATGGAACCGTTCGATCTCGGTTCTGAGGAATCGCACTTTCACTCGATAGCCGACAGCCCTGGGGCCATGTTGATCAAGGACCCCACCGCGTTCATACGTGATGGCTGGCAGATGGAAGATGGCGTCGCCGCACCCCTCTCGGGTGATCACGGAACCTTCGGGGTGATTATCGTGGCCAACCGTCTCAACGACGTTTCTCAATTCGAGGAAAGCGACGTTCGGCTGTTGGAGACTTTCGCAAGCCAGGTTTCAGTGTCCCTCGAGAATGGCCGACTCGAAGACTCGCTTGCCCAACTCACCGACCTCAAAGAAGAGCTCCGCCACCAGGCTCTCCACGATTCGCTCACCAAACTTGCCAACCGGACACTCTTCTCAGAGCGCGTCGACTCGGCGCTGGATCGGTGCGCCAAAGACGATCGGTTTATTGCCGTCATGTTCCTTGACCTCGACGACTTCAAGACGGTCAATGACTCACTCGGTCACGCAGCCGGTGACGACCTTCTGGTCCAGGTGGCCAACCGGCTTCGCTCGTTCACCCGGCCCGAAGACGTCGTAGCCCGGCTGGGAGGCGATGAGTTCGCGATTCTGTTGGAAGATCTGGCAACCCCAACCGGCGCAACGGACGTGGCTGAGCGGATCATGGCGGGCATGACGATCCCTTTTAATCTGGAAGGGAAGGAACTCAAGGTCCACACCTCTATCGGGATTGCGTTCGGGGGTGGCAGCGACCGTCCAGACCAGATCATGCGCAACGCCGACGCCGCGATGTACGCCGCCAAGCAGACCCGCAAGGGCACCTACCGCGTATTCGAGGATGCCATGCACGCCGAGATGATTCGCCGTCTCGAGCTGAAAGCCGACCTAACCGAAGCGGTCGCGCGCGACGAGCTCGTGTTGCGATACCAGCCGATCGTCGACCTCGCCACCGGTACCGTGACCGGAGTCGAAGCCCTGGTGCGATGGCAGCATCCGACCCGCGGGATCGTGCCGCCTGCCCAGTTCATTCCGTTCGCAGAGGAAAGCGGCTTGATCGTAGCCATCGGCGCCTTTGTGCTCGAACAGGCCGTAATCAAGGCTGTCGAGTGGCAAAAGGCTCGCCCCAAGCAGTTCCTAACCATGGCGGTCAACCTCTCCCCTCGTCAGCTAGCCGAGGTCGACATGGCGGCACTCATCCGAGACACGATCACCAAGCACGGACTCGAGCCGCGCCGACTCATCATCGAGATCACCGAGAATGTGGTCATGCAGACCACCGTCAGTCTCCTTGACGACATCCGCGACCTTGGCGTTCGACTGGCGATTGACGACTTTGGCACCGGGTACTCGTCGCTTGCCTACCTTGATCGGCTTCCGATTGACATCATCAAGATTGACAAGAGCTTCACAGACCGACTCAATCCCGACGAGGAATCGCCCCTGGTGCGAACCGTGCTCCAGTTAGGTGACGCGCTGGGGATCGATACGGTGGTTGAGGGCATCGAAACTGCCCATCAACTACGTCGCCTGCAGCAGCTTGGATGCGCCAAGGGACAGGGTTATCTCCTGTCGCCACCGCTCTCGGGCGATGACGTAGAAGAACTCTTAGGTGACAACCTGACCGGGGGTACCATGATGCATGGGCCGACTCACCTGCGTATCGTTGGGTAACCCTGCTTGACAAGAAGAGGGGTGGCGCGAGATTATGGCCACCCACAGCGGAGAACCGGAGGGGGATGTCGGGGTGCTGTTTCATGGTGAACTAGAGCTATCAAGCGACCCTGAGTCGCGTCTCGTCGTCACGCTAACCATGGAATCTGACTCCCTGTCACTGGCCACCGGCGACGAGAAGCTCGGCACCTGGAACCGTCCCGAAGCCAAGGCGGTCGAGATCTCCCGGGGCAGGTACGACCTGACGCTTGGTAATGAAACCCTCATCTTCACGCCCGAGAATGGCCCCCTTTTCGCCTCCCGGGGCCTGCCGTATTTCAACGAACCAGAGATATCGATCGAACCAGCCGGTCTGCTCTCCAAGATCAAGAAGTGGGGCCTTAAACCGACGGACTTCGCGACCCAACTCGGAATGACACCAACCGCGCCGAGTCCGGACACTCAGCCCGACCAGCCGGTCGGTCCGCTCGACGCAGCCGCCTCTTCACAGCGAGATGCGCCTGAGCGACCGGAGGAGCCTCTGCCCACGAATCGGATCGAACCAGCAGACCGGCCAGCCGACGACGCCCTCCCCCCGGCTCCCGCACCGCCAGTGGTCCATCAACCGACCGCCACCGGATCGATGGCGATGGCGCAATCCGGCGCACTGAAATATGAACCTCCCCGGGCCGATATGACCGATGCCAACGCTCAGCTTGACCGTGAGGAACCCGTTCGCGGACCGCTGGCGACCGACCTCTCGGCACCAGCCGAGCGGCCCACGACGACCCCCCCTGCACCTCTCCGGGGGCCGCAGCCGATCGAGCGACCAACCATCCAGATGAACACCGAGCCTGCCCGTCCGTCGCCGATTCCGATCGGCGTCCAACCTCCTGCCACCCAACAGCCTGCTGTGGAGACCGGACCCGGGCTGACCAGCGTGCCGGTGCCATCGAAACCAGCCAACCCACGGCTGCCCCACGAACGGCCGGACGTACCCGTCATACCTGACCTCGCCGGGCTGCTGGCAAGGCTCGACTCGGCCATCCACGACCTCCAGGAAGGGCGAATGGAGCCCGATCGAGGTCGCGCAATCGCCGATGTAGTTCGAGCAATGTGTTTGGCCGTGGAAGTATCGGGGGGTGGCGCTAAGGCTTTAATCTCCTTCGCCGATAAGCTTGATGACGGCGGCAGGTTGGGCGACGACGTAATCGAGGACCAGGAATGAGACATCGGGGAACGCTTTTCGCACCGGACAATGCGGACGGAATAATCGCCGTGTTTGTGCTGGACGAGGACCGCTTCTCGCTTGAAGTGGCCGGTGACGAATGGGCGGGATGGCATGTGTCGCTCATCACGCTTTCAGAAATCGGCGTCAACGAGTACGAGTTCAGCCTGAACGGTGACAGCGTACGATTCGTCCCCGATAGTCGACTCGACTTCGCCTACGGTGCCGTGCCCGGTTTAGCCAAGGCGCAAGAGGCCGCAACCAAAGGTTTCCGTGCCCGCCGGAAAACCAAGAAAGCCACCAAGGACTCAACCGGCAGTGGGTCTACCCGGATCGCCTCCCCCGCTGCCAAAACCCCGGCTCCCGCAGCTGTCGAGCGTCCGACCAAGGTCAAGGCTCCCAAAGTTGCCAAGGTGAAGGCCGAGAAACCCGCAGCCAAAAAGCCCGCCGCCAGGCTGGCGGGGCCGCAGGCCGCCGAGGCACAAACCGCCGACGTAGTTCCCGAGATCAAGAAGGTGACGCCGGTGGCCACGGCACCCGCTGCGTCAACCCAAACCGCATCCGTTCCGCCACTAGCGCAGCCAGAAGAACAGGCTGGCGTGCCAGAGCCGGTCGCGTCCGCCGATCCGTTCCCCGGACCAACCACCGCGGCCACCACGCCCCCGAACACCCCAACCAACGGTGAACTCGTTATCGATCTACGCGCGGCCGATGACGCAAAGAAGGCAGCCAAAGCCCCGCTAACACCGGCAACCAACGGCCATCATCCTGCCCACGCCGCCAAGTCAGAAGCCAAAGGCGGTCTCCGGATCCTCGAACGAGTGCGCCAGTCGCGCGCCGAACATGTCCACGATTACGAGGTGAGTTCGAGCGGGGTGATGGTCCGCCGTGTTTGTTCGACGTGCAACCATGTTTCGATCGGCACATCCGATTGATCATCACCACAACCCCCAACGTCGAGACGCATCAGATCGAGGAATATCTGGGGCTCGTCACCGGTGCGGCCATCCTGGGAGCGAATGTTTTTAAGGACTTCTTTGCCGGGATCACGGACGTTATCGGGGGTCGGTCCGCCAACTACGAACGTGAACTCATCCGGGCTAAAGACCTGGCGATCGATGAAATGTCCAGCGAGGCAACTTCCAAAGGGGCCAACGCAATCGTCGGCGTCGACCTTGACTACGAGACGATCGGAGCCAATGGCTCCATGCTCATGGTGACCGCCTCAGGTACGGCGGTGCGGGTTGGACCACGGACCCCGGCCTCGCCTGCCTAGCCGAGTCCGGTAATTCCGCCATCGACGGCGACGACCTGGCCCGTGACATAGCGGGAGGCCCTGGACGCAAGAAAGATCGCCGTCCCGGCGATGTCCTCGGCAGTTCCGGCGCGCCGCTGAGGAATGGTTCCTAGTACTGCATCATCGGCCATGATCGACTCGGTCATCTTTGAAGGGAACAGTCCTGGTGCGATCGCATTGACGTTGATGAAGTCGCCAACGAGCCGCTTGGCAAGATGTCTCGTCAGGTGGATCACGGCGGCCTTGCTCGCCGAATACGAATACGTCTCTACCTGCGGCGGCCGGATCCCGTCGACCGACGCGATGTTGATTACTCGGGCCGGATCCGCCTGCGTCGCCGCCGCTCGAAGGAACGGCATCGTTCGCTGTGTCAAGAAAAACAGACTCTTCACATTGATGTCGAGCACTTTGTCCCACCCTGCCTCAGAGAACGTTTCGAGCGGTTCTGCCCATACCGCCCCGGCGTTGTTCACGAGCACATCGAGGTGACCGTCCCACATTTCCGCGACCTTGTCCGAGAGCGCTTTTACGCCCGTCTCAGCCGACAAGTCGGCACCGACCCCCGTACAGTCGCCAGATGCCGACAGGCGTTCGGCGACTTCATGACAGACGGATTCCTTGCGGCTGGCGATAAGCACCGACGCTCCCGCCTCGACGAATCCGGTTGCCATCATGAGGCCGATTCCCCGCGACCCTCCGGTAATGAGCACTCGTTTGCCACGTACTTCGAATAGCGGTTCCACAGCCCCTCCAGACACCTTCGGCTGGTCGCTAGCCTAAGCCACCAGGAGGAACCTGTGGATTTTGTTTACCCAGCTCATACCGAAGACACCCGCCGGCGGGTGCGCGACTTCCTGGCCGACCAACTGCCATCCGACTGGAAGGGCTCCGGGGCCCTTGAAGGCGTCGCTTACGAAGCCTTCGTCGAAGACTGGCGAGCCACCCTGTCGAAACATGGCTGGCTGGCGGTCACCTGGCCAGAAAAATACGGGGGTGCCGGGTTGAGCGAGATGGATGAGGTCGTGGTTGCCGAGGAGTTTGCCCGCGCCGGCGTCCCCACCGGAGGCCCAACCGATACCTTCGGGATCGGCATGCTCGGCAACACCCTCCTGCGATTGGGAACCGAGGAGCAAAGGGAGCACTTTCTCCCCCGAATCTTGTCTGGAGAAGATCGCTGGTGTCAGGGCTACTCGGAGCCGAACGCCGGATCGGATCTGGGCGCGGTCAGCACCAAAGCGACTCTCGACGGCGATGAATGGATTCTCAACGGGCAGAAGATCTGGACCTCGGCCGGACACGTAGCCAACTGGATATTTGTACTGTGTCGAACGGACCCCGAAGCCCCTAAACACCGGGGCATCACGTTCATCCTGTGCCCGATGGACCAAGCCGGGGTGGAAGTCCGGCCGATCGACATGATCTCGGGTGCGTCGGAATTCAACGAGGTCTTCTTCTCCGACGCCCGGGTCCCGCGCGACCATGTCGTCGGCGCACCCAACGACGGCTGGCGGGTTGCCATGGCGCTGCTCGGATTCGAGCGGGGAAAGACGGCCGCGGTAGCCCCGATTGCCTTCCGAGACGAACTGAACAGGCTCCTGAGCTACGCCAAAGAACTCGGCAAACTATCAGATCCACTCATCCGCGACCGTCTCGCCGCCTGTTACTCGAAAGTCGAAATCATGCGCTATTCGGGATACCGGGCGCTGACCAATTTCGAAAACAACATCGCACCCGGCCCGGATGCGGCGCTCACCAAGATCTTCTGGTCGGAGTATCACCGGGAAGTCACGGAGCTAGCCATGGACATCATGGGCACCCCGGGCTTGGTTCCGGTCGGCAGAGCCCCAGCGAGCGCTTTCGCCACGGACGATCCGGGAGCGGCCAACTCGACGGCCTCATGGCAGAACGTCTTCCTGAACGCACGGGCCGGAACCATCTATGCGGGGACCTCAGAAATCCAACGAAACATCGCCGGCGAAATGATCCTCGGCTTACCCAAGGAGCCTCGATAGCCATGGAGTTTGCCCTAATGACCGAGCCCCAGGTCGGCGGAACCTACGAGGACCTTCTCTCGGCAGCACGCTGGGCCGAACACTCCGGTCTGGTGGCTTTCGCACGATCGGACCACTATTACGGCTGGAGCCGGGATCCCAAACCAGCAGCTACTGACGCCTTCGCCACCCTGGCGGGATTGGCCCGGGAGACCGATTCGATCGAGCTAACGGTGCTGGTCGCTCCGTTCACCTTTCGACACCCCGCCGTAGTCGTAAAGAACGCCACGACGATCGATCAAATGTCAGGCGGACGCCTAGCCCTCGGGGTGGGTACTGGCTGGAACGAAGAGGAGCATACGGCGTTCGGTCTGCCGTTTCCCCCCTGGGCGGAGCGGTTCGCTCGCCTCGAAGAAGGCCTCGGCTACCTACGAGCTTGCTTTGGTAACGGAAGATTCGAGGGCACCTACTACCACCTAGACGCAGACGTCGAACCCAAGAAGACCGGCCGATTGCCCATCATCATTGGCGGTTCCGGACCCAAGAAAACCCCGGAACTCGCCGGCAAGTACGCCGACGAATACAACGTGTTTGTATCGGATCCAGCCTCGATTGGAGCCCGCGTCGAGATCGTCCGTGCTTCGGCCGAGCGGGCGGGTCGCGACCCGGACAGTATTCGCGTGTCCGTGATGGGACCGATTACAGCCCGGGCAACCCGGGCCGAATACGAAGCGGTCCTGAACGAGCGCGCACGCCATCGTGATATGGACGTCGCCGAACTCGAAGAACGGTGGCGGAAGGCCTTTGTACCGGCAGGTACTCCTGAGCAGGTCGCCGAAACGCTGGCCGCCTACGAAGCAGTTGGAGTGAGCCGCTACTACGTCCAGTTCGTCGAGGTCCCGAGCCCGACGGTCCTGGAAGAGGCCTTCGCGGCAATCCCCCGCTGAACGAGCAAGCTCACGCAGCGACTACCATTGCCCCTCATGTCCGACCTCCTCACTATCGAAAACCTGCATGCATCCGTAGACGAAACCCCGATCCTCAAGGGCGTGAATCTCACCGTCCGAGCCGGCGAAGTTCACGCTTTGATGGGGCCTAACGGATCCGGAAAGTCCACCTTGTCGAAAGTCCTGATGGGACATCCGTCGTACAAGGTCACTGACGGCAAGATCCTGTTCAAGGGCACGAACGTAACCGAGCTGTCTCCAAACGACCGGGCAAACCTTGGCATGTTCATGGCTTTCCAACATCCCGAAGCAATCCCGGGAGTTTCGGTTGTTCAGTTCCTTCGCCAGGCGCTCACCAATCGCACCGGCATCGACTACACGGTGCTCGAACTGCGACTAAAAGTTATGGACGCCATGCGCGATCTGGGCATGGACGCCAGCTTCGCCGATCGGTATTTGAACGAAGGTTTCTCTGGCGGGGAACGGAAACGCAACGAAATTTTGCAGATGGCAATCCTCGAACCCGACGTTGCCGTGCTCGACGAGACAGACTCCGGCCTCGACATTGACGCACTTCAGACCGTCGCCGATGGGGTGAACCGGCTAACGAGCGACGAGCGTGGGTTCCTCATCATCACCCATTATCAACGCCTTCTCGACTTCGTCAAACCACATCATGTGCACGTATTCGTGGACGGTGCCATCCTCGTATCCGGCGGTTCTGAGTTGGCCGAACGTCTCGAAGCGGACGGTTACGAGTCGTTCCGTCCTAGCTGATGGATGTTCGTAAGGACTTCCCGATCCTGGCCGGCAACGACCTGGCATTCCTCGACTCGGCTGCCAGTTCACAGAAGCCCGAGATGGTCATCCAAGCAATGGACACCATGCTCCGGTCCGGATACGCCAACGTACACCGGGGTGCCTACCGCCTGTCTGCCGAAGCGACGGACGCATACGAGGCCGCCCGGGCCAAGGTCGCCAGGTTTATAGGGGCCTCGTCACCAGCCGAGGTGATCTTTACCAGAGGCACGACAACGTCCATGAACATGCTGGCGGCCAAATGGGGGGCCGACCGACTCGTTGCCGGCGACAACATCGTGTTGTCGGTCATGGAGCATCATGCCAATCTGGTTCCCTGGCAGTTCCTCCAAGGGGTTGAGCTTCGATTCGCCCGACTGACCGACGACTTCGCCCTCGATCTGGAAAGCCTCGCCGAACTCGTGGACGAACGCACCAGGATCGTCTCCATCACCGGCATGTCCAATGTGCTCGGGACGATCACCCCCGTGGACCGGATTCGAGAGATCGCCAGCCGGGTGGGAGCTACGGTGATCGTCGATGGGGCCCAGCTCGTGCCCCATTTGCCTGTGGACGTCACCGATCTCGGCGCCGATTTCCTGGCCTTCTCGGCCCACAAAATGCTCGGCCCAACCGGGATAGGAGTCTTGTGGGGTAAACGGGCGCTCCTTGAGGAGATGGAACCCTTCGAGGGCGGCGGCGAGATGATTGACGAGGTTGGATTGTACGAGTCGACCTGGGCGCCGGTTCCCCACAAGTTCGAAGCAGGAACCCCGCCAATCGTCGAAGCGATCGGCCTGGGTGCCGCGGTCGATTATCTTAACCGACCTCGGCATGGATGCCGTCAGGAAACACGACGTCGAGTTGACCGGCTACGCACTCGAGAGACTGGCGACCATGCCGGCAGTGACTGTCTATGGGCCGAGTGATCTCGAGATCCGGGGCGGGACAATCTCATTCACGCTCGGCGACGTTCATCCCCACGACCTTTCAACGATCCTTGACGAAAACGGCATTGCGGTGCGGGCGGGGCATCATTGTGCCCGGCCGCTCATGGATCATCTCGGCATACCGGCCACGGCCCGGGCGTCGTTCTCCGTTTATTCGTCCGCCGACGAAGTCGACCGCCTGATGGACGGACTCAAAGTGGCCGCCGAACTATTCGATATACGGGTCTAGGGTTAGTGGCTGTGGGACTCGACAATCTTTACAAGGAAGTCATCCTCGATCACTACCGCAACCCGCGCAATCGTGCCGAGCTCAGCGACGTGGATCGTCATGCCGACGGCAACAATCCGCTGTGCGGCGACAAGGTGGCCGTCGACCTGGTACTGGACGGTGACACCGTCTCACAGATTGCCATCAAAGGGCAGGGTTGCTCCATCTCCCAAGCCTCAGCCTCGCTCATGTCGGAGGCGATCAAGGGTAAGACCTTTGAAGAGATTGCCCAGCTGCGCCAGCTCTTCACGACCATGATGACCAGCGAGGACCCCATCGTCGATCCGGAGCGGCCGGGAGCAGTGCTCGGCGAGCTCGAAGCGCTAGCCGGCGTCAAAGCCTTTCCGGTTCGGATCAAGTGCGCCAGCCTTCCGTGGGCCACGCTCGACGTGGCCATCTCCGGAACAGCCGATCAGGTAACCACCGACTAACCAACCAGTTCAGCTCGCCTTGCTGAGCCACCCGATCAGGTCTACTTCGCCAACATTCCCTCGTGCCGCAACCCAGCGCCGCCGCAACCTCCGGCGGTCGTTCTCATCGGTGCCACCCCAGATTCCAAACCGCTGACCAGTCGAAACGGCGTAATACAAGCAGTCAAGACCGACCGGACATTCTCCACAGATTCGCTTGGCCAGGCGAATAGTCAGAGCGGCGCCCCCGGTTTCACCCGCCGGGAAGAAGAGGTCTGCGTCATGAGTTCGGCACGCGGCAAGTTCTCGCCAGGGCAACTCATCGGCATGTTCGTAAGGGTCGTCGAATGGGTCGTGGTATGTCTCCATACCTACCACTTTAGCAGTTTTAGTGCTAAAAGCAACTGATCTATCCGATAATGCCACCTTCGGTCATTTTCTTGAGATCGAGGGCCGCATCAAGCTCGTCGGCGGTCATGACGCCACGCTCGAGGGCCACGTCTCGAACGTTTCGACCGGAGGCGAAGGCTTCCTTGGCGATCTCGGCTCCCTTGTCGTATCCGATGTGCGGATTGAGCGAGGTGATCACGATGATGTTCTTCTCGACAAGTTCGCGGGCCCGGTCGGCGTTGGCCTCGATGCCATCGACACAGCGCTCCTGAAGCGTCTTGGCCGCCGCCGCCAGGATCGCGATCGACTCGTCGAGATTCGACGACATGACCGGCATCATGACGTTCAGCTCAAAGTTGCCATTGGCACCGGCCCAGGTGATGGCGGCGTCGTTGCCAAAGATCTGCGCAGCAACCTGCATCATCATCTCAGGCATCACCGGATTGACCTTGCCCGGCATGATCGACGACCCCGGCTGCAGCGAAGGTAGCCGGATCTCCGAGATGGCCGTGCGGGGTCCTGACGAGAGCCACCGCAGATCGTTGGCGATCTTGAACAACGAAACCGCAACGGTCTTGAGCGTTCCTGATACAGCGACGGCGCCGTCCTTGGCGGATTGGGCCTCGAAGTGATTCGAAGCTTCTCGAAACGGGATCCCGGTGCGCCGGGCGATCTCGGCAATCGTTGCCGCCGCAAAACCGTCAGGGGCGTTGAGTCCGGTCCCAACGGCCGTGCCGCCGAGCGCCAGTTCTTCAACCTCATGCACGGCATGCTTGAGTCGGGTTACCCCATGTTCAACCTGGGACGCATACCCGGAGAACTCCTGACCGAGCGTCACTGGCGTGGCGTCCATCAGGTGAGTCCGCCCCGACTTCACTACATCTGCGAACTCTTTGGCCTTGGCGGCGAGAGACTCCTGTAACGCCTCCAAAGCTGGCAGGAGATCCTCATGGATCGCGGCGGCCGCCGACACATAGATTGCGGTTGGGATCACGTCATTTGAGGACTGGCCAAAGTTGACGTGGTCGTTGGGATGAATCCATCCGGCTGCCGCGTCCTTGGTCAACGCCACCGCCCGATGCGCAATCACTTCGTTGGCGTTCGTGTTGGTCGAGGTGCCAGAGCCGGTTTGAAACACATCCAGGACAAACTGATCGTCGAGCGCCCCCTCGGTCACTTCCTCGGCCGCCTTCACGATGGCAGCCGCCCGGTCGGCGTCTACGTGGCCCTCCTGGCCACTCACCACGGCTGCGGAGGCTTTGACAAGGCCGAGCGCCCAGATGAACCGTCGACCAAAACGGCGTCCAGATATCGGAAAGTTCTCAAAGGCCCGCTGCGTTGAAGCGCCATACAACGCATCTACTGGCACACGAACCTCTCCCATAGAATCTCGCTCGATCCGGTAATCCACACTGTCTCCTTAAGGAACTGAGGGCCCAAGCCTAGGCCGCCGTCGACCACTCTCAACCCGACCGGCTAACGATATATGGAAGGTCGTGTACCGTGGTCCGTTATGGAAGAAACCAGCTTCGTGTCGAGCACCGGTTCCCGCCTCGCCGGACTCCGATGGCGCGGCGACGCCACCCGGACCATCGTGCTTGTCCATGGTCTGGCCTCGAACGCACGGACCTGGATTGCCGTTGGGGACCTACTGAACCAGTCCGGCGCACAAGTCATCGCTTACGATCAGCGATCCCATGGTCGGTCAGAGCGTGTCGACAACGGCTTCGACTTTCCGACCTACTCGGCCGATCTGGAAGCGGTTGTTCGTGACGTCACCTCGGAGCCCCCCGTCACCGTCGGCCAGTCGTGGGGAGGCAACGTAGTGATCGATCACGCGGCGCGCTACAGCACCCTGGCGACGATGGGAATCGACGGCGGTTTTATTCGGCTCGGAACCCGATTCGACAGTTGGGATGCGTGCGCATCCCAACTTGCTCCGCCCCGTTTTGAAGGCGCGACCCGCCAGGCTGTCGAGGGGTACATGCGAACCGCTCATCCGGGCTGGACTGATCAGGCAATCCAAGGCGCTCTCGGAAACTTCGAGGATCAGCCTGGAGGTCTCGTGCTGCCGTATCTGAGATTCGACGACCACATGCAAGTCTTGCGATCGCTCTGGGAACACGACCCTCTGGCGATTCTGCCAACCATCAACACCCCCACCCGGGTCGTCCTCGCCCGCCCCGGCCTGGTCACCGAAGACGAGGTGCAACTACTCGGGTTCGATGAAATCACTGTCGTGGAAGGTGATCACGACTTGCACCTCCAGCAGCCAGAAACAATCGCGAAACTCATCTGGGAGGCCACGCCATGGGACCGCTGATCCTGATCGGCTCAGCCGAGACGAGCCCAGGAATGGTCAAAGTCCATCGCGAGATCATGTCGAAGCTGCCAGCCGATCCGCGGGTGGTCTATATCGACACACCGCACGGGTTCCAGGAGAACGCCGCATTCATCACGTCCAAGGTTCAGGAGTATTTCGACACTTCGCTCAATCAGGCCGTCGAAGTCGCGTCACTGCTGGATGCGTCCCTCGCTTCGCCTGCGACCGTCGAGGCATTCCGACTGGCGATCGAAGGTGCCGACTACGTTTTTGCTGGACCGGGCAGCCCGTCATACGCCTTGACGCAATGGCACTCGGTCGACGCGGTCGCTTCCCTGGTGCGGGCATCGGTGAGCAGGGGCGGCAATCACCTTCGCCTCAGCGGCCGCCGTGACTGCCGGCCGCCTGGCCATCCCGGTGTATGAGATCTACAAAGTGGGCGCCCGGCCCTACTGGCTGGACGGCATCGATCTGTTGTCGAAAGTCACAGGGATTGACGCTGTAGTCGTCCCGCACTGGGATAACCGCGACGGTGAGCACCACGACACCGGACATTGCTACATCGGCCGCCGCCGCCTCGACGAACTCATCGAACAGCTTCCAGACGGGCTCCCGATCATCGGGATCGACGAACACACGGCAGCAACATTCCAGGATGGCTGGCTGGCCGTGAGCGGACGAGGGTCTCTGACGGTCCTGTCAGGAGGTACCGAGGAGACCGTGCCAGAAGGTAGCCGGGTTGAGTCAGGCGACCTGTTCGCCCTACGACCCCTCGAGGCGACGCCAAGCGTGGATTTCATCGAGCCCATCGATCTCCAAGCGACCCTGGCGCAGGGCGATGGGCTAGCAGCCGCCGATCTGATCCTCAGTCGCCTCGACGACGACCTGGTTGGAGAAGCCCGCCGGATGATCGTCGAGTTGGCGGAGACGGCCTCAACCGGACCGATCGACCCAACCGACCAGATCCGGCCTTTCGTCGATCAGCTGATCGAAACCAGGGACCGGGCTCGTGATCGTGGTGACTTCGAGGAAGCAGACCGGATTCGCGACGTGTTAACCGAGTCGGGGATCGAAGTCCACGATGAACCCGACGGCACCCTTTGGGCGCTCAGGGATTAAGCATCTCCTTGAGGTTCAGATAGTGAGCCTCCAGATCGTCCCTCAGAGCATTCTTGCCCGGTTCCACCAGCTCGACTGACCGGACGAGGAGCTTAACCAATCCGCGATAGTCGTCAACAGAAATGACTTCGGGGGCAACCCTCGCAGGGCTCTTCCCAGCCTCGACGCCGGACAGGTCACCCATGTTGTGATAGTTACCGAGGGCAAGACACAAACACGTCGACTCGTATCCGTAGGCGGAGAAGGCTGTCGCTTCACAGGATCCGCCGGCCATGAGTTTGCGCTGGAACTTGAAAGCGCTTGACCGGTCGGCGAGATCCCGACCAGCTTGCGCCATGACACCGGTCAACCACGGACTAAACACCGAACTAGCGTCCCCCACCCGCACGATCGGACCCCCGCCTATCGGTGATTCCGCGAAGCTGCGTGACATCTCCACGCAGATGAGCCGGGTCTCCTGGGCGATGGTGCCGTCAGTTGCTGCGGCGATCGCACCGACAAATCCGACCTCTTCAGCTCTGGTAAGCAGCACGCCGGCATGCCCCGCCCCCTCGACGTTGCGAAGTCGGTCCAACGCAGTGAGGGCGGCGGCTACGCCGGCCAGATCGTCGCAGGCCGGTGCGTAGAGCCGACCCGAACGAATCCCGAGCTGCGCCGCCGGGAACGCCCAACGGCCGATGTCACCTGGCTGCACTGCCGCACCAGATCGGGCCAGCTGGAGTACCCCATGCCGATATCGTCCCGATCGCTCCAGTGATTCGACCTTCCCGGCCCGGCGTCCGTCTCTTCCGAAGAGATGCACAGGACTGCCGACAAAGTAGGCATCCAGCACTCCTCCACGGAACTCGTACTCAAACCGTCCGTTGCCCAGATCGTCTTTGAGGACGAAGCCGGGATGATCCATATGAGCGGTGATCCACACCGGAACGCGACGCGACCGACGTTTCTGCGTGATGACCAGGTTGCCACCGGGGTCAGGCACCAACCGCAGATCGTCACGCCTGGCCACCCACCGGCGAACCCAGGCGATCACGGCGTCCTCGTATCCGGCAACCGATGGGAGGGCGGTTAGTTGCTCCAGCCAGCCGATCACGCGAGGAACTCCAGGATCGCGGCCATGAGGGGGAGAAACTCGTCGCGATGAATCGAATGGCTACTACCGGGAATGGACAAAAACCGGATGTGTGGGTTGAGTTCGGCCAACCCCGAGCCGAGCTCGGGCGGCACCAGTGCGACCAGGGCAGGATCAGCGCCGATTAACAGCGTCGGGACCGTTAGACGGGACGCCTCGCCAACGAGATTCCAGTCCGGATTGTGCCGGATGGTCAACGACGTCACAGAAGCAGACGATTGTTTCAAAGCTTGTGCCTTGATCCGGGCGTCTTCAGGATGCCAAGTCGGATTATCGGCACTAACCCGACCTGCGGTAAGTGGCGCGTCATAGGGAGCCATCATCGCGTCGATCGCAACCTCAGCCGAAGGCAGAATAAGTGCCGGATCGAGGAGGACAAGACGCTCTGCGAAATGTGGCTCTCGCTCAAAGAGGGTCAGGGCGATCGATCCGCCGATTGAGTGACCGACGACGACGTCCCAGTTATCGTCGAGACCGCGCACATCGTCCGCGTACGCTGTCAGCGAGAAGTCTTCCGGATGCTCGCTCTCGCCGTGCCCACGAAGGTCCGGGGCAACGACGTGAAAACCCGCCTCGGCCAACGCCGGCCCGACCCGCCACCAGCCCTGAGCGTTGGAACCGAGCCCGTGGAGTAACAAGAGCTTCCGACCGTTGTCTCCGTAAGTGCGGACGGCCAGATCTACCACGGCGCTAGGTGAGTCGGGAGCGGAAAGCTTCGTAGCCGCCAGCTTCGAGTTCCGCGGCCAACTCCGGTCCCCCACTGTCAATGATCCGTCCGTCCATCATGACGTGGATACGATCAGCGGAAAGGTAACGCAGGATCCGACTGTAATGCGTAATCAGGACGATTCCGACCTCCGGACTCCGCATCGCTTCTACGGCCTCGGCAACCTCTCGGACCGCATCGATGTCCAGACCAGAATCAATCTCGTCGAGGATCACGACCTTCGGTTTCAGAACTGCCATCTGGAAGATCTCGGACCGCTTCTTCTCGCCCCCCGATAAGTCCTGGTTGACTGACCGGGTCAAGAACCGGGTCATGTCGAACTGGTCGCCTGATGCAGCGATGCGCCGGGCGACTTCATCAGGATCGATGCCGGCCTCGTCAGCCGCTTCTTTGAGGAAGTCGATCAACTTGACGCCCCGGATTTCAACCGGATACTGAAATCCTTGCATGAGACCCATCCGGGCGCGGACATCCGTGGGTTCTCCGAGGAGGTCCTCCCCGTCGAGTCGGGCGCCACCCGTGACCGTATAGGCGGCCTTCCCGGCCAGAACATGGCACAGCGTCGACTTACCGGAGCCGTTCGGTCCCATGATGGCGTGAATCTCACCGAACGGGACCTGCAGGGACAAGCCCTTGAGAATTTCGATGTCTCCGACCGAGGCGCGCAAGTCGGTGATGTCGAGTGCCAGGGTCATACCGGGTCCTTCAATCGGGCTTCGATAACGCCATCGGTGACGCGCACCTCATAGGTCGGTACGGGCGTGGTTGCCGGGAGGGAATGCGGAATTCCGGTTGTGATGTCAAAGGATGATCCGTGGCGTGGACATTCCACCTCGGTGTCGAACAGTTCTCCCTCCGACAGCGATGCCTCCGCATGCGAGCATCGGTCGCCAATCGCGTAGACATCGTCCCCGATCAGAAAGACGGCGATCCGCTCTTCGCCGACGTCGTAGCGTTTGCCTGCTTCTTGTTTCAGATCCGCTAACGGACCCAACACACACCATTCGTTCATCCCAACCTCCCGGCGACCTGAGCGGCGACGAATTTCCGTTCAACCTCATCCCTAACCGGGGCGGCGACGGCTTGCGATGGGAGTTTGTCTATGACCTCATCAAAGAAGCCCTTCACAAGGACCCGCTCAGCACGTTCTCGCCCGATGCCGCGGCTGGCGAGGTAATAGAGGTGCTCCTCTTCGAGGGGCCCGACAGTCGAACCGTGGCCACATACGACATCGTCGCAGAGGATTTCCAGGTTTGGAACGGACTGCGCTTTGGCGCCCGCCGACAATACGAGGTTCCGGTTGTTTTCGAACGCAGAAGTGTTCGTGGCGTGCTCCTCGATTCGAAGCAAACCGGTGAAAATTGATTCGGCTTGGTCCTCGACCGCTCCCTTCAAGAGCACATCCGACGAAGTGTTCCGACCGCGATGGTTGAGCACCATTCGATAATCGAGGACCTGTTCCCCGTCACCGAACGACAGACCGTTCAGGATGTACGAACTGCCATCACCGTCGAGGTCCACGGAGAGGTCGAGCCGACCCAACGCCCCACCGAGGCCCACTTCCCCCATCTTCATGGCGCTGTCCCTACCCAAACGAACCCGCTGATATCCCAGCCCTTTCGTCTTGCGACCCCACGTTTGTACCGACGTCATCGACAGCCGGGCGGCGTTGCCGAGCGTCGATTCGACAACTGGGGCGACGACCAGTTCTTCTTCCGATGACCGAAAGATCAGAACGACTGATGCCTCCGAATTTTCGCCGAGGGAGATGGCGATATGCGGGAACGAGATCGTGCCCGCGCTGACCGACTGGATGTCAATCACAATCGGTGCAGCCACGGCCGTATTGCGGGGCACGTGGACGAACAGGCCGTCCCCGGCGAAGGCGGCATTGCCAGCCAGAAATATGTCGTCGGATCGACTCGCGACCACCGAACTGAACAGCTCCGGGTCTCGTTTTGCGATTTCCTCGAAACTGGCGATCTCTACGCCAGCGGGAAGTTCTTGCTCGATGGCTACAAATCCGTCCACCACGCTCGCGGAAACCCGATTGACCCCGGTCGGAGGCGCCATCGTCAGTCCCATCTTTGCCGGAAGGCTTTGGGTTTCCATCGTGAAATCGAGGTCGACGTACTTCCAATGTTCGTCTGCTGCGGTCGGCATGACAGCGTTTTCATACATGGCGAGGCCCTGGCGGCGCCTCTCCGCTAAAACGGGCGGCTCGCGCGTGAGGCGGTGTTCGGCAATGGATCGGTCGAGCACAGAACTCCTGGAGGTCGTATCGGAAAGCCATATCGTAGGGCACCTGCCCGGGCTCTGCGAAACCGCCCCACGGCGTCTCGGGCACCTAATGCAAGGGATATTCGAGGTCGTCCACCAGGTGGCGCGCCTCCGAGAACACCGCCAGCAACATCGACTCCGTCAGTCGGCCGGTTGATGTGTTCAGCTGCGACGGGTGATAGCAAGCCAGAATCGTCGTTCGCTCCAGCGACAACGTCTCACCATGACCGAAGGACGGACGCGGCACCGGAATCGTTTCGCCGCCGTCGCGAAGCGCCCGGAGCGTCTCGGCGAATGCCATGCCACCCAGCGTCACGATGATCGGTGGCCGAAAAGAAAGCTCCTGATCGAGCCAGACGCGGCAGTTGGCGCGTTCCTGGCCGGTCGGTCGGTTTTCGGGCGGCGCACATTTGACGATCGATGTCACATAGGAGTCGATCATCTCCAGCCCGTCACCGATCCCGGTCGACGTGGCCTGGTTGCAGAATCCCGTGATATGCATGGCTCTGAGCAGCCAATCACCCGAACGATCCCCGGTGAACATGCGGCCGGTGCGGTTGGCGCCGTGGGCGGCTGGCGCCAACCCGACAACGTGCAGGGCCGAGCGGGGATCTCCAAGACCTCCGACCGGCCTCCTCCAATAGGCCTCATCGCGAAAAGCCGCTCGTTTCGGCACGGTTTCGCGCCACTCCACCAAGCGCTCACACCGACGGCAGCCCGACAAATTCCCGCAATTCATCAGATGCACCCTACCGAAAGGCTCGAAATTCCATTGCGCTAGCCCGTCTGCCCTGATAGCGTGATCAGGCGGGTAGTGAAATAAGGGGATATAGGTTGGCATCACGGAACCGAGACTCGATTTCGGTGTCTGACACCGTCGGAATGTACCTGGAGCGTGTCTCCGGTCACCAACTACTGACGGCCGAAGACGAAGTCGCCCTGGCCAGGGCTATGGAAGCTGGCCGTAAAGCCCAGGCCAAACTCGACACTGGCGAGAAGTTTGCGCCCGCCGACCGCGCCAAGTTGTACCGCCTCGTCCACAATGGTGAAGAAGCCAAGATGGTCTTCATCCGCTCGAATCTTCGCTTGGTCATCTCCATCGCCAAGCGGTACGCAGGTCGTGGCCTCGACCTCCTCGACCTGATCCAAGAGGGCAACCTTGGCCTGATCCGGGCCGTGGAAAAGTTCGACTGGCGCAAGGGATTCAAGTTCTCGACCTACGCCACCTGGTGGATCCGACAAGCCATCACCCGTGGTCTCGGGAACCAGGCCAGAACCATTCGCCTCCCGGTTCATATGGTCGATGTCGTCAGGACCGTTCAGGAAACCGAACAGTTGTTGACCGAAGAGCTTCGTCGGCCACCAACCCGGGCAGAGATTGCCGAGTCGTCTGGCCTCGACCTCGAACGGGTCAACGCCGCCCTCGCCGCCCCCTCGGATACTGTCTCGCTGGACAGACCGGTCGGAGATGAAGGCGATGCCGCTCTCCAAGATTTCATCGAAGACGACCGGATGCCCGATCCCTTCAGCCACGCTGCCGAGGTCATGCGGCGCCGCCACCTCATCGAGGCGCTCGATGTACTCGAACCAGTTGAACAAAAGATCCTGTATCTACGGTTCGGGCTCGACGGTGGGGAGTCTCGTACCCTCAGCGATGTCGGGAAGGTGTTCAATCTCACGCGAGAACGGGTTCGACAGATCGAAGGGCGGGCGCTCGCTAAGCTACGACACCCGTCATCTCTCGTCGACCTGGAGTCCCTGCTCTAAATGGATCTCGTAGCTGAGTTTTTCAACGACCCGTCGTTCATCTACGTGTTCATCCTTGGAGCAGCGGGCGGCCTCATGGGTGGGATTCTCTCGGGCCGAAGCGCTTCAGCTGCCACCTCGATCATCATCGGCTCCGTGTTTGGCACGATCATCTCCATCATCGGAGCATGGATGGGCGCGCCCGATCCCTTCCAGGTCGGAGGGTTTCCACTTCTTTGGGCGGCCGGCGGCGGGTTGTTCGCGGCCTACGTGATCACGCGCTCCAGCGGCTAGCCCACCCGATTCAGACCCGATTCCGGCTGCCAAGCAGGCCGCGCCGGTGCATGACTAGCCGACAGCGCCGGCTTCCATCATGTTGAGCTCGATGAGACGATTCATCTCGACCGCATATTCCATCGGAAGTTCCTTGATGATCGGCTCGATGAAGCCGGCTACGACCATCGACGTCGCCTGCTCTTCAGTGAGCCCCCGCGACATCAGATAGAACAACTGCTCCTCGCCGACCTTCGAAACCGAAGCCTCGTGACCGATCTCAGCGTCATTCTCCTCGATTTCCATCGACGGGTACGTGTCCGAGCGCGAAGCATCATCAAGAATGAGTGCGTCGCAGCGCACGAACGATTTTACGTTCTTGGCGCCGGGTTCGACCCGGACCAACCCGCGGTATCCGGCCCGGCCCCCGCCCTTCGAGATGGACTTCGAAATGATCGTGGAGGTCGTGTCAGAAGCAGCATGAACCATCTTGGCGCCGGCATCCTGATGCTGCCCTTCGCCTGCGAACGCGATGGATAGCACCTCTCCGTGGGCACCTGGTTCAAGCATCCAAACCGCCGGATACTTCATGGTCAACTTGGAACCGAGGTTCCCATCGATCCACTCCATCGTGCCGTTGGCATAGACAGCCGCCCGCTTCGTGACCAGGTTATAGACGTTGTTCGACCAGTTCTGAATCGTCGAATAACGGCATCGACCGCCTTTCTTGACGACGATCTCGACCACTGCTGAGTGCAGCGAATCAGACGACCACACCGGAGCCGAGCAGCCTTCTACGTAGTGCACGTAGGCACCCTCGTCCACGATGATGAGCGTTCTTTCGAACTGGCCCATGTTCTGGGAGTTGATCCGGAAATAGGCTTGGAGCGGCTGATCCACATGGACGCCCGGGGGGACGTAGATGAACGAGCCACCCGACCAGACCGAAGAGTTCAGTGCGGCGAACTTGTTGTCGTTGGGAGGGATAACGGTTCCGAAATACTCCTGGACGAGTTCGGGGTAGTCGCGCACCGCCGTGTCCATGTCGCAAAACAACACACCGAGCGCCTCAAGGTCGTCTCGATTGCGGTGATAGACAACCTCAGACTCATACTGGGCGGTAACGCCGGCGAGATATTTGCGCTCAGCTTCGGGGATACCCAATTTTTCGTATGTTTCTTTGATCTCGTCCGGGACCATGTCCCAGTCTTTGGCTTGGCCTGCCGTCGGCTTCACGTAGTAATAGATATCGTCAAAGTCGATGTCGTTGAGCGCTCCGCCACCGCCCCATTGCGGCATCGGTTTGCGAAGGAAACGCTTATAGGCTTTGAGGCGGAAGTCGAGCATCCATTGGGGCTCGCCCTTCATTTCCGACATCTGGCGGAGGATCTCCTCGTTGAGGCCCTTTTTGGGCTTGAAGACGTAGTCGTCCTCGGAGTCGTGCCAACCTAGTTTGTATGCGCCAAGATCAATATCGACTGTGGCCATGAACTTCACCTCGATCGTTATACCCGTAGGTTACCAGGGGCTGTCACTAGCACGACTATGAAATTCTTCGGGGTGGAACCCTGGGCTGCCTGCGAGGACGAGTGCCCGATCACGAACTGGCCACAGCCAACGTAGTCAGCACGCGGTTGGACCGGCTGTTGCCCGCCGACAATACCCAGAACCTGGCAACGTGCCGATCCCAGTCGGACAGAATTCGGTCAGCCACCGGGCTGCCAGTCGCGGCGTGGAAACCAGCCACGAGGTCGGCGAGCTCCATGGCATCAACTTCTGACGGTCGTCTCATCGAGGGTGCGGAGTCGGACAGCAGTGCGTTGAGCCGCAGTTCCGGATCCCAAACAAACGCTTTTCCGCCCGTCATACCGGCCGCAAAGTTGCGTCCGACCGGTCCGAGGACGACCACCGTTCCCCCCGTCATGTACTCGCAGCCATGGTCCGAAACGCCCTCTACCACCGCATCAGCTCCAGAGTTGCGCACGGCGAACCTCTGGCCGACCGTTCCAGCCAGATACAACTTCCCGGCCGTCGCGCCGTAAAGGACCGCATTGCCTCCAGCGTGGGGGGCTCGTGCCTCGTCCGGGCGGGACGGAACCACCACCACCGTTCCACCGCCGAGGCCCTTCCCAACAAAATCGTTGGCGGTCCCATCAACCCGTATCTCGACGCCTACCGACAGGAAAGCTCCGAGGCTTTGACCGGCCGTACCCGCCAACCGGATCACGATCGTCCCATCGGGAAGGCCGACGTCTCCGTGGTGGGCAGCGATCAAGCCAGAGAGCGACGCGCCGATCGTACGATCCCTGTTGGTGATCGGATAAGAAAGCTCTACCGGAGCGCCACCGACGACTGCCGGATGGCAGTCTTCAAGGATGGCGTGGTCGAGTCGAGTCCGTTCGATTTTTATGAAGCCGGGGTGGCGACGCCGGCCTTCGGCCCTGACCAGGAGCGGAGTCAGCGACTCAGCCATTGGATGATCCGGATCGCGGACCGTCAGGAGATCTGCCCGCCCGATGATCTCTTCTACAGAGCGTGCACCCAACGAGGCGAGGTGCTGGCGCATTTCTTCGGCGAGCATCCGGAAAAGAGCGATCACCTGTTCTGGCGCTCCTGGAAACTTGGCGCGCAGGTCTTCTCGCTGGGTCGCGATACCGACCGGGCAGGTGTTTTCGTGACACTGCCGGACCATCTTGCAGCCGAGCGCAAGCAGTGGCAACGTACCAAAGCCGTAGCGCTCGGCGCCCAGCAGGGCAGCGATGACTACATCCCGCCCGGTCCGCATACCTCCGTCCGTCTCGAGCGCCACCCGTGACCGGAGTCCGTTGGCAATGAGAACCTGGTGGGCTTCCGCAATGCCAATCTCCCACGGCGACCCGGCATGCTTGATTGACGAAAGCGGCGACGCACCCGTCCCACCGTCGTTACCTGAAATGGTGATGGCGTCGGCTTGTGCTTTGGCAACGCCAACCGCAACCGTCCCCACCCCCGGTTCCGATACGAGTTTCACGGAGACCCGGGCGTTCGACTTGAAAGCTTTCAAGTCGTAGATCAGTTGGGCGAGGTCCTCGATCGAGTAGATGTCGTGGTGAGGAGGCGGGGAGATCAGGCTTACGCCGGGTTCGGTGTGTCGCAGCCGGGCGATCTCCTCGGTCACTTTATGCCCGGGGAGTTGACCGCCCTCCCCCGGCTTGGAGCCTTGCGCCATTTTGATCTGGAACTCCTCAGCCGACGCCAAATACGCCGGCGTCACCCCGAACCTTCCAGAAGCGATCTGCTTGATTACCGAGTTACGCGAATTGTCATAGCGGGCGGCGTCCTCTCCTCCCTCCCCCGAATTGGAGAGTCCACCGATCGTGGCCATCGCCTGAGCCAACGCCTCGTGCGCTTCACGCGACAACGCCCCCAGTGACATCGCCGCGGTCACAAACCTCCGCATAATCCTTTCGGCTGGCTCGACCTCCTCGACGGGTACCGGCCGCCGGGAAACAAATGTCAGCAGGTCTCGGATCTGCGAAGGGGGCCGATCCTCAATGGTCGACACGTACGATGCCCATCCGTCCATATCCCCTGATCGAACCGCTTTCTGCAGCTGGAGAACGACCGAGGGACTTGTCACGTGCACCGCCCCACCCCTGCGGAACTTGTAGAACCCTCCAACATTGTCCGCGCCGGATTCGTAACGAGCATGGTGTGCGAGTGCGTGTCGTCCAAGATCCGCCAGCGAGATCCCCCCGAGCCGACGAGGAGCGTTCTTGAAGGCCACGGCGCACACGTCGTCTCCAAGCCCGATCACTTCGAAGAGCTCGGAGCCCCGATAGGCACTAATCGTACAGATACCCATTTTTGAGAAGATCTTGAGCAGCCCATTACGCAAAGCCATCCGGTAATTCTCCTGGGCGACCACCGGATCCACCGCCACGGCATCAGATGCTGCCAACTCTCGCACCTGCTCAATCGCCAGGTACGGATTCACGGCTGACGCGCCGAAACCCAACAACACCGCAAGGTCGTGGTCGGTTCGGGTTTCACCCGACACACAAACAATCGAAGCGTCCAGGCGAATGCCCTCAGTGATCAACCGATGATGCAAGGCCGAAACCACCAGCGGCATCGGGAGGGCGGCGTGCTCCTCGTCGACTTCCCGGTCCGAGAGCACGACAATCGTCGCTCCCCCACGCACTGCCTCGACAGCTTCATCGCATATCTCGGCGAGGCGCTCGGCGAGTCGGTCGGGTCCGCCTGCGGCGTGGAAGACCGATGCGATCCAGTACGAGAAGAACCTCGGATCGTCGAGTCTTACGATGTGCTCCAGTTCAGCGTCGGACAGAATCGGCGAAGCCAGCTCAATAAGTGAAGCCTGCTGCGACGTTTCTTCGAGCAACGAGCCGCGTTTACCCAAATAGGTGCGCAAGGACATGACCAGCTTTTCACGGATCGGGTCCATCGGGGGGTTGGTGACCTGGGCGAACAGCTGATGGAAGTAGTGCGACAACCGGCGAGGGCTCTCGGACAATACGGCAACCGGCGTATCCGAACCCATCGAACCGGTAGGCGTCTTTCCCTCGGCCATCGGTTCGAGGATCATGCGACGTTCCTCGGGGGTGTAGTCAAACACCCGACCGAACCGCTCAGCATCGAATCGATCATCCTGGAGCGGGTCGAACGGATCCTGCACGTAGAAGGTCGATGTATTGATCCACTCCCCGTATGGTCGCTGACCAGCCAGCCGGGGAAGCACATCGGCGGAGAACTCGAGCGTATCTGTGGCCGGATCAAAATAGGCAAACTGTCCCGGCCCGAGCTGGCCGGATCGCAACGCTTCTGCCTCTTCTTCGGGACAAACTCCGGCCTCCGAAGCAACCATGAACACGTTTGCTGTGAGCGTCCAACGCGCCGGCCTGAGACCATTGCGGTCCATTCCCGCGATCAATGCCGTGCCGTCGGTCGCGGCGATCGCCGCCGGCCCGTCCCACGGCTCGGTCAGGAAAGCGTGATATTCATAGAAGGCCCGCAACGAAGGGTCGAGATCCGCGACGTTCTCCCAGGCCGCTGGCATAAGCATCTCTTTGACATGCGGCAGGCTCCGCCCTGATCGAATCAGCAACTCAAAAGCATTGTCGAGGCTGCCAGAGTCCGACTGCCTTGGTTCTAGGAATGGTCGGAGGTCCCTGGCCCGCTCCCCGAACACCGGAGACGTGACCTTGACCTCTCTGGCCTGCATCCATGCCCGATTCGACATGACCGTGTTGATTTCACCGTTGTGTGCAAGAGCCCGCAGCGGCTGAGCGAACTCCCACGCAGGAACGGTATTGGTGCTGTAACGCTGGTGAAAAATCGCAAACGATGTCGTAAAGGATGGATCTTGAAGATCCCAATAGAAGTCGGCCACGTACTCGGCCGCGAACAACCCTTTGTATACAACCGTTCTCGTTGAGGCCGACGCAATCGAGAACCCGGGAAGCTGGCGGGGTTCGGCCTGGCGCTCGCAGTACTTCCGCGACAGGAACAGGCGGCGTTCAAAATCATCCTGATCGACGACGCCATCGGGCGCCTCGACCATTACCTGCATAATCACCGGCATGGATTCGGCCGCTTGCCTGCCCAGGCTTGCCTTATCGACGGGTACCGTTCGCCACCCGAGCACGGTTATGCCTTCGTAATCGAGCGCCCCTTCGACCAGCGAACGGCTTTCCTCCTCGCGGCCCGGCGTCAGAAAGACCATGACGACGCCGAACCTGTCGCGAGCCGGGGCTTCAATGCCTCTCAGCCGTAATTCCCGGCGGAAGATTTCGAACGGTATTTCGGTGAGCATCCCGGCACCGTCTCCTGTGCCATCGGCTGCACGGGCACCACGATGGTCGAGTCGCTTCAAACAGTCGACGGCCAGACGGAGCATCCGGTGGGTGGATTTTCCGTCACGCGCCGCGATAAAGCCGACCCCGCAGGCGTCCCGGTGTGCATGAGGATCATGCAACGGCAGGTCGGCAAACGGAGCCCGGGCGGACAAGAAGCTATCAAATCGGGCTGGCACGAACTGCATACTACTCACCTATGCGCATACTCCGGTCGAGTACACTTCCCGGGTGCCTGTACTTGTCGTAGGAGCCGATACCCCGGTCGGGGCGACCATTATGAATGCTTTGACCGATCGCGAAGGAGAGGTTCGCTGTTTTGTCACCGACGTGGACGTAGCTGCCGACCTGAGGTCCCGTCCCGCCAAAGTTGCGCTAGGTGACGTCTCGGACGGGTCGCACATTGGCGCCGCCGGCCTCAACTGTTTTTCCATCGTGTTCATTTGCGCTGCGGCCACCGATACCCGCGAGCGGGCGTTCTGTACTACTCCGGATCAGGTGTTCGAGCAGTGGCAGGAAGCCATCACCATGGCGGGTGCCCGGAGAATCATATGGGTCGAGGATGCCGACACAACCGGTTCGGGGTCGCGGATCTCGGCCAACGAAATTGCCGTGATAGCGGGCGCCGAACTGAGCGACCGCGAAATCGCCGAGCGGGTCGTTGCTCTTGACGAAGTGTCGGACCTCAAAACGGTCCTATGACCGGCCAGATCGCTAGCGGAAGGGCGTCTCGCCCGCCTCGATCTGCTGGCTCAAAACCCACCGCTCGAACGAAGCTCTCAAAAACGGATAGGGGTCAATCGGGCGGCCGTTCCTGTGGATCTCAAAGTGGGTGTGGGGTGAGGTACCCGCGGCGTTGCCCGTAGACCCGACGTAGCCAATCACATCTCCGGCAGCGACGGGATCACCGACCTCGATCTCATCGGCGAACGAGCCAAGGTGCAGGTACCACGTCTCATAACCATCGGCATGAGTCAGCACCACGTAGAGACCAGCTCGACTCCCCCGCTGTACCTTCTGCACAAATCCGTCGGCGCCGGCGATAACTTCAGAGCCTCGACTGGCAAACAAATCGACTCCGCGATGCGTGCGGCCGTCGGGTTTGCTCACGCCGTACTCGGACAAGAACTTCGTATCCGGGTCCAGCTGGGGAAACGTCAGCACAAATTCGTCACCAGGTAGAGCCAGGGCCATCGCCACGTTCGGCGCGATAATGCCGCCCAAAAGGGCGACGGCCACCACTAACGGTGTCAGAAGCTTCCCCAACCTATCCATGCACGATCCTCGACATTACCCTGAAACCCACGTCCCGTAAAGAAAACGGGAAGGGGTAGCCCGCAGGCCACCCCTTCCGTTGTTATGTGCCGGTCATCACTCTGCGTAATCGCTACTTGTTCTGACCTTTATTCGCCTTGTTCGCTTTTTTCATCTGGCCCTTGTTGACCTTATCGGCCTTGGCAGGCTTGACCTTCTCGGAATCCGACGAATCGCCCTCGTCCAGGGTCAACTCGTCATCGACGTCCTTGACCTTGACCTGCCACTCGCCCTTGCCGTAGCCCTTGAGCGCCGCCTTGAACTCTTTCTTGTCAGAGCCCTTGATACCGAGTTCCTTCAAGGCGTGCATCATGCTCGATACGAAGGTCCCATGATTGACCTGTCCGTTGGGGCCTTCGACTGAGATCCCGACGCAGCCCTCAAGCAGGACCGGATCCTCGCCTTCGGCTGCCTGAGATACGGCAAACAGAATCGAACCATCTTCTCCAGGTTCGTAGCTGACGGTCACCTCTTCCATCAACATGCAATCGCCGTCAGGTGTTGCAAAGCGGTAGATATGCTCAACTGGGTCGTAGGGGTCGACCTCAACGACCTCCCCGTCCGAGCTATCGAAAAACCCTGCAGGCTCCAAATCGTCTTCATCAGCGAAGGCCGGCAGCGCGCCAGCCATCACCACCGACAAGGCGACAACCGCCGTCAAAAACTTCTTTGGCATCGTTAATACTCCCTTTTGGTGTCCACCGGTTAAGTGGCACCAGCTCCCGGCGTGTTACACCGAAACCCAGCATAACTTCACTATCAGTGGTTTTATCGGACCCGGGGCGGAAATCTTGAATCAGTCGGTGGTCTGGGCGGCTTGCCAGACCTCGCTCAGGTTGGCGTAGGGACCGGCCGCCCGAACCAGTTCAGTGTGATGGCCGACTTCGACGATCCGACCATCGTCCATGACGACGACCCGGTCAGCTCGTTCGGCCGTTGCGAGCCGGTGAGCGATCACGATGGCCGTGCGCCCTTCCAGGAGCGTCGCCAACGCTGCCTCGACGATCCCTTCAGTTTCGGGATCGAGATTCGATGTTGCTTCGTCCATCACGATGACGCTCGGTCCCGCCAGGAGAGCCCGGGCCAGGGCAACCAACTGGCGCTCACCGGACGAGAACCGCGACCCGCGCTCTCGCACCTCAGTATCCAATTGGTCGGGAAGGATCCCTACCCATTCGGCGATACCAAGCGTGGAACACACCTTCCAGATCTCGTCGTCACTCGCATCAGGTCTGGCGTACCGGATATTGTCCCGCAGGGTCCCGGCGAAGAGAAACCCTTCCTGGGGCACGAGCGAGACGCCCCGCCGCAAATCTTCGAAACCGATCGAGCGTAAATCAACGTCGTCGAGGCGGATCGATCCTCCCAGAGGGTCATAAAAGCGCACCGCTAGCTTGGCGAGCGTCGACTTGCCCGAGCCAGTCTCGCCAACGATGGCTATACGTTCACCCGCTTCGATCTCAAGGTCAATGCCGTGCAGAATCGGCACAGCCGGGTCGTACGCGAAGGTCACCGAATCGAAGGTGAGCTTGCCAAAGATCTCTGGGAGCCGCACCGGCTCGCTTGCTTCCGGCACGGCCGGCTCACGATCGAGGATTCCTAGCAACTTGGACAGCGCAGCCAGGGCGGCCTGCAATAGGTTGTAGAGGTTGGAGATCTGCACGATCGGCTCAAAGAACCAATTCAGGTAGAGAAGGAACGCAACGAGCGCGCCGAAGCTCATCTCACCGTCGAGCACCCGGTTGCCACCGACCACCAGAATGAGCGCCAAACCCGAGGTGCGAAGGAAGTCGACCGCCGGGAAATATGCAGAGATAGCCTTGGCGGCCGCGATGTTCGCGTCAAAGTACCGCTCGTTGACTCTCCCGAATTCCATCTTCTGACGTTGCTCCTGGGTGTACGCCTGCACGACCCGCACTCCCGAGATACCTTCCTGGATGGCCCCGAGCACCCGACCGATATGCTCGCGAACTTGCTCGTAGGCCCGGTCGGCATAGATCCGAAACACCACCGAAATCGCCAGGAGAATCGGCATGAGCGCCAACACCGCCAAGGCCATGGATGTGTCGATGAGGAACATGGCGATCGTTACGCCAATCACGGTGAGCACCGACGTGACGACGTTGATGGCACCTTCTTTCACGAACTGCGTCAGAGCCTCTATGTCAGATGTCAGGCGACTGACCAGTACTCCTGCCTTCGATCGTGAGAAGAAGTCGACGTCGAGATCGATCAGGTGCCTAAAGGCGCGAACCCGAAGATCAGCGAGGTATCGCTCGCCTACCCCCGAAACCCAATACTGCGAAATCGCCTGGCTGATGTACTGCAGCACCAGCGCACCTACGAACCACCAAACCGCCTGGAACAGGGCCTGGCGGTCCGCCACATCGACTGCGTCGAGGCCCTGCCGAACGTAGGCGGGTCCTGCCAGACGGGCGACCGTGGCAAGAATCGTGGCGAATAGTGCCCCGGTGGCCACCCAGCCAAGACCTTTTCCATACGACGCAGCTTTGCGCAGCAGCTCCCAGGTACCTTCGGTCCGACCTTCACCCGAACCGAAACGAGCGTACATCAGCCAACCTCCGAGCTGGCCAGAATTGCCGAGTACCGGGGAACCCGTTCCAGCAGGTCGGTGTGGGTGCCAGACGCAACCACTTTGCCTTCATCGATAAAGATAACCTCATCGGCAAGCGCCAGCGTTGACGGGCGGTGAGCGATAATGATGGTCGTCCGGCCGGCCATCACGGTCTTCAACGCATCACGAATCTCGTCTTCGGTAACCGCATCGACCGACGAGGTGGCGTCGTCGAGGATGAGCACCCGGGGGTCGCGCAACACGGCACGGGCGAGGGCGATCCGTTGCCGTTGCCCGCCGGAGAGCGAATACCCCCGTTCGCCGATCATCGATTCGTATCCATCGGCCGTGTCCGAGATGAACCCGTGAGCCTGCGCCAGGCGCGCAGCCAGGCGGACCTGATCATCGGTGGCATCCGGGTTACCGAACGAGATGTTGTCGCGAATCGATGCCGAGAACAAAAATGTCTCTTCAAACACGACCGCTACCTCGTTGCGCAGTTCACTCAGACGGAGGGACCGCACATCCACCCCGTCCAGCGACACGGTGCCCTCGGTGACGTCGTAGAACCGGGCCAGCAGATACGCAACGGTCGACTTGCCCGATCCGGTCGCCCCGACCAGAGCCACCGATCGCCCTCCCGGGACGTGCAGGTCGAACCCGTCAAGTACCGGTGGGCCATCCGGATATCGGAACGCAACATTGGAGAATCTGACGTCGCCAGGCCCGGGAGGGAGATCGACCGGGTGCGCCGGATCCGCAATCTCGGGAGCCGTCTTCAGGAGATCGAGCACCCGACCACCGGCGGCCGACGCTCGAGGGATTTCTGCAAAGAACCATCCGGTGAGACGGAGCGGGAAGTTCAAGATAACCATGTATTCGGCGAACTGATAGAACTCACCCGGGGTCAGGGCTCCGTCGATAACCCGAAGACCACCCATACCAAGAATCACCGCAGTTGCAATGGGCGCCACCAGTTCAAAGAGCGGGATGAAGATCGCCCGGTTCTTGATGAGCTCCATCGATCGTTCGTAGATTCCGATCGCCGCCATATGGATCTTTTCGGTCTCCTGGGCCTCCTGGCCATACGACTTGACGACGCGGATACCTCCAATTGCTTCGGCGATGACTGCGGTATTGTCCGCAAGCTTCTGTTGGACGTCGGTGGCGATGTGTATGACTCGCCTGGCGTAGGTGTTGGCGATATAGAGCAGCATCGGCACAGCCAGCGACACAAGAGCGCCGAGCGTGGTGTCTATCGAGACCATCACGGCGATGACCACCGCGAACATCGCCACGTTGGCGATGGTGATCGGCAGCATCGCGTACACCAGTCGCACCTGCGATAGGTCGCTCGACGAACGCGACATCAGTTCTCCAGTCGCGACCTCGTCGTGATAATTGAACTCGAGACGCTGAATATGTTCGAAGATTCGGTTACGTAGGTCAGTTTCTGCCCGGTACGAGAGGAGGAAGGCGAAGTACCGCCGGCCACCTACGCCAAGGGCTTTAATGACACCAGCCGCCAGAACTGCTCCGACCAGGGGCAGGAGAAGATCGCGACGCTCACCTTCAATGGCGCGGTCGATAACGACCTTGGTGAGGTAGGGGCCGATAATCACCATCACCATCCACACCAATGCCGATAACGTCGACAAGATCGCCTCTCGTCGGTAGCTCGCCAGCAGCGAGAACAGCAGTCGGATGCCGCGACGGGTGCCAGGGTCAACCAATGGCCGGCTCCCCCTCCACTCGACTCTCCTGCCGGTCGGCGGCTCTACGGGCTACCCCAGCGGCAATCGAACCGGAAACGATGATCACGTAGGCAATAACGTACAGCCACAACAACATGACAGCGACGGCACCAAAAATGGCGAGCGTGGTTGCCCCCGAAGCGCCCGCACGATCCAGATAGAAACGGAATCCGAGTGAGGCGACCACGATTCCAATAGTCGAGAGCAATGAGGCAAGCCACATCCGGGGAAACCGGGCCGGCGGTCCCCATCGGTAGAGGGCGGCCAGGAACAGAAAGAAACAGAACGCGGCCACAGGCACCGAAGCGAGGTTCCAAGCTTCCACTGGCCAGCTCCCGCCGACAAATGCGTCGAGCCGTTCTGCCACTGTCGCTCCGGCGACTACCAAGAGCGATGACACCACGAGGGTTACGGCAATGCCAGCGGTCAACAGGACCGACACCAGCTTGGCGATGATCCAGGGACGTCGCTCGTCCAGTTCGGCGATTCTCGCCAGCACTTCCTGGATGGTGTGGATGCCTCGGGAGCCCAGCCACAACGCCACGATTCCAGTGACGGCGATCACAATGTCCTGGGCCCGATTGACCGACGTGGCGACATCTTCGAGCACCCTGCCTATAAAGAGCACTGTTTCGGACGGCGCCACCCTGCTGAGGGTCGCCAGGCTCTCCTCGAGAACCTCGTCGGAACGACCGAAAACCGAAGCGGCAACGACCACCGACGCCAGGGCAGGGACCAGGGCGAAGAACAGGTTGTAGGCGATGGCCGCAGCCAATACCGACGGACCAGCGGCCCCGAGGCGGCGGAAGAACCGAACCGGCACGGACGAGTCCACCCGACTTCGTAGCGTTCCAACCATCCGAGCAGGTTAGGCGAGAACGCCAAAAATCAAACAACCCCCGCTAACTTGCCACGATGCGTTTGATTTGGATCTGTCTGATCCTGCTCACCGTCGGAGCCTGCGACTTTCTCGGCGATCCGTACCCGGATCGGTCGACGACGACCACGATCGATCAGGCTGCCGCGCCTACCACCTCGACCGTCCCGCAGCCACCGACGACAACCACCACATTGCAGCCATCGGTGTCAGTCGGTCGGCCGTGGGGAACCGTCAACGGGGTCCTGCAGTTCCGCGGCAATCCCCAACGCAACTATTACGGTTCGGGCCCCATACCCGATCGGCCCGAGGTGGTCTGGCGATACCCCGACAGCGCCATGTGCTCGAGTTCGTCGGTCGGCGAAGAGACCCGCCAGTGGTGCGGGACCGGGTGGACCGGTCAGCCGGTCGTTTGGGTGCGCCCCGACGGTATAACCGAAATCATTTTCGGCGCATATGACCGGGCGGTTCACTTCGTCGACGCTCAAACCGGTCTTGCCACCCGGCCCCCATTTGTCACCGGCGATCTGATAAAGGGTTCAGTGACACTCGACCCAGACGGTTTCCCCCTTCTTTACTTCGGGAGCCGAGACAACAAACTGCGGATACTCGGTCTCGATACGGAGGTACCGTACGAGATTTGGAGTATTGACTCAGCGGACCACCCCGGAATTTGGAACAACGACTGGGATTCCAATCCCTCGATCGTGGACGGCATCCTGTATGAAGGTGGAGAGAACGGTTTCTTCTTCGCGATCGAACTCAACCGAACCCTCGAAGCTGACCGCGTGACCGTCGATCCGATAATCCTCGCCAAAGTCCCCGGATGGAACCAGGAGCTCATTAACGCGGTCGGCGACTCCAACGCATCGATTGAGAGTTCCATCGCAATCCACAACCAACGGGCCTACTTCACGAACTCCGCAGGCCGGGTGGTCGGACTCGACATCAGCAACATCCGGCAAGGCGAAGCACCAGTCGTTTTCGACTTCTGGGCTGGTGATGACATCGACGCCACGCCGGTAATCGATGACGAAGGATTCGTGTACATCAGCGTGGAGCTGGAACGGTTCCTGCCACGGTCGGCCGAAGTTGGACAGATCGCCAAGCTCAACCCCTTCACGGATGGAGATCCGATCGAGTGGTCAGTGTCGGTTCCGGGCATCGATGGTGGTGATGGAGGATTGTGGTCGACGCCCGCCCTCGGTAATGGCGTGCTGTACGCCAGCACCCACCCTGGTGACTTGCTGGCCATCGACACCGAGACAGGCGAGATCATGTGGCAGGAACCAATCGGTTGGCACGCTTGGTCCTCGCCGATTCTCATCGATCAAACCCTGCTGGTGGCGGTGAACTGTGATGCCGGTGGTGCGCTTCGAGCCTATGACGTCACCCAACCGTTCGCTCCGCAGAGACTTTGGGAGCAACCCCTTGGGTCGGGCTGCATCGAATCGACCCCGACAGTATTTAACGGTTACATCTACGTCGGGTCGCGCGACGGCTTCTTTTACGCTTGGGGATCGAACTAACTAATTCCCGCCTAGCTGCGATCGGAGGAAGTCGGTTTCTTCCTTGAGTATGACCGAAAGCAGCTCCAGCCGTTCATCGACCGATGGCGCGCCCAGCAACCGCTGAGCGTCGTACGCGCCGACCGGTGCCAAGGCACACAACTGATGGGCAGCTACTTCAGGTTGCGCCGACAATTCGTATTCGAGAGGACCGACGTCGATGCCCGCTTCCGACACCAACGCGAGGACCAGGCGAAGCTGTTGATCAATCTGATCTATGCGGGCCGCCGCAGCTGGCGAAACAACCTCGCCCATTCGTTCTACCCGGGCGATCGGGTACGGATCGTCCGGCAGCCACTCAAGGACCCGGATCCGTTCGACCCCAACCGCCACAACCGCCAGTTCCCCATCCGAAAGGTCCGATACATCTACGAGTTGAGCGACAGTGCCTATCACCGAGCGTTGATCACCGCCGCCCACTTCGAATCCCCGTTCGATGAGCACGATCCCGAAGGGCGCGGCTTGTTCAACGCATTCACCGATCATCTGCAGATATCGTGGTTCGAATATTCTCAGCGTGACCATTGAGAATGGGATGAGAGGACTCCCGAGCGGGAACATCCTCATCGATTCCATCAGCTCGTCTCCGGGCGACGCTCCCGAACCGAAAATCGCAGTCGCCCGGTCTCTACCTCGTCAACCGTCATCACGAACGAATACTCGCCAGGTTTTTGGAAGGGGACGTTGTTGAAGGTGAAAGCCCGGACGACGCCGTGTTCAAACCCGTCCGGAACGCCCTTAGGTGGAGCAACCGTCAGCGAATGACGAATCGTGTCAAAGATGGGTTGCCCATCTTCGTCGACCAGTTGGACGGTCAGTTCAAAGGTCTGCGTTTCCGACGACCAAGGGATCCTGATTCTGGTGCCGATGGCCATGGTGTGATGGCGAGCCGGGAAAGATCTCACCCAGATAGTGTCCCAACCGCCGCCGAGGACAAAGAGCTTGCCGCCCACCGCCTGCACAGCGTCAGCAAGGAGGGCAAACTCGATTGAGGGCGTGAGACCAGGAACCACCATGAGGCAACTCTAGATGCCCCAGGTCTTATGCCTGCCATCGCTGCGTCCGGAATTGGCACTGAACGAATCCATGGATGCGGCCTAGCATGGAACCGTGAATCTGACCGAAATGCTTGCAGCTGCACGGCAAACCGTCCCGGAGGTAACACCAGCCGGGCTTGTCACGGCAAACAGAACCATGATCGATGTGCGCGAACCGCACGAGGTGGCGTTGGGAAGCATTCCTGACTCCGAGAAGATCCCCCGCGGGTTACTCGAGACCTCGGTCGACCATCTGTCATACGACCAGCCAATCGTCGCGTTTTGCGCGGTTGGCGAACGGTCACTTCTAGCAGGGGTGACCCTTCAGGAGATGGGCTTCACAAACGTCGAGAGCCTGGCCGGTGGCTTCGTCGCCTGGCAGGCAGCGGGCAAACCTTGGGAGATACCGCCGACCCTGTCGGTTCCGAGCGCGGCGAGGTATAGCCGCCACATTGCCCTCCCGGAGGTGGGAGTTGCCGGTCAGCAGAAGCTCCTGGAGGCCCGCGTCGCGATCATCGGAGCAGGAGGTCTGGGTTCGCCGGCCGCCCTGTATCTCGCAGCAGCCGGAGTTGGCACACTCGCCATCTTTGATGCCGATCGAGTTGATGTTTCCAACCTGCAACGCCAGATCCTCCATGGGACCGATCGGATCGGCCAATCAAAGGCGGCCTCTGCCGAACGAACCATCGCCAACCTGAACCCGGACGTGGCCGTCGAAGCGCATGCAGTCAATGTCGTCGCATCAAACGCTCTCGAAGTCCTCGCCGGGTTCGACCTCATCGTCGACGGGGCCGACAATTTCCCAACCCGGTACCTCATCAATGACGTGTCCCAACGCCTCGGTATCCCGGTCGTTCATGGCTCGATCTTCCGCTTCGAGGGACAGGTAGCGGTCTTCGATCCAAATGATGGCCCGTGCTATCGGTGTCTGTTTCCCCATCCGCCACCGCCCGAGTTGGCTCCGAACTGTCAGGAAGCCGGGGTTCTGGGTGTGTTACCAGGGGTTATTGGAAGCCTTCAAGCTACCGAAGCCATCAAGCTGATTCTGGGCATCGGTACTCCCCTGCGGGGCCGGTTGCTCACCTACGACGCACTCACCCAGGAAACGTTCCAACTGCGGATCGCCAAGGACCCGAACTGCCCATCGTGTGGATCAACACCCCCGGCAATCGTCGATTACGACGAGACCTGCCTGGTTCGCTAGCCCGAAATCCCGGCCAAGGCTCAGCGAGCGCCGAACCCGGATAGCACGGTCCAGATACTCCTGCCAAGGACGTGGAGATCGAGCCACGGTGACATGTGCTTCACGTAGTACAAGTCGTAGGTGAGCTTGTCGACGGCTTCGGCTTGATCGTCGGCGTACCCGTAGTTCACCTGTGCCCAACCGGTAACGCCCGGTCGAACGAGATGCCGCTGCTCATAGAACGGAATCTCCCGGGCGAAGTGCTCGGTGAATGGCACCTGCTCGGGCCGCGGACCCACCAGCGATAAGTCCCCCTTAAGCACATTGAATAGCTGCGGTAACTCGTCGACTCGAATCCGGCGGAGCAAGCGCCCGACCCTCGTGAGGCGCGGGTCTTCTTTCGAAGCGAACCTTGGTCCACTCGCCTCGGCGTCGACCACCATGGTACGGAATTTGTACAAGGTGAACGGAACGCCGTGGCGCCCGGTGCGGACCTGACGGAAAATCACCGGGCCGGGAGAATCCAGCCGGATCGCCAGCGCAATTAGCAGCCCGAGCGGTATGGCCAGTGGGGCTGAAACGATCACAGCCAAGACATCGAAGATGAACTTGCCCCCAATGATGGGGGCGGTTTTGGTGACGGGGGTAGACAGCTCCCAGCCCTCCGCAAGGTGCACCAGGGGCATCCGCCCGGTGTGCTCTTCATACACCGAGCTCAGGGCCCTCACCGGAATACCTGCCAGGGCGGCCGACGACACGAACTGGGCCATCCTGTCGGACAGGACGGCCCGAAGGTCGACAACCACGGTCGCACCCGAAGCAGGAGGTTCAAGCTCCCCGGAGGCCGCCGGATCCATCAGCGCCAGGACCTCGGTATGTTCGGCGTCTCGTAGGTCGTCGATGAGGCCCTTTTCGTTGGTGATGACGATCATCGACTCCATCCACGGGCGGCGACGGCGAACCGCTCGCTGGGCGATTCCGCCGATCAACCACGTGAACGCCGTAACGGCAAAGAATGTTCGAGACAGGTATGTAGCGCTTCCAATCACGGCCAGCGCGGTAAACGCCACGCCAAAAACCACGATCGCCACACCGCGGCCATAGCTCGGGCGGGGCGCCCCGCCTGCCCACATCCGGGCCGAAATAAGCGAGCCGACCAGGGATCCGACAACAAAGAACCCGGCGAGCGGCATGATCGAACGCCCCCCACTCAGCTGTACTTGCCACGGCGGCACCCGAAAGGTCACATACGAAGCGGCAACCAGGGCGAGTAGAAGCGCAGAAAGGTCGGCTGCGGCCGTGGAGAGAAGAAATCTCCTACGCATGGGGTTACATCCTACCGATCAAACCGGATCCTGGCGCCTAATCCACCATGAGCGAAGCAAGCGCCACAAGCGTGCGCACCCCGAAGCCCGTGCCGCCGGTCGGCAGATAGCCGCCCTTCTCATGGCCCCAGGCGGGACCAGCGATATCAAGGTGGACCCACGGACCGTCCCCGGCGAATTCGGCAAGGAACAGGGCCGCATGAATCGCTCCGCCATATCGCTCGCCGGTGTTCTTCATGTCGGCGACATCCGAATCGATGGCCTTGCGATAGTCAGCCGGCAACGGCATAGTCCACACCCGTTCGCCTGCCTGACTCGCCGCTGCTTCGACCAGTTCGCCGGCCGCTTCGGTATTCGTCCATAGGCCGGCATACGAGTGACCGAGGGCAACGTGCGACGCCCCGGTGAGGGTGGCGAGGTCGACGATCAGATCTGGATCTCCTTCGGCCGCCAGCGACAACCCATCGGCCAGAACCAACCGGCCTTCGGCATCGGTATTCAGGACTTCCATGGTCTTGCCATTGCGAGCCGTGAGCACATCGCCGGGGCGGTTCGCCGCCCCGCCTGGCATGTTCTCGGTCAACGGCACATAGATAATGACTCGCGTTTGAATCTCGGCTTTGGCAATAGCCACCAGACCAGCGAGCGTGGCCGCCGCCCCGGCCATGTCCGACTTCATGGTCTTCATGAACTCAAAGCTCTTAATATTCAGACCGCCCGAGTCAAAAACGATCCCCTTGCCCACCACAGCCAATGTCTTGGTGGCACCCTCCGGGCGGTATTCGGCGATGACCATCCGGGCGGGTGCGGTTGATCCGGCATTGACGCCCAGCACGCCACCACAACGCTCTCGCTCCAGATCGTCGACATCCCACACGGTAATGTCGATGGGTAGGTCGGTGGCCAGCGCTTCGAATGCTTCGACGATCATCTGGGGAGATTTGTCTCGGGGTGGCCGATTCACGAGATCGCGAGCCCAGTTGACCGCTGCGGCCATGGCACCGGCCTTGCCTAGCGCGCCGGTATCTGGGTCCCCGACCAACCGCAGGGTGGCGGTGCCTGGCTTGTCAGAATCGTGGTATTCGCTGAATTGGTACTGGCCGAGCAGAAAGCCTTCCGCTACGGCCTGGGCGGCGCCGTCGAGCCCGACGTTATGCAGGCTCGTCGTGAGTTCGGCGACCCGGTCAACCGACCTGCCCAGCCATCCCGCCGCCTGGCGGAGCCGCTCCGTGTCGAGTTCAGAGCCGAGTCCGACCACATAGAGGAGTTGGTCACCATCGGATACCGCCACGACTTGCGATAGTTTGCCGGTGAACCCGGCGGCATCGAGGAGGGCGAGTTGGCTCGGCCCGAAGCGGTCGTAGATTTCTGAATCTGTCGACGCCTCTCTCCCTTCATACACACCAAAGGCGTGGACCTCTCCTGGTTCATTTGTCGCAGTAATCGTGGGCGTCACGGTTTCTCCTGTTTTGATGGTTGCCAGTCGGTCTCGGAAGCACGCACGAGCATGAAGACATAGTCGGCGAGTCGGTTGAGGAAGGGAACGACAAATGATCCTTCGAGCTGTCCAGCGTCAGCGTATGCCACGCAGCGGCGCTCGGCCCGCCGTATAACGGCTCTCGCCAGATCAAGGTGTGCCGATAGTGGGGATTCGCCCGGAACCATAAAACCGTCGGGCGCTCCAACGTCGGCGATCAACCGATCGAGCGACGCTTCCAGGTCGAGAATCATTTGCTCGGTGGTGAGGCTCACCGTTGCAACAAGTTTGTGCCGGTTCGATGGGTCGGTGGCCAATTCTGCGGCCACCACGAACAGCTGACGTTGCAGCGACAAGATCTCCTCGTTGAGCTCGCCATCCGCGTACGCCCTGGCCAGTCCCAGGGTTGAGACCGCTTCATCAACCGTCCCATAGGCTTCAGGGCCGAGGCCGGCTTTCGACACCCGACCTCCGTAGAAGAGACCGGTGGTCCCATCGTCGCCTGTTCTCGTATAAACCTTCATCCGCGCAGAATACTCATCGCCAGCTGATTGGCTGCATCGCCAATCATCGACCGACCCGCCACGGTGGCGCCGAGCGCAGTGAGGACCGCAAGATAGGACAACCCAGTCGCAGCCATCACCCCGGCATATGCCGGCTCCTTCAGGGAGAACCAGACGCCCACCATGAGCAGGGTGCTCATGGCCGCCAGGGCGATGAACGCCCATCCGACCACCGATCCGACCGTCGCTCCGGCCAGCATCAACAGAGCGGTATCAGCCACCAATGCTATCCCGGCCACGAGGTCGAGTCGTTTGAGCGCCCAACGGGGCAGCTTGGGATCGACCAGATACCAATGCCCGAGCAGCATTTCGTCCGTGACACCTCCGAGCGCAATCGCCCCCGAGATTGCCACCAACACGTTTCCGAAGCTAGCGGCTTCGAAGATGAATCCGATTCCGCCGAGACCGAAAGCGACAGTTGCTACTGTCGCTCGCCTGGCAAATAGCGAACCAATGATGGTGCCGATCAATCCGAGCCAGGCTCCAGCCCCTCCATTCGGAACCGTCCACGCCCCGATGAGCAAGACGGTTGCCCCAGCCACCCAGAAAAAGCCGGGCCCAACAATCTTCCATTTCGCTACTAGGGCGATTCCGATTGCCATGCCACCGGCCCACATTGCCAAAATCAAGCCAGGGGTTAGTACGAGGTCAGCAAACACGGGTACAAATGATAGGCACCTCGACTTCGACCGCGGTCGGGTTGGTCGTGGCATCTGATACGAAGTGCTGGCCCAATCATGCAGCCATAATGGCCCGATGCAGCCCACGGTGACGGTCGTCATTCCAGTCCGGAACGAACAAGAGGCGATTCGCCTCGCCATCGCGTCGGTCTTGGACCAAACCTATCCGAATATCACTGAAATCATTGTCGCCGACGGAATGAGTACCGATGGGACCCGCCGGTCCATCGAGCAATTCGCCGATGACCGGATCCAGATCGTCGACAACCCGGCCACCACCACCCCGGCGGCACTTAACGCCGCTATCAGAGCCGCCAGCGGTGACATCGTCGTGCGCTGCGATGCACACTCGGTGCTGCCACCGGACTACGTAGCGATCTCCGAACAGATCATGGCCGACACCGGAGCGGTCAACGTCGGTGGCATCCAGCGGGCCACAGGGACGGGGCTATTGCAGACCGCCATCGCCATGGCGATGACCAGTCGCCTCGGAGTTGGTGACGCAAAGTTCCATTACGGCGGTGAAGCGGGACCAGCCGATACCGTCTATCTGGGCGTATTCGACCGCAAGGCCCTGGTCGACGCCGGGCTGTTCGATGAAACACTGATCCGCAACCAGGATTACGAGCTCAACATCCGCCTCCGTCAGAACGGTGGTTTGGTGTTCTTCGACCCCCGCCTGGCCGTTGAATACCGACCGCGCGCTTCTCTGGGAGGTCTCGCCAAGCAATATTTTCAGTACGGAGCCTGGAAGCGAATCGTTCATCGGCGCCACCCCGAATCAATCCGCCTCCGACAGCTGGCTGCGCCGCTTTTTGTGCTCGGGTTGATGATCTCCGGTGGGCTGGCGTTCAGCAATTGGTGGCGCCTGGCTCTCGTAATTCCAAGCGCCTATCTGGTCGCACTCGTCGCGACAACACTCGTGACAGTCGGGAAGACGCGGCGAGCCGCCGGGTTGGTGATGCCGGTAGCCATTGTGGTCATGCACTTCAGCTGGGGTCTGGGTTACCTATCGGGACTGAGACCGGGGTCGCCGACCAACGCCGAGTAGAAGCTCCTCACCCGATCCGTCGGCCACTCAAACTCGGATCGGACGATATCCGACGAACGCTGTGCCACCGCGCGAACCTCGGAGCGACTGGCAGCAATAATCGCTTGTCGGAGCGCTGGAACATCGCCAGCCTCGACCAGGGTGACTCCCGGACGACCCATCAGCACCTCGGCCGTTCCTGGCAGGTTGGTCGCCACGACGGGGATGCCCAGACCGAGGTACTCCAGTACCTTGGTTGGCAGTGAGTGTCGGTAGTTGGGCGTATCGGTCAAGGGTGAAACTGCGACCGCGGCCGAAGCGAGCCGAGCCATCGCCTCGCTCCATGGCAGGCGCCCGGTCATCTCCACGGTTGAACCGCCATGGCGCACTACTGATTCGATCCGGGTCGCTAACTCGAGAGAACAGCGCCCAACCATTACAAGATGCTTGTCCGTCCCGGCGACTGCCTGGGCGAGATGGAGGGCGCCGCGTTGCTCGGTAATGTCGCCAACATATATCACCGAGCCGTCACTAGGCGCCATGGGCGGCATTGCGTCCCATCGGGGAAAATTTTCGAACACCTGGTGAGGGCGGCTGAAGAGCTCCGCATAGCCAGGCTCTGCGAGAACTATCGTACCTGCCCGTTCGGCGGCCTTCAGGATCGAAGCCGCCACCCGGCGAAGGATCTTCTTGAACGGAAGATTCTTCGTGGCGATCTGGGCGGGAACATTCTCATGAATATCAAAGACCACCCTCGTCCGCCGACTGGCCAGGATGCCCGCCAAGAACGTTTCCGGGTCGACCAGCACAGCCACGTCGAGTTCACGACGCACCAGCCGGAACAGGAGCGCCAAGTTCCTGATGATCCGTGGTCCCCGAAATGGATGCCAGGCAAAACCTTCTACCACGGCGGGAACCGGAGTTCGAGCGTGATATTCGACGGTGAAGTCGTCGGCGAGAGTAGGGATCAGTTTTTCGCGGATTCGGACGTCGTCGGCATGATGGACCACCGAGAAGACCCCGGCGATCACAGCACTTCTACGTTATCGACCTCGATACCGCGCCGCCGATAGGCATTCCGGGTGTCAAAGACGACTGGCACCGAAGCTGCGATGGCGTTGTAATCGATGCCCTGGTGGTCGGTCAAGATCAAGGCCGCTGAATAGCCGTCGAATGATGTGGACGGTTCAAACCCGTGTCGACGAATTCGGTCTGGTGGCACCAGCGGATCAAACACCTCGATTTCGGCTCCCTGATTCCTCAGCTCGACCAGGACCCGGGCAGACGCCGATTCACGATCGTCAGCGATGTCGGGCTTGTATGAAATTCCCACCCCGAGGATGCGAGTCCCAAAAATCGGTAACCCACGTTTATTGAGCATCGACCCGACTCGACGCGCAGTCCAAGCAGGCATGCCTTCGTTGACCTGCTCCGCCGTGTCGATGAAACGGGTGGTGAAGTTCGCTTCCTTGGCCCGCCAGGCCAGAAACTGAGGGTCGAGCGGAATACAGTGCCCACCCACTCCCGGGCCTGGAAAGAACGCTTGGAACCCGAATGGTTTCGTCGCAGCCGCCTCGATCACTTCCCAGATATCGATGTCGATCTCGTGGGCGAGCTGAGCCATCTCGTTGATCAGGCCGATGTTGACTGCCCGGTAGGTGTTTTCGAGCAGCTTGGCCATCTCGGCCGTTTTCGCGTCAGAAACGGCGTGAACGTTTGGCACAAGCTTGGAGTAGGCCGCCTTGGCTACCGCGGTCGACAAAGCGCTGACTCCGCCGACGACCTTCGGGATCTCGGCAGTTTTGAGCTCATCACCTGGCGATACTCGTTCCGGAGAAAACGCGACGTAAGACGTCTCGATCAACTTCCAAGCCGACATCGGCCAGGGCGGTCACCAGAATGTCATCGGTCGTCCCCGGATACGTGGTCGACTCAAGCGCAATCAGCTGCCCCGGCCGGGCGATTCTCGCCACGGTGGTCGCCGCACTTTGTATGTAACGACATATCCGGTTGGCGATTCCGGCCGAGCGGCGAAGGCACACAGATAAAGATGGCGTCGGCAAGCTTGAGATCGTCGGCATCGCCAGTTACCGACAGTCCGGCCCCTAACGCAGACGCCAGATCGGCATCGGAGACATCGTCGATCGGCGAGGAGGCGGCACCGAGGCGACGCACCCGATCTTCTGACGTATCGAAGCCGATCGCCGCATGGCCTTTGGACACGGCGGTCATGGCCAGCGGCAGACCAACGTATCCGAGGCCAACGACCCCACAAGTCCAATCGTTACCTTCGAAAAACTCAACAGGATTATCCACGGT
>CAWIFX010000020.1:0-102258 GCA_963835515.1 uncultured Acidimicrobiia bacterium | reverse complement strand
TTCTATGTCTGACGCCTGGACGCAGATTTCATGTCTGTCGGCGCGGCTTTGAACCCGCGATCGCCCGGGCCGTGGTCGACAAACTCGTATCCGAGAAGCTCGTCGATGACGTCCGCTATGCAGAGCATTTCGTCGCGTATCATGCGAATCGCGGCCAGGGGCCGGTGCGTATTGCGCATCGCCTGCGCGAGGCGGGCGTGGCCGGGGAGGAGATCACCGCGGCGGTCAATGCCGGCGACATCGACTGGCGCCGGCGTTGTGCCGAAACCCTTTCTTGGGGAACGATGAGAAGTTCGCCGTCGGCGTTGAAGAAGTAGGTATCGGTCATCGACTCGGTTGCGAGATAGATGTGGGCGGCCATGCCGGTCTGGGTATGGGCGTCACCGTTCGTGGCGATCGTGTGCAGTCCAGTCAAGAACGTGGTGGGACCATCCGGGAACGGGGGCGGGTTCCATCGCAATTGGCCGATCGGCGGGTTGGCTTCCCGACAGGGAGCGGTCCGAATGAGATGGTTACTCGTCTCCGTGAAGTTCCAGGCGTGGCGGACCGACGGGCGAATCCGGTAGAGCCACGTTCGCCGATTGCGGGCATTGGGAACGGTGAACGCGGTTCCGGAAAGCTGCTCCGTGTACAGCCCGAGCGGGGGCTTCTGAGGATTGTTCTGCCCCTCTGGTACGGCGCCTGGCAGGGCTTCCGATACGAACTCGTTTCCGAACCCGGACTGATAGATCGGTTGGACTAGTTCGCTCATGCTGGACCTTCCGCTAGTGCTGACCGGGTTGGATTACACCCGAAACCGGCCCTAAGGGTATGTCGCCATGATCGGTGACAGCCTTACCGAACAGGATTATTTCATCGCCATCATCGAGGAACGTCCGATCGATTCCTCCTAACTGAAATGGTTGCGAGCCCCCCATCGACAACTCAATGAAACTCCCCGCCTGCTCCGGCTCAGGCCCCGAGATCGTGCCAGTTCCGAACAGGTCACCCGCCCGAATCGAGGCCCCATTGACGGTCAGATGAGCCAGTTGCTGGGCCGCATTCCAGTACAGACCCTCAGCAGATGAGACCTCGGCTACCTTGCTGGCATGCTCGGCACCGGCCGGGCGCATCCAGACCTCAAGCTGGAGGTCGAAGTGCCAGGGCGTTTCGCTTCGGAGGTAGTCCAACGGCACCGGATCATCCTGATCCACCCCGCCAACCCTGGCACCTTCCAGGGCCTGCACCGGAAGCACCCAGGCTGACACCGACGTGGCGAAGGACTTGCCCAGGAACGGTCCGAGCGGCTGGTATTCCCAAGCCTGAATATCGCGGGCACTCCAATCATTCAGCATCACCATGCCAAACAGGTGGTCGGCCGCGTCATCGATTGGAACCGGTGTTCCCATAGCGGTCGGGCCACCCAGAACGAACCCGAGCTCAAGTTCGATGTCGAGACGATTAGTCGGGCCGAATTCGACCTGACCGTCGACTGCTCGTTGGCCGCTCGGTCGAACGATCGGCGTGCCGTCCACAACCACGGTGCCGGCCCGGGCGTGATAACCGACCGGCATATGCAACCAATTCGCCATGAGCGGCTTGGCATTGGGTCGGAACAATCGACCAAGGTTTTCTGCGTGGTGGCGCGACGAGTAGAAGTCGACATAGTCAGTGACCTCCCAGGCGAGGTGCATGTTTACTCCTGATTGTTCCCTGCCTTCGCCCAGCTCGCCGCTCGGTACCTTCGCAAGCAACTCCGAACGCAGGGCCTCCCACGACGGTCGTCCGGCCGCGAGTAGCTCGTTCAAACGTCCGGTCGTCAGAAGCGACGGGTCGACCGAGGTGAGCCGACCAGTCGTCGCCGCTTGATCGAGGTCGATGATCCGGGTGCCGACTCCTACCCCCAGCCGGTGCCGTCGGTGCTCCTGCGAGAACACTCCGTAGGGAAGGGCATCGGTTGGAAAGTCAACAGTCATGGGGCGACTCTATCCAGGTTGGGCGCCGTCCCATCAAACTCAAGGCAACTTTGACCTATCCCGATTTGTGAGTGAGCGCTCACTCAGTTAGGTTTTTGCCATGCCAACGAAGACTCACAGGGCCAAACCCATGCCACCCGAGGCCCGCCGGGTAGCGATCCTGGAAGCCGTCATTCCGCTGCTCATCGAGCGCGGAGCAGCCGTCACGACTGCCGAAATGGCGAAAGCAGCGGACATCGCCGAAGGCACCATTTTTCGAGTGTTCCCCGACAAATCCGCCCTCATTTTCGAAGCCGTCAAAGTCACGATGGACCCCGATTCAGTGCAAGCGGCGCTGGATACCATCAGCGAGACCGACTCCCTTCAGGATCAGCTGATCGAAGCAGGTCGAATTCTCGTCGAACGATTTCAACGAGTGAGCGCCCTTGCCGAGGTGCTCCGATCGATGCCCAACCCACCGAGCGGACAACGGGCCGAGGCCCATCAGTTCGTCACGACCGCTAACACCGCCATAACGGCCGCAGTAGCCGGACTCTTCGAGCGACACGCAGACCAACTGGCTATCCCTTCGGCCACAGCCGCTGCGGCATTTCGAGGGCTCGTCTTCGCAACCGCCAATCCAATGATGATGCCAGGTGAACGCCTTCGTCTGAATGAGGCCGTAACGATTCTCCTCGGCGGAATCACCAAACCGGAAAACCCGAACTCGTAATGCTCAGCAAGATCCTCAAGAGCCACCTCGCGCTGTACAAACAGCCAATCTCGATCATCGTGGCGTTTCAACTCGTCGCGACGATCGCTTCGCTCTATCTGCCAAGCCTCAACGCTGACATCATCGACAACGGGGTAGTCAACGGAGACACCAACTACATCCTTCGCCTCGGCGCCGTGATGCTCGCTGTATCGCTCCTGCAAGTGGCCTGTTCGATCACTGCCGTTTATTTCGGGTCCCGAACCGCCATGGCATTCGGACGAGACTTACGCAGTTCCATCTTTCGAAAAGTCAGCGAGTTTTCCAGTCGTGAGGTCGCGGGCTTCGGAGCGCCGTCGCTGATCACCCGCAATACCAACGACGTTCAACAGGTTCAGATGCTCGTGTTAATGAGCTTCACGCTCATGGTCCAGGCGCCCATCATGATGGTCGGCGGAATCGTCATGGCGTTGCGCGAAGATGTCGGCCTTTCCTGGCTGGTGGCGGTCGCCGTTCCTCTGTTGGCCGCCGCCGTCGGCCTGATCATCTCGCGCATGATCCCGGCGTACCGGAAAATGCAGAAGCGCATCGACACCGTCAACCGGGTATTGCGTGAGCAATTGACCGGCATCCGGGTACTGCGGGCCTTTGTCCGGGAACCGTTTGAGACGGCCCGTTTCACCGAGGCCAACCAGGAACTCACCGACGTATCGATAACCGTCGGCCGTTGGATGGCAGCCATGTTCCCAATTGTCATGGTCGTCCTCAATGCTGCCACCGTCGCCGTTTTGTGGTTCGGCGGCCAGCGGGTCGATGCCGGAAACATGCAGATCGGGTCGCTGACGGCCTACTTGACGTACCTGGTACAGATACTCATGTCAGTCATGATGGCGACCTTCACGTTCGTAATGGTCCCCCGAGCTTCGGTAAGCGCTGACCGAATCGGAGAGGTACTCGAGACCGAGTCGTCCGTTGTGCCACCGGCGAATGGCATCAAGACTGTAACAAAGCACGGTGAGCTCCAGTTGGCCGACGTCAGCTTCCAGTACCCGGGTGCGAGTCACCCGGTGCTCTGCGACATCAACTTTGTTGCCAAGCCGGGCCAAACCACCGCCGTGATCGGCTCCACCGGCGCTGGCAAAACCACTCTGATCAGCCTGCTCCCCCGGCTTTTCGACGCAACCGACGGAGTCGTATCCATCGACGGTGTCGACGTTCGATGCTCTTGACCCGGATTTTCTGTGGTCCAAGATCGGACTCGTCCCCCAGGCGCCGTACCTGTTTACCGGAACCATTGCTTCCAATCTTCGTTATGGAAAGCCCGATGCCACCGAAGACGAAATGTGGACCGCCCTCGAAGTCGCTCAAGCGAAAGACTTCGTCGAAGCGATGCCGGAGGGTCTCGACGCCCCGATCGCCCAAGGCGGAACCAACGTGTCGGGCGGCCAGCGCCAGCGACTAGCCATTGCCAGGGCGCTGATCCGCGAACCCGAGATCTACATCTTCGACGACTCGTTCTCAGCGCTTGACCTGGCAACGGACGCCCGCCTCAGGCAAGCCCTGAAACCGGTCACGGCCGAAGCCACCGTCGTGATCGTTGCGCAGCGGGTATCGACGATTGCTGACGCCGATCAAATCATCGTCCTCGAGGACGGGAAGGTGGTCGGTCTCGGTGCCCATACCTCCTTGCTAGAGACGTGCCCCACCTATGTGGAGATCGTTGAGTCACAGCTAATGGCCGAGGCGAGCGCATGAGCGACCGGACCATGAAAACCACCGAACGTATCAAGAGCGAAGGCGGACCGGGCAGAGGCATGGGCGGACAGATGATCGCCCAAAAAGCCAATAGCTTCGGCGAGTCCGGCAAGCGGCTCTTGAGGCTGCTCGCGCCTCAACGGTACAAAGTCATCGCGGTATTCCTTGCGGCGATCACCAGTGTAGGACTCGCCGCGTTCGGGCCGCGAGTACTCGGAGCGGCGACTGACTTGATCTTCGGCGGCGTGATCGGCAAGGCCCTACCGGCCGGCCTCACCAAAGCGCAAGCGATCGAGGGAGCCAGGGCCCAAGGACAGAACCAGATCGCCGATTTCCTGTCGGGCGTTGACATCATTCCTGGCCAGGGCGTCGATTTCACCGCCGTTGGCAGAATTCTGCTGATCGTGCTCGCCTTATACATCGGCTCGTCCTTACTCTCGTTTCTTCAGGGCTACTTGTTGAACGACGTTGTCCAAAGCACCGTCTATAAGCTGCGGGCCGACGTCGAAGACAAGCTGAACCGACTCCCCCTCCGCTACTTCGATCGCCAGCCGCGCGGTGAGCTGCTCAGCCGGGTCACCAACGACATCGACAACGTATCCCAGAGCTTGCAGCAGACGATGAGTCAGCTCGTCACCTCGTTGCTGACGATCGGCTTCGTCGTGGCGATGATGCTATGGATCTCCCCCACCCTGGCCTTGGTCGCGCTGGTCACGATTCCGGTGACGATGCTGATCGCCGGTCTCGTCATGCGCCGATCCCAGAGCCAATTCGTCACCCAATGGCGTCGGACCGGAACCCTGAACTCACAGATTGAAGAAGCCTTCAGCGGCCATGCCCTCGTGAAGGTTTTCGGACGGCAGAAGGAAGTGCAGGAAACGTTCGAAGTTGAGAACGAGGAGCTGTACAAAGCCAGCTTCGGAGCCCAGTTCCTGTCGGGCCTGATCATGCCGATCATGATGTTCGTCGGCAACCTCAACTACGTCATCATCGCGGTGCTCGGTGGTCTGCGGGTCGCTAGCGGCACGATGAGCCTCGGTGACGTCCAGGCGTTCATTCAATATTCCCGCCAGTTCACCCAGCCCGTCACACAAGCGGCCTCGATGGTCAATCTTTTGCAGTCGGGCGTGGCATCTGCGGAGCGGGTCTTCGAGCTACTCGACGCTGATGAGGAAGAACTCGACGACCTCGAGCCCCGGCAATTGAAGAATCCCAGCGGTCGGGTGGTATTTGAGAACGTGTCGTTCCGATATGAAGAGGATCAACCTCTCATCGAGGATTTGTCGATGACCGTGGAGCCCGGCCAGACGGTGGCCATCGTTGGGCCAACCGGGGCCGGGAAGACGACGTTGGTCAACCTGATCATGCGCTTCTACGAACTCGACGCCGGCCGCATCACGCTCGACGGGATCGACACCGCCACCCTGTCCCGGGCTGACGTTCGATCTCAAATCGGGATGGTTCTCCAGGACACCTGGCTCTTCAAAGGCACGATTCGCGACAACATCGCATACGGCCGACCAGAAGCCACCGAAGACGAACTACTCGAAGCCGCCACGGCCACCTATGTGGACCGGTTCGTGCACAGTTTGCCCGACGGGTACGACACGATCATTGACGACGAGGGAACCAACATCAGCGCTGGCGAAAAGCAGTTGATCACCATTGCCAGAGCCTTTCTAGCTCAACCCTCCTTGCTGATTCTTGACGAGGCGACCAGCTCAGTCGATACCCGTACTGAAGTGCTGCTCCAACACGCGATGACGGCTCTTCGCTCTGACCGGACGAGCTTCGTTATTGCTCACCGCTTGTCGACCATCCGTGACGCCGATCTCATCCTGGTGATGGAAGAGGGTCGGATCGTCGAACGCGGCACCCACAACGAACTCATCGCCAAAGACGGCGCCTACGCAGCCCTGCACAATTCCGGCTTCAGCGAGGAAAAACCCAAGCCGGCTACGACCCACCCGGAACCGGTCGCGTAGACATACAGCACGGTATCGGCCCTGGTCGTTAGGCTCCCAGCCATGGCACTGAGGGTCGTAATCGCAGAGGACAGTCTGCTCATGCGCGAGGGCATCAAGTCCGTGCTGGCCCTCGACGAAGAGCTTGATGTAGTGGGTGTTTGCGGAGACTACGACGGCCTCATCGCTGCAGTTGAAGAGAACGGGCCCGATGCGGTGATCACCGATATCCGAATGCCCCCCACCCAAACCGACGAAGGCATCCGTGCCGCCAACCACATCCGCGACACGCTCCCAACCATCGGAGTGGTCGTACTCAGCCAATACGTGGAACCCCGTTATGCACTGAGCCTCTTTGAAACCGGAACGAGCGGCCGCGCCTACCTTCTCAAGGAGCGCGTCGCCGACCCCGGCGAGTTAGCCGCAGCGGTCCGCCAGGTCGTATCAGGGGGATCCGTTGTTGACCCCCGGGTCGTCGATGCGCTCGTTAGCGGCCGCACAGCCGACCGACAGTCACCGTTGCACCGATTAACTGAACGAGAATTGGAAGTCCTCGCCGAAATGGCAACCGGTGCCAACAATGCGGCCATCGGCGAATCCCTATTCGTTTCTGCTCGCTCCGTCGAGAAGCACATCAACGCGATCTTCACCAAGCTGGACCTCTCGCACACCGAGGACATCCATCGCCGGGTTCGCGCCGTCCTGCTATATCTCGGCGGTCAAACGTAACTCGTGCCAGCACCACCTGACCTGTCGAGATACCCCGATAGGCAGCCATGCCGTTGCGTGTGAAGATGTCGTCATGCCATCAGACGTTCGGGTTTTGATAGTCGATGACCAACTCCCCTTCCGGCAGGCTTCACGTATGGTCGTTGAACTCACCGACGGCTTCGAGCTAGCCGGAGAAGCCGCCAATGGCGCCGAAGCCATCGATCTCGCAGAGCGCCTCCGTCCTGATTTGGTGCTCATGGACGTCCAGATGCCCGGCATCGACGGGATCGAAACGACCCGGAGGATCCGGGCATTCGAGAATCCGCCGATCGTCATTGTGATGTCGACGCACGAATCGGGCGACTACGAGGCCGTGGCGGTGGCCGCCGGAGCGATCGGTTTCGTTCCCAAGTCTCAATTCGGCATGGACACCCTCGCCGAGATGTGGGACTTCGCGCAGCGCAGCTAGGCGCCTGTCCGGTCCTTCACCGGTACCGACCCGCTTACCACTGTCCCCTTGCCGGGACTCGAACCGATCATCCATGAGCCTCCGATGGTGTCGATCCGGTCAGCGATTCCATTAAGGCCCACTCCAGGCTTGATCAAGCTCGCATCAAAGCCCTGCCCATCGTCCCTGACTTCGAACCTCAGATCTCCATTACTCTCAAACAACGTCACCTCGGCCGAGGTCGCAGCCGCATATTTCGCCGTGTTCTGGAGAGCTTCCAGCACCGCGAAATACACAGCCGATTCCACGTCCCGTGGGTAGCGGCCGATTCCCTCGGCGTGGACCAACACGGGCAGCGCGGCACGTCGTGCCTGTTGCCCGAGGGCGACTCCTAATCCTTCGGCACCAAGCAGAGGCGGATAGATTCCTCCGGCGAATTCCCGTACAGCCTGGATGGCATCTCCCGCCTGGGTTTCTACGTCAGCCAGCAAGGCGGCGGTCTTTTCGGCGCCCGCCTGTTCAGCCAGCATCCGGGTTGGACCTAGCCTCACCTTCACCGCAACCAAATGCTGTTGTGGGCCGCTGTCAAGATCATGTTCAAGCGATCTCCTCGCCTGGTCAGCCGCGCTCACGATACGGTCGCGAGATCGAGTGAGGTCCTTCACCTGCTTTCTGAGCTGCGATGTCAATTGCGCATTGCGCATTGCCAGGCCCAGGCCGCCAGCGAGGTTCAAAAGCATCTCCTCTTCAATCGGAGTAATGGCGTCGCCACGACTCTTTTTGAGAGAGATCCCCCCAAGTAACTCCCCATCGTGAAAGACCGGCATCGAATAGTCGGCTGCGGGATCGACGAACACGGCCGAGGAGTCTATTTCCTCCCAGACGACGCCTTGTGGCCACGCCGACGCAACCCGGAACCCGCCGTCGAAGCGAAGCCAGAGCGCGGCTTCCAGGGCTCCGGTTCCGTCAACGATGAGATGGGGAATCCGATCCAACAGCTCGCTGTCGGATTCCTCCGCGGATCGACGGGAGAACTGAGCCAGTACCTCATATGGCGTCGCCCTGTGCCCATACACGAGCCGGTTCGCTAACCGTTCTACTCGTAATCGCATCGGCTGGAACGCTAAAGCGACGAGGCTGGTGGCAGCGATCGAGAGCCCAATGCTGCCCCGCTGGTCGATCAACTCGCCGAGCCCAACCACAATCCCGACATATACCCCTCCGATAAAGAGAGCCAGGGCGCCGAACACAAGTGACCGACTGATGATGACATCGATGTCGAAGAGCTGGTACTTGAGGATGGCGATCGTGATCGAGACGGGGATGCCTGCGACCGCCACCGGGAACAACAATCCGATCAACGAGGTCTGGCCCGTCCACGAACTGGTCATCAACATGATCACGTACACGACACCAAAGAAGGCAACCGCGAGCAGCACCCACTTGATCTGACTCCTCTCCGTATACGAAGAACGTCGGTACCGCCGCACCATGGCCACCACACCGCCCACGGCCAGAGCAAAAAGACAAACTGACCACGGCACGATAATCAAGCCTATGGCGTCCAGTCCGATAAACCCGATCGGGTTGGTGACGGACCAGGCGTCCGTGAACGGTCCGATTTCGGAGCCAAACCCGGAGATGAAGAGCATGATCGCAGCCATCACCACCATGAGTCGAGGCGCCCAAATCCATTTTCGCGACGGCAGGTCCCCACTCGGAAACACGTAGAGGAGTATGAAGATTGGGAAGATCATCGCCACCCACGACCAATTGTTGACCCATAGTCGGAGAAACAGCCCTGGCGTAAGGTGCGAAGGCGCCGTGTCAAGACTGGCCGCTGTTCCGGTAACGAGGTCGAGCACACCTCCAATGACAGACTCGATCGCGAGGCCTCCCCCGATTAGCAAGAGCAGGCGGCCAATCCGGTTACCGGGTTTCTTGGACATGATCAATACACCGAGCGCCCCAAACAACGGAGCGAGCGCCAGGAACGCCGGATCTCCAAGCGAAGCGGTCCCGGTCGACTCGGCCAAAAGTTGCACGATGCCGTAGACCGTTGCGAGCAGAATCACTGCCAGCCAAAGCCAGGGCCAAATGCTGCGCCGGTGAGATTTGCCAGCCAGGACAGTCATGCAAACTCCAGGACCAAATCGGCAGTCATGACACCTGCAACAACGATCGCCGTGGCCTCCGTCGTAACGAAGAAACGGCCCTCAAGAGCCTGGAGACGGTCCTCTACGGCCACGAAGTCGTCCAGCTGTCCATCATGGCGCACCCTGAATTCGACGGAACCCACAGTTCCGACCAAGGAGACCTCTATAGAACTTGCCCCGCTGTCAACCGCGCGGGTTATGACCTCAACCACGCAGAAGTAGACGCTCTCCTCAACCGGGCGCTGGTACCTCCCCAAGCCCAAGATCTTCAGATCGATCGGAACCGGGAACGTCCGCCGGACAGCCGACAAGGCTGCTGCCAGCCCTTCAGCCTCCAACAAGGGTGGGTATATGCCATGGGCGACCGCCCGCATTGCATCCACGGCCTCTTGAGTCGTCGCCGCCAGATCCGTGACGATCGCCACGACCTTGTCGGCGCCCTCGCGTTCGGCCAACGTGCGGGCAATTCCGAGCTTCACCTTGAGTGCGACCACTTGCTGCTGGGCGCCGTCATGCAAGTCACGTTCCAGGCGGTGACGCTCGGCGTCCTGGGCGGCCACGAGCCGCCGACGCGATACCCGCAGTTGTTCGGCCCGCTCCTCCAGTTCCGCGTTGAGCCCGATATTGCGCAGCAGCAATCCCGATCCAGCCGCTACATCAGCAAGCACCTTCTCGTCTGCGCCGGTTACGGACTGACCTCGCGGCTTCGTGATCGTCAAGGCCCCGAGCAATTCTTGACGATGAAAAATCGGAATCACCGCTTCTCCCGGTAGTTCTGGCACTTCTTCACCGGCGAGGGCCACCGGACTCAGCCCACCGAGGGCTTCAGTCGGGGTGGCCGAATGGGGTTGCAGGTGGTCACCAACTCTCAGCCACAGCACCGCTGCAACAGCTCCCGTTCCATCGGCGACCAGGTGCGTAACCTGCGCCAGTGTCTCCTCGGGTGTGCCAGCTTCAGCCAGACGCCTCGTGGCCTGAGCAAGCACCTCATACGGGCTCGCCCTCTTGCCAAAGACGAGTCGATTAGCGGCATGCTGAACCCTGTTGCGCATCGGCTCGAACGCAACAGCCACGATTGCTACCGCCGCGATGGACAAGGCCAGATTGGGTTCATTCCCGCTGCCAATGAGAGAACCAATACCAACCACGAGCAGCGCATAAACGCCGGTAATAAACGCAGCGAGGACGCCGTACGTGAGGGTCCTTGAGATCACCACATCGATGTCGTAGAGGTGGTATTTCGTGATGGCGATTCCATACGAGGCGACCAGCGCCAATTGAACGATGAGGCCGCCGAGTGCTTCGTATACGGGAGGACCCGAGAAGTTTCCGCCGACGATCAGCCCGACGGCGTAGATCCCCCCACCAAGAGCGATCCAGCGGATCTGGCTCCTGGCAACTCCTACGCTCCGTCGATACCGAACGATGAGCGATGCTACCGATACGACGGCTGCCATGGCAGCCAGAGTGAACCCCGCATCGTTCAGAAATCCGAGAACGCCCGGAACCGTGATGTCCGCCGAGCTGATCGGCAAAGTGCTCCACGGGCTCTGGGCAAGAGCCGTCGCAGCGCTAGCGAGCGCGATCGCTCCAATGCTCCACCACCCCACCCACTTCCAACGAGGGCTGAGAGCCTGCCCGTCCGGGAAGAGCAACAGACTCAGAGTAAGTGGGAGCCAGAAGGCAGGTACTACGGTCCAGAAGCGAAAAGAGACGGCGAAGGACGCTACCGGCGCCAGGTCTGCGGGGGCCAATCGCCCGAACTCGGAAAAGGTCAAACCAGGGAGCGAGCGTTCGGTAATCGCTACGGCGAGCGCCAACCCGAATGTGAAGAGGGCAGAGAACACGGCCGCCCATGCGATTGACCACACCGAGCCGTTACGATTCTGAGTCGGGATCATCAACAGTGTCAGAACGCCGAGCATGACGGCCAGCGCACCAAAATTGAGGGCGATGGAGTCGATCAGAAAATCCCATCCACCGACGATGACCAGCACGGCCATCCCTGCGACCGCAAGAGCGACGGACATGGCACCGAAAACCCTCCCAACCATGATGCGGGTGGCATCCGACAACGGGATAAATCTGCCTGGATGCGATTTTGCTCGGGTCGTCATCGTGTAGTGGCCCTCGGCGGGAACCGGTGTGCGGCGACCGGGGTCTCGCGATTTTTGACAATCTCGGCTGGCAATACGTCGGCGTCCGGACGGACCGTGAGAGCTTCCCAGGTTGGCTCGCTAAGAACGGTCTCCCCCGGTTCCGCCCACCCCTGGATGCGCTGAGTCAGGTTGACCGTGTCACCAACCACCGTGTACTCAAGTCTCTCTTCGGAACCCAGCAGCGCCGCTGCGACGAGGCCAGTCGACACTCCGATCCCAAGTCCGAACGGCGGCCGGCCCTCGAGGACCCACTGTTCATTCAGTTCGGTTTGGGCGACGTGCATGGCCTGGGCGGCGGCAACTGCACGATCGGCATGATCGTCCTGTGCGACCGGCGCCCCGAACACAGCCATGACGGCATCACCAACAAACTGCATCACCGTACCTCCGTTTGACAGGATCGCCCGGTTCATGGCGGCCCGATGCTCGTTGAGTTGCCCGGCCAGCAAACTGGGATCGGCATGTTCGGCAATGGATGTGTAACCCCGGATATCGGACATCAGGACTGTGACGGTCAACTCTTCTGTCTCGCCGGGCGCACGGCCGCCCTCGAGAATCTGAGCGGCTACGCCACCAGGGAGCAATCGACTCAAAGACTCACCTTGCTCCTTGCGGTCGACAATTGCTTTCTGAAGCATCCGGAGCCGGTGCAAGCTGTCGGCCCTGCCAGCGGTGAGTCCTTCAGCCAATCGCACGAAGAGCTTCTCGATGGCGTCATCGACGTCAGCCGGAGTCGTTCTGGCCTGGGCGGCAATGGCGTTGATCGTGCGACCCTCGGCGACTTGCTGGAGCAAGGCTTCCTCAGCCGACGACAACGATGCATCGGCACGGACCGGAGTTGTCAGCGCATCAACGATCTTGGGGTCGAGCACCGATCCGCCCGCTGCCACCTCCCGGACTGCTCTGGCGAGCTGGTTGCCTTCGCCGACTCGATCCTTCAACAGATAGGCATAGCCAGCGGCGCCCTCTGAAAGCAGGGATACTGCGTAGTCAGGGTCGTCAAACTGAGAGAGGATGACGACGCCGGTCCCGGGATGGCGCTTTCGCACTTCCTTAGCCGCGTCAATCCCCTCCCTGGAGAAATCAGGCGGCATACGGATGTCAGTCACGATGACCTGTGGATGGAGCTTCGCCGCTCCTGAAACCAGTCCGTAGTAGTCAGCTGCCTGACCGACAATCGTGAAGTCGTCTTCGAGGTCGAGCAACGCCTTCACGCCCTCACGGACGATCAGGTTGTCGTCAGCGAGAAACACAGAAATCGTCATCGCCACACCTCTGTTCCGAACGGATTGTACGACCAAAGTGTGCGCCAGATCGCCGGAATGTTCGACAGTGTCTTCGCCCCTAATCCGGTGGTGCTAGCCCCACTTTCACAAGCGGCCACCACTGTGGATTCGCCCCCATATCGCTTGGCATTCTTAACCGAACGAAAGGACTTGTCATGCGTGTTGAAACATCGGTCACATCGGTTTCCTGGATACCGTCGGAGGCGATCACCGGCCCCATGCGTCTTCCAATAGACCTGGGATTGGGCCACTATGACGACCCGCTCCCGGACCATATCAGCAGCCTTGAAGAACTCAGGGACGCTGACAAGTTCAGATTTGCCAATGACCTTCGGGCGTGGATCGACGTGGAAGATGGTCGGGTTGTCGACGCCGGCTACTCAGGTGGTGGCCACATCGGTGCCACGAAGGTCGCCCTCGGCCTCGGGAGTATCACCATCCCTGCGGTGGCATTCCCCGACCTCCAACACGATCCAGCAATAACCGCAACAACGGCAACCTTCGCGCAAACGACCGGCGGCCGAACCGGTGCACCGATTCCTCGTCGGATCAATCGTCCGCCGTTCGTAAAAGTGACTGCTCCGACCGTTTGGACCACGTTGAGCCTGACGATCCACACCGATGGAAGCCACACCCACTCGCTGGCGGGAGCCAGCATCATGCCGCGGCACTTCATCTACGACGACGCCATGAACCTGGTTGCCAAAAGCGGCATGATCGACTTCAAGGCCTGGACCCAGGAAAGCTTCGGCGACAATACCCCGTGGGGCAGCGCCGACTCACCCGCGATCGTCACGGCGGTGGAAAGCCAACTCGAACGTCGACTGTCAACGCAGATCATGCGCGAAGGAACCAAGCCTCGTTTCCGCAAGATTGCGGCAGGCGAAACGCTGGTGATTCAGGGAGACCCGGGAGACGAACTCTTCCTCCTACTAGACGGCGTCCTCGGCGTCGAAGTGGATAGCGAGCCCATCGCTGAGGTAGGCCCTGGATCGATCCTCGGGGAGCGAGCGGTCATCGAGGGCACCAACCGCACTTCCACGTTGCGGGCGATGACTCCGGTCAGAGTCGCCGTTGCCAATGCCTCCGAGATCCAACCCGAAGCCCTCCGAGAACTGGCGACAGGGCACCGCCGGGAGGAAGCCTCAATTACTGGTCCTTGAGCGGCGTCCATCCGACTTCTTGGACCAACCAGCCGTTGCCGTCAGGGTCATTGAACGTGAAGAAGGTGGCGTAGTCGGTGTGGTCTGCGTCCGGTCCCGGCACTTGCTGCCCGTCCACATAATGAAACAACTCGCTCACCTCGGTGTCCCGTCCAATGAGTTCAGCTCGTGCAGCGCCGATGTTGGGAACAACCAGATGTAGACCTTGGAGCGTTCCGGCCGCCTCGGGGTTCGGCATCACGGCAATGGCACATGCCGACCCGGGCGGCACCAATTGCACAACCCGGAAATCACCGGTCTGATAGTCAACCAGCAGCTCAAAGTTCAGTTGGTCTAGATAGAACGACTTCGACCGATCGACGTCCGCAGATGGCACAACGATGAGTTCCAGTTTCCACTCCACCTACGGTCTCCTTGTCGACGATGCGCACGATGCTAGATGGCTTTGCGAGCGTTGCTCGATGACTGTCGTCGGCGTGTCAGGGGCCGGTAACCGTGACAGCTACGCCAGAGCCCATCACAGAACGAACCGCCTGCTCGATGGATCCGATGTCGAGATTGGATGGATCCGATACAGTCACGGTGACGGTGTCTCCGACGATATCGACGTCTTCGACGATTGGGCCATTGTCACCAACGGCACCCTTTACCGCGGTGTGGATATCGCCGACGACCGTAGCCGAGTCGACTATCTGGGTGTATTGACGGACGAGCGGAACGGAAACACCCACGACGGCGACCACGATCAACAGAACGCTGGCTAGCACACCCGGTCGCCGGTTCTTGAGCCTAGGTGTCGGAGCGAAACCGGTCACCAGCATCACGAAACCCGCCGCCACTGTAATGCCGACCAGATTCGTCACGAACAAGCTCAGCGCCCCCTGTGCAAGCACCCAGCGCCCCTCCTCGAGCATGAGACCGGCTGCGGCAAGGGGTGGGACCAACGCGACCGAAATAGCCACACCTGGCAGTACGCCAGACAGTTCGTCCCGTGTGTACGCATATGCGCCTGCTGCGCCAGCCAGGATCGCCACACCCAGGTCGCGTAGATCCGGCGTCGTCCTGGCGAGGATCTGACCGTTTGGGCTGGCCACTGGTAGGAGCAGTCCGATCAGATACCCGACAACGACTACGGCAATCGCCCCGACGCAAATAATGGTCAACAACCTGAGCCATTCGCGAGTCCACACCATCACGAGCGCCGCACCGAGAGCCACTATCGGCTGACCGAGTGGAGCGATGATCATTGAACCGATAACGGTCGCCGCGCTGTTCTGTGACAGGCCGAGCGCCGCTATGCCAGCCGACAACAAAAGCATGACGGAGAACGCCGACTGCCATCGGGGCTGCCCATCAAAAAAGACGCCGCGTAGGGACGCCGCTCGCGTGTCTGAGGTCACGCTGTGAGCTATCAACCATCCGTCGTCAACATCGGACTCGACCGCATCGTCGATGAATTCACCGAGGCTCGGATTGTATGTCCATGGGCGAGAGTCCATCGACGGGAGGCTACCGGGTAGAACCGGATCAAACTCCCCTCCGGCATTCATTCCGAAACCACCCTTCCGTCGGCGGTCACTGCTGCTTTGGCTCGGTTTGGATCAAAAACGATACAAACCAACAGTGCCCAGGCGACGGCAACTCCAGCCGCGGCGATCACGTCACTCGGATACTCCACGAGCAGCGCAACCCGAGCAGCCCCGGTGAGAACGATGGCCAAACCAGCTGCCCCGAAGAGGCCAACTGTATGCCTCCAACTGGGTTTGTTCCACGGCCACGCAGCCAGAATCGCCAGGGTGGCGACTAGCGCGACATGTTCGGACGGAAATCCGTAGTTCACCCGCTCGATGAGGGGTACGACGTTCGGCGGGGTGCGACGAACCAGCGCATCGATGATTTCGAAGATCGCCCACTGGCCACCGGCCGCAACCCCGATCGCCGCCGCCAGAAACCAACGACGTCGGGCAAGCATCACCAACGCGGCGAGACCGCCTAGAGCGAACATGCCCGATGGCGCCGTCAGCCGGTTGACCCCTTTTGCGATGGCCACAACCAACGGTATCTGGTTGTCGTTCAAATAGCGCAGGGAGGAAAGGTCGAAGAAGAAGAACTCTTCGCCTCCGATGACGTCCTGGACGAGACCGCCGAAGAGCCACAGCCCACCAACGAAGCCGGCCGCAGTCAGGAACAGCGTCAAGCCCGGTCGGTTTGTTCGTCGGGCGCCGGCCACGAGATACCGAAACGGACGTCGGGTGGCTATTCGGTCGAGGCGCTGACGGACAGCCTGATCGTGGCGCTGAGCCCAGCGGGTGAGCCATACGATGCCAGCTACCAGGGCACCCAGAGCCACCAATGCCAGACCGCCGGTTCGCATCCATTTCTCGACAACCTGGTAGCTACCACCGAGCCAGTAGCCGACCAGCGTGAAGGTGGTCCCCCAGAGAATTCCTCCGATCGCATTACCAAGGAGGAACCGGCCGTAGGGCATCCGACCCATCCCGGCTGCAAACGGCACGACCGCCCGCAGCACTGATGCGAATCGGGCGAGGACCAGAGCCCACCATCCCCGCCGGGCAATCAGCTGCGTCGCCCCATCGAGGCGGGATGCAAGCTTGGCGAGTCGCGGGTGATCCTCCAACGAATCGCCCATCTGCTTACCGAGGCGATAGCCAATCGAATCTCCAACGATCGCCCCCGCAACTGCGGCACCAATCATGACAGCCAACGGCGCGCTGCCGGCTCCGGCGGCTACACCGCCAAGAATCACCGCCAGCTCTCCTGGAACGACCAGGCCCAGGAAGGCGGCGCTTTCGCCGGCGGCCAACACAAATACGGCCACTGGTGCGAAGGGGCCGAGTCGCGCCAAGAGTCCCGTCAGGTTCATAGGTTTCCTCTGGGTTGACCGTGAGCAGCCCGGAACGGCACTCATTCAGCGGCATCACCGCCAGCTAATTGTCCCACCGATCAGATGACATAACGAGCTTAACGGCATGTTTCCTCGGCATCGCCGAAGTTCGACGACAGCGAGGCGCCGGCCCGGAAGTAATGTCCTCACGATGGAACTCGACCCTGGCTCGGATGAGCCCTCGCTGACGATCGAAGCTGGTGACGGACCGCGGCCAATCACGCTGAGAAGAGCCGCGAAACCCTTGTTCATGATTGTGGTGCTCGGCTTCGCTGTACACGTCCTTCTTCCGCAGTTCGGTCAGCTGCAGCAGGGTCTAGTGGCACTGCGCTCCGGCCGGTGGCCATTTCTTATTTTGACCATCGCGAGCATCGGACTGGTGTTCGCCAGCGGAGCCTGGACGGTCCGGTCATCCGCATCATCACCCCCGTCATGGAGGGCCGCCATCACCACCCAAGTTGCTGCCAGCTTCGCGTCTGCGATCACGCCGGGCGGACTCGGTTGGATCGCGGTTACTCGTTCTTCACTTCAGAAAGCCGGTACAGCCGACGACGAGGCCGCCGCCGCAACCGGCTTGAACATGGCAATTACAGCCACCTCCCATATCGGCCTCCTATTACTACTGGCCATCTTCCTCCCGACGCTCAAGCTGCCCGCCATACCGCCGCCATCCGATCGAGTGATAGTCGACGTCATAGCGATCGCCGCTATTGCGGTTGGGGTTCTTGTGTGGGTGGCTCGAAGTCGGCGCCATCTCCTCGAACCCGCCATGGCCATCTTGCGGCAGGTTCCAGACGTGTTGCGCGATCCGAGGCGGTCAGGAGCAATGGCCCTGGGAGCTGTCTGCCAAAACCTGGCATACACGTTCGGTCTACTTACAGCATTGGCGGCGTTTGGAGCATCCGTCAGTCCGCTCGGATTGCTTGTCGTCTATATGGTCTCGGCCACCATCGCATCAATCAGCCCTACGCCCGGCGGCCTTGGCGCCATGGAGGCCGCCCTCGTTGCCGGGATTACTCGGCTCGGCGTACCCGGCGGAGAAGCCGTAGCAGCGGTCCTGTCCTTCCGGGTGGCTACGTTTTGGCTCCCGATGCCAATCGGTGCCTTGATGCTGCGGGTTGCCCGCCGCCGGGACTGGGCCTAGCCGCATCTAGGTCATCGGAAGGATTCCAGCAACGCCGAGATTCAAACCAGGTCGTCGAGATAGAGCGGAAGCATTTCGTGCCAGGTCGCCCAGTCATGGGGGTGACTCTTGGACCAGATATCGACCCGGTTGGGGATGCCCTTCGCACCGAGGATCTCGGCCATGCGCCACGATTCGGCGGGGTCTTCAAAGTCGCCTGCACCGGAAGCCAGGACCACATATCGCGATCGGAGCCGATCCAACGTCTCACCTTCGAGGTCAGGGAGGAAGTCGAGCGGCGAGGAGTAGTAGAAGTCGTCTGACCATTCGCCGGCCCGCCATTCGGTGAAGTCGAAGGTTCCGCTCATGGCGATCGCTCCTTTGAACACATCCGGATGACGGCTCAGCACCTCAATCGCCCAGAAGGCTCCGACCGACGCTCCGGCACTGATGATCTCTATCGAGTCCGAGTTGCAGTCGGCGCGGATTGCCGGAACGACCTCGGCGCGAATGCAGGCATCGAATTGATTTTGCAGCCACATGCTGTGCTGGGGTGGATCGTGGCGTAACCACGATTGTCCCGAGACGCTGTCGACCGAGTACACCTTGATCCGCCCGGCAGCCAGCAGCGGTGACAGCGCTCCGATCAGTCCGCGATCTTCGATCTCCCAGGCATCGCCACCGGCGGTCGGGAACACCAGCACCGGGACCCCGATCTCCCCCCAGCGGACCAGGTTGATGACCTGGTTGATCCGCTCGGAGTGCCATAGGCGGTCGATGCTCAAGCGAGCGCATCCAGACGATCTCGTTCGGTCGTTCGCCAGAACTCCAGCAGCCCCCAGAAGTGTTCAGTGAATCGGTCGACTTCGTGGGCAGGAAAGATCGCTCCAACTTTGTGTCTAACCGCCGCCTTTGCACGATCTTCACCAAAGTACGTCCAGGTCACCTGCATCAAGGTCACCCAGATAGGTGTCACAGAACGAGGCAAACTCAAGATGGTCGAACCCGGCTCTGGCTATCGCCGCCATATCTTTGATGCGTTGGTTTTCGGTTCCGCCGCTGTCGGCAACTTCGAAATACGGCTCCCAATCGGTAGCCATACGCATCGGTCGTTTGGTCGCCGCGCAGAACAAGGACCACCTGATCAGTGCCTTGACCAACCACGGGATGTGATAGTGCAACGACGTCACCTGAGAGTCCGGGTTGGCATTGGCGAAGTCGATCGGATGCAGAATGCCATTGCGTCGGAGCGCCTCACACGAGTTGAAATCCCATCCGAAGAAGCCGTTGATGATCAGGGCAACGTCCTCCATACGCTGCCATTCGTCAGCGTCGAGGAAATCGAACTCGACCTTATAGCGGTCATGGATGGGAGCTCCCGGGTCGTACCGCATGCTGTTCACCTGCGGTCCGACCCCCAGCGCTCGCACAAACAAGTCGAAGGGTTCAACCGCCTCCTGCAAATGCATGATCCTGGTGCCTGAGCTGTCGTAGGCCGCTTGAAGATCTTCATATGAGTCGATCCGTGAGACGCCAACCCAGGCACCGCCGTCGTACGGTTTGAGGAAGGCCGGGTAACCCACCTTCTCCCCGATGTCTCGCAGGTCGAACATCTGGGCGTAGCTCTCCAACGTGATGCCAAGATCCGGCCCGTGTTCGTAATCGCGGGGTGGGAGCATCCAGGTCTTCGGAACCGGCAACCCGAGTCGCATCATCGCCACATACGAAGTGTGCTTCTGCATCGATTGAAACGTGAAGGGATTGTTGAGCGTGTACAGGCCGTCCATGACGACCGCCTTCTTGATCCACTCCCGGGTTGTTGGATACCACGGTGATAGCCGATCCATCACCAGGTCGTACTTGACTGGCTGGGTCAGATCGAAAGGTTCGATAGTCACCCGCTCGATATCGAAGCGGATTTTCTCGCCTCCGAGATCCAGGGTCGAGGTCCAGCTCCGCAAGAATGTCTTCGTAGTAGACGGGCCAACACAAGTCTGCGCCGAGTGACAACCCGATCCGTCTGATGCTTTCAGTCATCGGCCATGCTTTCAGTCATGGGCCCACGTTACCGAGGGGGGCGGGTCGCCGCTCCCGAGGGCGACAGAAAGACCCCTGGCGAGCCGATTTCTCCAGTTGTGCCAGTGATGGCCATCGCGATGCTCTTCATACGTAACCGCCGCTCCCGTGGACGCCAGCAACGGCGTGAACTTACGATTGTCCGGCGCTAACCCCTCGTAGACACCGCACGCCTGATAGATCCGTTCGGCAGGTTGACGGGGATCCTCCTTGAAACGTCGGACAAAGTCGATCGTCGGCAGAAAAAGGGGACCGCGCTTGTATGGCCCACCGAGGGCCGTGACGAAAGAACCGGACAGCAGCACGAGACCACCAACTCCGCCGTTGCGCCAGGCAGCCGACAGGGCTGCCACCCCGCCCAGGCTGGCGCCAAGGTAGGCGTGGTGGGCCGGATCACCATCGACGCCATGGTGCGTGATCGCTTCGCTGACGATCTCGGCTACAAAAGCGGCATGTCGCGGATCGTCGGAGTATTCAGACATCCGATCATCGGCGTCGACGAGAGCCACCACCACGGGGGGAATCACTCGTTCGGCGATGAGATTGTCGAGCACGTCGAGCAGGCCAGCATGCCGAACAAAGTCACTTCCGTCATGCACCAGCAGAAGCGGTCGCGGACCGGCTGACTCGGTCGCCGGGTGATACCAGTTGACGGCACACAAATACCCGTACGCCTCCGAATCGATCGTTGAACGAACCAGCGTTCCTTCCGGCGCCCGCCGCAGCCGTACCCAGGGGGGTTCGATGTATCCCGGTCCGAAAGCCACCGAGTTGGCGCCGTGCGGGTCAGTGGCGCGATGCCGATTGAACGGATCGGGCGACAGCATCGACTGGTCGCCGAGCTTGACAGCCAGCTTGTATTCAAATCGTGCCTTGTCCGGGAGTTCCACCGTCACGGCATGGAGACCGGACGCTACCTCTTCGAGCAACGGGATCTTCGGGAAGTTCGACATAAAATGCTGGACCGCCACCCGATCAGCCTCGCCGGCGTGCAGGAACGTGGTGGTCTTGCCTACCTGGAGCGGTGTTTCGTATTTGCTGAGCAATCGAAGGCGGCCGTCAGCCGATGCTTCAGCCAGTTCGGCCACCACCGGCGGGGTATTGCTCTTGGGGAGGGTGGTCGTCACGCGGTGAGATTACCGACATCTTGAGAAGTCGCGAGGCGAGGTGTAACCCGCTACTCCGCAACTCCCGGTTGGGCCACGTTTACGAAGCGTGAGGATCGCCTCGATAACGGCCATGTTGGCGATGGCATCTTCGACGCCGACCGCCACCGGCGTGTCATCCAGAATTGCCTGAGCGAATAATTCCGCCTGAATCGTGTACTGGTCAGCTGGCGGGAATGTGACCGTCACCGTGTCCGGTGCCACGGGAGGATTGCCGCCGGAGCTAACCCGAATCCGCGTCTCGAGGTCGGGAGGTATGTTGAACGGGATCTCGATCTCGATCCGACCTTTAGTACCTACGATGTGCACCCGCTGATCGTCTTCCGCTCTTGTTGAACAGGTAAACGTCGCCTGGCCACCGCCATCGAACTCGAGAACTGCCGAGGTCAAAATGTCAATGCCCATGACCGGATCTCTACGAACTGCGCTGTGAATCCGGGTCGGTTCACCCATCGAACACCATCCGGGACACATTGACGTTGTAGCAACCAATATCCATCAAGGCTCCGCCATGGTTCTCGGTGCGATTGCGAATGTTGGTCGGGTCGTCGTTGAAGTAACTGAACCAGCTCTGCACGGCTTGCACATCCCCGATCACTCCACTGCGGATCAGTCGGACCGCCTCTACCCAACTCGGATGATGCCGATACATGAACGCCTCGGCCAGCTTCACACCAGACCTAGCGCAGGCGTCGGCCATCTCGCTTGCCTGCGCGGCCGAAATGGCCAACGGTTTCTCGCACAAAACATGCTTGCCCGCCTCGGCCGCTTTGATCGTCCACTCGGCGTGCAGATCGTTCGGTAGTGGGATATAGACCGCGTCGATCTCCGGGTCCGCCAGCAGTTCTTCGTACGAGCCATATGCACTGGGTATGCCGAGTTGCTTCGCCGCAGCGTCTGCTTGCATCGCATCCCGGGAGGCGATGGCGACTACCTCTGAATTGCCGGCTTGTTGAATGCCTGGCGTGACTTTGCCCATACCGATCTTGGCTGTACTGATCACACCCCATCGAACCTTGGTCATCGGTCCAACCGACTCGATGTCCAGGCGCCAGCGGCATCACTGGACTCGATGGCTGCCTCAAGGAACCTGAGGCCGATCACCCCGTCAAGCACAGTTGGAAAATGGAGCGCCAGCGGATCCGGTTCCTGCCCGGACCGGCGCGCCGCGATCGCTTCGGCCGCATCCGAATAGAGGTTCGCAAAGGCTTCGTGAAACCCTTCAGGATGGCCGGCGACGATCCGACTCGCTCGAGCCGAAAGTGGCAACGTTCCAGGTCCGTTCGGTGTCCGAACCTCAGCCGGTCCGTCGAGCGGCCGAAAAACCAAAGCGGTAGGTTGCTCCTGATTCCACTCGAGTGTCCCCTGCGTCCCCGAAACCCGCACCCGCAAGCCGTTTTCCATTCCGGCGGCCGCCTGGGTCACCCAGAAGCTCCCGCGAGCACCATTGTCGAATCTGAGCATCGCTCCCGCGTAGTCATGTACCAGTCGGCCAGGCACAATCGCCCCGACCTCTGCAGCCACTTCAGAAACCTCGAGCCCGGTGATGAAGCGGACCAGATTGTGGGCGTGGGTTCCAATATCGCCCAACACGAGAGAGGGCCCACCCCGGATCGGATCGAAGCGCCATGGCAGGTCGTCGCCAGGCTTCGGATCGTCCTCTCTGGCTTTACCGCCCTGAACATATTCGACCTGCACCAGGCGAATCTCCCCGAGTTGACCGTCCTCGACCATCGCTCGGGCCTGACGAACCATTGGATAGCCGGTGTAATTGTGAGTGAGACAGAGAACCAGTCCGGTGGACTCGACCGCTTCAAGAAGATCAAGGCTCTCGGCAAGCGAGTTGGCGATCGGCTTGTCGATGATGACATCGAATCCCGCTCGCAGGGCTGCCAATGCGTAGGCGTGGTGTGTGTCGTTGGGAGTCATGATCGCCACCACGTCGGCCCCGTCCGATCGAGCGGCTTCACCGGCGATCAAAGCCAGAGCAATCGTCATAGGCGCGGTCAGGATCGATACCTAAGGCTCGGGCGGCTTCTTTCGATCGGGCGGGATCTGAGGAGACAACGCCCGCCACCAATTCATACCGGTTGTCAACCCGGGCCGCGGCCCTGATGCGTCTCACCTATGAAGCTGCCGGGACCGCCGCCGATAACGGCGAGGCGGAGACGACGCCCGAGCATTTCGATCACCGGATTACTGTCCATTGCCGCCCTCGGCTCTGAGGTGGCTGGAGGCGGAAGAAGGAGACCTTCCGTCGAACTCGTTCATCATGAACCTCGTAGTCGTCGAGGCCGAACGTTAGCCCGCTCCGCACCTGCCAAGACCCCCGCCACCCAGCGAATCGACGACACCATTACTGCCGGGACGACGTAGCATTACCAGCTACCGAACTTGGAAGGATCGGCAATGGTTTGGAAACGCACAGTTATAGCTCTGGCAGTCCTTTCCCTTTTGGCGGTCAGTTGTACGACGACCGAGGGCGAGCCGAGCGACTCAAACACGAGCAATTCGTCAGCGGCCAACGTGACCATCGATAACTTCGCGTTCGGTCCATCGTCGCTTGAGGTGGCCGTTGGAACTGAAGTCACCTGGACCAACAAACAAGGTTCGCCCCACACGATCACCGCCGACGACGGATCCTTTACGTCGGACGATGTCGCCAAGGATGGAACCTTCTCGTTTACCTTCCTCACCCCGGGCACCTACACCTATCACTGCGAGATCCACCCGAATATGACCGGCACCATCACCGTCACTGGCTGACCGTCGGGCGGCTATTCCGCCAGCGGCCATAGGATGGAGTGATGCACCATCGCCTCTCATCCGCGCTTGTCATCACCGTCCTGCTCCTCGGGGCGTGCTCGGGCGGGTCACCAGACAGCGATGTCCGTAGCTTCTCCGATATCGCCCAATCAGATCCCATCATCGAGTTCGACCCGTCAGGCACGGCCGCCACGCTGTTCGTGACAACCAACCAGGCCGCGGTCTGCGCGGTGGCCTACGGTACCGACGGACCATTTGGAGCAATCGCCACCGATCAGGACATGGGGGCCGGCGGCGGGCACGACGACCACTCAGCGCTCATGACTGGATTGACACCTGAGACCGAGTACCAGTATCGCTTGCAGGGAGTAGCTGCTGATGGCCAGCTGTATCGAAGCGAGATTCTTACTTTCACGACACCCGCCGCGACGGATGCAGGACTCGGTACCAACGTCGCCATCGGGGCCTCCGTAGTCGAAGTGAGCTCCGAGTTCTCGTCGGCGTTCGGAGCCGCCAATGCGATCGACGGAGATCTCGGAACCGAGTGGTCCTCTCGAGACGACGGCGACGAAGCCTTCATCACCATCGACCTTGGGCAACCCACCGATGTCCGTGCGGTCGGGTTCGCGACCCGCTCGATGAGCGATGGAACGGCCATCACCTCGACATTCACCGTTGTCGTGGACGGCCAAACCTATGGGCCTTTTCCCGCCGGCCCCGTGCCTTCCGAAGTGTCGTTCCGGGGCCAGATCCTCAGATACGACGTAGATACATCAAGCGGAGGAAACACCGGAGCCGTCGAAGTTCAGGCCTTCGCCGACCGGTAGCCAAAACGCCGGCTGATCATCGACCTGCCCCACGCTGGGGCCACCCGAAATATGTAAGCGACGCCGCCCATGTGGACACGTAGCATTGCAGAAAGGTGGACGTGGCCATGAGCCCAGCAGTCGACAACACATCTGCAGATCAGCGTCGATTCGACACGCTCTTCGAGACCAACCACCAGGACATCTACCGGTACTGTGTCCGTCGGATCGGGCCGGTTGACGCCGAGGACGCAGCCGCCGACGTGTTCGCGGTGGCCTGGCGTCGGATCACCGACATGCCGGCTGGCGATGCCAGTCGGGCCTGGCTGTTCGGCGTCGCCTACCGGGTCGTTGGCAACAGATACCGTCACCGGCGACGGCAGAGCAATCTATCTCAACGCCTGCGGCTGGTCAGACCAACAGACGATCCCCAACCAACCGATGGAGTCCCGGGAGACGAGATCGACTGTCTGTACCGGGCACTAGATCGACTCGGCGCCACTGATCGGGAGCTACTCAGGCTCGCCTCGTGGGACTGCCTTACGAGGGCAGAAATCGCCTCGACCCTCCACATCAAGGAAAACGCCGTCGATCAGCGACTGCATCGCGCCCGCATCCGGCTGCGCTCCCAGTACGACAAGCTACGACTCGCCCAGAGTCATCCGACCCCAGAGGAGGCGTCCGCGTGAGCGACCTGATGGAAAGGGTCGATCCCGCCAGGGGCCACTCGACCGATAGCGTGGCCCTTCGACGCAAGGCCGATCAGAAGATTTCCGGCGTTGATACCCGAGTCGTCACGCCCAGTAGGCGCCCTTGGACCTATGTGCTGGCCGGGTTTGTGGCTTTGCTCCTAGCGGTCTCGGTTCCGGTCCTCCTGAGGCAACAATCGGATGATCGGCTGGATCCGGCAACTGATGGCCCGGCTGCCCTGCCAGGCATTGAACTTGTCGTACCGCTCGCCGCGGGAGGTGTCCAAACCGGCGCCGTCGATGGCAACACGATGTGGATGATGACTGCATTGGCCGGTCAACTCCAGAAGATCAACGCAGCTACCGGCGAGGTGATGGCTTCATACAGCATTGACAGCCACATAGAAGGCGTAATCGCCGGGGCCAACCACCTATGGCTCCTGAGCTACAGCAACGGTGGCGAGGTGCTCCGGATTCGATCCGACGACGGGCGCAGTCGACACGACGGTGAATGTAGGCGGAGAGCCGTGGTCGGCTACCTGGTTCGCCGGGAGTCTGTGGGTCAGCAATGACCAGGCCGAGCTCTTTCGGATTTCTTCGGACGGTGAGGTACTTTCCGCACAACCCGGGCAGGTCAAAGGGACCGGACTTGGCTTCCTTTGGATCAACGACCCTGCCACCGATCTCGTAACGAGTGTCTCGGCCGACGGAGTCGTTGGCGAGATCGTGATCCCAACCGATGGCCTGAGGACCCCGACCGGAGCTGACATCCGGGAGGTCACGGAGGCGGGCGGTTACCTGTGGTTGTCGTCAGGAGAACCGACCTCGACCTCGGTGCTCCGGTTTGATCCACAGACCCGAGCCCTCGATCCCCTGCCGGTCGCAGCCGGTTCATGGGCACCCACGGAGTTCAACGGGTCGCTCTGGTTGACGTCGCGGTTCGACAACGTTTTAGTCCGCGTCGAGCCGGCGACCGGCGCGACCAAGCAGTATCCGATTCCTGGTAAACCAGGAGGGCTGCTGATAGCTGACGGCGCACTCTGGATGGCTTTGTATCAACCAGGTTCTCTGTTGCGACTTGACGTCAACGCGGAACTAGTCGAAACCGGGCCAATCGTGGCCGCAGGCGGTTCGGACGGCCACCATCTCATTTGCTATGCCGGAGCTTCGGCATCCGACACGGGCCCAACGATCATTCTCGAAGGAGAGGCGTGGGCCAACTATGGATACTGGTCCGTGGTCCAATCTCTCATCGCACGCCAGGGTTACCAAGTCTGCGCCAACGGCTACCTCTCCGATGATCTGACTGAACCGCAACAGCGCGCTGCCGATCTAGCAAGAGACCTAGATAGCTTGAATATCAATGGGCCGTATCTCCTTGTTGGGGCTGGTGACGGGGCTCACACCGTCCGCCTCTTCGTGGAGGACCGCAGCGACATTGTCGGCGTAGTCCTCGTTGATCCAATCCCACTTGGGTTCGAAGCCTTCTACAACGATCGAGTGGGCGAATCCCAGCATCCACCGTGGCTTGATCTGACGACTGAATTGTCAGACTCGCTCACCGGTCTCAACTCGATACCGCTCGTCGTGATCGGCCAGACGCGAACCACTGCGTACGGAAGCGAGACGTTCATCGAGTTCGCGGGCGGTGACGAGGTTCGGGACTTTTGGCAAGATGGTCTGGCGTTCTACGAGCGCCTGTCGGCAGACTCTCGTAGCGTCAGATCCGCCAACAACGGACTATGGCGCATCGTGTGGGACGAACCCGAGCTTATCGTCCGCCAAACCCTCGGCCTTCTCGCGCAACTCGGATCGGGTTCTAATTCGGACCAATGACGGCCGAGGGCAGCACCGTCTGAGCTGCCTCAGCTACCCGTGCGGACTTCGGTGGCGTCGACCTTCGACAAAGGGGCAGGACGTCCGAGGTGGTAGCCCTGTCCAAAAGCAACACCCAACTCGGCCAGCGACACGAGTTCAGACATCGTTTCAATTCCCTCAGCCACGACCTGGGTGTCAGTTGCTTTCGACAAGGCGACCAGCGCCGACACCATGGCTTGGCGATTCCGGTCATGGTCGACCCCCCGAACCACGTCGAGGTCCAACTTGATCGAATCATGGGGGATAAGCACCAGATGCTTGAGGCTGGCCATGCCGGCTCCCACATCATCGATCGCGATCCGCAGACCTTTTCGGCGGAGCGCCGAGATTGTCGACCGGAACCGTTCGTAGTCCTCAATCACGGCTTCCTCTGAGATCTCCAACCGCACTCGACCGGAGGTAAGCCGCTTCACGATCGCAGAAAACGGTAGCGACTCAATGACGTTGGGCGAGACGTTGACGGTGATGTATCGACCGCCCGGGACGTCATCGAGTCTCCTGACCGCCGCACTTATCGCGGCAAGTTCAAGCTCGACACCGAGACCGAGCTCTTTGGCCGCTCGGAACCAGGCATCGGTAGGGACGTCCGATGCGAAACGCGCCAGAGCCTCATACCCAACGGGCCGCTTGTCCCCGACCAGCCAATTCCCAAGTTGGAAGATCGGCTGGAACTGCATATCGAGGCCGATTCCCCGAATCGCCGCCCGAATCGATCCGGTCAGTTCTGGCGAGATAGGCGAGATGGGAAAGTCGTCGATTTTGGGACCGCTGGCGGGCCCTGCCCCCCACTCCAACGTGGTTGTCACCTCGCCATCACGATCGTCCATCTGCGCCCTTCCCGTCGCCCACAACGCCCGGGGCATCTCTCCGTACGCCACCGCGACCTTTGGTCAATATCGGACATAATCAGACGAAACTTGACACATCTGTCTGTCCCGCTGAATGAATCCCCGGCAACCTGCCTAACGAGAAGACCCGGCGGGGCTGGAGAGCAGGGCCTCGGACACCGGCAGGGCCAACGTGAAGATGTTTCGATCACCCTCACGACGGGCAGACACATCGCCCCCCTGAGCACGAGCCAAGGCTCGCGACACCGTCAGACCAAGGCCAATCGATCCGGGAACCGAGTCAGGGCCTTTCATCTTCTGATAGGGCTCAAAGATCCGATTGGTATCACCGGGAGGTAGTGGTGGGCCGTTGTCACTGACAGCAACGAAGGCCAGTTCATCGTCCCGACCGACGTCGATCGACACCTCGCGGCCGCCGTATCTGAGGGCATTGGTGACGAGGTTCCGGACGATCTGACGGACCCGGGAAGGATCGGCGAAGGCGAACACGGGCTCGTTGGTGTCCGAGACGCGCAGACCATGATTCGGAAGCAGCTTCAACACCGACGAAACCTCCGCCTCCAAGTCCATCGCTTTGGGAACAACCCGCACTTCGCCAATCTCCGATCGGGCGATGACAAGTATGTCCTCGATGAGGTGAGACATCTCTACGCTGTTCTGGGCAACGAGCGCAATGAACTCTCGCTGCTCTGCGACGCTGAGGTCGGTGTTGTCTCTCAGCTCCTGCGCAAACCCCACGACGGCAGTGAGCGGCGTTCTCAGCTCGTGGGCGACGGAGGCGAGAAAACGGTCTTTCGAGGCGAGCATTTCCTCGAGGCGGCGCTGGGCTTCGGTAAGTCCCGTTACGTCGCTAATGGTAAGCATGACCTGGGAGTAGTCCCCGAGGCCATTCGGTTGCTGTACTGGCTGCCAGTTTAAATTCAGATGCAGTTGCTGGCCGTCGGCGGTCAACGGCGACACGAGGATCGAGGCTGAATCAGCCTCCTCCCAGATGGCCATCAAGTTCGCCACGAAACTCTCACGGGCCTCTTCCGAAACCAGCTCTCGGAGATCATGATCTCCGGAGCCTGAACCGAGCCTGACGTTCAGTTCTTCTGCGGCGGGGTTAGCGTCAGTGACTTCGATGAGGCCGACAAGCTCATTCAGCGTCTGATCGTCGTCGAGCTGCTTGCGCAAGTCGGTCACGCCTGCGGCACGCATTTCATCGAGCTTGAGCTTGACACGGGAGAAGTCTTGGCGCTGAATTGCGATCGGAGCGGCTTGGAAAAGGTGTCGGTATCGGTCCTCACTCGCTGCCAGGGCGTATTCAGCTGCTCGTCGAGCGGTCACGTCATCGATCGCTCCGACAAAGAAGGCCTCTTTGGCATCGCGGAAGACCGTCATTTGGACTCGCGACCAGCGCTCTTCGCCGTCGCGAAGCAGTGGTAGCTCCCGTTCAACAACCCCGCCCGATCGCAGCAGCTCCCGCGAAACTTCCTCGACATCGCGTAGATCATCTGGTCGGACGAAGTCGGCCACTTTCAAACCGTTCACCTCTGCTTGATCGTCGATTCCCACGATGTGTTTGAAGGCCGGGTTTGCGGATACGATGCTGCCTTGCGTATCGACCACAAGGATCCCTACGCCGGCGTGCTGGAACGTCGCCTCGTAGCGCGCTTCAGCGAGAGCAAGATCTCTCAACGCGCTTTCGCGCTCGACTCGTAGAGCCTCAGGCCGACCAAGCAAATCGAAAAGAGCAAAACCGGCCAGAGCCGCAATCAAGGCTCCTGTCACCCAGAGAGTCGCGGTGGTTGGCGAGTCCGTCGGCCAACCCCCCTCCGGTTGCATCGCCAGCACCCACGTCGTGGAAGTTGCTCCGACTTGAAGGGTCCGGAGCACTGGTGTTCCTTCGAAGGCTTCGTCAGAACCAGCGATGGCGCCTGGCTCGCCGGACCTCATAAGTCCCGCCAGCATCGAACCGGCCGCCGGCTCCAAGCCGACGTCAGCAGCGATGGCAGGCCAGTCGATGACAAGGGCGGCGAACCCCCAGAACTCACCGTCGTCACCATAAATCGCCCGGCGGACAATCAACCCAGAACCACCTTGAACCAGGCCGACCGGCCCTTGAATCACTGTCTCACCCGACAGGATCGCTGGCTCGAGTAAAGCGCGCCGATCAGGATCAGCCATCAAATCCAGCCCAAGGGCTGCCTCGTTGCCTTCAAGCGGAAACACGTACTCAAGGATGGAGGCTGGACCCAGCTGCACAGACCGAATCTTCGGAGCGACGTCCATCAATGCCCGTGCGAAGATCGGAAAGTCGGCTTCGAGTCGGCTGCGGTCACCCCCGCTCAATTCCACAATGGTGGACAGCGTTTCGACCGAAGCGGACTCCCGCACGATTACATCGCTGAGGGTTCGGGCCAACCTATCGGCGCTTGCCGCGACTTCCGCTCGTACTTCGGCGTTGTAGGCCGAGCGCGAAGCACTGTCCACGAATGCGGTGAGCGCAAGAACAATAAGTGCGGTAAGTACCGCCGCTATGCCACGTTTCATTTATCTCCGTTGGCCTATATCTAGTAGTTCGGCGTCGAACTGAGCGCCCTGAAGCGGTTCACTCCGGGTCGGGACCAGCAAAAAGCCGCGCAAAGTCACGGTTTGGCATTCAGAATAAACGGTTTCTTCTCAAAGAGCACCGACTGGATCTATGGGCGACAAGCTCCGCCATTGAGAGCCAAAAGCAGCCAGCGATGAGCGCATTTGATCAGGTTGGTTCCACGGGTGGTGGATCGTAAGGCCGTCAGGTCGCTTGGCGGTGCCGGCAGGTCACTCTGGGGTTACGTACGCGGCGGTGAGTCCACCGTCGACCATGAACTCAGTCCCGGTGACGTAGGAAGAATCATCCGAAGCGAGATACAGGACGGCCTTCGCCATCTCGTCGGCCTCTCCAAAGCGACCCATCGGGACATGCACCAGGCGCCGATTGCGCTTCTCTTCGGTATCGAGGAACTTCATGAGCAACTCGGTCCGCAAAGGTCCGGGACAGAGCGCGTTAACGCGGATGTTTTCGCGGGCATGGATGACGGCCAACTCCCTCGTCATCGAAAGCACCGCCCCTTTCGAAGCCGTGTAGGCAAGCTGGGGAGTGGCTGCCCCTACCAGCGCAACGAACGACGCGGTATTGATGATCGAACCACCGCCGGCCCGCCGCATCGCAGGAATCCCGTACTTACACCCGAAGAACACCCCTTTGACGTTGATCGCCATGGTGAGGTCCCAAACGCGCTCGTCGGTGGATTCGGCATCGCCGTCTTCGGACAGCATGACGCCGGCGTTGTTGAACAGCACGTCCAGCTTCCCGAAGTGTTCCTCTGTGGAAGCGACCATTCGTTCGCAATCGCCAGCGTTCGAGATATCGGCTTGCAGGGCAACAATGTCGCCGCCTGCCTCGCGAACCATCGCCGCGGTTTCTTCGTTGGCTTCGGAAGTGACGTCAACGCCGGCGATCCGGGCTCCTTCACTGGCTAAGAGCAAGGCGGTCTGGCGCCCAATCCCCGACGCAGCACCCGTGATGAGCGCGACCTTACCGTCCAGGCGCATCTTCATATCCTCTCAAAGTAGCGAGCGCGTTCCCAGTCAGTGACCGCAGCATCGTATGCCGACTGCTCGACGTCGAAGAAGTGCGAGTAGTGATCCACCACCGCGTCGCCGAACGCTCGACGGGCGAAGGCACTGTCCTTGAAATCGTCGGCCGATTCGCGCAGGGTGTGCTGAATGCGGGGCAGATCTGAGGCGGCGTAGACGTCCCCTTGGAAGACGTCTGGCGGCTCAATCTTGTTCTCGATTCCGTCGAGGCCACTGGCGATTGCGGCGGCGTAAGCCAGGTACGGGTTCACATCGGCACCGGGAATCCGGCACTCGATCCGCAGGCTGGGTCCCGAGCCAACAACTCTGAACCCGGCCGTGCGATTGTCTTTTGCCCAGGCGATCCTGGTGGGAGCCCACGATCCGTCCTGATACCGCTTGTACGAGTTGACCGTCGGGGCGTTGAACACCATGAGTTCACGAACATGGGCCATCCAACCACCGAGGAACCAACGGAAGGTATCAGACGCCCCGATTCCGGCACCCATATCTTGATCGCCAGCGAAGGCGTTGCCCTCGTCGTTCCAGAGACTCATATGAATGTGGCAGCTGCTGCCTGCCTCGGACGTATGGGGTTTGGCCATGAACGTGACGCTGACTCCCTGAGCCTCGGCAGTTTCTTTCAGGCATTGTTTGAAGACGACGTGACGATCGGCCATCTGCATCGCTTCGGCATACCGAACGTTTAACTCGTGCTGGCCCCGGCCCCACTCCCCCTTGGAAGTCTCAACCGGGATGCCTGAATCTCGCAAGTTGCGGCGCGCCGCCGCAACATAGTCCTCGACGCGAAAACCTTGGAGCAGGTGGTAATCCTCGATGTAGGTGCCTGCCGCGTGGAGAGATCGGAAGTCTTTCTCGGATGCCAAGCGGTACGAGTCCCTGAACAAGAAGAACTCGAGCTCAGATGCGGCCATGGCTGTGAGACCCGAAGCCGCCAGACGATCCAGTTGGGCGCGGAGGATGCTCCTGGGTGCGACCGACACATTGGAATGACTCGCGTCGTCGACCACGTCGCACAACACCATCGCGGTTCGATCGGCCCAGGCCGCCCGAGACAGGGTGGCGAAATCCGGAACGAGGTGAAAGTCGCCGTAGCCGAGCTCCCAGCTCGCGTAGTCGTATCCGGGGACCGGTTCCATCTCCATGTCAACCGTCAGTAGGTAATCGCAGGCGTGCGTCCCATTATCGACGGCATCTTCAAGAAAGAATTCAGCGTCGAAACGTTTACCCAACTGTCGACCGTAATGATCTGTGAAGGCGACGACGACCGTATCAATGGTCCCGGCTGCAACCTCCGCTCGGAGCTCGTCAACCGTAAGCATTCCTCTGGTTGACATCGTGCCTCCGTAGTTCGTCGGTGAAGTGTTACCACCTTCCGTCGACACTAGATGACTAGCTGATAGGTCAGATCACTCCGACGGGAAGTTGTCTAGGGCCACGACCGAGCATCCACGCCCTCACCTGCTGCTGCTGACGCCCAGCAATACGGATTACGCCGAACCGTTTAGAGTCGCAGTACGCAACGGACGAGGCACGCAATGGAAATCAGCTTTTGGATCGACCCCATATGACCATGGTGTTGGGTGACGGCCAGGTGGGTCGTCGAGCGAGTACAACCCGAACGCGACCTTCATGTCACGTGGGAACCAATCAGCCTCCTGCTCAAGAACGACCCTGACCCCGACGGCGATTCCTATGAGCGTTACTTTCGAACGCACCGCCTCCTGAGGGTGCTCGAGTCGGTGCGAACGACCGACGGTAACGACGGTGTCTTCAAGCTGTATTGGGAACTGGGGCGCCGGATCCACCACGACAAAGCCCTCATGGAATTGTCCGTGCGCGATGCCCTCGAATCCACTGGCCTCGACGTAAAACACGCAGAAGCGTTTGGCGATGAGAAGTGGGACAAGCAGATCCGCACCAGGATGGACGTCGGCCTTGAATTGGCCGGAAATGACATTGGAACGCCGATCATCGCCTTCGACGACGCTCACGGCGACCGGGTCGGCATCTTCGGACCGGTTATCACCCGTGTCCCGGAAGGCGACCTTTCGCTGCAACTCTGGGATGGCCTGGTGTCGGTGATGACCGTTCCGGGTTTCTGGGAGCTCAAGCGGACCCGAACCGAACGCCCCCAATTCGGCGAACGCCCCTAGCCCTGGCCTGCGACACCGCGCATAATCGGTCGAGTGTGCTTGCGGCTCTAAACACCGACGAGCCTTTATGCACGCTCGACCTAATGGGGCGGGCTGCGCCGATGTCGCCCGTTAACCGGCGCGCAGGGCTACTGAGCGACCGGCGGGACGTCGCCCTATACAATCTCCCGAATGCCGCGCCGTAACCGAGTTGACCCTTTTGGGGATCTACACGCGGTCCCAGATCGCGGACTGTTCACCGGCAACCGCGGCTGCCTCGTCGACGATGACGGCGAACTTGCCCGCCATCATCGGGGCTCGCTCTGGATCACCTGCGTCCTGAAGTACAAGGACCGGAAGTCACCTCTCTCGGCTCCGCAACATTGGACGCCGCTCTTCTTTCTCGACGACGCGGTTGCGCTGGCGGCTGGCCACCGTCCCTGCGGACTTTGCCGACCAGACGCCTATCGCTCGTACAAAGATGCTGTGCGGCGGTCACGCAATACCGACGAACCAATTCGCCCGAGCGACCTCAATCGATCGCTTGCATCAGAACGACTGGAGCTGGGCCGCGGCATGAACCGGTCGACGGATCGAAAGGTCTGGATCGAAAATATCGATCGGCTGCCCACCGGCACCGTGATCGTCGATGAGACCAAAAGGGCTTGCGTTGTCATGCTTGACGAAACCCGCCCCTTCGAGTTCAGTGGATGGACGGCACCCGAACCTCGGCCGGTAGACCAACTAGTGATGGTATTGACCCCACCCACCTCTGTGGCCGCCCTCTCTTTCGGGTTCCAGCCCTCCTTGCACCCGTCCGCAGAATTGGATCGGCCCGCGCATGGACTCTGACGCAAAGGACCTTGAGGCTCTCGCCAGAATCAACCAGACATTCGTCGAGACCTGCATGACAATTCAGGACCGGCAGTGGAACCTCTCCACTCCCTGTTCCGAGTGGACGCTGCGTCAGTTGGTCGATCACGTTATCGGCGGTAACCGGTTCACCGTCTTGATCCTGGGTGGTGCGTCAGGACAGGACGCGCTCGCCGCGGCGGTGGCCTCATTCGATCGTGAGGACAATGCCATTTCCTCGGCCGCCATCTCGGCGAGCGAGCAACTCGGCGCCTTCCGTTCACCGGGCGCGCTCGACGTGGCCTGCCAGCATCTCGACGCGATGCTGCCCGGCCGTCAGATACTCCGAATCCGCATTCATGAGCTCATCATTCACACCTGGGACATCATGGAGACGATCAATCCCCCGGCTCTCATTCACCCGGAATCGGTCAGTTGGGCGATCGGGGAACTCGACCGACCAGATTCGATGGCCATCAAACGATTCGGTCTCACGCCCTTGGTCGCACCGCTCGATCGCCAGACCGGCCAAGAGGCACTGCTCACCGCATTCGGGCGCATTAACTGAAACGGGCGCCGACTCATGTCGGCGCCCGTTTGCTACTGAGGTGTCGAACGGCGATTAGGCCTGGAGGGTGGCCTGCACATCAAACTCGACCTGCAGCTTCTTCGAGACCAGGACTCCCCCGCCTTCGAGCGGAACATTCCAGGTCAAGCCCCAGTCTTCGCGATCAACGCTTCCTGTCGCCGTGAAAGCGGCTTTCGTATTGCCGAACGGATCGTCCGCAACACCCTCGAAGGTCATGTCGAAGGTCACCGACTTGGTGGTGCCACGAATAGTTAGGTCTCCAGTCAGCTTCCAATCATCACCGTCTGGAGCCACGTCGGTCGACTCGAAGGTGACCAGCGGGTGGTTCTCGACGTCGAGAAAATCCGGCGAAATAAGGTGCGCGTCGCGGTCAGCGGACCCGGTAGAAACAGTTGCCGCCACGGCAGTGACTTCAACGGTCGACTCAACAGGATTGTCAGCGACGACGATGGTCCCGGCGATTTCTCCGAAGGTTCCACGAACCTTCGTGACCATCAGGTGACGCGCCGTGATGCGCAGGTCGCTGTGGCTCGAATCGATTTCCCAGGTCCCAGCGGTGGGAACCGTTTGGCTGTCGATGGTACGTGATGACATTTCAGTCTCCTTACAGAACGAATACTTGAATGTTCAACATCATAGCCCTCTAATGTGTGAACTGTCAACTATTGATTCTTCAATGAACCCATGGACCAGCTTGGGGCCGCTCGTATCGATCCTCACTCGCGGGGCGGGTGCGTAGCGAGGCGTTTTGACGTTTCGCCAATGCAGAGATCTTCGACAAAAGCAACATCCGCTTGCCGGGCGACCGCAGCGGCTTCCTCCGACGTTATCCCAGCCTGAAGCCACACCGCCTTGGCCCCTACCGCCACCGCTTGCTCGGCAATGCCCGCAGCCTCGGCCGGCGGGCGAAACACGTCCACGATGTCGATTGGTACCGGTACCTCCGCCAGCGACGAATACGCGGTTTGACCGAGAATCTCTTCGGCGGTCGGATGTACCGGGATCATCGTGTATCCGGCGCGAAGTAGGACTTCTGGAATATGGTTCGCGGCTTTGTCGGGGTTGGTCGAGGCACCGACTACAGCGATCGTCGTCGCCCCTTCGAGCAATGCCTTCAGATCGGTGTCGTTCATGGTGCTCCTGTAGTTCTGAAGTCGAACCATACGCTTCTTGGCCCTTCCGACCGATGATGGCAGAGCGTTGTCACAGGAACGGCCTAGAACGCGTACGCGCCGAAGCGGCCGATCGCCACGAGCAGGGCCAAACCACCGAGTACACCATTTACGAGCAGACTCGGCATGTACTCCTTGCGGCGAACATGCGTTGCCGCAGCCCCGACCATCGTGATGACTAGTCCGGTGGCTGCTATCGCAGTTAGAGTCGGCATGATGTTGACCGCCGGCGGAAGCACCAGGCCAATTCCCGCAAGCAACTCGAGCACTCCGATTGCCTTAACACTGTTTGGCGAGATTTCTTCGACATAGCCCATACCTTTTTCGATTAGCTGGTCGCGCGACGTAGTGGCTTTCATCACGCCCGCTCCGGCGAATGCAACGCCGAGGAGGATCTGGATAATCCATAGTGCCGTGTTCATAGTTGACTCCTGACTAGTACTCGCCATTTCATGTGAACATTCAACTATTCGACACTGTATGAGTTATTACTTGAACTGTCAAGTGATGCTGGTACTGTGAACTCCATGAGTGAAACCAGATGGCTTAATGCAGAAGAACTTGATGCCTGGCGGAACATCGCCGGTCTGGCGTTGTTCCTGCCAACCCGACTGGAGGAAGCACTCCAATGCAACGGCCTGAACTTCTTCGAGTACTCAACCCTGGCGGCACTTTCGGACGCGCCCGATCAGACGATCCAGATGAGCTCGCTCGCCGACCTCGCCAACGGTTCCCTGTCCCGACTTTCCCACGCGGCCAAGCGCCTCGAAAATCGTGGATGGATAAAACGCCACACCTCGCCAACTGACCGGAGAGTGACGCTCGCCACCCTCACCAAAGAAGGCTATGCGAAGCTCGTGGAGGTTGCCCCGGCACATGTGGAATCAGTTCGGCAAGCCGTCTTCGACGCCCTGACGAAGGAACAACTGCTCGAACTCGGCGCTATCTGCGGCGCCGTGGTTCAAAACATCAACCCGGGCTGGCCACCCTGGGAGCGGGACGAAGCCTAGACCCGATCGGGGATACCACCTCACGGCATCTCCTGGCACGCAAACACCTACAGATCAGGCCCTTTGGCCGGTTGATACATACCCTATGGCCGGTTGATACATAAGGGCCTCCGACAGAGAATCGGGGTTTCAAAGCCCTATAAGAAGGAGGCTCCCGTGAGAGCCCTGCAGTTAACCGCGTGGAAAACCGACCCCAAACTTGTCGAAGTCGAACAGCCCACCCCGGGACCCGGCCAGGTCGTGATCAAAGTTGGAGGTTCAGGCGCTTGCCACTCTGACATCCATCTCATGGACGAGTTCGAGGCTGGCGTCCTCCCCTGGAATCCACCATTCACGCTCGGACACGAAAACGCTGGATGGGTACATGCCGTTGGGACCGGTGTCACCCATCTTGAGATCGGACAACCCGTGGCCGTCTACGGCCCGTGGGGATGCGGTCGTTGTGACCGGTGCCGGGTAGGCATGGAGACGTATTGCGAGAACCCGCTGGGAGCACCGGTACCAGGCGGTGGCGGAGGCCTGGGACTCGACGGGGGTATGGCGGAATACATGCTGATTCCGGACGCTCGATTCTTGATTCCCCTACCGGACGGACTCGACCCAACGCACGCGGCGCCACTTACCGACGCCGGCTTGACTCCCTATCACGCTATCCGACGCTCTCTCTCAAAGCTGACGCCTGGTTCGACCGCTGTGGTCATCGGAGTCGGCGGCCTCGGCCATATGGGCGTTCAGATCCTCAGCGCAACCACGGCTGCAACGATCATCGCCGTTGACCAGCGTGAGTCCGCGTTGAGCCTGGCCCTCAACCATGGCGCAGATCTAGCGTTCGAATCTGGTGAGGACACCGTTGCCAAGATCCGGGAAGCAACCGGGGGTCGGGGCGCTGACGTTGTGCTCGACTTCGTTGGTGCCGACGCAACGCTTGCCATGGGCGCTGCGGCAACCCGATCTCTGGGCGACCTGACGATCGTGGGCATTGCTGGCGGCACGTTGCCCATATCGTTCTTCTCGATTCCCTACGAAGTCAGTGTCCAAACCACGTATTGGGGTACCCGACCGGAACTGGTCGAACTATTGGGCCTGGCGGCAAGTGGCCGAGTCGGCTCCAAGGTGACCACGTACAGCCTGGACAACGCCGCCGACGCCTACACCGATCTCAAAGCCGGAAAGGTTGAGGGTCGGGCGGTGATCGTTCCGTTCGCTTCTGCCTGACCTGCCAGCGGGTCGGGCTTAGCGAACCCATCGGCCCAACGTAGAGAAACGAACCCGGGCGCTCAACCCGGGTTCGTTCGCGTTAGTCTCTCGATCGACGCAAAACAAAACCTGCAGTTTGGCGGGGTCCGGGCCGCATCGCCACTTCGCGTGGAAGTAGGTTTATCCGCACGTGAGGGGTAACGGAGGAAGGGGGATTTCTGATGGTGCGGAAACGGGCTGCGCGCCTTTATCGTCATCCGCTCATTCAGCGGATCACCTGGCATCTGAAGCGGATCGGAAAGAACCTTGATCCGCACTTCTTCATTGCGCTCCTCAGCGGCTTGATCGTCATCGTTGCCGTTGCGGCTCTGGCTGTAATGCTCATCGAGAAAGAGCGAACCTTCTCCGGGTTTGGCGAGACGTTTTATTGGGCGATCACGACGGTGATGGGTCAGGGGGACGCTTCGCACGTCACCACCTGGGGCGGATGGGTAGTCAGCTGGTTGCTGGTGCTGTTCGGGGTGGGAATTGTCGCAACGATCACCGGAGCGTTGCTGGGTTTTGTAATAGATTTCCTTTTGAAGGAGGGGCAGGGAATGGGTGCATCGGGATACACGGACCACATCGTCATCTGCGGATGGAACGGGACCGCTCGGTCATTGGTCGAGGAGCTTCGTTCAGACGACTACAACCACAAGGTCGTGGTGCTGCACGATGTCGATCGCAATCCGGCTGACGGCGACATCTACTTTGTGAGAGGCGATGCAACAAAGGTTGCCGACCTGGAACGCGCTGGTATCGAACACGCTGCTGCAGCCATCATCTGCCCGGCGGATGCCTCTGATGAGGCGGACATGCGATCCATCCTGGTGGTCCTAGCGATCGAATCGGTCGCACCGCACGTGCGGACCGTCGCCGAAGTCAATAACCCCAACCATGCCGACCACTTCAAACGAGCCGATGTCGACGAGCTGCTCATCACGGCAAAGCTGACGGCCCACCTACTGGCTCGGACCTCGCTGTATCCGGGCCTGACCGACCTTGTCACCGATCTGGTGTCGGGGGGGGATGGCTCCGAGCTTTATCGTGTAGCGCTTCCCGATCCGTACATCGGACTGACGATCGACGAGCTCTCGGCGCGGATGCGGTCCGAGCATTCGGCTACCTTGCTGGCCGTGAGCCGGAACGGAACGACCCACCTGAATCCGCCGACCGGGTTTGTTCTGCAGTCGGGTGACAACGCCGTTGTGGTGGCCGAGTCGCTCGGGACGCTCTCACCGTTGGTCCACCTTTCCGCCTTCGAAACGCCCGGCTAATACAGGCCCAGCAATCGCCCTGAAAAGGCCAAAACGGCGATGATCATCACCGGGCGGATGATCTTTTCTCCACCTCGCACCGTTGCGTTGGCACCAAGAACGCCGCCCACCGTAAGTCCAGCAGCCAGGATGAGCGCCGGATACCAGGCCACGTTTCCGTTGAGGATGAAGGTCGGCAGCGCAACAAGCGTTACGGCCAGATTGACAATGACCTTGACCGAGTTCGCCACCACCAATCCAAGTCCGGTGTGTGAAAGCGCAACGATAAGTATGAGACCGATCCCCGCCTGGAACGCTCCGCCGTACATCCCGATAAGAAAAAAAACCAGCAGCGTCACCCAGGCAGGCCATGAGGCGCCCTCCGGTTTGGGCCTGGGTTTGCGCAGGGACAGGATGAGCACCGGAACCATCAAGAATCCAAACACCCGCTCAAAGGTCGCATCGGCGAGAAGTCCAACAAGAGATGATCCGGCGAATGAGCCAATCATCATCGGGATGAGAATCGGAATCGCCTGTTTAAGACTGCCGACCCCGAGTCGACGGAACTCGGCTGCGGCGGCGGCGTTCGAGGTGAGGATCCCGACCCGGTTGGAACCGTTGGCTAGGTTGCCAGGGACTCCGGCAAGATACGAGAAGCGGTACGGTCAGCAGCGACCCACCGCCTGCGATCGAGTTGATGGTCCCAGCCAATAGACCTCCACCTGCCAGCAGCAATATCTCCCACCACTCCATGTCAGGTCAGGCTTTCGTACGGCGTCGGTCTCTCTCTCATCGCCCCGTAGCCTAGGACGGCTGGCGGTCGTTCTGACCTCACCTCGTACTTGGGGCTGTAGTGCCCGATATCGGGTGCTGGAACCCAGGGTTCCAGGGTTCAGCAGCCTTTCGTCGCTAGGTTCAGCACGCAACCGACTCGCCAGAATGTGACGGGCTAGCTGGACGGGTTACCGACGATTTGGTCGACCGGCGCGAAGTCGTCGGTGAGCACCATAGATCCGCCCACGAAGTCGGCAAGATCCGAGCCCGACAGGCCGACCTCTTCGCCACCCCGGGCGACGATCGCGCCCTCCAGGGCGGCGACGTCGATGGGCCGGTGGGAAGCGACGATGATGTAGTTGCCTCCCCCGTCACCGTCGATATAGGACGGCGGAGCGAACATCGCGACATTCTCGAACACAGTCTCGATCGTCGCTACGGCAGACCTGGCGAACCGCCTCTGGCCGTAGTCGATCACGTTCATGACATACAGACCGTCCGCCGTCATTACCCGGCTCACATCCTCCATGAACTCAACCGTGGTGAGATGCCACGGGACGGACGCCCCGCTGTAGGCGTCACCGATCACTACGTCTGCCTCATGATTCGGTAGCTGTTTCAGCGACGTACGAGCATCATCGACGATCACTTCGATATCGTCGGTCAGCGCCAGCTGCGTGTATCCGATGTCCACCAGGAGTCGGTCGATCTCGAGCACCACGTTTTTGGTTCCCGGCCTCGTGGCATTCAGATAGCCGGGGACCGTGAATCCGCCGCCACCGACCGACACCACATCGAGCGGACCGGCGGGAGCTTCGGTGTTGATGGCGTCGACAATGAGGCGTATGTACCGGAACTCCAAATACGTCGGATCACTGAGATCGACGTAGCTGTTCCGGGAGCGATCCAACACGAGTATGCGGCCGTCCGGGCGATCTTCATCCACTTCGACGATGGCACAGTGATAGGTGGTCTCGTAGTCGCACGGTCCGTCGAACAGCACCAAGAGGCTGCTGAGTCCAAGGAGACCCAACGCCACCGGAACGACGACCTTCCCGCTAACCACCGAAAGAACAAGACCGGAGACGCTGAGCGCCACCCCCAGGGCGATCACGATCGGCCGGGTCGGAAAGGCGGCAATCAAGAAGAACCCGGTCACAAACGTACCGAAGATCGCCCCCGCGGTGCCAATCGCCGAGAACGAACCAACCACCGACCCGGTCTCCTCGAGTGACGCCAGACGGATCTTGACAACGATCGGACTTACGGCCGACAACAGGGCGGCGGGTGCCAAAAACCCGAGAACGGAAGCTACGACGATCGAGACCGGATCACTTGAGAGCGCCGGCCCGATCAGGTCGACGACGAGCGGCGACGCGATGGCGCTGAGGCCCCCGGCAATGAGCAGCGGCCCGAGCAATCGGCGCGGATGGGCGCGGTCGGCCGCCCTCCCTCCAAGCCAGGCGCCCGCCGAGATTCCCGCCAGGATGACCCCGATAATCGCCGTAAATACTTCGAGGCTCACGCCGACATACGGAGCAAGAATCCGCACGGCCAGAACCTCAATGACGAGTACCGACGCGGACGTGAAGAAGACCAGGGATCTCGCAAGGCGATTCGACATAGTTCGACACAATACGGTGCCGGGATCGGTCGTGCGAAGCCGGGATCACTCGTCTACGGCTGGCGTCCTCCTCGAACGTAGGGCTGGGGTGCCCGATATCGGGTACTGGAACCCAGGGTTGAACCCAGGGTTCCACGGTTCGGGGGGAAGCCCCGCACCGCGGCGAGTGTGCGACCGCCTCGGATATGCCGAACCGTATGCACACTCGTTGGAGGGTTAGCGGCCGTAGTAGTCGGCTTCGACCCGATTCATCACGGGGTCGAGCACGTTGTTCTCACAGTCGGTAAAGACCCCGGCAACGAAACGTTCCTCGGCCTGTAGCTGCGTCAGCGCCTCAAGCTTGGTTCCGGTTAGCTCCTGGGGATCTTCCCCTTGGGTCAGCGCGTCGAGACGTCGTTGAAAGCCGGTTTCGACGTCATCGGGATGCTCGAACGTATCGACGCCCCCCTCGACCATGCAAACATGCCAGTCAGCGATCGCCTGCACAGCCCGCGGGTCGGTTGCGATGATCGCATCCCCTGGGTTGAAATAGGCCGGACTCATCTCGCCTTCCGTGAATAGTTGCTCAATCGCCTGACGGGTGCAGCCACCAGTCCGCGAGAAGTCTTCGGTTTCGAGCCCGTAGGCGTAGGTGGCGTCTTCGAACTCGCCCAACAGCGTGCGGTAGTAAGCGACCTGATCGGCCTCTCCAAGACTGTCGATGACCCGCAGGTTCTTATTGCCGAGGCTCAGTGCCACAATTGGCTTTTCGTATTGGGTGGTGATCCCAAACCCGTACTCGGCCACAAACTTGCGATTCGACATGCCGGGAGCTGATTTGTCGCTCGACATGGCCCGGTCAATCGTCGAGAACTCGACCGGGAAGTATTCGAACCCGGCATTTGCCATGCATTGGCCGATCAGCGCCTCGACCGCATCACTTCGCTCGACAAGTTGCCGCTCGCTCAATCCGAACTCTTCGCCGCCGAACTGAACCCCTTGATTCGCTTCCGCTGCCAGTCGGCTGGCTTCAGCGGCCGAAATGAACTGTTCCGTGGTCGGGACGTTGCCGGCATCCGTCGCTCCGGCGATCGTCGCCGAACCACCCGCGGTCGGCACCGTTGCTCCAGATGAGACCGCCGGCCGCGCTTGGGTGGTCCCGGGACTCGTCGCTGGCGAACAGCCAGCGACGAGCAGGGCCATGACCAGCAGACCGGATATCGATGTCGTCGATAGTTTCCTCATCGCATGTCCACGTCAGGGCAAGTATCAGCCACTGACCACCTTTCCGAACAGTTCGATCTCGACGTCGCGAAAGACGTCGTCGGTGAATCGAATCTGGCAGTCCACGTCGACGAGCGACACGGCTATTTCGTCTGCCTGAAGATCGGCCAGAGCTTGGGCTCGGGCAGGCGGCAGGCTCTCGGGATCGTCGCCAGCCAACAGTTCGTCGAGTCGGTCACCGTATTCCTCGATGATCTCATCTTGATCTTCGTAGTCGTAGCCAGCCTCGCCCATACAATCGGCCCAGTTCAGCTCGGCTTCAGTCACCCGTCCATCCTTTTCAAGGTACAGGTCCTTGGGATTGACGAAATTTGGGTCGAGTTGATCCTTACTGAAACTGGCGTCGATGGCCTTTCGGGTACACCCACCGGTCGGGGCGAAGTCCTCTTCATCAAAATGAAAAGAGAAGGTCGCGTCCGGATCGTCACCGTATAGGGTGCGATCGTAGGCAACCTGATCAGCCGCCGACAACGACTCATAAATCGCGATGTTCTGCGGACCGAGTTCAATTTCTTTTGGACGATTGTCGAGGCGGGTAGTCACGCCGTACCCCCACTCCTCTTTGTACGCCACCCGGTCTACGCCCGGCTCGGTTCGGACCGCCTGCATCGCCAGTTCTACCGCGTCAACGTCGGCCGGGATGTACTCAAAGCCGGCTTCGGCCATGCAGCTCGCAATCACCTCTTGTACGGATTCGACCGCGATGGTCCACTCGGCGTCGGTCATCCCATACTCACGGGTGCCAAAGCCAAGTTCTTTTTCAATTTCCGTAGTCACCCCGGTGAGTGGCCGGGCAGCCGCCGGCCCACAAGCTGACGCCAAGAGCGACAGAAGAAAGAAGGCTGCGAGCCAGTGCTGGGACCTCCGCCCTCGCTGAAAAGCACCTGCCTGAATCAATGTTGGTCTCCCTGAACTAATGAGTGAATTGCTATCGCATATAAGACACCCCAAACCTGTCTCCAAGCTGACTCTGGCACAGCCAAGAGTCAGCTAAGAGTCAGCTTGCAGAGCCGACACTGCTCCGATGCAGAAACGAAAAAGCGCGGCGATCTTCCTGGCGGTCGTGGTGTTGTCCGCCGTAGGCGGCTGGTTCCTCGGACAGCAGATCACGTCACCCGCCGAGATCGCCGCTCGCACAGCCGCCCCCGAGCCGACCCCCATTCTTGTGCCGGTCGAAACGCGCGTGTTGTCGACCAATGTGGTCACCCGCGGCACCGGCCGATACGGGACCCCGCGGGAGTTGGGCCTGGTTCCTAGCATGCTGACACCAGATCAGAAGGTCGTCACGTTCGTTCCCGACCTAGGACACGAAGCGACCGAAGGGGACATACTCCTCACTGCTTCGGGTCGTCCATTGATCATTCTCGAAGGCTCCAGCCCGGCCTACCGGGACCTTGGGCCCGGGCTCGTTGGCGAGGACGTCACGCAACTCGAAGCGGCATTGGAACGACTCGGCCATAGTCCAGGCCCGGTCGACGGGGTATACGACGCCGAGACCGAAGCCGCAGTTCGACGACTCTACGACTCACTCGGCTACGCACCTGCCGTGGTGACATCCAACCAACTCGATGAGCTCACGTCGGCCGCCAGCGCCGTGCATGCGGGTTCCCGGCTAACGGCTGGAGTCCTCGTCGCCGCCGATGAGATCTACTTCACCGCCTCGCTGCCGGTTCGCGTCACCGAAATCCTCACCGAAATTGGCCAGCCAATCGACGGACCAATTGTCACCATCACCGACGCCAACGTCGCCATCGACGGATCTGTGCCGATTGAGCAGTCAAGTCTCATTCAGGTTGGGATGCCGGTCGCCATTGACGAGCCCGACCTCGGGTGTCTCCGCTAGCGGCAGTCATTTCCCGGGTCGCCGAAGGCCCAGGAACGGACGGCGTCGATGGTTTCCACGTGTACTTCGAAGTGACGGTCGAGGACGCTGCACCCAATCTGATCAATGCATCAGTACGCCTCACCATCCCGATCGAATCAACCGATGCAGCGGTTCTGGTGGTTCCGATCACGGCCGTCAATCTCTCGACGGACGGATCATCGATCGTGCACGTCAGCCGCGCCGGGATCCTCGAACAGGTCGCGATCGAACCGGGCCTCTCGGCCCAGGGTTTCGTGGAGGTCACCCCCATCGACGGAACGCTCGATCCCGGCGATCGAGTACTGATCGGATTCGACCAGCCCATCACCGTTGACCCGGCCGCCACGCCAACGGACTCCACAAGTGGCTAGCGCACCAACCCTGCTGCTCACCGGCATCGGGCGGCAATACGGAGAGGACCCACCGATCCACGCACTGCGCGACGTCAACCTTCAAGTCGAACGCGGCGAATGGCTGGCCATCGAAGGACCATCGGGGTCGGGCAAGTCGACGTTGCTCAACATCCTCGGATGTCTCGACCACTCAACAACCGGAACCTATTTGTTCGAGGGACAAGACGTCGGGGAACTCACCGACCGCGAACGTGGTGGGCTTCGAAGCCAGCACATCGCCTTCGTCTTTCAATCCTTCCACCTCCTCGCACATCGGAGCGTCGTGGAAAACGTCATGCTCGCCGAGGTCTATCAGCAGGGCTCACGGCGGGATCGTCGAGCCAGAGCCGAGGCGATGCTGGAGCGCGTCGGGCTGGCCCATCGAACCGACTATCTCCCGTCGCGGCTGTCGGGCGGAGAACGCCAACGGGTCGCCATCGCCCGGGCGTTGCTCGGTTCGCGCCATGTGCTTCTGTGCGACGAGCCAACCGGCAACCTCGACACCGCGACGGGACTGGCCATCATGGATCTACTCGCCGGCCTCCATGCAGACGGACTAACCATCGTCATGATCACCCATAGCCCCGAGCTTGCCCAGGTCGCCTCGCGACAAGTGCAGATCGTCGATGGCTTCCTTACCGAGGGAGCCGCGTGAGCCACGTCGCCAGCCTTAAAGAACCCGACCAGGTCGTCGCGACCATGTCAACCGTCGACCTGCTCGACGAAGCATCTTCGGGGCTTTTTGCCAGACCCGGTCGCACCGCGCTCACCGTCCTTGGCACCGTCATCGGACTGGCCGCCATCGTTGCCACGCTCGGATTGTCGAGAACCGCCAGCAACCGCATCGTCGGGCGATTCGACGAGATCGCCGCCACCGAGATCGTGGTGAGTTCTCGGCCGGCGCTGAACGAAGACATCTCGAACGCGATCCCCTGGGATGCCGCCGAACGACTCGCCCAACTCAACGGCGTCGTAGCGGCCGGGACCCTCAGCAGCGTCGACATCGGGGATGGCCTCATCTCAACCGCCCCGGTCAACGACCCGAGTCGAAGAACCGACTTCGACCTGTCAGTCCAAGCGGCCTCGCCTTCGGCCTTCGCAGCGGTCCGGGCCACGCTCAGCACTGGTCGATTCTTCGACCAGGGCTTCTCCGATCGAAACGACCGAGTGGCTGTCATTGGCATCAACGCCGCAGAGCGTCTGGGAATCGTCACGTTGAGTACCGGGCCGGCCATCCGACTCGGCGACGAAGTGTTCACCGTGGCCGGAATCATTTCGGGGGTCAGCCGACAGCACGACCTGCTCGGATCCGTCATCATCCCCGAAGGCACCGCTCGTAGCCTCTACCGTCTTCGCGAGCCGGAACTCGTCGTCGTGGAAACCCGTCTGGGAGCTACCAGCTTGATTACCGCCCAGATCCCGCTGGCGCTCCGCCCCGACAACGATGCGGCACTCAAGGTTGTCTCCCCTCCTGACCAGCAGCGGGTTCGAGATGCAGTCCAGTCCGATCTCAATCTGCTCTTCGTTGCCCTGGGTGCCGTGTCTCTGCTCGTCGGAGCCATAGGCATCGCCAACGTAACGCTCGTTTCGGTCATGGAACGTACGGGCGAGATCGGCCTGCGCAGGGCGCTCGGGGCTTCTCGCTCTCACATTGCCAGCCAATTCCTCTTGGAGAGCAGCGTGATCGGGTTCGTTGGCGGGATCCTCGGAGCCAGCCTCGGCGTGCTCATTATCGTGGCCGTCTCCGCATATCAGTCGTGGACGCCCGTCCTGGATGCGTCAATTTCGTTCGCTTCACCGTTCGTCGGCGCGCTCGTCGGCCTCATCGCCGGCACCTACCCGGCTACCCGCGCCGCCCGACTGGAGCCGGTCGAAGCCCTCCGCTCAGGGACCTGATCAGTCGGAGCTGCCGGCGACCACCGTCCCCGCTCGCCATCCAGGCGCCCGGCCACCGGGTGGCGGCCGAACCGAGTCGATCGGTAGGCCACTTTTGGTGATCAGCCACGACACGACCGAGTTGGAGTTCCACATCTCGCCGGTTCCGACCTCGTCGCGGCCCCAGATCATGGGAGGCACCCGTGCCACCAGGTCGAGCATTCGCCAAGCCGTCGCCGGGTTCGTGCTGAGGAGTTCCGGACTGTTAATCGATTCCCCTGCGTCAGGAATCGTGCCGTCCCGCCAGCATCGAACCTCGTAGCGCAGCGGGCGGAACCGGGCCATACTCCGACCGAAGACCGGACCTTCCATCACCACGCCACGCGATTCGATGTCCGCATCCGGGCTTGGCCAGGCGTTCTCGATCGTGAAGCGACCTTCCGGCAGATGCACTTCCAGCGCAGTGTGAAGGAGTTGGAGTGGCGGGCGCCGCTCCAGTCGGGCCGTTACGGCTTCATAGATCCGCCCGTTCATTCGGACAAAACCCACGCCGCCGGCGCCGAGCGGGATCCAGTACAAATCGATGCGAGCAGGGCCATTTTCCCTACCAGCCACAGTCCTTATGTCCACGACACTAAGCGTAGGTTCCGTCTCGGTGCGGTGAGGCGTTGCGCCATGACCAAAACCCGGCGAGACGCTCCCAAGGCCGCGTGCTCCCGAGCAAGGCATTCGGCGACTTGAACACGACCGTCGTAGGTTCCGTGGAGGCAGAGGAAGCCTGCGACCTTCACCTGCAATTCACCAGCGGCCATCGCCCTCGGCCGAGCTACCCTCGCTCAAACGTTCATGGAACTCGATTCGCATCGACCAATACCAGTTCTACGTTCACCGGTTCTCGTGGGTGCGGGTAATCCGCTTTTCGGCGAACCAACCTCCGGACTCCTTTCGACTTGGTCGACACACAACGCGTCGGCAAACGGAGTGGTGCTCCTCCACTACCAACGCGGTGGCCGCTGAACACTGATAGTGTCGCCCCGTGCCGATCTTCATGGACATTCACGAGAACCTAGGTGACGTCACCGAAGAAGACATCAAGAATGCCCACCTGGCGGACCTGGCCATCCAGGACCAGTACGGCGTGCAATTCCTGACGTTCTGGTTCAACAGCCCGGACGGTCAAGCCTTTTGTCTCGTGGATGCCCCAACCAGGGATGCCGCGGTATCGGTCCACAAACATTCACACGGGTTGGTCCCACACAATATGGTCGAAGTCGATCGACCCACCGTGAGCCAGTTTATGGGCGACTGGGAAAGGAACGTTCCCCACATCGCTCGACTCGACAGCCAGGAACTTGATTCCGGGCTGCGAGCCATCATGTTTACTGATCTGGTCGGTTCGACCGAGATCAGCAGTCGACATGGGGACACCCGCGCCATGGAGGTCCTGGCCCGTCACGACCAAATAGTGCGTGACGCGCTCTCGGTCGCCAAAGGGCGCGAAGTGAAGCACACGGGGGATGGCATCTTCGCCTCGTTCAACTACGTGAGCTCTGCCGTCGATTGCGCGATCCAGATACAACGAGGATTCGGCGAGCCAACCGGAACGGACTCAAAAGAACCTCGGGTCCGGATCGGGATCAGCGCCGGCGAACCGGTCAGCCAGCATGAGGATCTGTTTGGAGCGGTGGTGAACCTTGCTTCCCGCATCTGTGGGCACGCCGGCCCGGGTCAAATCTTCGTATCAAGCGCCGTGCGAGAGCTATCTGTCGGCAAGCCCATCGTGTTCGAAGACCGCGGCCCGATTGCGCTCAAAGGCTTTGACGACCCTGTCAGGCTCTTCGAGGTGCCCCTCTCCGAATAGAGAATCGGACAGCGACCCGACCGCCGTTCGTCCCGGAAACTACAAGAGCGAACGGCTCTGAACGGCTACCGGATCGTCCACTCGGCTGGCTCGAATTCCCGGGTCGAAACAACCGAAAAAATAATCCCGAGAAATCGACAAAAACGGTTTAACTTGCCCCCCCTTCTCGCATACGATGCCGCGCAAGTCAATCACTCACAAGGGGAGAACATGAGCAACAAACCTACCAAGCGGGCCTTTGCCTCGGCGATGAGCCTCGCATTGTTGGCTTCGGTCCTTTGGGCGCCGGCAGCCAACGCCGGCAGCACTTACCGGGCCAAGGGCAACGGATCCCAGTTCTGGGTTAGTTGGACCGAGTACGACCCAGAAGATCTCCTAGGAATCCCGGGCAACGTCCACGTCGGTTATCTGTCCGGATACGACGAGCAGTACGGCAAATTCCTCTACGGCGACGTGACCGACTTTGAATGCGACCCCGGTGAGGTGCCATGGGGTGGTGGCCACGGCGTGGAAGCAGTCGTAGCTGAGGGCCAGCTCTCGGCTGATGCTGGTGAGAAGAAGGCCCTTGATGCGATCATTGCATCGGGAGCCAAGACGATTAAGGCCGAAACTGTCATCGACTCCATCCTGACGAGCCTCGACGAGGACGTCCCTGAATTCATCGAAGAGGAGTTCCCCCCTGCATGCGACCACATCCAGGTTCGTTTCCTCAGCGGACAGGACGAAAAGGGCAAGCAGACCGCCACATTCACAGTCGACGCCAAGAAAGAAACAGTGACCGTCAGCGGCAACCTGATCGTGTCAGCCGGGGGTCACGGCGAACCGGGAGGCATCTTAGGACAGCCACCGATCATCATGACCATCACGGGCGGCGACTGGCAGAAGTACGAGTCGTCGTACAAGGGATCAGGCCAGGACTACAGCTACTCGTACTGGCAGAAGGGAACCGACCTTTACGGAGGTGCCGTTTCCGGCCGGATTGGCGGCATGGGTTTCGACGATGATGCCGACGACGAGTCATTCGGTGGATTCGGATCGTTCTCCTATCGAACGGTTGAACGCCTCCGTTTTTAGACTCAACCGCTAGGGAACACCAAGGAAGGCGAGGCCCCGGGTACGAGACCCGGGGCCTCGTGCCGTCCGAATCTCACCGCATCTCGTCGGTGTACTCCCTGGTCTTACGATCTTCGATTTGGCGACCATCAACCCAATAGGCCAACCCATGAAAGGCCAATGCAAGGCCCCAGAAGAGGGTTATCCATGGCGACCAGTTGATCCCTCCGGCCCCAAGTCCGTCGAGCAGCCAGAAGAATGCGTTGATGATTACAAACGTTCCGGCGTGCCACAGGAACCCGGTGAGATACTTCGCCCGCTGACGGGCCCGCACCTCCGGGCGTCGGTTTTCGGTATCGAGCACGATCCTCCTTCAATCGCGTCGTTAAAGCGTGAAAGAGATAAGCGTTCGCGTCCAGAGGCCGTTCGTCACTGATGCGACTGACGACACTGAACCACTTCAGCCGAGCGCGGTCGACACCATGGTCCTCGCCGCCTCTTGGACCTCGACGAGATGGTCAGCACCCCGGAAGCTCTCGGCGTATATCTTGTACAGGTCTTCGGTGCCTGACGGCCTGGCCGCAAACCAGGCGGTATCGGTTGAGACCTTGAGTCCGCCGATCTTCGCTCCATTGCCCGGCGCAGTCGTGAGAATTGAGGTGATCGGATCTCCAGCCAGGTCGCTGGCAGTGACCTGGTCGGGAGATAGCTGGGCTAAAACCGCCTTCTGTTCCCTGGTGGCTGGCGCATCCACCCGCGCATACGCAGGATCGCCATGCTGGTCGGTAAGCCGGCGATAGTGCTCACTAGGCGACTTGCCGGTCACCGCCAGGATCTCCGATGCCAGCAGCGCCAAAAGGATGCCGTCCTTGTCGGTGGTCCAAGTCGAACCATCCCGACGCAAGAACGAAGCCCCGGCTGATTCTTCTCCGCCGAATCCAATGCTCCCATCTACGAGACCGGGCACGAACCATTTGAACCCGACCGGAACCTCGACCAGCGTTCGCCCGAGCGCGTTAGCCACCCGATCGATCATTGACGAAGAAACGAGCGTTTTACCGATGGCCGTCTCAGCCGACCATCCGTCACGGGACCCAAACAGATATTCGATGGCCACGGCCAGGAAATGATTCGGATTCATCAGGCCCGCGTCAGGCGTAACGATGCCGTGACGATCGGCATCGACGTCATTACCCGTTGAGATCTGATAGCGGTCACGCACGGCGATCAACGATGCCATGGCATCCGGGGAGGAACAGTCCATACGGATGGCTCCATCCCAGTCGAGGGTCATAAATCGCCAGGTCGGATCGACTACCGGGTTCACAACTTCCAGGTCGAGGTCATACCGTTCGGCGATTCGCGCCCAATAATCGACGCTAGCCCCTCCGAGCGGGTCGGCTCCGATCCTGACTCCGGCGCTTCGGATAGCTTCCAGGTCGAGCACTGAGCCGAGGTCATCCACGTACGACCCGACGAAGTCGTACGGCTGAGTTGTGTCGGCGTTTCTGGCCCGACTGAATGGGACCCGTTTCACACCATGATTGCCTTCTTCAAGCAGTTCATTGGCCCGGTCGGCAATCCAGCCGGTAGCGTCAGAATCGGCTGGCCCACCATGAGGTGGGTTGTATTTGAATCCCCCGTCGGTTGGAGGATTGTGCGACGGCGTAACCACTATCCCATCCGACCTACCGCTGTCGTCGATCGCTTTCCCACGGTTGAAACCGATGATGGCGTGCGAAAGCGCCGGGGTCGGCGTGTACCGGTCGGCATCATCTACCAGCACGATGACATCGTTAGCCGCAAGCACTTCGAGCGCCGTCGCCCAGGCCGGTTCGGAAAGGGCGTGCGTGTCACGGCCAAGAAACAACGGTCCCGCAATCGACTGCCCAGCCCGATACTCACAAATCGCCTGAGTCGTAGCAGCGATGTGCGACTCGTTGAACGAAGCGTTCAAGCTCGACCCGCGGTGACCAGAAGTGCCGAAGGCAACCCGCTGATCGGGGTCGCTCAGATCCGGTTGCTCGGTGTAATACGCCGTGATCAGGTGAGGAATATCGACGAGGTCTTCAATCTGGGCGGGTGTTCCTGCTCGTTCATGTCTCATGCGGCGAGCCTACCGAACGCCCGACGACGGCGCAGATATTCCGCAACGGAGACAAGCGTGAAAGATCTGATCGGCTGACCGGGCGACCTTCAACCGACGGTAGCCCACACACTGAGTCGTCGAGTATCTGAATTTCGACGGCGTACGGCAGGGAGGCGCCAACCGTGCGATCCCTTCCGGGCCGCAGGTTACGCGACGCCTAGAGAAGTTCCCGATCGGGGCAAACCGGAGCGCCCAGTCATCCGTGGCGCGATCCAGCGCTCAGGACCGCCAGGGACCACCGCGCACTTTGGCCGTCGAATCGGGTTCCATGTCCCAGAGGTTGTAGAACAACCAGGTGACGCCTAATGCAGAGAGAGCGTCCAACGATCGATCTGGTGCGTCGCCGTTGCCGGCCACGAATTCGAACGAGGAATCCGAGGTGCGATGTTGGTGCACGTAACTGAGCATGTCAGCGATGTCGTCATAGGACATATCAACAAACCCGGTCGGTCCGACCTTCAGCGGGAACACGCCATCCCATTGGGCTGCTCGCCTGAACGGCCGCTTGTTTGGCCAGGTGGCCGCCACCCAGATCGGCACTCGCGGCTGCTGAACCGGTGTAGGGAGGAACGTTCGCTCTTCGAGATGGTAATGAACACCGTCGAAGGCGTATGGTTGGCCGCTCCACAGCCCCGTGACGAGTTCGAGGCTTTCGTCCAACTTGTCGGCCCGGACCCGGTTATCCGTTTCGTGGCCGAACGAACCGTATTCCACGTCGGGCGGATGACCGATGCCGACCCCAAAATCGACACGGCCTTTCGAGAGACGATCGAGGCTTACAACTTCTCGGGCCAGCTTCCACGGATGACGGCGAGGGGTTGGCGTGACCATGGGACCTAGCCGGATGGTTTTGGTGACCGTTGCCGCCGCCGCCATGGCTACCCACGGATCGCACATCGGCGTGCCATCCTCGATCAGGATGTGATCCCAGATGTAGACGCCGTCCCATCCGGAGTCCTCCGCTTGGGCAGCCAAATCAGCGAACGCCTGCGGCTCTGAAAAGGCGCCGAAGTTGGGCACGAACAAGGCGTGTTTCATAGGGCCAACCCTACGGAGAACCCCGACTTCGTTCAAGATCCACGCCAAAAGCACCAGAACCGGAAGTCGAGCAACCGGAGCCTGGCCTCAGTCTCGGCCTTCGGAGCGAAGCCTGAACAACAGCGCCTCGGTCGAATCGTCTGCGACGTCTCCGGACTCGCCCAGAGTTCCGCGCTGGGTGAGGGAGTACAGGAACACGAGCGCCGGCACCACAATGATCCCGGCCGCTGCAAAGGCCACAAGCATGGCGATCAGAACCGGATCGGACGCAGCTGCGTCTGCCACGGTCACTTCGCCGGGCAGTACATCCGGGTATTGGCCGACACCCCATCCCCATAGGACGCTGACGGTTGCCAGCACGGCTGTAAGGCGAGCAACCACGAACTGTCGCTTGAGCAGGAACCCCATCGTGGCCAACCCGCCGAGAGCGGAGGCAACCATGACGACGATTCCCGGTCCGCTCGTGAGACCCTCATAAAGGTGCGCTGCGTCGGTTCTGAGAACTCCGACGCCGACCAACGCAATCACCCCTGCCAAAGCTCCTGAGACGAGCGCCCGAATACGGAAGTACTCCTCCATCAAGGGGTCCCCCTCAATGTCAGCCTCCCGAGTGAGCAACACCGCGGCGAGGAACGCACACGACACCACAGCCAAGGTTCCCCCGAGAATGGACGTTGGGTTCAGCCAAGAGCCAAATGGGTCCCCGGCTGCGTTTCCAAGCGGAACCCGCCCGGAGGCAACACCACCAGCAACGGCACCCAAGAAGAACGGAGTGACAAACGAAGCTCCGGCAAATGCTGCGCCGAAAGCCCGGGCCCTATTGGTGGTGGTAGCCCATTTACGAAAGCGCGAACCCGGAACCCCGAAAGATGATTCCGAAGGCTGCCAAAGTCAACGGGATATACATCGTCGAAGCTATCGCAGCGAAGGCCTCCGGGAAGGCAGTCCACAAGTAGACCAGAACGAAAATGAGCCAGACGTGATTGGCTTCCCACACCGGCCCGATAACGTTGGCAATCAGGCGGCGCGGCCTGGCCCCTTTGGTGGCGTCTCCGGCGAAAAGGTCCCAAACCCCACCACCAAAGTCGGCGCCACCAAAGATGGCGTAGGCACAGATCCCCAACCAGATAACGACGAGCATCACATTCGCCAACATCAGTAACCGTCCCCCGACATCGGACCATAAGGGGTGGGGACCTCAGCCCCAGCGCGGAACTGATGAGCGACGCGCCGCAGAACCATGACCGTGATGGTGCCGAGAACCAGATAGATCGCCGTGATCCCCGCCAAACCCCAGATCAGTCCGGTGGCCCCGGTGACCGAGTCGGTGGTTGTCAATATGCCGTACACGACCCATGGCTGACGCCCGACTTCAGTCGTGATCCAACCGGCCTCCATGGCGACAGTCGCCGCCCCACCGGCGACAAGCGCAGCCCGCCAGAACCAAACACTTTCGGGAGGTTGCCTCGCCGCCACCACGACCAGCCGAACCAGGCCGCCAGCCCGAGCAGCGCCGTTCCAAGCGCAACCATAAGTTGAAATGACGAGTGGACAATATTGACGAGACGGTCCGACGGTCGCGCATCAACCGGAACCGAGTCGAGACCGGGAACCACTGCGTCGAAGTCCCGGGTACCGAGGAACGAGGCGACACCAGGAATCTCAATGGCGCCGACCACTTCACCGTCGACCAACACTCCCCCGAGCGTCAGCGGAGCTCGGCTTTGGGTTTCGGTGAGCATCTCCATCGCAGCAAACTTGGACGGTTGAGCCTCGATCAGTCGGCGGGTGGCCACGTCACCAACCAGGACCTGGATCGGAGCAGCGATAGCTCCAACCGAAAAAGCTATCAAGAATCCGAGGCGGTAGATCGGCTCGCGGCGACCCTTCAGCCATGCAGCTGCATACACCCCGGCCACGAGGAACCCTGAAACCATGTAAGCCGCCAGGAGCATGTGGACGTATTGCACCGCGACAGCCGAGTTGAACATGGCCGCCAGCGGATCCACGTTGATGATCGAACCGTCCGAGGCGATGTCGAACCCGGCCGGGGCGTTCATCCAGGCGTTCACCGCGACAATGAAGAACGAACCCGCGATTCCGGCAGCGACGATTGGATAGAGAGACCGGTAGTGCCATTTGGCCGGCATGCGCTTCCAGCCGTACAAGTAAATGCCGATGAAGATCGCCTCGGTAAAGAACGACACGCCTTCGAGGGTGAACGGCAACCCAATGACATCGCCATACGGGCCCATCAGACCCGGCCACAGGATGCCCATTTCGAACGAGAGAATGGTGCCTGACACAGCTCCGACAGCGAAGAGAATCGCCATCGTCTTCGACCACCGTTTCGCCAGAAGCAATGCGTCGGGATCCTGATGTCGAATGCCGCGCCGATGGGCGAGCAGTGTGATGAGCGGGAACCCGATGCCCAAAGCCGCAAAGATGATGTGAAATCCGAGGCTTACGGCCATCTGGTTTCGGGCGGCGAGCAGATCAAGGTCCGTCGCAGCTTGGAGCAAAACAACACTTCTCAAAACTCGGCCTCCCCGGACTAGCCGCATCGGATTCAGGTTTCGAGTCCATTCTCGCAGACCTGCGAACTTCAGAATCGCCGATTGATCACCGCTCCGGCACCGGGGACGCCTTGCGACAGGCGCCGAGCGCAGGCCAGGCGACTTGCGTAGGGTGAAAGGCCCCGAGCCAAGGAGGCACGATGGCAAAGTTCGTAGTTTTGTATACAGGTGGCATGGGAATGGCTGCCACACCCGAAGAGCAGGAGAAGATCATGGCCGAGTGGGGAGCCTGGTATGGCATGCTCGGCGAGGCCATCGTCGACGGCGGTGCTCCGTTCGGAGCCGCCAAGAGCATTGCTAGCGCCGGGTCTATTGCCGATGGCCCCTTGAGCGACTCCCCTGCGACGGGTTACACGGTGATCTCAGCGGACTCGCTCGATGCAGCCGCAGCCGCCTGCTCAGCGCACCCGCATCTCAACCACGGCGGCCAAGTCGAGGTTTTCGAATACATCGACATGGGCTAACTAACTGGGCATCAGACCGAGATCACGAGCTTGCCGAGGGCATGCCCCTCACCCAGGTATCGGAGGGCGTCCGGGAGATGCTCGAGGTCGTAGGTCGCCTCAATAACGGGAACAATCGCGCCGGTTTCGAGGAAATCGGCCAGGGCTTTGAGGTCTTCAGGTTTCACCTGAGCTGTGAAGAACGCAAACCGCTTCTTCCCGAAACCCGCGGCAACCTTGCGAAACAGCTGTTCCCTCATTGGCCCCATAACCGCATGCTTGCGACCGGTGATCGTCACATTGATTCCACCAGGACTCAGTACGCGACTCGTAGCGGACCAAGGCCGATCACCCACGTTGTCGAAGAGCAAGTCATAAGCGCGTTCGGACTCGACGTAGTCGTCTTTGGTGTAGTCGATGACTTTATCTGCGCCGATCGACGCGACCATATCAACCTTGGTCGTGCTGCATACACCAGTCACCTCAGCACCAAGAGCCTTGGCAATCTGAACCGCAAATGTGCCAACGCCGCCGGACGCCCCGTTGACCAAAACCTTCTGCCCAGCTTCGAGGCCGCCCACGTCGCGCAGACCCTGCAACGCCGTGATCCCCGCCAACGCAACCGAAGCCGCCTGCTCAAAGGTGGTGCCAGCCGGTTTGTGGGTGAGTGACTTCTCCCTGGCGACGGCGTACTGAGCGAAGGCTCCGAATCCAATGTCGCCAAAAACCTCATCGCCAACTTTGAATCGCGTGATGTTCGCTCCGACCTTCTCGACCACGCCAGCGACGTCCGCACCCGGGATCGGCTTCTTCGGTTTTGCGAACCCGGCGACCGCCCGCACCAAGAAAGGCGTGGCGGTGATCATGTGCCAATCGTAAATATTCAGTGATGCAGCCACGACCCGGATGAGCAGCTGATCGTCGGTCGCGACCGGGACCTCAACATCTCTCAGTTCGAGCACGTCGGGCAAGCCGTAACGGTCCTGGACGATTGCTTTCATCATCTTCGGTACGGCCTCCGTAGGGGGTGTTGGGACTTCGCCACCTGTGTCCGTCAGTGTCGCATCCGGTCCAGCTTCTTGTGTACTCATTCTCTCCACCTCTGCTCGTTCGGTTCGTACAGTGTAAGGTACACCATACAACGTAAGACTGTCAAGCCTTACTGCGTACGATATGATGGACGACGTCGATAGGACAGCATGGTTTCAGACGCAGACGCAATCACATCCGAACGGGTACCACTCAGCAAAACCCGGGTGCTCGAAGCCGCCATGAGCCTCGCCGACCGGACCGGCATCGAGACCCTCACGATGCGCAATCTCGCCCAGGAACTCGGTGTCGAGGCGATGTCCCTGTACTACCACGTGGCCAACAAAGAAGCACTACTCGATGGCCTTGTCGACTCGCTCCTGGCGGAGATCGAACAGGAGCGGGGCGACTTTGAAGTTGTGCTGGACCAAGGCGGATGGCTGTCGACCATGCGCAGCCTCATCCTCACGGCCCGCACCGTGATGCTCAGGCACCCTTGGGCTCCCCGGGTCATCGAAAGCCGAACGACCATGACCCCGACCTTGCTTCGCTACTTCAATGCACTCCTGGGCATCATGATCGAAGGCGGTTTCTCAAACGACCTCGGCCATCACGCCATGCATGCACTCGGCAGCCGTGCTCTTGGTTTCAACCAGGAGTTGTTCGAACCCGACAGCACCGATCAGGGCGACGAAGACGCCGAGGCCATGTTGGCCGACCTGGCTCCACAACTCCCCTACCTCGTCGGGATGCTGGCTGATGTGGTCCACGACGATCCAGACACGACACTCGGATGGTGCGACGATCAAACCGAGTTCGAGTTTGGTCTCGATCTTCTCCTTACCGGACTTGAAGCACGCCGGGCGAATCAGTAGCGGCTTACGAGTCCTGCTCGAGCAATCGGCGGATGCCGCGAACGAACTGATCGACGTCAGCCTCGGTGGTGTCCCATCCGGCCATCCAGCGGACCTGGTTGCGGGTCTCGTCCCAGTCCCAGAAGAAGCTCCACTGCTGAAGCGGTTCGAGGATCTCTTTCGGTAGGAACGGATACATGCTGTTCGCTTCCGGGGTCGGACCCAGTTCGATTGCCGGCAAGTCAGCGACCTGTGCATGGAGCGCCCGGGCCATCCCATTGGCGTTGGCTCCCAGTTCGATCCAGAGGTCATCGGCCAGAAGCCCATTGAACTGAGCAGCGAGGTAGCGCATCTTCGAGGAAAGCTGAGTTACCTGTTTGCGGAGATATTCGGATCCGGCCGAAACGTCCTGGTTCAGAAACACCACCGCCTCGGCGCCCATCGCCCCGATCTTGGTCCCCCCAAAGCTCAGGACATCGACGCCGGCGTCGATAGTGAAGGACCGGAGAGCTTCCCTGGTGCCGCCAAGCGCAGCTGTGGCGTTGGCGATGCGGGCTCCATCGATGTGCACGAGCATCCCCATCTCGTGAGCAGCGTCACAAATCGCCTTGATTTCGGCGGGCGTGTACAGCGCGCCGAGTTCCGTTGGTTGGGTGATACTCAAAATCCCAGGTTGAACGTGATGCACATTCCCCTGAAGGTGACCCACCTCTCGCAGTTGGCCCGGGGTGATCTTGGCGTCGTCACTCGCAAGGTCGATGAGCTTCGTCCCCAGGATCCGCTCCGGGGCGCCAGTTTCGTCGATGTTGATGTGCGCCCAGCTTGAGCAAACGATGGCGTGATGAGGACCAGGGAGGTGGCCCATCAAGGTCGCCAGCGCCAGGATGTTTGCCCCGGTTCCGTTGAACGTGAGCCGGGTCACCACATCGGCATCGAAGAGTTCGTTGAATCGTTCCGCACATCGCGCCGAGTGGATGTCGTCGCCGTACGCCGGTTGATGACCTGCGTCTGCTTGAGCGATCGCCTCGAGCACGGCCGGGTGCACGCCGGCAAAGTTGTCACTTGCAAACGATCGAACTGGCGGCACTAAGTCAGCAAGGATCGAGGTCGGGTCGGTCATGCTCGCACTCTACGGCTGGCCAGACATGACGGTCAAAGCAGGGCCATCCGTCAACCTCGCGCACTAGAGATCGGTACGATTGGGCCATGCCCAAGACGACCACAGCCACCGGCAGCACAGCGACCGGAGCCGCCGAGGTTGACGCCTATCTAACCGGAGTCGGATCACCCCAGCGCCAAACGCTCGACACCCTTCGAGAGAGCATCCGGGCAATCATTCCACACGCCGAAGAAGGCATGAAGTACGGGATGCCGGCGTTCATCCTCGACGGCAAGGGTGTCGCCGGGTACGGCGCCTTCAAAGACCATTGCAGCTACTTCCCCATGAGCGGCAGCGTTCTCGAAACCGCCGGTGAGGCCGTCACCAAATACGAGATCTCGAAAGGCGGGCTTCGCTTCGGCTACCGACGATCGACTACCGGTCAGCCTGCTCCGTAAGTTGATCAAGCTGCGTATGCAGGAGATCTCGGCAGTGGAGAACGGGCGCCGGTGCGAGTACTACCCGGATGGCCGACTCAAGGCGGCTGGCCAGATGAAAGATGGAGAATTGCACGGCCAGTGGAATTGGTATCGCAACGACGGCACGCTCATGCGCTCCGGAAAGTTCGCACTTGGCGAACAGACCGGCACGTGGACCACCTGGAACCGCGACGGATCAAGAGGCAAGACGACGCAGTTCTGAAGCCAACGATTGGCCAGGAGCGGATCTCGACGAGCCCGACAACCACGAAGCGCCCGAAGCGAACGCCTATCTGGCGATCGCCCCGGAGGCCTCAGATTGTCATGGGCGCAAGGTGCCTACTTGAACTGTGCCGCTCTCACCCATGGCCTGACCGGCACGCCACTATTCTGAACTCGTGAAACCGGAAGAACTCGCCAACCTTGCCCACTTGCGTCGGGCCCGCGACCTGATGGACCGCGAATATGCGAGTCCACTTGATGTCGCTGCGATCGCCAGGGCGGCGCTGATGTCGACTGCCCACTTCTCCCGCCAGTTTCGGGCAGCGTACGGCGAGACACCGTATTCCTATCTCATGACCCGCCGTATCGAACGGGCCAAGGCGCTGCTCCGCCAAGGGGATATGTCGGTAACCGACGTTTGTATGGCGGTCGGCTGTACGTCGCTCGGATCGTTCAGCACGCGGTTTACCGAATTGGTCGGCGAAACGCCTTCGAAATACCGGGCTCGGGATCACGAAGCGCTCGCCAGCGTTCCCGGGTGCATCGCCAGGGATGCCACCCGCCCCACCCGCAAACCGAGCAGGATCGAAGAAGCGCACCCGAAGTCGGTTGCCTAGAGTTTCCGACATGAGCATCACGCTTTCCCAAACCTTCGTTATCGTCACCGACCCGGATCCCGCGCTGGCCTTCTACGGCGATGTGCTCGGCCTCGACGTGCGCAAAGATGTCGCCAACGATGGATTCCGCTGGATTACGGTTGGTGCACCCACCCAGCCCAAAGTATCGATCGTCCTCACCAACTACCTGAACGGCAGCCCGGCCGACGTCGACATGGTCACGGCGCTGGTGGCCAAGGGTGCGCTGAACGGGGTTCACTTCTTCACCGACGACCTCGACTCCACGTTCGAGAAAGTGCGGGATTCGGGCGCCGAGATCGTGTCAGAACCAGCCGACCAATTCTGGGGTGCTCGCGACTTTGCCGTGCGCGACCCTTCAGGCAATCTCGTCCGCATCGCCCAAGCCTGAACCAGTAGAACGAACGACCCGAACGGAAAGAAACACATGAAAACCATGACCTGTAGGCAGTTGGGTGGATCCTGCGACCTGGCCCTCAGCGGAGAAACCGCCGACGAGGTTATCCAAGCTCAGGACAAGCACCTGAAAGAGATCGTCGCCGGTGGCGACACAGATCACGAAGCCGCTCTGAAAGACATGAAAGGCCGCTGGAAGAATCCGATCAAGGGCATGGGCTGGTACAAGCAGGCCAAGCGCGACTTCGCGGCCCTTCCCGAAGATTGATGCACCCCGCCGATAGCCACGATCTCATCCGTGTCCAGGGTGCGCGGGTCAACAACCTCAAAGACGTGAGCGTCGAAATTCCCAAGCGTCGGTTGACGGTGTTCACCGGCGTTTCTGGCTCGGGAAAGAGTTCGCTCGTATTCGGGACGATCGCTGCTGAGTCACAGCGGATGATCAACGAAACATACAGCGCGTTCGTGCAGAGCTTCATGCCAACAATGGCCCGACCCGAGGTTGATGTCCTCGACGGGCTCACCACGGCGATCATGGTCGACCAGCAACGCATGGGGTCCGACCCCCGGTCCACGGTCGGTACGGCCACCGACGCCAACGCCATGCTGCGGATCCTTTTCAGCCGGCTCGGCCAGCCCCACGTCGGCTCTCCCAAGGCGTTCGCCTTCAACGTTCCTTCAGTCACCGGGGTTGGCTCTTTGAAGACGGGTAACAAGAAAGCCGAGAAGAAGACGTTCAGCATCGTCGGGGGCATGTGCCCACGTTGTGAAGGTCGGGGTTCGGTATCGGACTTCGACCTGACGCAGCTGTACGACGAGACCAAGTCGCTCGACGAGGGAGCGTTGACGGTCCCCGGATACAGCATGGACGGCTGGTACGGCCGGATCTTCCGAGGCAGCGGCTTCTTCGATATGGACAAGCCGATCAGCAAGTACACAAAGAAGGAACTCGCCGACCTGCTCCACAAAGAGCCAACCAAGATCAAGGTCGAAAGCATCAACCTGACCTATGAAGGGCTGATCCCCAAGATCCAGAAGTCGATGTTGTCCAAGGACATCGACTCACTCCAGCCGCATATCCGAGCATTCGTTGAACGAGTTGTGACGTTTGGAACCTGTCCCGACTGCGAAGGCACCCGACTCACCGAAGCCGCTCGCTCATCGCGGATCAAGAAGATCAACATCGCCGACGCCTGCCAGATGCAGATCAGCGACCTCGCCGAGTGGACCCGTTCCCTCAAGGAGCCATCGGTGGCGCCTCTCCTCGAGGCACTGCAGCAGACCCTGGACGCGTTCACGGAGATCGGGCTCGGCTATCTGTCGCTCGATCGGGCGCCGGGCACCCTGTCGGGCGGCGAGGCTCAGCGCACCAAGATGATCCGCCACCTCGGCTCATCGCTGACCGACGTGACGTACGTATTCGACGAGCCAACGATTGGCTTGCACCCTCACGACGTTCAGCGCATGAATGTTCTTTTGCAGCAGCTGCGAGATAAGGGCAACACCGTGTTGGTCGTCGAACACGAGCCGGAAGTGATCGACATCGCCGATCACGTCGTCGATCTTGGGCCAGGCGCCGGGACCGGAGGCGGCGAGGTCGTGTTTGAAGGCACCGTTGAAGGCTTGAGGGCCAGTGGCACACTCACCGGAAAGCACCTCGACGATCGAGGCTCGCTCAAAGAAACCCTGCGCACGCCGTCGGCGGTGATCGAGATCCGCGGCGCCAGCACCCATAACCTCAAGGACATCGACGTAGACGTCCCACTCGGTGTGCTGGTCGTCATCACCGGCGTTGCGGGCTCAGGCAAGAGTTCGCTCATCCACGGTTCCGTTTCAGATCGCGAAGGCGTCGTGTCGTTCGATCAGGCTCCAATTCGGGGATCCCGGCGGAGCAACCCGGCAACCTACACGGGCATGCTCGACCACATCCGCAAGTCGTTCGCCAAAGCCAACGGCGTCAAGCCGGCACTGTTCAGCTCCAACTCTGAGGGCGCCTGCCCGAGTTGCAACGGCGCCGGCGTCATCTACACCGAGCTCGGTTTCATGGATACCGTCGCGACCACCTGCGACGAGTGTGACGGCAAGCGATTCGACGGGTCGGTTCTCGAATACAAGCTCGGCGGCCTCGATATCAGCGAAGTGCTGGCGTTGCCGGTCGTCGAGGCGGAGGAGTTCTTCGCCGACGGAGACGCCAAGACCCCAGCCGCCGAGAAGATTCTCAGCCGGCTCGCAGATGTCGGACTCGGCTACCTGACACTCGGCCAGCCCCTCACGACACTTTCGGGCGGGGAACGACAACGACTCAAGCTAGCGATCCAGATGGCCACCGATGTTGCCGTCTACGTGCTCGACGAGCCCACCAGTGGGCTCCATCTCGCCGACGTCGAACACTTGCTCGGCCTACTCGACCAACTCGTCGATTCGGGCAAGTCGGTCATCGTCATCGAACACCATCAGGCCGTCATGGCCCACGCCGATTGGATCATCGACCTTGGCCCTGGCGCCGGACACGACGGTGGCAAGATCGTTTTCGAAGGCACCCCCGCCGATCTCATCGCCGACCGATTCGACCCTCACCGGCCAGCATCTCGCCGATTATGTGAGCTAGCCGGCGCCGAGCTAGCCCTTGGGGTTGGATCGGTACCAGGCGACGGTGGTGTCAATTGCCTCGGGCAGAGGCGTGGCGTAGTTGCCGAACGCAGCCTCAAACTGGCTGTGGTCAACGACGAACGGTTCCTCGAATTCGTAGAGCATCTCCTTGAGTTCCCGCACGGTGCCATTAAAGAGTCCAATCACGTTCACCAGGGCGCGAGGCATTGCCGAGATGGACGCCTCCGTTCCCAACGCCTGGTACACCATCTCGATGAATTCTCTTGTGGTGATTGCCGGAGCGTTGGGCAGGTGCCATGCCTTGCCGTCGGCTTCCGGGTGGTCGCCGAGCAGGGCGAGGCCTCTGGCGATATCAGGGACGTAGCTGTAGGTGTGCGGTAGGTCCGGGTCCCCCATCACCTGGGCTTTCTTTCCTGAGAGGGCCGGGTAGAACACCCGCTCCCCCATGGCGCTGGTCAAACCGCGGGGTCCGAAATAGTCCGAAGCTCTGCCGACGGCAACTCGCACCTTGCCCGCTACGTGGCCCGCCATCAGGTCCTTGGTCATCTGGGCACGCACCAGACCTTTGCGCGTCGTGGCGGCGTGCGGGAGGTCCTCGGTGAGTGGTCGGCCATCCGTCGGACCGTAGATGTACAGATTTTCCATGACGACCAGCTTGGCTCCAGCCGATGTCGCACCGGCCATCACAGCCGCCTGCAATGGCGGGAACAACTCTGGCCATTTGGTATAGGGAGGGTTGAGACAGAAGTAGACCGTCGACGCGTTGGCGGACGCTCGCGTGGTGAACTCTTCATTGGTGGCGTCACCCCCGACCGCTTCCACACCCTGAGGAACATCTGCCGTACCAGACCGGTTGACCGCCCTGACTCGCTTTCCATTGGCATGGAGCTCCTCGATGAGCGCCAGCCCGATGGGGCCGGTCCCAAAAACCACATGAAGATTGTCGTTTGCAGTCATTAATCCTCCTCGGCGGGCGACCCGAAGGCTCCCCGCTACGGACACTATCAGTTCCGAAAAAGCGACCTACATATCATCAGCCCAGGTGCGGTCCAGGTCGGACTTCCCAGCGGCGGAGGCCGATCACGCTATGACTTTGTTGGCTAGTTGACACAGACAAACGGGGCGTGGAACACCCGATTTCTTGGTGGGAGCGGCAGGTAGGCTTGCCTGACGAGACCGAGAACTGATCGCCCACACGCTTTACGCACAAGGAGCAAGCCATGACAGACGACGCCGAACTGAAGGAAGTAAACGAGAGCGTACAGAAGTGTCCGGTCATGCACGGTCCTCACTCGATGCAGACGGCCGTTGGCGCGTCGGCCAATCAGCACTGGTGGCCGAATCAGCTGAATCTCAAAATGCTCAACCAGAACTCGCCTCAGGTTGACCCGATGGGCGACGGCTTCAACTACGCCGAGGAATTCGCTTCCCTCGACCTCGAATCCCTCACCAAAGACCTCGATGCGGTCATGACTGCATCCCAGCCTTGGTGGCCAGCCGACTACGGCCATTACGGACCCTTCTTCATCCGCATGGCCTGGCACAGTGCCGGCACGTACCGCACCTACGACGGCCGGGGCGGTTCTTCGTCGGGATCGCAGCGTTTCGCACCTCTCAACAGTTGGCCAGACAACGTCAGCCTCGACAAGGCACGCCGCCTGTTGTGGCCGATCAAGCAGAAGTACGGACGGAAGATCTCATGGGCCGACCTGATGGTCTTCGCAGGTAACCGAGCACTCGAGACCATGGGCTTCAAGACCTTCGGTTTCGCCGGTGGGCGCGAGGACGTTTGGGAGCCAGAAGAGGACATCTACTGGGGACCCGAAGACACCTGGCTCGGCGACGAGCGTTACACCGGAGATCGGGAGCTAGCCAACCCGCTTGGCGCCGTCCAGATGGGCCTGATCTACGTAAATCCTGAGGGACCGAACGGTAATCCCGATCCGCTGGCATCGGCCATCGACATTCGCGAGACGTTCGCCCGCATGGCCATGAACGACGAAGAAACGGTCGCACTGGTGGCCGGCGGACACACGTTCGGCAAGACCCATGGCGCCGCCGACCCCGGCGCGTATGTGGGTCCAGAGCCTGAAGGCGCTCCGATCGAGCAGCAAGGACTCGGCTGGAGCAATAGCTTCGGAACCGGCAAAGGAGTCGACACGATCAGCAGTGGATTGGAGGGAGCCTGGACCGCCACTCCAATCACCTGGGACAACAGTTTCTTCAACACCTTGTTCGAGAACGATTGGGAACTAACCGAAAGCCCGGCCGGTGCCAAGCAGTGGACGCCTACCAATGCGTCGGCGCAAGGCACCGTGCCCGACGCTCACGACCCGTCGCGCACGCACGCTCCAATGATGTCGACGGCTGATCTGGCGTTGCGCTTTGATCCCATTTACGAACCGATCTCGCGGCGTTTCCAGGAGAATCCTGCTGAGTTCGCCGAGGCGTTCGCCAAAGCCTGGTACAAGCTGACCCATCGCGACATGGGTCCGGTCGCTCGCCTGCTCGGGCCGCTGGTTCCAGCGGAGCCGCAGCTCTGGCAGGATCCCGTTCCCGAAGCCACCGGAGAGCTGATCGGCGACCACGACATCGCCACACTCAAGGGCAAGATCCTGGAATCGGGGTTGTCGATCTCCCAGTTGGTCTCGGTCGCCTGGGCATCGGCATCGACGTTCCGCACCACTGACAAACGCGGTGGAGCGAACGGAGCGCGGATTCGTCTGGCGCCGCAGAAGGATTGGGAAGCCAACGAACCGGCCACGCTGGCGACGGTGCTCCAAACCCTCGAAGGGATCCGACAGGAGTTCAACAGTGGAGGCAAGAACGTCTCGCTCGCTGACCTGATCGTTCTCGGCGGGTGTGCCGCGGTCGAGCAGGCTGCGAGGAATGGCGGACACGCAGTCCAAGTGCCATTCGCACCGGGCCGTACCGATGCCACCCAAGAGCAGACCGACGTCGAGTCGTTCGCGGTGCTTGAGCCAACCGCAGACGGGTTCCGCAATTATGACCGGGGCGGACACGTCCGAACTGCCGAGGAACTGTTGGTGGACCGTGCGCAGATGCTGACGTTGACGGCTCCCGAGATGACGATCCTGTTCGGTGGCCTGAGGGTATTGAACGCCAACTTTGGGGGATCGGAGCACGGTGTGTTCACTCGTCGCTCAGAGACTCTGTCGACTGACTTCTTCGTGAACCTACTTGACATGGACACGGAGTGGCAGCCGCCGTCAGCTGACGGCGTATATGAGGGTCACGATCGAACGACCGGTGAACTGAAGTGGACAGGAACGCGCGTCGATCTGATCTTCGGCTCGAATTCGCAACTGCGTGCTCTCGCCGAGGTCTACGGATCCGACGACTATCAGGAATCGTTCGTCAGCGACTTCGTCGCCGCGTGGAACAAGGTCATGAATCTCGATCGGTTCGACCTGCACTAATCCAGAATTGGGCGAACGCGCTTGCGTCGTAGACGCGAAAAAGACCCCCGGCACTCTGAGTGCCGGGGGTCTCCTTTTGGCTATTTCTTCGGATTGCCGAACGGAGCCCGGGTGGGGTTACATTCCACCCCGGGGAACTCCCCCAGAATCGCTTTCGCTTCGTGCGTACTCACGCCGAGCGTCTTTTTGACCAGCACCAGGAAGGTGCCGTACGACTGCGTCTGCGTGGGCTCCATCTCTTCGATGAGATCGTTCAGTCCTGAGAACGAGCAGATTGACGCCGCTCCGTTCCCCGACCAGAACCCATCGACCGGTGTCGACCCACCTTCGGCTCCTCCGGGCCCAGGTGGCCCTTTCACCTCGCCCGCCGATGCAACCGGGGCTAGCGCCATAACCAGTAGCAGAACGAGCATGCTCACTATCGAGCCTCTCTTGATCCCCATTTCTCTTCCCCTTCCGGCTGCCGGTATGGCAGCGCAACTCGTCGGAAACTATCACGGAAAGTGACCGCGTGCTGTGCCGGCCAAAAAGGTCATCAACAAGACCCGGCAAGACTGCGTAGCCTTAGCTTGAAGAGTCTGTTAAGACTCCTCCCGGGCTAGTAGCCATTGGATTCTGCTGGCCGATAGCGCGTAGTGCAGGACAACGAGCGCCCCGAATCCGACGGCAATAGTGGGACGCTCCGACAGGTAGAACCCTCCGGCACCACCTCCGAGAATCAACAACTCGATCCCAAGGCGTACCCATCCTGGCACCTGAACAGGAGCTTCGCCTGAACGACTTGGATCACCCACGACATTGAACACGCCCCATATAGCGGCCGCCGTCAGAGGTACGAGCACCACCGCCACCCAGCCGACCCACCCGGCCGACGCCGCCCAGGCGCCCATGGCTAGGCCCACCAGGGCGGCAAGTTCCAGGCCAAATCGCAGCGCCAGGTTCCAGCCGGCCATCGGAGGAGCGTTCATTTCAACCCTCCCAACTGGGCCTAGCTTCTATTGGATAGTCCGGGGACAATGGCCTAGTTGCGCGATGCGATCGCATCTGCAATGAAATGGGCGTCTTCGTCGATACCGTGGATGATCCCCGACTTGCGTGAGTGCAGCCAGGGAAACCCGAGGAAGTAGATCCCCGGAACCGGCGAGACCCCTCGCTGGTGAACGGGTCGCCCGTGGTCGTCGGTCACGGGTTGGTGTATCCAGCCGAAATCAGCCGTGAATCCGGTGCACCAGATGACCGATTCGACTCCGGCTTCGACGAGGTCCAGCTCGGTGATCCCCGCCTCGGCGACCTCGGGGCCGGCGGGCTCGTCATTCGGATCGTCCTCGATCGGTTCTACGCCGACGTTGTTGGCATCGATGAAGTTTTCGATCATTCTGGTGAACTCAGCTGAGCGCTCATCGGCAAATGCGATGTGTTCGGCCAGGGAATCGTCCGTTTTCAAGACACCTTCCTCCACATCGCTTAGGCGCCCCATTAGCCGCACTCCGTCCCGGGCCATCGACTGCAGGCTGAGCGTGCTTCCGTATCGTCCCACCCCCGAGACCTGGGGCTGGGCGGCGAACGCTATCGCCGGATCCGGGAGGTTTTCGACCGCAACATCCCAGAACCCCATGTCCTCTCCCCAATCGACGACATCACGGTTTCGATATCGACGGCGGAGCCGTCCCACTTTGCTTGTTGAGAGGTAGACATCTCGACCAGCGCGGACCAGATCCTCAGATATCTGACATCCCGACTGTCCGGCACCAATGACAACGACCGCCCCCGGTGGCAGCTTGTCCGGTGACCGGTAGTCAGAGGCGTGCAGCTGAAGGAGCGACTCGGGAAACCGTTCGCGAATACCCGGAATTTTGGGCGCCTGCATGATCCCCGAGGCAACGACAACGTTCGCTGCCGTCACAGCTTTGACCGAAGCATCAGGCTCTTCGTACGTGACGCGGAAACCGTCGCCATCGGCATCTACGGCTGTCACGGTGACTCCTTCCATCACCGGAAGCTTGAACTTGCCCGCATAGTGCTCGAAGTAATGCACCAGTTCGTCGCGGTGATAGAAACCGTCGGGTTCGTCCCCCTCGTAGGCGTCGCCAGGTAGACCATTGGCCCAGTTCGGGGTGTTCACGGCGAACGAATCCCACCGCTGGCTGCGCCAAGTCTCACCGACCCTCCCGCGCTCGAAGATGACGAATTTCCTGCCTGCGGCGCGCAGGTAATAGCCGATACTCAGACCGGCCTGCCCTCCGCCGACGACGACAACATCGAGAGGGTTCAAAAGGGTGGTGCCTCCTGCATTGGGCGGTTGACGCTAGCACCGCCGGCTCCGTCGACGACTCGCAACCGAGTTGTCCGCTTCAACGGTTTCCAGGCCGCACCTGCGGACGTCATCAGGCGCATCGAACTGCTGCTTGACGAACCAAACACCGGATGACGAAGTCTTCTTAAGTCTCTAAGGGGTCAGTTTCACGCCCGTTTCAGGCAAATCGACCAGGAACCACCATACGTCGCTGAGTCTGTGGCCGTCCGGCCCTACTAGCTGGTCGGTAATTGCGCAACGGTTATCCATAACGCCAGTCGCTGACCGACCGAAAGGTACATCGAATGGACAGTTTCAAACGCATCGTCCTGGCCGCGAGCGTGGGCGAAATGGACTTAGCGGTATTGGAGGCTTCAGTCGCTATCGCTCAAGGATCGGGTGCACAACTGACGCTACTCGACGTTTTTGAGCCGCTTCCGTCATGGCGACAGGCGGTCAACGTCGAGGGTCGCACAATCGAAGTCCAAAAACTCATGCTGAAGGACCGTCAGGAACAACTAAGGGAACTCATAGTGACGGCCGACGACTCCAGCGACGCAAAGGTCGTGACGATGCTCGGCAGGCCTTTCATTGAAGTCATCCGCTACGTAACCACCAACCAATGCGACCTTGTCATCGTTGGCGAACCCAAACCGCCTGCGCAGGGCCATCATCGAGGCGTTCGACCTCAAGTCATGCAGCTATTGCGCAAGTGCCCCGTTCCTGTCTGGGTGCTCCGCCCTGCCCCAAGCACTCATCCACGGGTCCTTGCTCTCATCGATCCCGACGACCGTGACCCCGTTCGAAGCGGGCTTAACGACCTTGTCATGCAAACGGCGATCTCCGTCGCCCGAACAAAAGGCACCGAACTCCATGTCGCCACTGCGTGGCACTTGCCAGGCGAAGCCACGCTCCGTTCCAGTGCCTTCGTATCAATTCCTCCAGCCGAATTGGACCTTATGCTCGCAGCCTCCCAGGAGGAGGCCGCATCCCGGCAGAACGCCTTTGTTAGCCAGCGCGCTGTGCCCGAGGTGGAGACTTTCGCACATCTCGTTTATGGCGCACCTAACGATGTCCTACCAAGTCTGGCAAGTGAACTGGAGATCTCGCTGATCGTGATGGGCACAGTGGCGAGAACCGGACTGAGTGGACTCATCATGGGCAATACGGCTGAGACGATTCTCCGGTCGGTTGACTGTTCGGTACTGGCGCTCAAGCCGGAAGGCTTCGTGTCTCCAGTCCAGCCACACGAGGGTTCGGCCCCTTCCTGAACGAGCAGGCTGTGGAAATCGGTAAGGCGGTCGGGCCCGTTTCTTGACCGCCCCAACCCTGCAAATCGAACCGCACAGGACGGTGGGGGTCACGCGTTGAGCAGGATCGGGTAGAGCGCTGCGTAGAGCAATATGAACAACAAGCCACTCTTGCGGTCATGCTGCCTACGCAAAGCCAGCACCAACGTGACAATGAGGACCACTATTGCGGCAGTGATCGAGGACCAGAGCGCATAGGACGCAGTAACCGCCACAGGCGCAATTGATGGCCCGGCTCCGGCCGACAACGTTGCATCCACCATCGAAGCGCCTAATACCCCGCCGATCGCGAGGTCCCGTTTTCCTTGTTTCAACGCCGTGGCGTTTACGACAAATTCGGGAAGGGACGTGCCGATCGCGAGACCGAAGAAGCTCACCAAGAACTCAGGCGCCGACAGTATCCGAGCGATCTCGATCAGAGAGAAAACCGCCGCCATCGCCCCGACCGCCACGACCCCCAGCGACAGGACAGTTATGGCGACAAGTCGGGCTGATCTCGGAGTCCGGACGATCATCACCGGTTCGGAAGCCACCAGCTTTCGGCTCGCCAGGAAGAACGACATCGCGACCCACAGCGCCACCAACGTTAAACCGTTGGCCCGCGACATCCACCCATCAGCCACCATGATCGCCAGGGCTGCCAGCGCGGTTGTCGTCAGTAGCCCCACTGCAAACACTCGCCGCCGTGTCACCGGTATGACACCGACAATGAAAGGAAACAGTCCCAAAACCAACGTGATTTGCGTGACCGCAGACCCGACGGAGTCGCCGAGGTTGATGTCTCCGTTGCCGCTGACCGACGACACAATGGAGTTGGCCACTTCAGGAAGATCCGTACCAACCGACAGAATGACGACACCAACGACAAACGGTGTCATCCCGAAGCCCAGTGCTAGCTTCGACGCCGCATCAACAGCTCGGCGACTGGCCCGCACCGCGACCGCCAGCCCCAGAGCAGCGATGAGGCTCCAGAGAAGTATCATTTACCGCTCAGGCTATCTGCCTCGGGGTCACCAGCACTAGTGCCATTCGCCAGTTCGCGCCTGTGACGCCGGGTGTTTGTAGGACCGGATCGAGAGGCGGTTCGCTCCGAGCGCCCATGGGCGCGCACGCTGACCATCACCGGATGCCGAGGACTACTCGTTCGTGCAGCAACTCGACCTAGGCGGTCAGTCGTGCACCCACCCCTCTTGCTTGGCATGCTCCTCAAAGATCCGACGAAGCTCGTCGACATCCTCGACGTTGCTGTGGCGCAGCGGTGGGTCGGCCTTAATCGCGGTGACCGGGATCCCGAGCAAGTCCTCGAACCGCTCACCTTTCGACCGGTACATCCAGCGATGCTTCTTCTGTCGCCAGATAACCACGACTCCATCGAAGGGGCCGGCTGGGCCAAGCGCTACCAGCTCCATTGCCTCGGGAGGTGACTCGTCGCGAGTCTCTCCCGACGCGGTGAGGCCGGCCTTCGTCATGAACTCGAGCATGATCGCCAACCGATCTTCCGCGTCGGCTCGTGCCTGAGCGTGCGTCCATGTCAACCCGTAGTCGGGCCTCAGGGCGGGCATCATGAGGTAGAAATCAGTGGGCTGTTCCGAGGCTAACTTGTGCAGGTGGGCGAACGCTGTGGGCCCGGCCAGCGTGTGCATCATCACGACCAGCAACCGCCGTGTACCCGTGCTGTCCGATGTATTTCCCATGATGTATTGGCTCCTTGTCTCGTCTTAAAATCTACCGCTGTGGGTTGATGGTTTTTGGGTCGGGGGTTTGGAGTATTCGGGCCGGGGACCGGAGATGTCGGTCGAGGAAGGCGATGATCTCGTCAATGTGAGCCTCGAATGGCGCCAGGTCACTGTGACCCCCGTTTGGTACCACCAGAGTCGCCGCTGCGGGGTTGGCAGCGGATAGTTCGTGGAGGTTGCTGACCGGCACTACCTGGTCGGACGCACCGTGGATGAGCAGAAGCGGTACATCGACATGAACGATGCGATTGCGGGGGGCGAATTCGTCGAATCGGTGCCCGATGGTCCGCTGGACTGCGCTCAGGATCAGTTCACGGAACGGTCCCGGAATGCTCGCCATCTGGACCCGCATCAATTCTCCGGGGTGGGCTGGGGCAGAGACCGACACGACCGCCTCCACTTCCCCGCCATGAGAGGCGCTCAAGATGGCGGCTCCAGCTCCCACCGAATGGCCGATGACCCCTACCGACGTCACCGCTGGGTGTGCGCGGAGCCAATCCACGGCGACGTCGAGGTCCTCGGCGAAGCGCGGCATTGATGTGAAGCGATCGTGCTCTGAAAGGCCGTGGTTACGGGCATCGAGGAGCAGGACGTGGTAGCCGGTCTGGTGTAGATGGGGAGCCAGTGGGAGCATCAGGGCAGCGTTGCCACCCCATCCGTGGAGGACCACGACCGCCGGGGCGGGCCCATCGACGGGGACGAACCATCCGTGCAGCCGCGTCCCGTTGACGCTGTCGAGCCAAACCTGCTCTTCGGGTAATCCGAAGTCCCCGGGTGTCTGTGTCGTGTCTCGCTGGGGAGGTGCAAAGGCGCGCTTCAGGAGCCGTGGAGTCGCGTAATACATGGCGGCGGTGAAGCCGAGGGGAAGCCAGATCCACCGGTACATCGTGTTGTTTTTCGCCGTCATGCTCGGGCCGTCTCATGTCTGACCTCCAACCTGGCCCAACCCATTTTCCATCAGGTCGAAACAAGTTGCGATGTGGTCGGGGAGCCGCGACTGGCCACCGTCGGTAAGCCACTGGCGAAGCGAGGCCCGCATCGCAGCCAGCGCGGCACCGGCCAGGAGCCTGGGTCGGAGGTCTGTGGCAGGGTTCACCTGAAGCCAGTCAGACACAGCTGCGGTCACGGCATCTTCCCAACTCGCCTGCAGCTGGAGGTTCCGAGCCGCCACCGACGCGGTCGACTGAATAATCCGGAACCGCCGCAGGAGCGCTCGCGTTCGGATTCGTAGTCAGCGCCGACGGTCAGGAACGCAGCCCGCAACGCTGCCCAGGGAGCTTGATCCGTCAGGCTTGCCTCGAGCGCTGCGACGATCGACTCGAGCCGGAGCGCATAGTCGGCGAGAACCACGTCTTCCTTGGACGGGAAGTAGTGGAAGAACGTTCTCGGAGAGATGTCGGCAGCGTCGGCGATCTCGTCGATCGTCGTTCCGTCAAATCCATGCGTCTCGAACAAGTCGAGTGCCGACTGTTCGATAGCGCGTCGGGTTCGTTGCTTTTTTCGGTCTCGAAGACCAGGTGAATCAGACATGGCGTCGAAGTATACAAAAACATGCGTGATCATGCAATTTTGCGTATAACGTAAAATTGCGTAGACTGCAATAATGCTTACCCACGAACCAGAAGGATCTCTCATGCTTGCTCGTCTCGGCCGTTTCGCCTCCTCACATCCGTGGCGGTATGTCGCCGCCTGGCTTACGGTGGTAGCCGATCCTCGCCGGCGCCGTGATCAGTGTCGGCCCGGCGTTCACCTCCGAGCATCACCGCGCCAGCCTCCGAGAGCAGCGCCGGCCTCGAAATCCTCAGCCGCCGAGTTCCCAGGTGCCGGCGGAGACTCCGGAACGATCGTATTCAAGGCAGATCCAGGGCGTCACCGACCCCGACGTGCAGACGGCCATGACCGGGCTCTTCGCACGCCACTTCGGAAATCGCAGGCGTCGTCAACGTTGTCAGCCCGTACTCCCCGATCGGGGCATCCCAGATCTCCACGACTGGCGACAGCGCCGGGACGGTGGCCTTCGCCCAGCTCGTACTCGAAGCCGGTACCACCACCGCGGATGGGGCGCGGATCGCCGATGGAGATCGCCGCCCTCTCCCCGGACATGGAAGGACTCGAGATCGACCTCGGCGGAGACATGTTCCGCCACCGTGAACCGCCGAACTCCGAGCTGCTCGGGCTGGCGTTCGCCATCTTCGTGCTGATCCTCTCCTTCGGCTCCGTGCTCGCAATGGGTCTTCCCATCGCCACCGCCCTCGCCGGGGTCGGCACCGGCGTCCTCGCAACCGTACTGCTGAGCAACCTCATCGAAATGCCCGACTTCGCGGCAACGATCGGAATCATGATCGGGCTCGGAGTCGGCATCGACTACGCCCTGTTCATCGTGACCCGATACAAGGAACACCTCAACGCTGGAGACGTCAGTCGCCGAGTCCGTAGCCGCGTCGCTCGACACAGCCGGGCGCGCCGTCCTCTTCGCTGGTGTCACTGTCGTCGTGTCGCTCCTCGGCATGCTGCTCATGGGTGTCACGTTCGTCACCGGATTGGCCGTCGCGGCCGCCACAACCGTGATGCTCACCATGGTTGCGTCGGTGACCCTGCTCCCCGCCCTCATCGGCCTGGCGGGCGAACGCGATCCAGATCACCCGCTGGAGTGGCCTCATCGCTTCACTGCTAGCCGCGATCGCCCTCGGCGGGCGTCGCCCTCGACATGCCAGTCCTCCGGTTCGCAGCGGCTCTCGCCGTCGTCGTCGTCATCGCCGGCCGCTTCAAGGGTCCGCTCAATCGGACCATCAACCTCAGCAACGACAGGCCGCGTGGAAGAAACCAGCTCCTACCGATGGAGCCGGTTGGTTCAGCGGCGGGCGGTCATCATCACCATCTCAGCAACCCTGCTTGCTCATGATCGTTGCCGTCCCCCTGTTCTCCATCCAGCTCGGCTTCGCCGACGCCGGAAACGACCCGGAAGAAACCACAACCAGACAGGCGTACGACCTGCTCGAAGAAGGCTTCGGACCAGGCGCGAACGGACCGTTGATCCTCGTCACCGAACTCGCTCCTGACGCCAACCTCATGGAAATCCAGACCAGTCACCGCCACCCTCGCAGCAGGTCGAAGGCGTCACCCAGGTGTCGCCGGGCATTCCGAACGATCCGCAGAACCCAACGGCCGTGTTGTGGCAGGTGACTCCGGCCACCTCGCCCCAAGATCAAGCGACGACCGACCTCCTCCACACCCTGCGAAGCGACGTTGTCCCTCAGGTCAACGACACCGCGGGGACGGACATTCTGATCACCGGTCCGGTGGCCGCCAACGTCGACTTCTCCGACTATCTCGTCCGAGCGAATCTGGTACTTCTACGGCGCCGTCCTGTTGATCTCGTTCCTGTTCCTGATGGCGGTTTTCCGCTCGGTGCTGGTTCCGCTCAAGGCCGTTGCCATGAACCTGCTGGCCATCGGTGCCGCCTACGGCATCGTGGTTGCTGTGTTCCAGTGGGGATGGGGCGGATCCCTACTCGGTATCGAACCCGGCCCGATCGAACCGTTCATCCCGATGATGCTGTTCGCCATCGTGTTCGGACTCTCGATGGACTACGAGGTGTTCCTGATGACCCGGATCCGGGAGGAATACGACCGGACTCGACGACAACAGCCTGGCAGTGGCCGACGGGCTCACCGCGACGGCACGAGTCATCACCGCCGCTGCGCTCATCATGGTGTTCGTCTTCGCCAGCTTCATGCTCGAGGACATGAGGACCGTGAAGATCCTCGGACTGGGCCTGGCGGCTGCGGTGGCCATCGACGCGACGGTGGTCCGAATGCTGCTCGTACCGGCAACGATGGAACTCCTCGGCGACAAGAACTGGTGGATCCCCCGCTGGCTCGACCGGATCCTCCCCAACCTGGTAGTCGAACCGGATCGCTCGGTAGAGACTTCGCAAGCCCCGGAGCTCGCCCGCCTCCTGAACTAGTCCGTCAGGCGCCACGATTTGGGCGCCTCGTCGGTGCTGTAGACGCGAAGGCAAACAAGAGAGATCAGCGTCCTGCCCAATATGTTGGGGAGCCCCCTTCCAGGGGCTCCCCAACATTTCCTCAGGGTTCAAGCACATTCCCGTTTGGGTCAGTGCCAGATCCCGTCTCCGTAGCCGTCGACTCGGTCAGCGCCAGCTGACTTGAGAATGTCGACTACTTCATCGCTCTGGCTGTCGTCCACGTTCACTGACACCATGGCGTAGCCGGTGTCGATACGGTCGCGGTAGTACGAGGCCGTTTCGTCAGCAACACCATCGTCGCCAGTCGCGCCAACTACGGCACCGGCAGCTCCCCCAAGCACTGCGCCTCCGGCCGCACCTGCAGCAGCCGTCACGAGTGTTCCGGCAAGCGTGCCTGCCGCCAGGAACGGCCCAACACCAGGGACGAGCAAGAGACCTGCCGATGTCAGCAACGCCGCACCGGCACCGACCGCCGCCCCACCAGCGGCACCGCCAGCTACCCCTTTGCCAGCTTCCTCAGCCGTGTCTGCCATTTCATATCCGTCGTCAAGCACGACGTTGCCGCCAGCATCTCGATGCCTATTGAGATAGCCAACGCGGTCCGCGTCGTATCCACACTCGAACAACGCATCGGCAGCGCGTTCAGCCTGCGCATGATCCTCAAATAGTCCAACAACTTCCTTCACTTGCGACCTCCTATGGTCTCGGATGTTCGTTTTCCTACCCAGACCCAAAAGACGTGAAACGCTCCGAGAGTCACCTTTTGAGTCCGGCGCATTCGGGCCAACCCTGACGTCGACTTTCGGCTCTGATCACAACCAATCGATCCGAATCGAAGGTTTCAAAGGTCGGAATCGGGGTACTTATGGCTACACGGCTCGACGACAAAGGAGCGACAGCCATGAATAACGTAAGAGACTGGAACGACCGTCTTCAGGACGAAGGCACCTGGGACAAGGTGAAAGGCAATATCCGCGAAGAGTGGGGTGACCTGACCGATCAGGAGACCGAGCAAGCTCGTGGAAATTGGGAGCAGTTCGTCGGCACGATCAAAGAAAAGACCGGACAGACCGCCGATTACATCGAGGACAAGTTCCGAGAATGGACTTCTTGAACGAGACCTCGGACGAGACCCAACAGAGCTGAGTAAGGGGGCCGGATGCGGCCCCCTTACTTCGCTGCTACCAGCCAGAGATAAAGAGCCGCGTGGCGGGGCACCGCTCCGTGGGAGCTTCGATCGGGCAACGGTCGGTTACTCGGCTTTGGGCAAGATGAGTTCGAAGACGCTTTCGTTGTCCTCGAATCGGTAGATCAGATCTCCGCCCATCAGCCGGGCGAGCTGACGGGATATCGAAAGTCCAAGTCCGAGCGAGCCAGCGGTGCCTCGAGCGTCGTGGGCACGTTGGTACGGTTGAAAGACTCGTTCGCGGTCTTCGTCGGGAATGCCTCTTCCGTCGTCACACACGAGCAGCCGGGCGGTCTCGCCTTCCAGCAGTCGAACCGCAATGGAATGGCCGCCGTAGTGGCTCGCGTTGTTGATGAGGTTCCGGATCACCTGACGAATTCGATCCGGATCCCCAAGCGCCCGAACGTCGATGACGTCGGGAAGGCTGATTCGAGCACGAACGTTTGGATCGAAATTCTCGAGTACCTGAGTGACTTGAGTTCGCAGGTTGACGGTGACCCGGGTGACGTTGAGGCTGCCAATGTCGGCCTTGGCGGCTACCAGGAGGTCGTTGACAATATTGGACACGTCGGAACCCTGCGTAATGAGCAGCTGAAGGAACTCGTGCCGCTCACTGTCACTGAGAAGATGGCCGGTGTCGCGCAATATCTCGCCGAAGCCGACGACCGCCGTCAGCGGGGTCCGCAGTTCATGGCTGACGCTGGCAAGAAACTCGTCTTTGGCCCGAAGCAGCTGTTCACGTTTCTCGTGAGCCGCTTCGCTCTCCCAGAAGGCCCCAATCATGGCAGCAGCAGTGGTAAGCAGTGAGATATCCTCGTCGGTCCACTGTCGCACAAAGGCCGTTTCTGAGAATCCGATCAAGCCGTCCCACTTGCCCGAGACGAAGATCGGGATATTCAGTTCTGATTTGATCGGGTCAGGTTCGTTTGCGTACAGCTCATATTCCACGCCTTCAAGCTGGTCAGGAGTGAATAGGAAAGGCTCCCCTTTTTCCAACCGTGCACGCGAGATCGGCATTCTCGCCCAGGGTACGAGATCCCAATAGTCGGCGTGATCCTGGAACCATATCGTCGAGGGGTGGTTGATCCTGGTCACCCTCCGGGAACAGAAGCCGAGTTCCGCGTCGATTTCGTTGCGTTCGACAAAGACGTAGGTTGCCTGGGTGGCAGTGAAGAGGGCCTCGACTGCTTTGTCCAGCCGGTTACCTTCGCTGTTGGCGAGCAGCGTCTGAGCGCACGTGGCGAGGGCGGTCTGGAAGCGCAAACGTCGATCCTGATCGTGTGCCTGGGCTTCAATCCGGTCCCTGGCGCGCTGGTTCTGAACGGTACCGCCGATGACGTTGGCGATCGACCGCAAGAAGTCGCCTTCGTCGGTCGTGAAGCTGCGGAGATGCCGTGTGTGAACCGCCAGAATTCCGTAGGGCCGCTCGTGGTCGGGGATCACGACACTCATGCCGCTCCTCACCCCGGATTGGACGAGAAACGGGCCAGCCATGAATCGAGATTCCGTCGCAAAGTCATCGAGCATCACGGGTTCGAGGGTCGCCATGGTGTAGCCGGCTTGTGAGTCCGGGCTAGATGACACCGTGCTCACCCCCACCTCTACCTCGGGGCCAGAACCCTGAGAGGCGACAACGACCAGACTCGAACCCGGCTCGGTTTGATGGAGAATTTTCGAGAACTCGACGTCGAGCGCGTTGCAGACCAGACTGGTGGCCTGTTCGAAGAACTCAGGGAGCGCAAGCCCACCCAGAGCTGCTTGACCGAGTTCGGCAACTGCGGCGTGTTGGGACATACGAGGGGAGGCGAACGAGGCTGACGGACGGTCTATTTCGGCAGTCAAATACTCGCCATTTCTGGGGTGGGACGTTTATGAAGTATCGACCCATTCGGGTCCTGGATGTAGGACCTTATTGACGTCATCGTACCCAGCCCAGGTCCCGCCTCGATCTGATCTTCGGCTCAAACTCGCAATTGCGGGCCCTCGCCGAGGTTTACGGAAGCGACGACTACCGGGAAGCGTTTGTGGGCGACTTTGTCACCGCCTGGAACAAGGTCATTGAATCTCGATCGCTTCGACCTGACGTAGCGTCGCGTTTGACCCGCCGACCACTACGGCATGTTGGAACAACTGTGCGGAAGCCGACCCATCCACGGATGTGGCGATCCCCGAACCGACGGTCGCCACCAACAGCAGAGCCGAGACCACGAGATTTCTCCCAATACTGGGATTTTCCATCGTCGCGACCTCTTCGAGACCCGGGCCGCCCAAACCAAGTTTCTCGACACGGGGCCTGAACTTGGCGCCGCCATGGACCGCTACTCACTCCCGGCCCTGTTGGCCAACGTGCGAACCGACGAATAGATAGGCGGCAGCAGCGAAGGCTACTTGTGCGACCAGGTTGACGGTCTGTTCGGTCCATTGAAGAGCGATCGTCTGGTCGGGAATGCGTGCAAAGCCTGGGAGGACAAGAACCACCAGCAGATTCACCGCAAACAAGACCCCGGGGCGCCGCCAACCTTGCGACCACGAGTATCGGATCAGGTGCCACACGGCAACAGTGTTTGCGATAGCCGCAAGGCTCAACAGGATAAAGAACCAGCCCCGACCATCCGAACCGAGTGCGGCCAAGCCCGCCAACCCATAGGCGCCGACGTTGATCCAGGCTGCGGTCCGCCATCCGCTCTTTGACTTCCGCAGCGATGACCGGATGCCGACGGCGGCGAACACGAAACCAGCTCCTAGGAACACGAAGAGACTGTTGTCGAGCCAGCCAATGTCGGTCGCCCCATTGGAGAGCCCGAGAATAAGCTTCCAGGTTGCCTTCGCCACACCCCCGATCGTGATGAGCGCCCATCCCGCCAAGACCATACGTCCCATGGGCGATCGAGACCTTAAGAGACGACCGATCAGGAAGAAGCCGATCGACGAGAGCACGACCGGCACGTAGTCGTAGACCGCCAGGCCGACGGTATATGACTCAGCCACCGGGAGGGCTAGACCGTTCCGAGAAAACCAAGTAGGGCCCATAGTCGTCAAGGACGCCGAAATCTCCGCTGTATGTGTAACCCCAGAAATTCTCGAACAGAAATATCCGTGGCGGGAAGTACGTCAGCAGCGGCGCAGCGACGACGAGGACGGCCAAGAGCGCGATGGCCCGTTTCTTGATCGCTGGCCTGAACGGTTCACGAATCATCCAGCGGTAAGCCAACCACTCGCCGAGACCAACGCCGAAGACGCCTGTCAGTATGTCCAGCGTCAAAGTGCCTTTCCCATAGAGCGGCAACCAGATTCCTAGGTAAAAATAGAAGGACGTGATGATGCCGAGCGGCGTCACTGCCAGGGCCAGCGTCTTGGCGGCCCAGTAGTTGTTGGTGTACTCCTTGGTGTACGGATGTTGGATCGCCGCCCAGATCAGTCCTCCCCAGAAGAAGATCTTGAGATGCTCGTAAGTAGATTCATTAACGGAGCCGAAAAAGGTCATCGGATACCAGAACCCCGACAATTCGAAGGCGAAGTGCCCGAGGGACGCCAACAACGTCACGCCGAATACGGCGGCCACCTGCCAAATCGCGATCTTTCGTTTGTCAACCATCGTCTACAAACCCCCGAAGAGAAAAAGGGCGCCGACTGCTGACACAACGCCCCCGGGCACCCGCATCACCGTCCGGCCGTACTTGTAGCGACCGGCTATGTCGCCGATCAGCAAACCGAACAAATGGATTGCCGCCGTGCCGGTAAGAAACCCCAGCGAATACACGACCGGTTCGGCAATGTCGGGCACTTCGGTTCCGTGGGCAACGCCGTGGAAGATTCCGAAGAAGGCCACCGCCGCCATGGCGACCCGCACGGTCATTCGCTGGTCGAGCGCGATCACCAAGCCCAATCCAAGAACCGATAATGCAATCGCTCCTTCGATAACTGTCGAGCCGGGGTCGACTCCCAGCACCCCCAAGGTACCCCCGATGGCCATCGCGCTCACAAAAACAGCGGGCACCTGCCAGATCGCCCGCCCCCCGATTAGCGCCGACACCACTCCCACACTCAACATCGCTAAGAGGTGATCGAGGCCCAACACAGGGTGCACAACCCCACCGAAATAGGAACCGAAACGAATCACCTGATTCTCATGCGCCATAGCCAACGTAGGAACGAGCAGAAGCCCGGCCACAATGGCTACCACGACCACGAGTCGCGTCTTAGTTCTCATATAACCCCCAATACGTCACCGGCGGCTACCTTAGATTGCAGGCTCATCGGAAGGCGACCATGCCGGGAAACTCGAATGGCTAGCCGACGCCCGAGAGGGCGGCGCTCCTTGGATGGGGGCAAGGGCGCCAATCTTCGCCGCCTGAGTTCGTATGGTCAGTCGGCCTCGACGTTCCCATCGTCACTTGACCAATCCGGCTTCGGCCCGAATATCGCCGCAGCCACGACGAGCCGGACCGTTTCGATGGCCAACATTCAGGACCTTCGACGCTACCGTTTGGCCTGCTGGTGGTGCATGGTTCAGACCGCCATCCAGGTCGTCTTAGTTGCGGAAGGCGCACTCGTCGCCCGTTTCTTAGACAATCTGGTCCGTTAGGAGGCTTACATGAAGACCAAAGTACGCCGTTCGGGGTGTGCCCAACTGCTCACCGGAGCGCTCATATGAATGCCAACCCGGTCGCACCTTCCGAACCAGCCCTGGCTCGCCTTTCGGTGGTCGACCGGTTCCTCCCGGTATGGATCATCGTCGCGATGGTCCTGGGCATCGGCTTGGGGCGAATGATCCCCGACCTCAACGACTGGCTGGACACCGTCAAGATCGGCACGGTCTCACTCCCGATCGCTCTGGGATTGCTCGTAATGATGTACCCGGTGTTGGCCAAGGTCCGCTATTCCCGGATCGGCGACGTCACTACCGACCGCAAACTGATGGTCACCTCGCTGGTCCTCAACTGGGTGGTGGGTCCGGCGCTGATGTTCGCCCTGGCCTGGCTGCTACTGCCCGATCTTCCCGAGTACCGCACCGGACTGATCATCATCGGCCTGGCTCGCTGCATTGCAATGGTGTTGATCTGGAACGATCTGGCATGCGGCGATCGGGAAGCTGCCGCCGTACTGGTGGCACTCAACTCGGTGTTCCAGATCGTCGCCTACTCGATCCTCGGCTACTTCTACCTCGAACTACTCCCGACCTGGTTGGGTCTTGACTCGGCCACATTGGACGTGTCGATGTGGGAAATCGCCAAGATCGTCCTCGTGTTTTTGGGTATCCCCCTCGCCGCCGGCTACCTGACCCGACTGTGGGGCGAACGGACCCGCGGCATCGAATGGTACGAAACCAGGTTCCTTCCCAAACTGGCCCCCTGGGCGCTGTACGGGCTGCTTTTCACCGTGGTAATCCTCTTCGCCCTCCAGGGCGAAACCATTACCGCCCAGCCGTTTGACGTGGCCCGGATCGCTCTTCCCCTGCTCGTCTACTTCGGGCTCATGTGGGTGGTTTCCTTCGCCCTCGGCCTCCGCCTCAACATGTCATATGAGAAGAACGTCAGCGTTGCGTTCACCGCCGCCTCCAACAACTTCGAACTAGCAATTGCCGTGGCGATCGGCGTGTTCGGCGTAACCTCCGGCGAAGCGCTCGCCGGGGTAGTCGGACCGCTCATCGAAGTACCGGTCCTCGTCGGACTCGTTTATGTTGCCCTCTGGGCCCGTAAACGGTTCTACCCGGCATGATCGAAGCAGGACCGCACGCCGTTCTTTTAATGCCTTGAGTTGGTCGACCGACTCAATCTGAACAGCCGTGTGATGACGCTCACGACGACAGTGGATCGACTGACTTCGGGTGGTCAAGCAGCTCGGCGAGAATCTCGTCCGTATGCTCCCCGAGTCCGGGGGCATGCCGTGAGGGAGGTCCGGATCGCAGCGGGCCTTGGACGACTCGATAGCTGCCCTCGGGCGTCTCCACTTCGGCCACCATGCCCGTCTCCTGGACATAGGGCGTGGCGACTGCCTGAAGCACCGTGTTGAGCGGACCGTGCGGTACCCCCGCTTCGCGCAGGAGCTCCAGCGCCTCGGCGGTCGTGAAGCGGCCAACTGCCGCCTCGACTGCTTCATCGATCTCCCTACGAGCCTCGGTGCGCTGCAGATTCGTGCGAAGGCGATCGTCGCTCCCAAGATTTTCGAGGCCGATCGCCTCGCAGAGCATTGGCCAGAACTTGTCGCCGATTACTGCAATGACAACCCATCCGTCTCGGGTGGCGAAGGCGCGATAGGGAACGATGTTGTGGTGTCCAGAACCCACCGGGGCGGGGTCACTTCCGGTTCCCATCGCCGATGTCGCCAGGTAGGTGAGCATCGACATCGCCGAATCGAGCAGTGGAACTTCGACATGCCGACCCTGACCGTCTCGCAGGCGGGCTGAGTACGCGGCCACTCCTCCAAGTGCCGCCCATAGTCCTGCCGCCAAATCACCGATCGCAACGCCGGCCCGCACGGGGGCACCGTGGGCTTCGCCGGTGGTGGACATGATCCCGCTGTCAGCCTGGGCGATCAGATCGAACGAACCTTCTGCAGCGCGCGAACTGCTTCTGGCGTATCCCGAGATCGTGACGACGACCAGGCTCGGGTGGCGGGCAAGCAGGTGCTCCGGCTCCAATCCGAGTTTTCGCGCTGCGGCCGGCCGATAGTTCTCGAGGACGATGTCGGCAGTCTCCAACAAGGCGTGGAGAGCTTTCGACCCGTCCTCGGTGGCCAGATTCAACACGATGCCGCGTTTGCCGGTATTCAGGGAGGAAAAATACAGTGAGCGCCCATCGATGAAGGGCCCAATACCACGGGCCATGTCGCCTTCGGGAGGCTCCACTTTGATGACGTCGGCGCCCATCTCGGCGAGGATCTGGCCAGCGTAAGGTCCGGCGAGAACCCTGGTCAGATCAACTACCCGAACCCCGTCGAGCAATCCACTCATGAGCCCACAACCAGGTCAAGGACACCTGAGATTGGGCGTTCTGGTTCATCGCGTGAACCGATCAAGCGATCCTCCGAGGTTTGTCGTACGTTGGCCTCGGCGAAAGCGCCTGCCGATGCCTGCACCGAACTCGACTCCCGCCATTACCCAAGGATGGTAGAACGCCACGAACTAACTCTATGTGATGGGCCTGATGTTTCGATTCGGATCGGCCGGGGTCATTGGCAGCCAACCCCGCATTCACTGGGGTTCCGTGTGTAGCGGCGGCAATACTTGAGCTCGTCAGCGCTTGGTCGCGGCGCCACCCCTGGAGACCCGCGTTTGGTTCGCCGAGTACTGTGGCTCGAAGAAACGCTTGGTACTGGTGCGCCAGCCGAGGAGCTAGGTGTTAGAGAAGGTGTGAGCGCCCCGGGTGAGCGCTTGGACGAGGTGTTGATTGTGGAAGGGCGGCCCACATGCGGATGATCAAGACGTGACGGCACTGCCGACGACCGACCTCGACTTCACTTCGCCGCCCCCGATTCCCTCCGCCGGGATCGAACGAGCGAACGAACTTATGACGTCGGGACGCCTGTTCCGCTATGGCGAGACCGGCACTGACGGGCTCGATGTGGCTCAGCTGGAGATGGCTTTCGCCGAGCTGGTGGGCCGCCGGTACTGCGTCGCCTTCAACAGCTGCGGCGCCGCACTGGCGGCGAGCCTGATGGCCGTTGGGGTGCAGCCCGGCGAGGCGATCCTGATGAACGCCTTCACACTGGCACCGGTGCCAGGCGCGATCGTCCACGCAGGCGCGGTTCCGGTGTTCGTCGGCATCACTGCACGGTACGAGATCGACCTCGACGACCTGGAGACCACCGCCACGCGATCGAATGCCCGTTACTTATTGCTGTCGCACATGCGCGGTCACATCACCGATATGGATCGTCTCGTGGAGGTGACGACCAGCTTGGGCATCACCGTGATCGAGGATTGTGCCCACACCATGGGAGCCAGTTGGCGGCATCGTCCGACTGGCACGTTCGGAGTAGCGGCCTGCTTCTCGACCCAGACGTTCAAGCACGTCAACTCAGGGGAAGGCGGACTTCTCGTCACCGACGACGACGACGTCGCCGCTCGGGCCATCTTGATGTCGGGCTCCTACATGCTCTACGAGCAGCACGGCACGCTCCCACCCACCGATGCCATAGAACGCAACCGCTACACCACGCCGAACCTCTCAATGCGTATGTCTGCGCTTGCAGCGGCAGTTGCTCGACCACAGCTCGAACTGCTCGACGAGCGGGCAGCAGTGTGGAACGACCGCTACGGTCGGCTCGCTGAACTCCTCGGGGCCGATCACCGAATCCGAGTTCCCGAGCGCCTTCGAGACGAGCACTATGTCGCGTCGTCCATCCAGTTCTCGATCGACGGTTTGGACGATGAGGCGATGAACGCATGGTTATCGCTAGCCGCCAAACACGGGGTGCATGTGAAGTGGTTCGGTCGACCCGATCCGGTCGGGTTCACAAGCCGGTACGACCACTGGCGTTTCGCTGGCCAGCAACCGCTCGACTCCACGACGCAGGTGCTGAGAGGACTCTGTGACATGCGCATCCCGCTGACAATGTCGCTCGACGACTGCGACGTCGTAGCTGAGATCATCCGTGGAGCGTTGTCCGTCGTGGTCGATCCGACAGAGCCCACATGAGGGCGCTCCCCGCTTCTATCGCTTATCGTGGTCCGCAGCACGTCGCAACACCGGTCGCAGCCGACAACGAGCCGATCACCCGGATCAAGCAAGCTCAAGGAAGGAGCCACCCGTGACCAACCTTCCCAGTCGAGCGCGAGTGGTGGTGATCGGCGGTGGCGTCGGCGGCGCCAGCGCCTTCTATCACCTCACCGAACTCGGCTGGAAAGACGTGGTGCTCGTCGAACGCAACGAGCTGGCTTCCGGGTCAACCTGGCACGCCGCAGGTCAAGTCACCCAGTTCGGTGCCGTACAAACAATGGTTGGACTCAAAAAATACTCCGTTGAGCTCTACACCCGACTCGCTGCCGACCCGGACGCACCCATCACGTATCGTCGTGACGACGGCGGAATCCGTCTCGGCTACGACCAGTCCGACCTCGACGGTTATCGCCACTTCGTCGGCGTCGCCAAGGGTATGGGCGTCGACTTCGAGATCCTGGGCCCCTCGGAAATGGCCGAGGCACATCCGCTGCTCGACGTAACCGGCCTTACATGTGGTCTGTGGGACCCGGTGGACGGCGACATTGACCCGACCGGCCTGGTCAACGGCCTCTGCAAGGCTGGTCGCCGTAACGGCGGACAGGTGTTCCGTCACACCGAGGTCGTCGGCCTAGAACCCAACGCTGATGGATGGCTCGTCCGTACCAACCAGGGCGACATCGAATGCGAAAGCTTCGTCAATGCTGCTGGGTACCGAATTCACCAGATCGGCAAGTTCTACGGCCTCGAGTCGGCGGTGTCGTCGATGGAACACCAGTTCTTCCTCACCGAGGAGCTTCCCGAACTTGCGGCTCTCGACAAACGGGTGCCGCTGATCCGTGACCCAGGTGACGACTTCTATAGCCGCCAGGAACACAAAGGCCTATTGGTCGGAATCTATGAACAAGGGTGCAAGACCTGGGGCCGCGACCACATACCCGATAATTTCGCTGGCAAACTCGAGCCACCCGACCTCGACCGCATCGCCGACAACATGGAACGGGTGATGGAGCGAATCCCCGCACTGCAGACGGCCGGGATCTCGTCAGTTGTCAACGGTCCGATCGCCTACTCGGCCGATGGCGTGCCGCTCGTCGGCAAACTCCCCGGCGTGCGCAACGGGTACGCGATGCTCGGCATCCGAGCGGGGATCGGCGAGGGTGGCGGACTCGGCAAGGTCCTGGCCGAAATCATCGTCGAAGGTGAATCCGAATGGGATTCGTGGTGTCTCGACCCCCGCCGGTTCACCCAGTACGCAGATGAGGCGTACGCGTCGGCCAAGGCCGTCGAGGAATACCAGCGCGAGTTCATCTTCCACCGCCCCGACGAATATCGGCCGGCCGGCCGCGACGCCAAACGCACGCCACTCACCGAAGTGCTCGCCGAAAAAGGAGCCGAGTTCGGTGCGCTCAACGGCTGGGAACGAGTGCTCTACTTCCATCGGACGGACAACGATTTCGAGCATGTCCCCGAGTTCCGATTCTCGACCTACCACGACCAGGTCGGTGTCGAGGCCCGAGCCGTACGGGACAACGTCGGCATCGTCGAGATCTCAGGTTTCACACGCTTCGAGATTCAGGGACCGGGTGTCGACGACTGGTTCAACCACCTCACCGCCGGCCGGCTCCCAGCGATCGGCCGCAGCGCCCTCGCTTATGTGAGCGACGAGCGGGGACGGTTCCGATCCGAGTTCACGATGCTCCGCCTCGCAGACGATCACTTCTGGCTGTTCAGCGCGGCTGCCGCAGAGTGGCACGATCGTGATCTGCTCAACGAGGCGGATCCACCGGACGGTGCGACCATCACCAACCTCACGGACACCCACAACGCTCTCATGGTGGCGGGTCCCCGGTCGCGTGACGTGCTCGGTGCTGTGACCGACCATGCGCTCGACAACCAGTCGTTCCCGTGGCTGTCCACCAGGCAGATCGTCATTGCTGGCATCACGGTGCAAGCCCTCCGCATGAGTTTCACCGGTGAGTTGGGCTGGGAGTTGCACTTTCCAATTGAGCACTCGGTTGCCATCTACGAGGCGTTATCGGCGGCGGGTGAGCCGCTTGGGATGGTCAACTTCGGCCTGTTGGCCACCGAATCGATGCGCATGGAGAAGAACTACCGGGCCTGGAAGCATGACCTGCACACTGAATTCACGGTGCTCGAAGCCGGTCTTGAGCGGTTCGTGGATCTCAGCAAACCGTTCCGAGGTCGTGAGGCGATCGTTGCCCAGAAAGAGGTTGGCGATCGCCGCCGGTTCGTTGCATTCGAGGTGACCAATGACGAAGCCGCCGCCCACACCGGCGACCCGATTTGGGCTGGCGACCAGCTGATCGGTGTCGTCACCAGCGGCGGGTATGGCCACACGACGAACACGAACATTGCCATGGGCTACGTCGACCCGGACTATTCCGAACCGGGCACGCAGCTGGCGATCGACGTGATCGGCGTACGCTCCCCCTCCGTCGTGCGCTCCGAGCCGATGTTCGACCCCGACCATGAACGCCCCCGTGGTTGACGTCAGCGTGGAGCGATGGTTGGCAGTTGGCCGAAGAGGACTTCACGAGCGCAGGCCCCCCCAACCGGACGGGCCAGGCGAATGGCGACGGACAGGTCCCGGTCAACGCCGATCATGCCGCCCCATCAACCTCTCACATCCCCCACCGCACCGTTGATGACCAAAACGATGGAGATTCGTCATGAAGGATTTCACCCGCCAACTCTGGGCGAAACAAGACCAGCACCCCGGAGATCGGCTCCGGCTCTTCTCGGCCATCAGCACCGCCCTCGACGTCTCCACCGTGCTGTACCCCGGCGCGTATGTAGACGTCGCTCCATCGTTTGTCTTCGACGACGTCACCTACCTCGACACCGACTCGCGTGCCGCCCGATTCTTCTCAGATACGGACGGCGTCAACGAGATCATCGCCCAACACCGGGGAACCGATTCAGCTGCTGACTGGCGGTTCATCCAAGCCGATTACACGACCGACCTCGAACTCCCCGCCGAGCACTTTGACCTGCTCGTCTCGCTCTACGCCGGTTTCATCTCCGAGCACTGCACCCGCCACCTCCGACCCGGCGGGTTCCTCCTGGTCAACCCGAGTCACGGAGACGCCGCCATGGCATCAATCGACCCCAACTACCAACTCTTCGCAGCCATCACATCGCGCTCGGGCACCTACACGGTCCGACGTGACAACCTGAACGCCTACCTCATACCGAAGAAACCCACAACCATCACCGCCGACATGCTTCACCAAACCGGCCGTGGGATCGGCTACACCAAGCCAGCCTTTGCGTACGTGTTCCAACGTGCCAACGACGCCCCGTCGGTTTCCACAACCTGATTCATCGAGGGAGGATGTGCCACGGGTCTTCATTGGTCGGACACCGGCCGCCAGTCTGAGCGATGCCGGCTAGTCATACGCATGGCTAGATAGATGACTGGATTGATGATTCTTGGTGTTCTCTATCCAGCCGACCTACGGGTTGGACGGTCGAGCTGTGCTCGGTGCAGGTTGTTTCGGCCAGGTCCACGCGTAGTAGACGATGCCCGCCAGTAGCGCGACCTCGATAGCGCTGCCAAGGATGTAATAGTTCCACTCGCCAATCACCCCAGCCATGATCGTGACCGCATAGATTGCCGCCAGTCCGATGTTGGCGATTCGATTGAGTTTTGGTCGCAGGATGAGGGTCCCGAACACCATCAGGCTGGGAACTACGACATACATCGTGGTTCCCAAAAGGAAAGACTCGTTGACGGTGAAACCGGCGACCACGCCCGCTTCGACCTCGGCTCGGAAGTCGGGCCGGAAGAAACTGAAAATGTCGACGTAGGCAAAGATGAACAGCATCGCCGTCCAGAGTCCCGAGATCCTGATCCTCACGTTCACCAAGGAGGGTTCGTACTTGTCGTCGGCGGTCATTGCGCCCTCTCGAGTTGGGTGAACATTCGGTATCTCCTATCGCCGTGACTAGATTACTTAGTAAGCCTACGATTACTTAGTAAGCTAGTCAAGCAAGATGGCAAACAAAAACACCGAACTCCGCCAACCCCTGAACAAAGAACGGGTCATGCGGGCCGCCATAGACCTAACCGACCGAGACGGACTCGGCGCCCTGACCATGCGTCGCTTGGGTGCTGAACTCGGCGTTGAAGCAATGTCGCTCTACAAGCACGTCGCCAACAAGGAAGAGATCCTGGACGGCATCGTCGAGCTCGTCGTCGGCGAGATACAGGTCCCAAGCGAAGGGGCCGATTGGAGGGAGGCTATGCGGCTGCGGGCAACCTCTGCCCGCCAAGTACTCAGTCGTCACTCCTGGGCCATCGGACTGTTGGAGACCCGCGACTTGGCCGGGCCTACCGCTAGGGCTTATCTGAACGCGATCATCGGGAATCTACGATCGGCGGGCTTCACCGTCGAGAACGCCGCCCACGCCTTCTGGGTGCTCGACAGCTACGTATACGGGCACGTGATTCAAGAAACCAGCCTGACCATGGGCATCGCAAGGGAAGATCCAGAACCGGCTGGATCCAGCGTCGCCCAAACCTCGACGAATGAGTATCCGCACCTGGCCGAACTGGAAGACCATGCACGGAGATCCGGATTCACATTCGACACAGAGTTCGAATACGGCCTCGACCTCGTCCTCAACGGATTGGACCAGTTAACCGAGCAGTGACCCACCTTCGAATTCGCTGTCGTCGCCAAGACGGGTGCCACGCTCGCGCTCGTTGGGGCCAGCTACTCCAGATGCGCTTCCTCCGCACTTAGAAAATGAAGGTCGACGAGAAAGTTGCCCGATTCGCCGCAGCGTGGCCGTCTATGCTCTAAGTTGACACCTGACTCACCTGTCATATAAGGAGCATGCATTGTCGACGCCGCATCCGGAGCCGGTCACCGAGCGAGGGAGAGCCACGCGCCAGTCACTGCTCGACACGGCAGAAGCCGTGTTCGCGGAATTCGGATACGAACGAGCCTCAGTCGCCGAAATCACCCGGCGGGCAGGCGTCGCTCAGGGAACGTTCTACGTCCACTTCGCCGACAAGAAGGCTGCATTCCTGGAACTCGTCGACCACGTCAACCGTCAGGTGCGCCAAGCATCCGCCGAGGCGATCGACGGAGTCGCTCCTCGCTCAGAACAAGAGCGAGCCGGTTTCTCTGCCTATTTCCAACACGTCGCCGACGACCCGGCCCTCTACCGAATCATCCGGCAAGCCGAGTTCGTGGACGATGACGCCTATCAGCAGCACTATCGGCGCATCGCCGTACCGTATGCCCGACGACTCCAGGCTGCCATGGATGCCGGTGAAGTAGCCGGCGATCTCGATCCGGAGCTACTCGCCTACGTCTTGATGGGGATCGGCGAGTTCATGGGACAGAAGCTCGTGCTGTGGGAACACCGAATCCCCGGCGACGAAGCCTTCGATCAGCTCATGACCTTCGTAATGCGCGGGCTCGGCGTGGAGGAACCCGCGTGACCGTCGACATGGGGATTGTGGCGGCGGGCCGATATCTGCCGGACACGATCATGACCGCCGCTGAGATCGCAGCAGCCTCGGGTATCGATGAATGGGTAGTGCGAGAGAAGTTCGGCATCGAACAGAAACACATCGTCAGCCCGGGAATCCATCCCAACGATATGGCGTATTACGCGGCGCTGGACTGTCTTGAGCAAGCCAACACCGATCCAGCTGAGATCGATGTCGTGCTCTGCACAACCGAAGAATGGAAAGAGTACCTGCTGTGGACCGCCGGCATCGACCTGGCCGAACGAATTGGAGCCCGCAACGCTTGGGCGATGGACATGCACATGCGGTGCGCCACGACTGTGGCTGCACTCAAAACCGCCAAGGCCATGATGGCCGAAGACGCCGACATCAACAACGTCCTGATCGGGGGCGGCTACAACATCTCAGAGTTCATCGACTTTTCCAACCATCGAACCTCGTTCCTCTTCAACATCGGTGCCGGGGCCGGTGCGCTGCTGGTGCGCCGGGACCATCCTGCCAACCGGGTACTCGGCACACACCTCATCTCGGACGGTTCCATGAGCCGCCACGTCATCGTTCCGGCCAGTGGCACCGTTGAGCACCCCACCGACGAAGCGGTGGCCGCCGGGCGGTTCTTCTTCGATCTGGTGGCCCCGGATGAAATGAAGAGCCGGCTCAATGAAGTCTCAATCGACAACTGGTTGACCTGCGTGGACAAAGCCCTTGCCAAAAGCCCGAACCCGGCGGGAGGCACCTTCGGGAGAGGCGACATCGACTACCTCAATATGCTCCTCGTAAAGCCTTCCGCACATCGCGAGATGCTCGGTCACCTCGGCCTCACCGAGGAACAGTCGACCTATTTGGGCCACATCGGCCACATCGGCGAACAGGACGGCATCATGTCGTTAATCGAGGGCGTGGCATCCGGACGCCTGAACGACGGTGACATCGTCGCCATGATCGGCCCGGTCCACAGCCCGCTCGATGATGCCGATGTCGCAGCTGCCGATCTGGATGCGTGCAACGGACATACGACGGAGGCGGCGGGCTATCACTATCACGCCAATAGCGCCGCAGAGAACCAGGTCATCAGTTGCTTGATTGGCCAGTCCGTAGCCGGCGCGGCCGGCGGCCCACGAGGATGACGACCCACCGACCCGACCCTTCCGCCATCCGATACGAGCGGCGGGGAGGCTCTATGACTACCGTCAGCCGCCGGCTCTCTGGCGCCTTCGTAGCGTTGGTGATCGTCACGTCCGCGTGCGGAGTATCGAGCAACATTGACACCACCATCAACGCCGTTGATACCACTGCAGCTTCGGCCACGACTGCTTCCGACCCGAATCAGCCGTCCGGCGTTGACCTGGACATATCGTCGATGTTCATCGATGGGGCACTCACGTCTGACGCCGTCGTCGTCGACTGCACCCTGGAAAACGGCAGCGAGTCCACCTGCTACCAGATCGAAGTGGCCAGCGTGGCCTCGACGGTCGACACCGACGGGCCTTTCTGCCCCGAGACCGTCGGCGACGAGGCCGGCATATGGGTGTGGGACGGCGATGAGCCCGGCCTGTACGCCCTCGACGCCGCCTTTTGGGCAATGATGGAGGCTCAGGGCTTCGAGTTCGTCGACGCTGATGGCAACATCTCGATCACCGACCCGGGCGCCGGGGCGGCGGACTCGAGCGGAACCGCCAACTCGTGTCTGGAGGCGACCGCCGATGGTTCGTTTCACTTACAGGTCCTGATACCGACGGCCCCGGAAGTCCTCGAGAGCTCGGTCGAGTTGTCGACGATCTCCCAGGTCGGCCTGGCCCTCGACGGCGTGACGATCTTCGGAGATGCCCCGTCGGTCGCTGACCGTGGCGGACTCCCCGCGCTCGATGCCTGTGGCGGGCACATCGACCCGTCCGGCTACTACCACTGGCATTTTGGCGCCGAGTCGATCCAAACGAACCTGGACGAGGCAGGAGCCGATGTGACTTGCGAAGTCGAACAAGACGTCGAAGCACTGCTCGGATTCGCCTACGACGGCTACGGAATCTACGGCCCCGAGGAGGACCGGGAGATCCCGTCCGACCTCGACGAGTGTTCCGGCCACGTGTCGGACACCGCCGAGTTCGGCGAGACCTACCACTACCACCTCACCTACGACTCGCCGAACCTCCCAGCCTGCCGGGTCGGAGCCGCAGCGGTCGGCACGCTTTCGAGCCCCGACAATGAGAATGCCTCACTGCCCGGTGGGGGCGGTCCTGGTGCACGTGGACCGGCGCCAGGCCAGGGCTGTCCGTTGGCTCAGTCGCCGGAGACGGTCAGACGAAGCAACACGGTGTTGTCTACTTCGAGATCAATACCCCATACGAAGCGGGTCGACGGGTCCCAATCGATGTCGTCGTAGCCGCCTTTGGGGTCGACGGCGGCCGCTGACCACTCGGTCGCCGCAGCCCAGGCACTGTCGTCGAATGCTGTGCTGGCCCAATCGGCAGGAATCTCTGTGATCGCGAACTCGCAGGTTGTGTCGGGATCGGCGTCTTTTTCGCACTCGGTGTTGAGCGGGGCCTGGTGGACAACGAGCGACGACCATGCGGCACTGGTCGCGGCGACCACCTGGCCGGTGGATGTGTCAGTGATCTGGGCGATGATGCCGCCGTCGCCCATTTGCTGGTTGCTTTCGCCGATGTACTCAAGTCCAGAATCGGTCTCAATGAAGTCCTTGGCTTCTATGGCGACGGTCAGCGGGTAGGTCGCTTCGAAAACAATGGTTTCGGCGTTGAATGACCGCTCTGTGGTGATCGGCACCGAGTCTTCGCCGACGAGCTCGCCGTTTACATACAGCGCAAACCAGTTGTCAGCCCACACCTCGGCTACGAAAGTCGAGGTGGCACCGGCCGTCGACTCCGCGAAGGCGGTGGTGGTTTCGGTCAGCGGCCGATCGTCGACGTCGGCGACCGCGAGGGAGGTGTTAGTGATCGTTTCCACCGATTCGTCCGAGACGGTTCCGTCGCTGGATCCACACGCCGTTGCGAGAAGGACGAGCACAAAAACGAGGGCCGGCAGATGTGCGTTCTTTGAGATATCGAGCGTTGCCATGTCGGCATCATGGTGGTCGAATCTGTGAGGAACCTGAGAACCATCACAGAACCAGCGAAGTCTCGGCGAGCTAGCCGCGAGTTCCCAACGCCGGTCGGCCGGCTCCCGAGCCGGTTGTGGTCTAATCATGGAGCTGGCTGATTCCCCCCCATCGCCATTGCCGACATGCGGCGGATACCTGCGATCACGGGGCCCCTGCTGGGAACCAGCCGTCTACAACCGTCTCGGACCTGACCGGCACAACTGGCCGACAGAGCCTGCACGGCCGCCCCACTGGGTGTGTAGCTGCTGATCGTGCGAACCGTTTCGGGCTCACCCGACACCTCGCCACCCGTAAGATCGACACGGCCGGTCGTCACCTCACGAAAGGATTGAAATGGCTCAGCTACTGCGAGTGCAAAACTTTGCGGTGTCGATGGACGGCTTCGGGGCCGGGGAGGGCCAGAGCCTCGAACGCCCCTTCGGGCACGTTGACCCAGGCGACCTCCTCGCGTGGGCGATGGCCACTGCAAGCTTCCCGAACCGCACCGAACCCGGCGGATCCCGCGGGCTGGATGATCACTTCATCCGCGACTTCACCCGGAATATCGGTGCCGAGATCATGGGCCGCAACAAGTTCGGACCATATCGGGGTCCTTGGCAGGACCTCGACTGGACCGGCTGGTGGGGCGACACGCCACCATTCCACACACCCGTATTCGTTCTCACCCACCACCCGAGACCGAGCTTCACCCTCGCCGACACGACGTTCCACTTCATCGATGCCACGCCCGCCGACGCCTTACGATTGGCCAAGGCCGCGGCCGACGGCCAGGACGTTCGGCTTGGGGGAGGCGTGGCCACCATTCGCCAGTTCCTCGACGTAGACCTCGTCGACGAGATGCACATCGCCGTCGCCCCGGTCACACTCGGACGGGGAGAGCGCCTATGGACAACGGCCGACGACCTTCTCGACCGATTCCATCTCGAGACCGTGCCGAGCCCCAGCGGCGTGACACACCTGATGTTCTGGCGGCGATAGCGGGCCACTTCCACACTCACGTCGCGGTCAACGATGCAAGCGCAGTAAACCAGATCGGATGTGAGATGAAGTCGGGCTTTGGTGCCGATCAAGTCTCGGCTGAGCTGAGGAAGTTCTTCACATCGGTGTTGTTCATCGGCGTCTCGAACAGGCGACTGGTGCCATCTGCAAAATCGATACGGACCGGAGGGCCGATCCTGTCCTTGCCAATCTCCAGCCGTACGATCTGGTCCCTGCCGAGACTCACGGCAATGTCGCGTGGGCGTGAACCCGACATTTCATACACCACGTATCTCAGCGGCGTCACGGCAATCACGGCGAAACTCGTCGGCAGGGTGGCAGCGGTGCCGCGATCGCTGACCATTGGCTCGTCTTCCTTTCTGGCACGCTTCTCCATGGCGGATCCGATGCCGGGCCCCAATGCCACACGACGGGCCATTCCATTCGGGTGGAGCACCATTGCCGCGATGATCTCCTCGCCGGGATGCAACCCCACCGACCACTTCTTGAGCTTCTTCATCAATCGTCCCATGGCCCGCCATTCTCGCGCGGAGTCAAAGAGTTCGGAAGCCAGCAACCCGGCAATGGCGACGCATGCGCTTCGCTGGCGCTGAGATATATTTACAAGCGATGGCCCACTCCATAGACGTTCACGACCAAGCAGCCTACGACGCGCTTCAGGCGAAGCTCATTCCGCTCTGGAAGTCAATCGAACGCCTCAACACCGACGAGCAGACGATCGTGGTGGTGCCGTCGGCGCATATCGATGTCGAGTTGGCCGCCAGCCTGCTGCAGGCGTACGAGGAGCGATACCTGTTCCTACTGTTCTTACTCCGCCAGCCTCGGGCCCGAATGATCTACGTCACCGGCCAGGCCATCCATCCCGACATCATCGACTATTACCTCGGCCTGATACCGGGTGTCGTCCGTACTCACGTGCGCAGTCGGCTGTTCTTCGTGTCTCCGATGGAGGCGACCTATCGGGCGCTCTCAGACAAACTCCTAGACCGTCCCAGGCTGATCGACCGAATCCGGGATCTGATCGTCGATCCGGACCGCGCCCATCTGGTGCCGTTCATGACGACGTGGTCTGACCGCGAGTTGGCGATGCGACTGGGGATCCCCATGTATGGGGCGGATCCGAAGGATGTTCACTTCGGAACGAAGTCGGCGGGGCGGAAGCTCTTTGCTCAGGCAGACATCTCGCACCCGGCAGGACGCGAAGGTTTGCACAGCCTCGACGATGTCGTCGCGGCAGCGCTGGACCTCGTCGACGAATCCCCCGACGCCGAGCGGGTGATCGTCAAACACAACGATGGGGTCTCCGGGTTCGGGAACGCCATAGTCGATCTGACTGGCCTACCCGATGGCGCCGAACGCGCTCGGGCCGTGAAAGAACGAGTCAGCTCAATGAGGCTGAACGAACATGCAGGCACGATCGACGACTACTTCGAGACGATGGCCATCGAGGGCGGCATCGTGGAAACCATGATCCAAGGCGAAGACCTGCCCAGCCCATCGGTGCAGATGCGTATCACTCCCCTCGGTAACGTCGAGGTGCTATCGACACACGATCAGATCCTCGGAGGCGACGACGGCCAAGTGTTCATGGGTTCGCGGTTCCCCGCCAACCCTGAATACGCAGTCCAGATCTCCCGTAGTGCCCGCAAGGTCGGTGAGTTACTGGCTGAGAGGGGCATCATCGGTCGCTTTGCGATCGACTTCATGATGACCCGCACCCAGGACGGTTGGCAAGATCATGCCATTGAGCTGAACCTGCGCAAGGGCGGGACGACCCATCCGTTCCTCACACTCCAATTCCTCACGGACGGTGCCTACGACGAAGCATCTGGCCATTTCCTCGCACCGAGCGGAAAGCGGAAGTTCTATGTGGCGTCAGACCATCTTGAGATTGAAGGCCTGGACCGGTTCACCCCGCAGGATCTGATCGACATCGCGCTCATGAATGAACTCCACTTCAACCAGGCGACCCAAACCGGATCAGTCTTCTCCATGCTGAGCGCTGTATCGACGCACGGCTTTGTCGGCGTAACGAGCGTCGGGGACTCCCCAGCCGAAGCTCAGGACCGCTACGACGCCGTGGTCTCAACCCTCACGAAAGAAGCCGAAGCAGCCGGACGCTCCGAGCGACAAACCGTAGCTGGTGCAGAACAAATCGAATGACGGTCGACCGTCGAGACCTATCTCAGATAGCGTTGTCCTCGGCTTCGAGGAAGTAAGTGGCGAGCTCACCCTTGCCCTTGATCTGCACCATGCCGCGCTCGCTCACCACAAATCGTGATGGAAGGAGGCGGCGGGTAGCTTCGGTCAGCTGGATCGTCCCGGCGATCCCATGCGATTCCATGCGACTGGCAGTGTTGACGGTGTCACCCCAAAGGTCGTAGATGAACTTGCGGGTGCCGATGACCCCGGCCACCAGGGGCCCGCTGTTGATACCGATGCGAAACCGCACCTGCTGGCCGTGGAAGGATCGTTCGGAGACGACGCGGCGCATGTCCAGGGCGAGGCGCGCAATCACCTCGGCGTGGTCGGTCCTGGGTTCGGGAACGCCGGAAGCCGCCATGTAGCAGTCGCCGATGGTTTTGATCTTCTCGACGCCGTGTTCGTCGACGAGTCGGTCGAACTCGCTGAACGTCTCGTTGAGGAGGGTGACCAGATCTTCGGGCGACATACTTTCGGACATCGGCGTGAAATCGGCAATATCAGCAAACAGAACCGACGCCTCGGGGTAAGCATCGGCAATGATGCCGGGGTTTTGCTTGAGCCGGGAGGCGATCTCGTTGGGGAGGATGTTGGCCAACAGCGCATCGGACCTGCTCCGCTCATACTCGACTTCCTGCTGTGCCTTGTCACGCTCGCCCAGGAAGTACACCAACAGGCCGAACACGAAGATGGCAATGCCCGAGAGTGTCGCTGCGGCGAAGGCCTCAGCCGTGGGTGGCAGGGGATGTTCGGCTGGTCGAGGACTCACGACGGCGACATAGAGAAGGACCAGGAAAGCAGCGAACCACGCCAACGCCACGGTCCGTCGGAACACGAGAAATGCCACAACCGGTGTGACGATACCCCACATGATGTTCACGCCTGAGTACATAATTCCGCCGGCCAGGTAGGTGGTGGCGAATGACGCCAGCAAGGTGCCGGCCAGAACGACCGTAATCACAACATCGAGTCCGACCGTCGACACCAGCGCGTAGACAGTTGCAGCGACCAACACGCCAACCAGCGCAAAGAGCACCGTGGGGATGACCGGGTCGAAGTCGCTACGTACGGCAACGATGGCCGTGCCGGTCGTCATGACCATTCCCACCACCAAGGCCCCGAGGAAGAGTGTCTTCTTCAGTCGGGTTCGATCGTCGTCGTCGGGCTCGGCGAGCGGCCGGTAGAGGGCAGCCGCCAACCGCTCCACCCAGGACGGCTGGTCACGGGAAAGGCTTCGCTCGGCGGACATAGGACCCAATTATGCCCTATCCAGGCTCTGCGGTCGGTCCCTCGTGAGACGCGTTGCGATCCCGATTCCGGAGATGTTTAGGCCGCCTTCGGACCACTCGCCAACGTATCGGCGGGCAAAAAACAATGGCGCTCGCGTGAGAAGACACGCAACCTGAGTTTCTGTCACGGCGCCGGCCTGATGAGGTCGCCACGGCGCGGGTCAACCGTTGTCGGCATGGATTCCGAACCGTTGCGAGTGAGAACTACGCCTTGGAACACCAGCGGAAAGGTGCGCGCGGTGCGCAGCAACTCGGCAAGGTCGGTTGCGGCCAACTCGAACGAGGGAAGGTTAAAAGCCTGGATATGGATATGCGGTTCGGTAGAACCACCGGAGTTGCCGACCTCAGCGATGGTCTGCCCAGCTGTTATCCGGTCACCAACCGCTACCCGGACGCTGCCCTGGCGGGCGTGGGCGAGCAGGATATATCGGCCCCCGGAGATGTCGATGACGACGTGGTTCCCGGCCGCGTTCTCTCTGTCGGTCGACCCGATCTGTTGATCGGCAAGTCCGTCCACCACGGATGTCACTATGCCGTCTGCCGGGGCCAGCAACGGGGCACCGAAGATGTAATAGCTGCTCAGGTCTGTGGATCCACCCGGGTGACTGCGCCCGTCGACGATCTGCACGATGTCGAGTGCGTCTCGTTGGGCCGAAGTGACATAGTGATAGTTGACCAACTCGGCGTGCCCGCCCTGATCGACGTACCACTCCTCGCCCAGGGGAGACTCCACAATCGTTGGCTCGAAGGCGGGCTGGTAGATCATGACGAGTTGTAGAGCGAGGAAGATCGACCCGGCAGCCACGAGCACATTGGTGCCGATGTACACCCGCGATAGAGGCACGAGCGCAAGGATCACCAATGCGACGAGGCCTACAAAGAACGCCGCCTGGAAAACCCGGTACCCACCGACCGGGAGGTAGAGGCGAAGCACATCGAAAACGCGGGTGAGCATTGCAATACCGAGGAGTGCAGAAAACAGTAGAAGATTGAATAGTTGGAGACGATGCAACACCAAACCACCGCGTAGCGGGCGCCGCCACAATCCTCGCTCGACGCGCCCATGTCGGGCATGACGAAGACGCGATGCCGCCAGAACGACAGGAAGACCCGGGACCAAAACGGCCAGGACGACAAAGGTCTGCCCTACGGTGGCATGCGAGGTGGCGACGGCGATCAGGCCGGTGAGCGCTAGTAATAGGTTGCGTTTCGTCATGACAACGCGGTGAGCGGGGAGGTCGTCGATCCGGATCGGGGACTCGGCCATCGCCAGCGGGAGCATGAGCACGGCTACGGACAGCAAGGTGATGATTATCGACTGCCGGCCGGCTCCGAACGTAACGATTAAGGCTCGCAGCAGCCGATGCTGAAGGGCCACGACTGCGAAGGCAGCGACGATTAGCGAACCGATTGCCACATTGCGTGGACTTGGGAAGAGGAGCCGAGCCGTTGGCACCGTGTCAGGCGGTGCGCCCCACGCGGCCACCAACCCCACAAGTGGCAGTCCGTACATGGCGGGCAGAGCCCGAACGATGATCAGTACAGATAGCACCGCGGCTGTGACGAGGGCGACTCCCGGCCTAAGCCGAGCACGCCCCACAACTGGTGGGGCGACCACGGGGCGGCGAGCGTCGGTGGATGGGATCACGATTTAGGCGACAAGAATCACCGCACGGCTGCGGGTTCGTCGGACCCTTTCAAGGCACGCCACGAAATGTCAACGGCTCTCATCGTTCTGCCTTTCCAATCATGGCGTCTCCTGAGTTTCTCGCCGGACCTGACATTTTCATTCTCGAAGCTCGACGGCTTCCGACGGGGTTCGCGTCACCTGGCAAGCGGTTCGTCGTTCCGGACAGACGACAAGACGTCGAGAATC
>CAWIFX010000019.1:0-70101 GCA_963835515.1 uncultured Acidimicrobiia bacterium | reverse complement strand
TGGTGGCTCGAACGGGTTGAGGAGGTGGTGGCGGCCGCCGGGTTTTCGACCTTCCTGCCCCATCGCGATAACCCGCCGAAAACCGCAGATAACGTTGCTGAGATATTCCGATCGAACCGGGCGAATCTTGACTCGTGCACGTTGGTTGTCGCCAGTCTGAACGGACTCACCACCGACGACGGCACTGCCTGGGAGATCGGCTACGCCCACGCTCGGGGTAGACCCATCATCGGCATTCACACCGACTGGCGGTCCCGCTTTCCGGACGAAATCGTCAACCTGATGATTGAGCGATCACTCGATCACCTGGTTCGCTCGCTTGCCGAACTCGGCGATCGTCTGGTCGATCTTCGTCCTTAAGGCGCGATGCCGATCCATTCGGTGTTGGACAGAGCAACTTCGTCGATCCAAGCAGTAATCGATTGCGTGCGTGGACCAAAGTCGGCATCTTCGAACTCCGTCCCAGTCGGCACGTTCGTGCGAAGGGCCGTGGCGTGCATCGCACCAGCGCCGTTGTAGATTCGCACCTCAAAGGTGCCGTCGCTCGCACCAAGGGTGGTTTCGGTCGTGGCGTGCCACTCGATCCGGTACCACTGATTGATGGATAGCGTTGAGATCGGGATCACAAAGTCGGCACTTCCCCCGGTCCCTGACTTCATGAGCACCCGCCCGTCCGCCTGCACGGTTATCGAATGCGATCCTCGATCACCGAGGTGATAGCCGCCCACCACGTCAACGATGCGTGTGGCGACGGGCATCGGGGCAGCCGTGTATCGGAAGTAGAGCCGCCCGTAGAGGTGCTCGGCCTGGTTGAAGTCGTTGGTACGAAGGTACGTGGCCGGATCGCTGCTGGTGCGATTGAAGAGCGCCGCCATGGTGCCCTGCGCTGGAGCGATGTCGTCGTCGTAGAAGATAACGCTGTTGGTGGGTGGGGTGACCTGTGACCACGGATCCGGGTCACCCGGGTCAGAGACCTTGACCGAGGCTCCATCCATTCCGGTGTCGAAACCGTTCGCAAACGTGAAGGCGAGGTTCATTGCCGGTGTCTGGGAATAGTCGGAATAGACCGCACCACTGGATGCGTCTACCAGGCGAAACTCATACTGGTCCTTCGTGTCAGCGCCAACGAACCGCACGGAGAAAAGAAACTCGGTTTCTTGTCCAGGACCTATCGAAACACCCGTCGTGATGGCACCATCAACATCGTCGATGCGTCCCGGCACGAACGTAAAAGGCCCGTTGAGGCGCTCGGTTGTCGAGCCGTTGTCGGCTAGCGACGCGCTTGCTGTGGACCGGACTCTGGCCGACGAACCGGTCACGTCGGTGTATGGCGACCAGATCGGTCCGCTGCGGCGAGTCTTTTCCGATGAATCGGTACTCCAGTTTTGGTCTGACGTTTACCGGTCCGCCGGTACCGATGTTGCTCACCCCGACGCGAATACCGAACGTCACGCCGTTGTCCGCAACTATCCCACCCTCGTTGATCGCCAGCGATGGCTCCCGCCGCTCCCTCGGTGCCGTCCTGGTAGATCCTGAAGCTCGCCTGGGTTACTACCGGGTTGGATGGCGCGTTCGTAGTCGTAGTCGTCGAACTGGTCGTAGAAGTCGTGGAGCTGGTGGTGCTCGTAGACGTCGTTGAGCTCGTCGTTGTGGAGGTAGTGGAGCCAACTGTTGTTGAGGTCGTGGTCGGGTTCGGTGGGAAGTTGATTAGGGCCCGGGCAAGGAAGGACGCCATCTGGTCCCGTTTCACCGTCTGGGTAGGGCAGAATTTCGTGTTGGAGGGCGGATTGCACCCCAGTGTGATGCCAGACGCGGCGAGGCGGTTGATGTCTCCTTCAAAGATCGATTCTTCGTCGTCGTCGAAGAAGTCGGTGCTCGTGGCCGGCAACTTGAAGGCACGTTTGATGAACGCGGCCATCTGCGCCCGGGTGACTCTTAGACCAGGGCAATAGCTCGTGTTGGCCGGCGGGTTGCACCCGGCCGTAATTCCGGCTGCCGCCAGGCGGTTGATATCGGCTTCGAAAATCGAAATATCGTCATCGTCAAAGAAGTCTTCACTGGTTGTCGGGAGGTCGAGCGCCCTGGCCAGGAACGCAGCCATTTGACCGCGGGTAACCGTGCCGGACGGACAGAAGTTGTTGTTGGCCGGCGGATTGCAGCCCTGGGTTACGCCCGTTGGCCGCGACGTATTCGATGTTGGCTTCGTGGATGTTGCCGTTGTCGTCCACAAACGTGTCGATCATCTCAGCCCCGACCTCCCCGCCGTTCACGATGCTCACGAAGGCGACCATTGAAAGGACGAGTACTAGCGCCAGTAATCCGCGTATCAGTTCTGTCCGCATAATGCCCCAAACCGCATTAAGTCGTGTCTTTGATGGGATGACCGCCGACGCCACCCGGGACCGTTCCGGACCGCGGTACTAGACCGGGGTGCGAGTTGCCTCGCACCCCGGTCTTGGTCCATTCCTGCTTGCCCAAACACCGGCCTGGGCGAACCCCAAGGGCCGATCGATGTCCGGCTACTCGCCGATCCAGCCCGTGTTGGACATTTCTACTTCGTCGATCCAGGCGACAACCGTCTGCGAGCGGGCACCGAAGTCGGCGTCTTCGAACTCGGTCTTGGTGTAGGCCGATGGCCCGGTGATGATGCCGCTATCCAACAGGGTTCCGGCTGCGTTATAGAGCCGCACCTCAAAATGGCCGTTTCCTGCATCAAGCTCATTTTCGGTTGTTGCGTGCCACTCGATCCGGTACCAGGTATCGACCGCCAGCTTGGTCGCTAGCAACAGGTTGGTCTCTGCTCCGGTAGGTCCGACCGCGCCACCAGCTTTCATGTTGATCTGGCCCGCTGATCCAGCGGCAATCGTCCCGGTCAAGGTGATCGAATGGGAATTCGAGTCGCCGTTCTCGAAGCCACCCACCACGTCGACGATTCGGGTTCCGTCCGGATCGGGAGTCCCGGCGTACCGGAAGTACAACCGGCCATAGAGATCGTGGCCCTGGTTGAAGTCATTGACTCGAACATAGGACGCCTGGTCCTCGGCCATCCGGTCAAACTTTGCTGACAGCGGTCCGTCGACGACGAAGGTGCTGTCGTAGCGAGGAGCGGCTGGGTCAAACAGCGGAATCACGCCCGACCAAGGGTTTGGATCTGCCGAACCGGCTGGCGTGATGATTGCTCCAGCCGTTCCCGAATCGAAGCCGTTGGCGAAGCTATACGGGAGATTGACGGAAGGGAGATCGCCATAAGCGTTGTAGTGCGCGCCGTTGGACACAACCAGCCGGAACTCGTACTGGTCGTTCTGGGAACTCGGGGAGAGCAGCTTGATTGAGAACACGAACTCGGTCTCACGGCTCGGGTGCGAGCGTAATACCGCTTCCGGTCGAGCCGTCTGCCTCATCGACCTTTCCAGCTACGAACGTGAGGGGGCCGCCGAGGCGTTCGGTGGTGGCCTGGCCATCGGTCAACGAGGCCGTCGGGGCGGCTTGTACTCGCTCCGACGTTGCGGTGACGTCAGTCCATGCTGACCAAACCGGGCCAGGAAGCTTCGAGCCGATGTACCGATACTGGAGCTTGGGAGCAACGGCCAACGACGCCGTCCCTGTGTTTGACATACCGAACCTGATCGAGAACGGAGTGTCAAGCGCAACAACGGCTGGTGTATTTGCGGAGCTGCTGGTCGTAGCGGCAGCTTCTGTGCCGGAGTTGTAGATCCCGAACGAGGTCTGGGAAATGATCGCACTAGTCGGTACCGTCGTCGGTGGCGTAGTCGTCGGTGGCGGAGTGCCCTGCTGGAGCGCTCTCGCCAGGAACGAAGCCATCTGGTCGCGCTTTACGGTCTGATTCGGGCAGAAGTTCGTGTTCGCTGGGAGGATTACAGCCCAGTGTGATGCCCGATGCCGCGAGACGGTTGATGTCCCCTTCAAAAATTGACGCTTCGTCGTCGACGAAGAAGTCCGTGTTGGTACTTGGCAGGTTGAACCCGCGCTTCAAGAAGGCAGCCATCTGGCCGCGAGTTACCTTGCCGTCAGGGCAGAAGTTGGTGTTGGCCGGAGGATTACAGCCGAGTGTGATACCTGATGCGGCGAGACGGTTGATGTCGGACTGGAAAATCGAAGACACTGTCGTCGACAAAGAAGTCAACCGACGTCGGTGGCAAGGTCAAAGCGCGAACGAGAAACGCCGCCATCTGTCCGCGTGTCACCGTTCCCGACGGGCAGTAGTTCGTGTTCGCCGGGGGATTACATCCGTTGGTTACACCAGCGGTCGCGATGTATTCGATGTTTGCTTCATGGATGTTGCCGTCGTCGTCGACGAACGTGTTTGCCTGTAGAGCGGATAGCGAGTCGCTACTTGTGACGATTGCCACGAGCGATACGAGCGATAGAACGACGACAAAAGCCATAGATCCGCGCAATAAACGATTTGTCACGATGCCCCCAAGTGCATTGGTGTTAGTTGTGCAATAGGCTGCCAGCGCGGCAGCACTCCCTCAATGGGGCAATGTAGTACGAGCCGCGGCATTACGCCCATTCCAGAAGGAATTTTCCTTCCGATCCCAAGGGGCTCACGAGTCTTGTACTATGGCGGTCACAGAATGGATCAGACAGAATCAACTCGCCCAGGGAAAACTGACAGTGACACTGCCGCCACGGTTAGCGGTGTCCCTGCAAGTCAGCAGGTTAAGTTTATGGATGTTGCGTCGACACTCCGGTTGAACAAGTGGAAGTTCATCGGCCTGTTTCTGCTGGTGGTCGCCAGTCTCAATGTCGTCGCGCTCGCCAGGGAACCAGACGTACCTCTCTACAAGACCGAGGCTCTCGTGGTGGCCTCAGAATTGGCGATCCGGGTGGATGGTCTCCCTCGCACCGCCGTGGCCATCTTCAATGGCGGGACGGTCGCTCGTCTGGCTGCGAACTATGCCGGTACCGGCATTTCCCCGGATGATTTGATTCCAGCCATCGTGAACATCACCCCCGTCGAGAACACGCCGGTACTCGAGATTGACGCAATTCACCCTGATCCGGAACTTGCGGCCCTCTACGCCAATGCCGCCGGTCGAGCTCTCGCCGAAGAACTGAATCGGGTCGGTCCGGGCCTCGGATCGTTCGCCCTCCAGGTTGAGGCGCCGGTCAAGCTCATTCCCCTTGAGGTTTCCCGACTTCCCAACATCGTTTTCAGCATCGCTGCGGCAGCTCTGCTGGTTGCCGGATTGGCAGCTCTGGTGGGTTTCCTGCAAGCCTCTGACCGGAAGGTTCCGCTTTTCAAGGGTCCGTCGCGCCCCGTGCGGCCCCCTGCACCGACCGAAGCGCCCGAACCCGAACAGGACATCATCGGGACCGTCAAGCGGGGTTCGCCGCCGGCCATCCAGGCGCCCGAACATCCGGTCGAGAAACCGGCAGTTGCGTCCCGCCAGACAACCCGGCCGGCAATCGAACGGTCGGTCACGCCGCCCCCGCCGCCCCGTCCGGAGCCTCAAACGCCTTCGTCGGCGTCGACCAGAGATCAGTTGGACACATTTGAGCCGCTGATCACGCCGCTTGAGAAAATCAATCAGCCGTCCCCGCTCCATCCGCTGCTATTTGTGGACGAAGAGGCAGCTCATATTCTCGAATCTGTAGAGGGCGTCGATGCGGTGTTCGCCGCCCGACTCGTCGCGGCTGGCATAACGTCGCTCGAAGAACTCGGGACAGCGGACGGCAAATGGCTCTCGGACGCGATCGAGGTTCGACGAGACATTGTCGTGGACTGGATCAGCCAGGCGAGCCGACTGCACGACCAAGCTGCCGACCATGGCGACGACACGTCACCGACGATTCTGCGCCGTCGCTTGACGTCGATGCCACGCCCGTCGAGCGAAGATTCCTCTGACGATGAGCGCACTCAGTCCGACGAAGGGTCGTCAGCGGCTCGGGGAGCGCCTCCGATGGCGCCCGCCGGGTCCACCAACGGCTATCGCAAGCCACCGCCCGGACGCCATGAGGTGTCCGATGTCAGCGATGATGATTTGACCCTTCGGTCCATCAGAGGGATCGGGGCGGTCTTTGCCGAGCGGCTCACCACGGTAGGGTATCGCCACGGTCGAAGACCTGGCTAGCGCCAACGCGAGCAGCCTCGCTTACACGATGGAAGTTCGGTACGGCACGGTTGCCGACTGGATTAAGCAGGCCAGGGCGCTCAGTTCGTCACCGGATGGGCAGTCATAGCCTCGCTGGTTCGTTCGCTATCGACGACACTCACCACGAGTACGGCGTAGATCAGACCCAGCCAGAAATACTTGAATGTCAGGTTCGACAAGAACGTATTGGCGAACAGAAGCGCGGTTAGCCCGGCGAAACCTCCTGCTCGCTCTCGAACTGGCAACCGCCAAAGATCTCGCATCGTCACGTAGACCGCAGCCACCAGGAGAGAGAAGCCAATCACTCCGACCTCAATGAGGGATTCGAACCAGATCGAATGGGCCTGATAACGGATCTTGGTGCCGGTCGCACCTTGCGTCTCGAGGAACGCCACTTCATGTACGTCAGCGAATGTGCCGAATCCGGAGCCAATCGGGCAATACTCCGGGCAACTCTCGATCGCCAGCCTCCAAATGGCCGTACGGCCGGTCGTGCCCGTGTTGTCGACACGTTCCTGGAAGGTCGCCGGAACCAAAAGTGCGGCAGGCAGCACCATGAGACCGATCAGGATCATCGACCCGAGTCCGCGTCGTTGCGAGAGCAAGGTGATCAGCACGACGATCACGATGGACAGGATTCCGCCCCGCGAAGCGGTGAGGAGGACGGCAACCCCGGCCAGGCCAGCCGAGGCCAAGAACAGCAAACGGGAACGCCGCGGACGGTCGGGATCCAATCCTTCCCAAAGGGCAACGGCAATCGGCATGATCAAGCGCCGCAGCAGTGATATTCGGATCTCCGCCCTCACCGCCACCGGCCCCGGTGATTTCGAACCGAGCCACGCCGGCACCGGTCAGTGTGAGTGTCCCGGTCGCCGCCAGTACCAGGGCGTACAATCCGGTCAGGCCACCGCCAGCAGCAATCCACGCCCGGACCTCCCGCAACTCGTCACGGGTAATCGGAGTGAGCACGATCACGACGAACAGGCCAACCAGGACGCCAAGGACCATAAGATTGTTCGTCGTGACGCGGGGCTTGATCGTCCAGACCGATGTGGCGACCGCCCAAGCGAAGTAGAGGATCCAGAGTGGAACGCTCATCGACGGAATCCTCAGTCCGGGACGTTCGCTGATCCACCGCCACACGTAGAGTCCGCCGACCAGTACGCCGAGAAGTGACGAGACGGTTGAGAACGCCCGCGGCAGTCCGATGGGCAACGCGATCGCCGAGCCGAACGGCAAGACCGCCAGGTAAGCGGCCAGGAACCGCACCCTCCGCTTGGACATCCACAAGAACGCCGCTAAGAGTGCCGGGACCGAGGCGATGGCGAGTATCAGGCCGGCGGAAGTCACTTCCAGCGCTCGTAGACCGCCATCGCCCTGGCCAACGCGGCCTGGTTCCGGGGACGTTCCAATTCCATTTCTGGCCCTTTCCGGAGCTCCTGCCGGGCGGCCGACGGACGTGCGACTCGGAGCTCATCGACCTTCCCGTCGCTGACCGATTCCGCCCGATTCATCTCCTCAACCAGGGCGGTCACATCTTGCTCGAACTGGTCGTCCATGACTCTACCGGTGAAGGCTTGCCCGTACTTTTCGTTAAGTGCAGCGATTACAGCCGGAAAGTCGTTGATCAGCATTTCGAAGTTCACCGCAACGATTTGGTCGCGGACTCTTTCGAGGGTCGTGAAGAAGTCTGCGTAGTCGATGAGGGAATCCCGCACCGTGAGTGCAGGACGCCGAAGCACATGTGAGATTGCGACGGAGCGTGGCTCCCGGACAAGGACCAGCGCCGGCACTCCCAGCCGCACTGCTTCGAGGACGTGAGCGGCGGTGTGCACATGGCGGGCGACGTGGGAGTCTCGCCCATTGCCGAGCCAGAAGGCCGCCACCGCAAACGTGTTTCCAGACCGCATGGGTGCTTCGATGAGTAGCGCGCTGTCGGGCCGGACGAGTAGGTTGGCCCGACTTTCTCGGCGCCGGCTGAGCCACATGAACAGCCAACGGTTGCGGGTGAGCGGCCGACGAAGTCGGTGCCACCAGCGCGTCGTCGCCAGTCGGAGGTTCATCGAGTCTCCATCGGATCTACTCCCGATACCCAAGTGGGGTACCGAGCGCGGCAGCCAGCAGTTGGGTACCTCGAGTCTGCAACCAGGTCGGCTGAATCTGGCTGGCAGCCTCCCGAACCGCTTGCTGCGCCCAACACATGACGAACAAGCTATCAACAGCCTCGGCAGGAACATCCACGTGGCGACGATACTCGTCGAGCTGGGACATCAACGACTTGCGAAGTTCCGACTCACGGAGAAGCTGCCCGGTGAAAACAGAAGGACCGTATCGGCGTCCTGAGACATCGGCCAGGAACACACCTAGCGTCCGTGCATAGACAAACAAGTCCCACATCGGCACCCCTTCCGGATCACCGTTTTCCCAGTCCAGGACACCGACGATGTCGTCTCCGCCACAGAGCATATTCCATACGCCTAGATCGCCGTGCATGAAGACAGCCGGCAAGTCAAACTCACCGAGATGTGCGGCCGTCTGCCGGATTGCTTCCATCACTGCAGCTGGGGGCCGATAGATCCGGATGAGATCTTCGGCCAAGGTAGCCATTGCGTCCAGGGTCTCGCCGGCGACGGGGGCCCCGACCGTGCGGGCGCTCAAATCGATGACGGCTGAGAAGCCCGCCCGAGCGATTAGTCCTTGGGGGCTGCGGTCAAGCACCGCCCTCATGGGAACGCCGGCGAGGCGGGTTTGGCAGACAATCGCCAGGGTCTCGTGTTCGTCAGCAAACACCAGCGTAGGGATTGCCATCTTGAGCTCTCGGAAGCTGGTTTAGAGAGCGAAGGGCGTCGGCTTCTGCCTGCAGTCGGGCATTGAAGACAGGGCGCTGGGTCAGTTTCGCAATGACTTCGCTGCCGTCTTCGTGGTTTAAGCCGAAGATGACCTTCTGGGACGCGAAACCGCGCGGCGGACCGAACGACCAAGTATCGGACGCAAAAGTGACGCCGTGACGGTTGCCAAGCATGTTGAGATAGTCGGGTGGCTGGAGCGTTGGGAGACTGACCGCCGTTTGCTTCGGGTCGCGCCGTGTGGTGGCATCGTCGGGTAGCTCGACAAAGCCAACGTCCGAAGCATGCTGACGGACTCCCGAGGGGACACGCTCTTTGTAGGGTCGTTGCAAGCCTTGCGGACCCCAGAGCCACAAGTCGGCGAAGTCGGCGGGACCTGCGAGATGGTTTAGGACCTCCCAGCATGATCCACTTGCGGACTCCGGGAACGGACGCACTGCCCGGCAACTGGACAATGACGCAGTCCGGTCCCAGGGCCGGTTCAGTCGCTCGAAATGCCCTAGAAACCCAATCGCTATCGGCACTCTCAATGACGAGCGCGTTAACCGGTCCTTCGGCCGAGGAGGGTCCGCCCGGCGTCAGCGATACGACGTCGGCCCGGATGTGAGCCAGCTCGACCCGAGCCTGGTCCACATTTCCGAGGCACAGCACCCTGGCATGCTTGGGGAGCAGGAACACCCAGGCGGCGTCTGCTTTCTGCGGCAGGTTGGACGCAGGCGCCATGACGAGACGCCGGGTCCGAGCGAGCAACGTCATTTGACCAGATACTTGATCAGCGGAAGGCGTCCGAGGCCAGGAAAAGTGTCTTCGACGTTGAGAATATTCCGACTAGCTGCGACCGCGGACAGAGACAACACCACGAAGAGCACCACCCGAAAGCTGAATGAAAGTGACAGCCCGTATCCCGCGTAGACCGCGATGGCACTCACCACCGCAACAATCGCATAGACCCGCCAGGTATCGGAACCGGCGAGGGTGACTTCGGTTTTCCTAGCAAGGCCGTACTGCTTCGCCAGGTTGTGGACAAGGAAGGTCCCTGCAGTACCAACGGCTGCACCGAGCGGACCATACAGAGGAATTAGGATGATGTTCAGGCCGATGTTGGTGGCGAGAGCAATCCCATTGATACCTACCAGGAAGCCGATCTTTCGATACACGTTCAAGGTCATGCCGTTGAATCCAAACATCGCATTGATGTAATAGCCGCCGGCCAGCACACCGAGCAAGATTGCTGAATCTGCGTAATCCTCTCCGAGCAGCCTGGTCGTGAACTCCTGGTTGAACAGGAGACACATAACCAGAACGGGCAACGTCAAAATCATGATCCAGTTGGCCGTTTGCCAATAGCGTCGACTGACGTCCACATGATTGCCTCGCGCATAAAGTCTTGCAACGAACGGGATGTACAAAACCCCGAATGAAGTCAAGACGAGTTGGGTCAACTTGGCTGTCGGCTGAACAGCTCGCAGCGCGGCCACATCGGTCACCGATCCGAACCATTCGAGCAATATGGCGTCGCTCGCGTTGATAGCCATGAAGACGAGATCTGTCGACAGCAAGGGGAGCGAGAAGGTAGCGAGGTCTCGGATGGGAAATCTCATTCCAAGGCCCGGATGCTCTTGGCGCCGCCCGGCAAGGTAACGGAACAGCACCGAGCCAAAGATGATGAGGCCGAGCACCCCGGCGAGCGCGTATCCGACCGCGAGGAACTCGACCGTTGAGTTCGTTTGGATGAGCAGCGCGACTGCGGTGAGCTTGAGCAGGGGAGCGACGACATGTCGTCGGAGAAATATGGCTCCGGTCTTTCGAAACGCAGCAAGCACAGTCACCATGAGGTTGTCGAGCGCGTCGACGGGTACGAGCACGATCAAAATGGCCAGCATGGCCACTGCGGCAGGGTCCTCGATCAGGTTACCGGCAATAAACGAGCGTCCTACCCAGAATCCGACGACGACCAGTGTTCCGAGGGCAGCAGTGAGTCCTCCAACGAAGGTCATCGCTCCCAACATTGATCCCGTGTCTTTGTTCTCGTCAAAAATCGGAACGTAACGCGAAAGACCCCGATCCATGCCGAGTTGCACGGCCGCTTGGAGCACAGCCACCATCGAAAGTGCGTAAGCGAATGCTCCGTAATCGCTCTTTGCGAGATAGCGGATGATGAGGATTTGGGTCACATAGCCGATAAAGGACGACATGATGCGACCAGCCAACAGCAAGCTGGATCCGCGGACTTGGCTATTCGACTCCGAATCGACAGACTCGCCAACGGGCGCGTCGATCCCCCCAACCTCGTTGTTGCTCAAATCACTCCGGCTTATCTCAGCCGTCCATGGCCCTTCTCAAGAACGCAGCCATCTGGCCACGGGTTACGTACTGCTTCGGGCAAAAAGTTGTGGGTGTACACCCGTGCGTGATTCCAGATTTTTCCAACGCCACGATATCGGCAGCAAACACGCTGTTAGTGATATCTGTGAAGGGAGAAGACCCCCCGGTCTTCAGCTTGAAACCCCGCACGAGAAATGCAGCCATTTCTCCTCGCGTAACGAGTCTATCAGGGCAAAACTTGCTTGGCGCACAGCCCGCCGTGATGCCAGCGGCATAGAGCCTGTCGATATCTGCCTTGAAGAGGTGCCCGCCGGTATCGGCAAATTTCGCCGAGGGAGCACTCTTGAGATTGAGAGCTCGATTCAGAAAAGCGGCCATCTGCCCACGGGTCACCGACTTGTTCGGGCAGAACTTGTTGGATCCACATCCAGAGGTGATGCCTTCCTTGACCAACCACGTGATGTCACTTTCGAATAGATGACCCGAAACATCCGAGAACCCGCTCGGAGATGGCGGACCAGACACTGGCGGAGCTCCCGGGGTCACCAGTACTTCCCAGTGCTGGCCCTTGATCTTGCAGAGGCTTTGCCGGTCAAGGTTCCACAACTGGCCTCGGCCGCTCGCCTCGGTGTCTTCCAGTTTGAGGACCATGGCACCGCCGGTGCTGTCGCCCACGATCATGCCGTAGTCCTGGAGGCCTTTGGCGATCGTAAGTGCTTGACCCGACAGACCGAGGGCCGCCAGATTAACGCCTGGCTTGATGCGGATGCGGGTGCCCTGGCGGGGAGCATTGGGGTTGGTGGTGTCCCCGTCGCTGTTGAGCATCGGGAACACGTGACCGGAGTGGGCGGTGTTCACGCCGATCTTGACGACGTTGTCCAGTTTCCCGTCGGCAATGTCGTCATAGGCCACCATCGAGACAGATCCGGGGTAACCCCGGAAGGTCCCACGGTTCTTGGGTTGATCTGAGGCGGCTAGACGTCCGTCGAGGCCATTTGAGTTGAGGTAGGCGATGCTCCCTCCGCTGACGGTCCACTTGTTGTTGGCGAACGTGGCCTTCGACAGTTGCGCAACGACGCCTTTAGCCATGTCATACACCACCATTTCGCCGTCGGAGGTGTCGGCTGCGATGGCACCGTTAGGTATCCGCAAAGATTGAAATTCGGGGGGAACAGAGTTATTTGTCGACACCACGTTATAGACCGGGTCTGACGCGTCAGCTACGAACGAGGGCATGCCCCACGAGTTGCCCGGCGTGCCTGCCAATGTGAGGCAGCCGTTCAGGTCGTTGTCGTTCATCAAAAAGTTGATGATGCCTGCCGAGTTCGGGTCGACGACCGCGTTCGATCCAATGGGCTGGTTCCAGAAGGAATTCGCATGGAAGGCGTCTGGGGTGGGTGTGTTCGCCGAGGCGACCGATCCCACCATGATGATCGTGGTTACCCCAATGGCCAGTATTAGTCGCGTAATCCGTCGACTCATCATCGACATCAACTCCTCACAAGGTCGCTCCAGCCCGACTTCAATTACCTTATCGGCGCTCATGTCACTACCCAAAGTGAGTTTTTCGCGATCTTTAAGGCAGGTCGGTTGCCACGATCTGGTAGTCGGAAGCCGGAATCGAACAGAGACTGGTGCGATCAAGACTCCAGGAACCATCCGTTCCGGCTCGCTTCATGTCCTCGAGCTTGAGAACAACTCCACCCCCCGTACTGTCGCCGATGATGGCTCCGAACTCCTGAAGTCCGCGAGCGATGATGAGCGCCTGATCATTAAGTCCGTACTGAGTCAGGTCGGCATCGGCCCGGATTCGCAGTCGTTGGCCCTGACTGGGAGCGTCTGGATCCAGGGAGTCCCCATCACTGTTGATCAAGGGGAACACGGCTTCATCCCGGGAAGAGTTGACGCCGATTTTGAGCACATTGTCGACCCGACCTGTCAGAACGTCGTCGTAGCTGACGGCCGCTATCGCCCCGTTGTAACCCCGAAAGGATCCGCCGTTGCGTGGATCCCCAATGCCGTCGATCGCACCGTAGATGCCGTTCGAGTCGAGGTAGGCGATGCTGCCACCCGTAACGGTCCAGGTGTTCGTTTCGGAGGCGAACGCCGCTTTGGATAGCTGGGCTACATATCCTCGCTCGACGTCGTAGATGACCATCTCGGCGTCGGAAGTGGCAGCGGGGAGCGCATTCTTCGGGATTCGGAGCGACTGGAATTCGCCCGGCACGTTGTACTTGGTTGACTCAACGGCGAACTCAGGAGAAGTCCCATCCGAGAGGTAGATGGGCATGCCCCATTCGTCTTTGCTGGCGCCGGCCAGGGTGATACATCCGTCAAGCCGGTTGTCGGCCGACAGGAAGGCCATGATCTGGTCGGAGCGGGGATCGACCGCCGCGTCCGCAGGGATCGGAGTATTCCAAAACGAGTCCGGCGAGAATGCGTCGGGAACAGACTGACGCGATGAATCACGAGTGACCACGATGAGAGTCACAACAGCCACGAGCACTACTAGCCCGGCAACGACCCTTTTCACCCTGGCTGTTCTCCTCGTCAACGACAGATTCCTGACGCGAAGCTAGTCGCTACGCTTTCGTACGTGCCAGGGACCAAGTCAAACGTCATAGTTACTTCGGCCGGACGGTCGAACGATCGTTCAGCCCTCGCCACCGTGCGCGCCCTCGGAGTCGCCGGTCGCCGGGTAGTGGTTGTTGCCAGCCACTCTGCGTCGCTGGCGGCGGCTTCTCGATTCGCGACTGAGGTAATCGCTATTAAGTCGCTCAACGAAGGTGATTACGGTCGAACGGTGCGAGAGATCGCCGCCGACCGTGATGCCTGGGTCATTTTCGCCACCTCTGACGCCGCCTTGCGATCGCTGTACCCGGCCACCGACGAACTGATGGACAAGGCGACTTTGGGCGATAGGGCGCAGGCCGTCGGCCTTTCTACGCCGGAATCGAAGGAACTTGCGGCGAGCGACATCGACGAAACCTTTGCCAAGGCCGTCTTCCCCATGATTGTCAAGCCTCGAACAAAAACACCGGGTGGAAGGGCAGCCACGCGGGTCGACAACCCCGACGAACTCCGGGAGGCGCTAGTAGATGGAGGGCTCGTTCAGCCATTCATCCTGGATACCACCAGAGCCTTGAGCGGCATTGTCTGGGACGGAGTCCTGGTCGCCTCAGTTCAGCAACGCTATCTAAGGACCTTTCCGTCCCGAGCCGGAACCGCTTCGGCGGCGATTACCGAAGCCGTCAACGGCAGGTGGGCGGAGTCGCTGAGGATGCTCCTGGCTGAGACCAACGGAATCTTTCAGGCGCAGTTCGTCGGCTCTGAATTGATCGACCTCAATCTAAGGCCATACGGGTCAATGCCATTGGCATTGGCGGCCGGTCTCAACCTGCCCGATCTGGTCTGTCGCCTCTCCGCCGGTGAGGTGGTCAACCCGGTCACCGGGAAAGCGGGAGTCCGGTATCGATGGATGGACGGTGACCTGAGGACGCTGATGTCCGACTTGAGGCACGGTAATCGTTCAATCGTCGACACCATCACAGCCTTGTTGCCGCACCAGGGAACCGCCCACAGCATCACCACGATCGATGATCCGCGCCCGGGTCTCGTAAGACTTCGAAGGGGTGGATGAAGTGGAAAGCCAGAATATCGACGGCTTGGATGTCCCAACGACCGACGTGCCATCGCCGGAACGGTTGCTACGGATGGAGCATGCCAAGGCGCTCGCGCTCGCCGTCCTCAGACCGGCCGACCCGACCGCGACCACCTCTCCTCTGGGCGCTGGTTGGTCGTCGGATCTCGACGTCTACGTATCCGACCTACAACGTGCCGTCGAGTTGGCTTCTGGCGCAGATTGGGTCGACCTGGGCGCAATCCTGCAACATCTCGGATATCCAAACGAGTGCAGCTACGCGATAACCGACGACAGGACCATTCTGGCGAAAGCCGACATCAACGTCGGTCAGGCCGCCTCCGAGGCCGAGCGCTCCCTGGGTCGTGCCGGGCGCTTCAACCCTCCGGACACCCGGTCGGTGCTGGAGGTGCGCCGCCTGGTGGAAGGTGGCCTAGACCTCACCACACTTGATAATGACCTGGTCGGCAGACTGGCGGTCGCAGAAGCTGAGTTGGGTGGAAATTCTTTGGAGGCATTTCGGACTCTTGGGTCGCCGCCCGAACCGGTGACCGCCTCAAGGTACCCGCGTCCTCGAGGTCCTCAGGTGCGACTGGCCATCTCCGGGGTTGATGGGTCAGGCAAGTCAACCCTCACCGGAGCTCTGGAAGAGGGCTTCGAACGATTGGGAATACCCACCACCATGGTTTGGACCCGGCCTGGCATGCGATTGGAACTACTCGACCGCGTCGCCAGGCGGATTCGGAAGTTTCGAAAAGAGGACACGACGGGACTCCGGCGGTTGGCCGAGGGGGCGTCGAGCGAGACCATATCATCGCGAAAAGGCCTGGTCGGATGGGTGTGGTTGATGTTGGTTTCGCTCGCCTACCTCTCTGACATCCGGAGTCAGACTCGAAAGGCCGAAGGCGTAGTGATCTACGATCGGCACCTACTCGACGCACTCGGAACCATCGACGCTATCTATGCAGGTGTGCCATCGGGAGTGCAGCGCCGGATAATCCGCTGGTTCGTTCCAAAGGCCGACTTCACCGTTTGGCTCGATATCGATCCAGCTCAGGCGGCCGCGCGAAAACCCGATGATCTGATCGGAGCTGATCTGGTTGCCAAACAAGCCGTCGCCTACCGCAAGTACGCCGGGCTGATCCCACGGTTACGAACACACGACGGCACCGACGAGTCATACCTTTCTGCGGCTGACGTACTCGCCGAACTGAATCAAGCCCTTGCAACCAAGAAAACGGGCTTGCGCACCGCCGTCTTTACATGGGTGCGGAATCGCTGATGAGTTCCTCGTAGACCTGGGAGAACCGGTTAGCGACCGACGACCACGAATGATGGTCGGCAACATACTTGCGACCGGCGCTACTCAACCGGATGCGGAGGTCGTCATCGAGCAACAACCGAACAATCAGGTCGGCAACCTCCTCTGCGCTCTCACCGACGAGCACGTCGACACCGTCGGTGAGACTGGTTCCTCGAATGGCGAGCGGACTCGCCACACAGGGGAGGCCGTTGGCCAGGGCTTCAAGCAGCTTGTTCTTGATGCCGGTGCCGGCGACCATTGGGCACACGTAGACAGTTCCGACGGCCAGCGCGTCTCCCATATCGTCGACAGGCCCGACCACGTCGACTCCGGCAAGGTCTCCTAGGCGTTTGACGGTCTCTCCGGGGTCACGGCCGACCAGCGAAAGGCGGGCCGAGGGCTGCTGACTGAGGACCTGCGGCAAGACCTGTTCAGCGACGAAACGAGCGGTAGCGACGTTTGGTGGATAATTGAGTGCGCCAGTGAAGAGCAGCCGCCCGGCTTGGCGGGGAATCGAATCTCGCGGGGCGAAACCCGCCAGGTCGACTCCATTGGGTATCACCGAGACCTTCAGATCCGAATTGACCTCGCGGAGTGCGACGGCATCCTCTTTGCTCACGACTACGACCCGGTCGGCGCCGCCGTACTGCCTGCGAATTGCCCGAAGTGAGAGAGCTCGCCTGGTCCGCTTTCGCAAGGCTTCGACGGCTCCCCGCGCGTCGACCGCGTCCACGTTCAAGTGTGGTGCGTCCAGGGCACCGAGCACCGTCCGGATCGGAGCGTCGACCAACCCGATGAGACTGGCCATCGGAGCGCCAATTGCGTGGACCACATCGGGACGGACCGATGCGATGGTTTTGCGCAGCGCACTCTTGAGATCGCGACGAGCCGCCTCGATAACCGCCAGACCTTCGATGTCGGCGAACCCGGGGCCACCATCGTCGATCGTGAGGAAGGTGACGTCGTGGATCTCATGCAGCTCTCTGAGCAGGTGATACAGATGCAGGACGTATCCGTCGCGTAGTGGGAGGCGAGGAGGCCGCATTCCGACTACGAGGATTCGGCGTCGGTCGTTGTTAGGCTCGGATGTCACGCTTTCGGACCTTCTGGCGGCGGCTAGTTTCACTCAACACACGCCTACCCAAAGGAATGCGACGTGGGGGATATCGAGCAGGGACAGACTACGCCATTGGTCTCCGTTGTCATCCCGATCCTCAATGAGGTTCGAACGATTGACGACACATTGGCATCGGTTCTCGGTCAGACGTATCGCCACATTGAGGTGTTGGCAGTAGACGGCATGTCAGACGATGGGACAATTCCGAGACTGCAAGCCTGGGCCGAGCGCGATGACCGGGTCAGGATCATTCCTAATCCTCGCAAGGCGATTCCCGTGGCACTCAATCTCGCCCTGGAGGCTGCCAAAGGCCTGTTTATGGTTCGGGTTGATGCGCATTCGACCATTCCTGACGACTATATCGAGCGACTCGTCGCCCACCTCAGTTCGGGCAAGGTCGCCGGGGTGGGTGCCAAGAAGACCGCGGTAGGTGGCCCTCCGAACGGCCAGGCAATTGCGGCCGCCCTGGGTTCACCGTTCGGAGTGGGAGGGTCGGCATATCACTATGCAACGCAACCGATGGAAACCGACCACATCCCGTTCGGGGCGTACCGGATCGACCTGGCCCGACAGCTCGGGGGATGGGACGAACGTCTAGTGGCCAACGAAGATTTCGAATTTGACGTTAGGGTCAGGCACGCCGGCGGCAAACTCTTCCTCGACCCGTCGGTCGAGGTCCTCTGGAAGTGCCGCAGCCGCATTCGCGACCTGGCTGCCCAATACCGCAGGTACGGACGCGGCAAGGCCGACGTCGCCTTCCTGCATCCTTCGGAAGTTCGCGTCCGGCATCTTGCTCCTCCGGTGGCTGTGGCGGTCCTCGCGACTTCAGCGGTCATGCTCCCCTGGGTGCCGGTGTTGCTACCGATAGCCGGGGGCGGATATGTCATCGCCGTGCTTGGACTCTCGATCCCCATTGGCCGAAAGCTTGACAATCGCGACAAACTACGAGTCCCGGCCGCCCTGGCAGCGATGCAAATGGCCTGGGGATGGGGGATGTGGGAAGGCCTCGCCCGCATAGCCCGTCATGGATTTCGGTTGCCGACACCGTCAGACCTGGACGCATCACGCTGGGGGAGTCCCGAGTGGCATGTTGAATCCGCAGTCGAATCCGATCGGGATCCTGGTTCCTAGGTGGTTTCTACGTGACCAGTTCATTGAAGGCTTCAGCCGGACCGGCCACGTTGCGGGCGATCCAGGTGCTGTTGGTTTCCAGCTCAGGGTTGCGACGCACGGCGCCTGCGACGGCGGTCATCCACCAACTTGCCGCAAGCAGGAGCTGGGTGTCGACATGCCACTCCAACGAAAGCGCGGCAAAGTAGTCCGCCACCATGCTGCTCACCGTTTCGTTGCTCCAGAACCGCTGCTGGATCAGTTCGCCGTAAGACACTCCACGCTCTCGGCGAAGCTCCTCTGCCCATAAGTGGATAATGTCGAGGCCAGGTACGCCATGCTCACTCCACGAGTCCCAATCGATCACGCCTGTCAGTCGGCCATCGTCGAATAGGAGATTTCCGCTCCAGAAGTCGCCGTGCATCAACCACACCTGGCAGGCTCGTCAGTGCCGCATCCACGACGTTTGAGACGCTGCCCAGATCGATCGCCAGTTTCCCAAGCTCTTCGGCGGCCCGTCTGGTCACGCCTGTCGGCGCAGTGACTTGGGGGAGCCTCGACACGAAATCAGCCGCTTGTCGGGCCTGCGGTACTGAGAGGCTGGTCGGGGCTTGTCCCGGCTGAAACGCCTCGATGCTCCAACAGACTCCATCTAACTCACCGCTAGCAATGCCGCGCGGGATCTGCTCGAAGTCGAGACGATCGAGGGCGGCGAAATGCCACGACGGATCGGCGGACGTTCCCTGCACACCAAGGCGGGCGAGCACCGGTCTTCCCTCCCATAGGCCTCGTTGGCGGATGCCGCCTCCGCTGCCGAGCCGTAGAACGTCCGTCGGTTCGAACGCAGTCGTGCTTTGGAGCACCCGGACCGGGGAATCCGACGGTAACTCGGCCCACAAATACCCTCCGAGCAGTGCCTGGCGGAGAACCGGGTACTTTCGCCGGTGTCCTGGAGCAGCGGCCCAGGTGACGCGCTCCCGTGATGGACCTGATAGAGATTCGATTCTCTGCCGCTCGCGCCGGATCAAGGTGCTCATTCCGGAGCGCCACCCTGATGCGGGTGGGCTGACCAGGGGCGGCGTCGACGCTACGGAAGAGCCGAGCAGTGTCCTGAGCACCTCCTCGTGATTCACGAACGACGCTTCTTCAACAACCGAACCCACGCCTCTCGCTGGATGTCCAGGCAGATCTCATCCGCCGGCCGATCGACATCGACCAAAACGCCGCCACGTTTGGTGACGAGCTCGGTCCAGGCCGCGGTGATTCGATCGAGATATTCGGGTGAGTGTTCACCCTTGCGCTCGAAGAGGATCTCGCCAGGAGCGTGGAGAAGCATGATCAGGTCGGGCGGGGGAGTGAGCGTCCTGACGGCCAATCTCTTGAGCTTTTTGATAAGCGCAGGTTCATCGCCGAGGCGACCGGCCTCAAGCGGATGGCGGTCGCACACCACGACGGAGCCTTTCCGGGCTGCCCACTCGACGGACCAGACTTGTCGCACGGTACGCAGTGTCCATTTCGGAAAACCAGCGAAACTTCGCCAACTCGGTCGACTTCCGGCATTGTCCACCGAGGACCCGCTCCCACCTCCGGAACGACGGGGTCCGCCCAGGTAGCGAGAGACAACATCGACCGGCATCTCCTTCTCCAGGCAGGCAACCGCCGTGGACTTGCCAGCCCCGTCGGCTCCGAGCAATGCTACGACGAGACCTCGCTGCCGGGTGACGAGCCAGAGCGCATCCCGCAGAACCGAACCCCCCGGCTCTGGGCCGTTCAACTTGGCGTCTACCTTTAGCCAACCCGACGGGGTGAGCCCGATAAAGAATCTATGCCCCGCGTGACGTCGCGGCCGGAAGGGGGTGAGGCCCGCTTGTTTCAGCACAGCCGACAGCGACGCCACAGCCTCACGGTCAACCCAGATGTCGATCTCGGTGAGGGCGGGAGATGAGAACGTCGGTTTCCTCTCCCGGAAGCCCGCAGCGCGCAGCGTCGCCTCAAGTGCGTGGGTTCCGTCCCCGGCGCTGCTGGTGTCTCCGGTCTCGATGTCAGGCATGTGCGGAACGCTACCATCGCGTTTTCGTGACAAAGACTTCCCTACTCCTGGTTGGAAAAGGGCCACCTGATTCAGGTGGCATTTCTTCGATGCTCAGCACTTTGCAGCGGGAGCTAGCCGGACGGTATGACGTCGAGTTGCTCAATTTGACCCGCCAGGCCGAGTATCGGGCCGGAGTACTGAGCTCAAGCAACATCTCCCGGACTCTCGCAGATGTCGGGCGGGTCTTCCGCAGTGCGGGCCGTTTTGACGTGGTTCACCTCCATAGCTCGTTTGTTCCGGCGGTCACGTTAATCAGGGCTGCTTTGCTTCTCGGGGCGGCCCGGCTGCGCGGCTCGGCAACGGTCTTACACATCCACGGCGGCAACCTCCCGGAGTGGACCGATCGGGCATGGAAACGGCTACTTATCCGGGCAGCGCTATCAACAGCCACCGAGGTCGTTTCCGTCTCGGATGGCATCACCTCGGCACTGAACTTGCCCGGGACACATACGATCTACAACGGAGTAGATACCAACACGTTTGCACCTGATCTCACCCGGAGCCCGGACGAACCGGTCATTGTGTTCGCGGGCATTCTGACCCGCCGTAAGGGAGTGGTCGATCTGATCGAGGCATCCCATTTACTCTTGTCGCGGGGTGTCGCTCACCAACTGGTGATCGTTGGGGGCCGCCCAGACGAGGGTATCGAAGAGGAAGACCTGGTCCGTGACGCTGCCACCGGACCTGAGGTGCTCGTTGGTGCGGTACCCCACGACCAGATGGCCAACTACCTGCGTGACGCCGACATCTTCTGTCTCCCGTCGTGGTTCGAAGCAATGCCGCTCTCGATATTGGAGGCTTTGGCGAGTGGACTGCCGGTGGTCGCGACGCGGGTGGGCCAAATACCGTCGATAATCGACGATTCTGTGGGGCGCCTGGTTGAACCTCAGGAACCGACGGCCTTGGCCGAGGCTCTTGAAACTCTGCTCACCGACCACGAACTCCGCAGGCGCCTATCGGCGAACGCTCGCTCGAAAGCACTCGACGAGCATTCCCTGGACCGGACCATCTCCGAGATCGATGCGGTCGTCAGCACCGCCGCCGGTCACTTACCGACAAGCTCGTAGAGTCGCGAGGTCCGGACGGATTGATACGACCGGGTGTTCTTGAGCCAGAACTCCCGAGGCCCGTTGTCGCGCCAAATCCCGATGCGCGGCATCGAGAACGCCCCAACCGGTTCCGGTCCGATGGGGAGGCTGAAGGCCCCCGAGTAGCCGGCCGCTTGAGCTGCCTTTGCGACCGTTTCGTTCCACAGGCCGCGCGGATAGGCAAGATAGGGGACCGGTTTGCTCACGATTTCTTCGAGTATCAGCCGGCTGGTGGTGAGGTCCTCCACGCACTCGTCGTACGGCAGGGACGTCAAGTCCTTGTGGAACAGCGAGTGGGATCCAATGTGGATGCCTTCAGCGTCCAACGACTGAATCTGATCGCGGGTCAAAGTCTCTAACGTAAATGCCGGTGGATCGTCGACCCAGTCGACCTGATGGCCCCGGTCAAGCGTGGCCGCGACCACAAAAATGGAAGCCGTAAGGCCGGACCGCTTGACAGCTGGCACGGCGGTGTCGAAATTGTCCGCGAAACCGTCATCGAAAGTCATCGTCGAAACACCGCGTGGAAGCCGGCCGCGGCGGTCCATGAGGGTTACCGCACGGCCTAAATCCACCGTGTCCGTACGCTTCGCCAGCCAGGTACATTGCTCCGAAAATGTGGTCGAATTCATTGCCAACGGGCTATTCCAGGCATCGCACACAGAGTGATAACACAGCACGGCCACGAAAAGCCCCCTTTGGACAAAGCCCTTGAAGGTGGGCATTATAGGCCGCGATATTAATCCACCCACCACGCAGAGTGTGATGTTAGAGTGGAGTTGCAACATGTAAGTGGCCAACTGTCGAGGCTTATGGTTTGAACGCAGCAATGCGGTCGGGGGACCAGGGTTTCGATACGGGGTTGGCCAGTCAGGGTCACTATCGCTGGGAGGCAATGTGGCGGGGGGAAACTGGGCATCGCCGTATGCTCGTACGTGGGCGAGATTCGCCACACAACAGGGGGAAACAACTGAAATAGATCTGACCGACTCGTCGGCGATCCATTCAGTGAAACTTCAATTACCGTTCGCTGCGATCGGTCCACGAACAGTTGAGCTGCGCGTGCGTACCCAGATCTCGCCGATGGTCGAGCGGTTTGGCCTATACGCCAAGCGCATGCTCGACGTTCTCGGTGCACTCGTGATCCTCTTGCTGGCGACGCCAATCATGATTCCAGTCGCGATTGCCATCAAGGCAACGTCGCCCGGGCCGGTGTTCTACCGTCACGAGCGGGTTGGCCGCCATGGTGAGCGCTTCAAGGTCTGGAAATTCCGGTCGATGCGCAGCGACATCTCCAAAGAGGACATCGCTGATCAGATAGCGATCGATGAGTTCAAGACCAGTTCACCGGTATACAAGTCGCCAAATGACCCACGGGTCACGGCGGTCGGTCGGGTCATACGCCGAACGGGCCTCGACGAACTACCGCAGCTATTCAACGTGATTGGAAGCTCGATGTCTTTGGTTGGACCCCGTCCACTTGTTGACGAGGAGATAGCCGAACTCAGCGTCGAGGCGTTCAAGCATCGCAATTCGGTAGCTCCAGGAGTCACTGGTCTCTGGCAGGTGTTCCGCCGGTCGGAGACATCATTCGAAGAGCGTATGCGACTCGACCTCACTTACGTTGGTTGCCGCAGCCTTTGGCTGGATCTCTATTTGATGTTGATGACGCCCTTGGCCCTGGTCAAGGGAGAACGCTCCTTCTAGCCGATTACTGCACCTCAGACCCCCACGAGCGAAGTGGACGCGTCCGAACCCACGATTCGGGCGCGTCCACCTTCGTTCTGGGACTCGAGCTGTAGTAACCAATACGCGACGATGAAGCCGTCGTGACTCCGCTACGGTATCGCCATGTTCTCTCCGAATATCAACGAACTACTCCGGAATAATGGTGCCCACGCCGAAAAACACGGGCGCGTTCACCTGGACGTAGCGCCAAGTCGGAAGCTATCGGTCGTCACCTGTATGGACTCGCGCATGGACGTCTTCGAAATACTCGGACTCCGCAACGGTGAGGCGCACGTAATTCGCAACGCCGGTGGCGTCATAACCGATGACGTCATCAGGTCCCTGTGCTTGTCTCAGCGAGTCCTGGGCACCGCGGAAATCGTTCTCATCCATCACACTGATTGTGGTCTCCAAAAGGTCACGGACGACGGCTTCAAGTCCGCCCTCGAAGCCGAATTGGGGGTACGACCGCAGTGGGCCGTTGAGGCGTTTACTGACCCCTACGCCGACACGCGCCAGTCAATGCGACGTCTCCTCCAGGCAACTTTCGTCCCCAACAAAGACCACATCAGCGGGTTTGTGTACGACGTCGATACTGGACGTTTGGTCGCAGTCCAGCTCGAAAATTCATAGTCCTCAGGCCCCCATGCAGCTCAGAAAGCTGCCGGTACCTTGCCCGAGCGAAAAGATCCTTTGTCGCTTCCGAGAAATCGACAAAAACGCACGACAAGCTGTTCTCGCATCGGTACATTCCACCCGCGACAAACCACCAGGGCATGCACCGTGTGCCCCATCAGCAAGGACAGGGACGCCATGGAAGCACACATTTCCCGTCGATCTTTTCTCAAGGGATCACTCGTAGCTGGCGCTGGGGCAGCATTTAGCCCCGTCCTGGGCACGGCCGTTGCCCTGGCCGGTCCCGGCCATCCGTTGACGAAGGAGTATTCACCAGACGTACTGCACCAATGGATCCCAGCCCTGTACGAGGCCGTCAGATCCGAGCGGTTCTCTCCGCCCAACGCAGCTCGCGTATATGCCTATTTCGGTGTCGCAGCCTACGAAGCAGCAGTGGGCGGCATGCCGCAGTATCGGTCGTTGGGTAAGCAGCTGAACGACCTTCCGACGCTGCCAGCAGCCAAACCGAGCCTGCGCTACGACTGGCCGACCGCAGTCAATGCCGCAATGGGAGCGGTCGTGCCGGCGTTGTTCGCAGGCCGGGAGGCGTCCCAGCAAGTTCTTGCCAGCCGGTCAGCGACTATCCACGACGAACGGTCGGCCATCGTGAACGATGCTCAAGTCATGGCGCGGTCCGTCGCTCACGGGCGCGCCATCGCGCAGCAACTCACGTCTTGGATCGAGCGCGACGGTTGGGCAGGTATCCAGGGGCTGGCATTCACGCCTCCTGTCGGCGAGTCCTTATGGATTCGTACACCGCCCAACTTTGGTGCCTCTCTTGAGCCCTATTGGGAGCGCGTACGCCCGTTTGCTCTCGACCCGGTAACCGGGTGTCCTCCTGTGCGTCCAGTGCCTTACTCGACCGACCCCAGCTCAGCGTTTTACGCCCAAGCGATGGCTACCCACGACGCGATCGTGAACCTAACCGACGCACAACGTGAGACCGCTTTGATCTGGCGCGACAATCCCGACGGCTCGACCGGCCTGCCATCCGGACATTGGACGCTGATCACCAATATTCTGATCAGTGACCTCGGTCTCGATCTGGCACGAGCGGTTGAGGTTCTTGCTTTGCATGGGATCGCCGTGGCCGATGGCTTCACGGCCTGCTGGACAGAGAAGTACCGGACGAACCTTCTGCGTCCAGTCACCTACATCCAGGCGAACATCGATGCTTCGTGGAACTCGTTCGTGAACAGCCCGGCTTTCCCTGAGTACACATCTGGCCACTCGGTTGGTTCGGCCGCCGCTGCAACGACGCTCACCGCCGTCCTCGGTCCTGTGGGATTCACCGACACATCCACAACCGGATACCCATACCGTTCCTTCTCGTCACCGTGGGAGGCAGCCTACGAAGCTGCCAATTCGCGGCTGCTCGGCGGTATACACTATCCGATGGGGATCGCCGCTGGCCTGGATCAGGGTGAGTGCGTAGCCAGGGCCGTACTGACCCGGGTGCGCACCAGAAAGGGCAATTCGCTCCAGTTTCCCTAGTAGGCGGCTTGCCGCGTGGGTTCCACCGTGTGATACTCATGCTCGATGGCTACCCGTAAGAAGCCGAGACCCGTGATCGGCTGGCGGGAGTTCGTCGACCTCACCGACCTGATCGATCGGCCGATTAAAGCCAAGATCGATACGGGTGCGCGGACGTCGGCGCTGCATGCCTTCGCATTGGATGTTTCCGAGATCGATGGCGTGACCACTGCCACTTTCGAGATCCATCCCGAGCAACGGTCCGCCCTGTATGCCCGCTCGGTTACGTGCGAGGTCGCCGGCTTCCGAAAGGTGCGCTCGTCGAACGGCAAGTCCGAATTGAGACCTGTTATCGAGACGACCGCCAGGATCGGTAAGGTTAAGTGGCCAATTGAAATCACCCTCACATCGCGTGACGACATGGGTTTTCGGATGTTGCTCGGTCGGTCAGCTATCCGAAAACAATTTCTCGTCCACCCCAGCCGATCATTTTTGTTATCTACCAAGCCAGCGAAGGAACCACCCAAATGAAACTTGCCGTCCTCTCACGAGCCCCTCATGCCTACAGCACCCAGCGTCTCAAAGCCGCCGCGCTTGAGCGGGGCCACGAGGTCCGGGTTCTCAACACGCTACGGTTCGCCATCGATCTGTCGGGGGATGTCCCGGACATGCAATACCGGGGCAAGCAGCTCAGCGATTTTGACGCCATTCTGCCGAGAATCGGGACCTCCATCACTTTCTACGGGATGGCCGTTGTACGCCAGTTTGAACAAATGGACGTCTACACACCCAATACGGCTGCCGGGATTGCCAACTCTCGGGACAAGCTTCGGTCCATTCAGATCCTCTCACGTCATGACATCGGTATTCCGGCCACGATGTTCGTTCGCGATCGAGCCGACGTCCTCCCCGCCATCGAACAAGTTGGAAGCGAAGCGGTCGTCATCAAGCTGCTTGAGGGCACTCAGGGGATTGGCGTCATCCTGGCCCCCGACAAACGTGTCGCGGAGGCCGTGATCGAGACACTCCAGAGCACCAAACAGAATGTCCTCATCCAAAAATTCATCGCAGAAAGCAAAGGTAAGGACATCCGGGCGTTCGTCATCGGAAACCGGGTAGTGGCGGCTATGCGCCGTAGCGCGGTCGGCGATGAATTCCGGTCCAACGTGCATCGAGGCGGAACCACCCAGGTGGTCGAACTCGACGCTGAGTACGAACGAGTCGCGGTCCAGGCCGCCCAGATAATGGGCCTTCGGGTGGCTGGGGTCGACATGCTCGAAAGCGACCACGGACCACTGGTCATGGAAGTTAACAGCTCACCAGGTCTGGAGGGAATCGAAGGTGCCACTGATCTCGACATTGCCGGTGCCATCGTCGACTACATCGCCAGCCAGGTGGATTTTCCCGAACTCGATATTCGGCAGCGACTTACCGTTTCGACCGGATACGGCGTCGCTGAACTCCACGTCCGGGAGGGAGCCGATATTCTCGGTAAGACGATCGACGAATCAGGTTTACGAGAGCGCGACATCGCGGTTCTGACTCTCACTCGCGGCACGACGGTCATACCGAACCCGAAAAGCTCCCGGGTGCTGGAGGAGCACGATCGTCTTTTGTGCTTCGGCAAGCTCGAATCGATGCGGGACCTTGTGCCAGCCAAACGTCGCCGCAAGGCTCAACCCAAACTCAAACGCTTGCCGCATGACCTGGTGCCAGCCACTACCGACGACACCCTGGACATCGGCATACGGTGACCGCCGTCCGACCGGCAAGTCGTGGCTTCTGGCCAGTGGGAAACCCAAGATTACTTCGAACTTCTGAGAACCTTTCAGGTGCCTCCTGCGTCTGATGTATAGGAATTAGCACGGGGCTTTGATCATGACCCCGACGATCTCAGGAGTGAGAATGGCGTTGAGTTTGTTTGCTTCCCTAGTCGGCTTGTTTGCGATCGCCGGGCTGGGATTCATGATATGGGCACTCGTAGAGATCCTTCGCACCGACAAAGCTGCCTGGGATGCGTCAGGAATGGTTCAGCTGGTGTGGGTGGCAGTGGTTCTGTTCCTGCCGTTCATCGGCTCGGTACTCTTCTTCGCCATCGCCCGGCCCAAGCTGACGGCCCTACCGGCGTAGGTCCAAGGAAAGGGCGATCTGTCAGGTGGCGTTCAGCCTGGTTGGCTAGCTTCTCGTTCACGAGAGAGTTCGAGGGGGATCCATGCAGGCCGGAGAGAAAGTTCTGACTGCCAGCCAACTGGGTATGACCTATGGAGGAAGGCAGGCCCTCCGGGGCTTGTCTTTCACATTGGGAGCTGGTCGGATCCTCGGCTTCCTGGGACCCAACGGGGCCGGTAAGACAACGGCGATTCGGATTCTCACAACCATCATCGAGCCGACGGCCGGCAGTTTCACCGTGGCCGGTATCGATTCAAGGAACCCACACGGCATCCGGCAACGGATCGGGGTCCTTCCCGAAAGTCTCGGTTTTCCCAAGCGAAACACCGCCCTCGAGTATTTGACGTACTTCGGAGAGCACTACGGGCGGTCGCGCCCGGAAAGCCGGAATCGAGCCCTCGGTCTCCTGTCTGAAGTGGGGTTGGCGGGCCGCCAGAACTCTCTGATCGGCTCCTACAGTCGCGGCATGCGTCAGCGGCTCGGCATTGCCCGGACCCTTCTCGGCGATCCTGAAGTCGTGTTCCTTGACGAGCCAACCCTGGGCCTCGACCCGCGTGGTCAGCAGGAATTGCTACTGATTATTCAGCGCATCGCCCGGGAGCGAGGTGCCGGGGTGGTCTTTTGCAGCCACCAACTCGCCGAGGTCGGGAGCGTGTGCGATGACGTGATCATCCTGAACGAAGGACGGGTTGTGGCCGACGGTCCGGTCGAAGACGTGACTGCCCGCACCGGCGCCGCCAGATTCTCGGTGCTGGTGCATCCATCATCCGTCGAAATAGCTCTGAGCACTCTCCAAAGCCAGCGCGTCACAGTGTCAAAGGATCGTCAGCTGAGCGGTCGGATCGAGGTGGAACTTGGATCCGAAGACGCAGACCAGGTATCGGAGATACGCCGCGACGTTTTGCGATCCCTGCTGGCTGCCGGGGTTGACATCCTTGCCGTCACCAATGAGGCCAGCCGCCTGGAGGAAGTGTTCCTGAGTCTGACCGAGGGGGTCGCCTCGTGACCACCAGGCCAGAGCGGGGACAGGTCCAACCCAAAGCGGGATGGAGGATCGTCGCTCGCAGCGAACTGAGTGATCTGTGGATAGGTGGGAAAGCGATCATCTTCCTTATCCTCTTTAGCCTTTTGTTGGGCGTGATGGCCTTCCTATTCGCTACCAATAAAGAACTCAGTTTGACGCCGGCCGCCGAAGCTCTCTTCTTGATGGTGAAAACGACGCTGGCGGTCGGCCTCCTCTTCGGGCTTGTACTTGGCGCCGACACGATTAGTGGTGAACGGGAGCGCACCACGATCGAGAGCCTGCTGCTCACTCCGGTGCGACGTCGCGATGTCGTGATTGGGAAGTACCTGGCAGCTCTGTCACCCTGGCCGGCAGCCATGGCCGTCGCCGGGGGCTACCTGTTGCTCATCGCCCCGGATGGTGCCACATTCGTTTCGGCGTATCTGTGGACCGGACTGATCGGCACAATCATCGTGGCGGCGTTTACCGGGTTCGGGGTTTTGGTAAGCGTGATGAGCGCAACCAACAAAGCCTCGCTTTCGACGAGCCTGCTCGTGTACATCCTCTTCCTTGTCCCAACCCAGCTACCGGGGAGCGCCCAGGCGGGAGCCGTGGGCGAATTCATCAGGCGGGCTAATCCTTTGGATGCCGTAAATCAGTTCTTGGACAAGCTACTGGTGAGCAACGCCTCATTTGGCGAATTGGTGTCCTGGCTGGCGGCGCCGATCATCATGTTCATCCTGGTCCTCCTGGGCCTCGGTCTCGTCGCTCCCCGAGCGTTGCGGCTCGACCCGCCCGGAATCGGCGCCTTAATCGGACGCAGCAGGGGAGTGATGGTGGTCGGGTTGGTGGTTTGCGCCATCGCACTAGCAACACCATCGCCGGCCCGGGCTTTCCAAGAGTCAACTGGCCAGCTGGCCATCGACGTCGACATGGCATCGCGAGAGGCAAAGACGGGCGACACGATCAACTTCCAAACCCGGGTTACAGTCCCGGACGGTGAAACGGGGCCGTGGATCGTGGCGATGAACATTGTAAACCTCGGCGATGGCGACCCGGTCGATCCCGAGGACTGGTCGCCGCTGCGGGCGCAGACGATTGACCGGGTTGACGCGAACCGCCAGGCAGTCCTCGAATGGGAAGTCAACGCCATCATCAAAGGCGATTACCTGGTGTACATGGTGGCCTTAGCGGCCCCGGCTACGGCCGCAGAGACATCACAACCGGTGTCTAGCCAGGGGATCCATCTCACCGTTGATCAGTTCTTGCGCATTAATCCCGGAGGAGTCTTACCCCTCGCGATCGGAATGCCGCTGGCATTGAGCGGACTCCTCTACGGAGTGAGCCGGGCGCGCCGACGGATGATCGACAGTGACCTAGGGGACTAGCTGTCCGTGTGGTCTAGCGGTATGTGTAGCGTGCTTCGGTGGATGACGACACGAGGTCCAGAACACCCTGAGTAGGTCCGCTGGCAAATCCAACGCCGACCGCGTCACGCCATGTGCACGAGCGACGATCAAGCGAGGTCCGGCCGGCTTGCGTCGTCGTAGTACCTACGAAGGAACGCGATCCAGGGTTCTTGCGGGCGGAAAAGAGTCGAGCCACGATGGCCTCCGATTTCAAAGCACAATATTTGTCAAGACAAACCTTACCATTTGTCTGAACAAATTTCAAGCTATTGAGCGCGACGACTAGCTCACTGAGGCGCCCGCCAGAATTGACGCCGCAACTACCGCCAGGCCAACCCCAACCATTTGTCGCGCCGATAGGCGTTCATGATGGACGAGCCTTGCCATAACCACCGTTGAAACGGGGAACAGCGCATAGACAGCGGTCGTGATAGCGATGGGCCCAAGTCCAACAGCCAGGTAATACAAGAGGTTGCCGAGCGCAGTGAGCAGCCCGGCGGTGATCGTGGCCGGACGCGCCGCTTGGAGTGGGAAAAAACGGCGTCTGTTCAACACGAGATAGCCTCCGAGCAGGCCAAAACCCACCGCCCGGCTGGCGACGACCGGTAGGAGCCCGGCATCATCACCGACCAGGGCAAGGGCTAGAAGCTGAATGCCGAAGCCCACGCCGGTGATCAGTCCATGGCCCACCCCCAATAGCCGGGCTTGACGAGTGAGCCCGACTGCCGGAGTCACTGACACCAGAACCACGGCGATCAGGCCGACGGCCAAACCGATGGCTCCCCACTTGCCAAGCGCTTCACCGAGGACCAGTCCGCCGGCGACTGGGACCATCGCGGCGACCAGCGCAGCGACCGGGGAAACCAAACCCATCGGCGCAGAGGCGAAACCCCGGTAGAGGGTAAACACACCGACCATGCCCCCCAGGCCCGAGATCGCACCCCAGGTCATATCCGCCACTGTGGGCGAACCGCCGAAAAGGGGCGTCAGAGCTAGGAGCCCGATCGCTCCAACGAGAAAACTAAGCGCCGCAACCGGATGGGGAAGATCTCGCCTTGTGGCTGTACCACCGGAGAAGTCGCCCGCCCCAACGACCACCGCACCGATACCAGCCAGAACAAGATGCATGAGATCTACCTAACGGGTGGGCAACGGCTCGCAGCGAGCGGCATGGTAGTGACCGGGCTGGCCCGCCTACCGGGCGTCAGCGAACCGCAGATGAGTCTCGACCCCGAGCGTCCTATCGGCCGGAAGCTGGAAGGCATCTGCGGGATCCCTGGCATTGCGGTGTAAAACGATAAAGAACCGGTCGCGCAACCCAAGAATCCAATGACGACGTCCTGGCTCGAGCGTTTCCCGGCCGAGGAAATAGGTGGTTTGGTCGCGGGAGAAGTTCAATCGTGAGTTGACGATCGACTGGAGGTCGGCAGGTACGTCGATCCGGTCGGCAAACCCGTAGAGGAGCTCGACCTCGTGGAAACCTAGATCCTGGTGTCGGATCTTGTCGCGCCTGGCTCGTGGCACGTGAGCATCGTCTGAGATAACCACGCTGAGAATCACCATCTCCTCGTGGAGAACCTGGAAGGTGTGGACATTCGCAAGCAGCGAAGGCGGGACCACTCCGGGGCGCCGGTGCAAGTACACGGCAGTACCTGGCACTCTTGCTGGGGGATGGGCCTTCAAAGACTTGATATACCGGTGAAGGGGGAGTCGACGGGGGAGCGCCTCGTCGCGCATCGCCAGTCGTCCCGTCCGCCACGTCACCATCAACGTGAACACGCCCAGGCCGATGACGAGAGGAAACCAACCACCCTGAGGGATCTTGAAGAGGTTGGCTCCCAGGAAAGCCGAGTCGACCACGAAGAACGGAATCGTCACTGCCAGCGCTTTGCGCCACGACCAATGCCACCGGAGCCGGGCCATGACAAAGAACAGAATCGTCGTGATCAGCATGGTCATCGTCACGGCTACGCCATAGGCCGCGGCGAGGGCCGAAGAGGTTCCGAACGCGATGACCAGGCCGACCGCGGCGATCGCCAACACCCAGTTGATATGAGGTACGTAGACCTGGCCCCGCTCGGTCACCGAGGTGTGAAAGACTTGAAACCGGGGCGCATAGTCGAGGTTAATGGCCTGGGTTGTAATGGAGAAAGCGCCCGATATGAGTGCCTGGGACGCAATGACCGATGCGATCGTCGCCAATCCGGTCATCGGCCACTGTGCCCAGGAGGGGGCGAGAAGGAAAAAGGGGTTTTCGATCGCTTCAGGCGTTCGCAGCAATAGGGCTCCCTGGCCGAAGTAGTTGAGAATCAGTGAAGGGAACACGACCAGAAACCAGCCAAGCTGAATCGGCCTACGCCCGAAGTGACCGAGGTCAGCGTAAAGGGCTTCGCCACCGGTAACGACCAGGAATACCGACCCGAGCACTAGGAAGCCGCGAAAGCCGTTATCAACGAAAAAATGAAAACCGTAGGTTGGGGAGACAGCGCGGAAGACGCCCGGATTCTTGGCTATCGAAACGATGCCGAGAAGGCTTAAGACACCAAACCAGACGACCATGGCGGGGCCGAACACCGCCCCAACTTTCCCGGTCCCGAAGCGCTGCACCGAGAACAACGCGACGAGAATGACAACCGCCAGTGGAATGACCCAATGGGACAGGGCAGGTGCGGCGAGGCTAACTCCTTCGACAGCTGAAAGAACCGAAATGGCGGGCGTGATCATGCCATCGCCATAGAGCAACGCAGTCCCGAACAGGCCAATGACCACAAAGATCAGGCGTTGGGGACGGGTGCGCGTAGTGCGGGGAAGAATCAGCGCCGTGAGTGCCAGAATGCCACCTTCACCATGGTTGTCAGCCCGCAGAACCAGCAATAGATATTTGATGGTTACCACGATGATGAGTGACCACACCATCAAAGAAAGCACCCCGAGGATATTGGCCTCAACAACCGGTATGCCTTCTCCGCCGCGCAGTGACTCGCGAAACGCGTAGAGCGGGCTCGTCCCGATATCGCCGTAAACCACTCCGAGGGCGGCTAATGCCAGGGCCGGGCGACTAGCGCGCGGGTGGCCATTCTCGTTCGACAATCCTTGTGCCTCCGGGCGTCAGTACAACCGAAGAATGATAGCTCTCAGCGACCGCCACTGATCAGCTGTCGAGGCTCAAGACAAGATCGATTTCTGCTTCCAGCCGGAGGAGTTCGGAATATGCGTCAGCAAAGCTGCCGATAGGTCCGCTTCTCGGCGGACACTCGAAAAAGGCGTCCTCGGCAATCTGAAACCACTCCTGTACCGCGTCGTCAATCGCCCGGTCCGGGGTGGGCGACAGGTCGGGCCGCATGGTCCTCAGGGTGGCAAGTGTTTCGTTGCACAGAGCAGCTTCTGGCTGTTCGTCCACGGCAGGTTGTTCCGGTATTGAGGCGAGCACCGCTCGCCATCTGGCCTGCCATTCCCCGACCGGCGGTCGAGTCTGTTCGGCGCAGGCGCTCAGCACAAGCGAAAGAACGAGAGCAAGCAGTGCTGATGACCGGAACCTGGAGTGTCGATTGTTCCTCACAACTGTCACGCTAAACCAACCTGGAGTCCAACCCGGTCTTCTCAGCGAGATTTTCGGTTCACCTTGCCGAGCGATTCTGGCGCCTTCTACTTCAAGGGACCGGCGACGTTCTCGGCCGTTTCGCGTACCGCCCCGGTACGAACCAGCTGCGTGGCTGTGCCGAGCTCGGGCGCCAGAGTCCGGTCCGAACCAAGATGGTCTATGTGCTGCCTGACAAGCCCGAGTACCGCTGCGGCGACCGGGCCAGGATTAAGTGGATGGCGTAACTCCAAGGCTTGGCAAGCGGCGAGTAGCTCCACCGCCAGAATCTGGGCGACGTTGTCCACGACCGTCCTCAACTTGCGAGCCGCTCCCCACCCCATGGAGACGTGATCCTCCTGCATCGCCGAGGTGGGCATCGAGTCAACGCTTGCAGGGGCCGCCAAGCGGCGATTCACGGCGGCCATTGATACAGCGGTGTAGTGGGCAATCATGTATCCCGATGACACCCCCGGATCTTCCGTGAGGAAAGCGGGCAGCCCATGTGATCTGGCCGGATCGAGCATACGATCAAGGCGCCGTTCGGCGATCGATCCGACTTCCGCTGCGGCGATGGCTAGGAAGTCGCACCCGAGGGCGACAGGAGCGCCATGGAAGTTCCCGCAGGATGCGACCGTACCGTCTGGCAGCACCATCGGGTTGTCGATCGCTGATCGGAGCTCATTCTCGGCGATCTGAGATACGTGGGTCCGGGTGTCGCGAGCCGCACCATGCACTTGGGGCGTGCAGCGTAAGGAATACGCATCCTGTACCCGGACGTCGTCATGCCGGTGCGAGCCGACGATCTCGGACCCGGCGAGCACGCGTGTCATGTTGGCGGCGGCGACTTGCTGGCCGGGTTGGGGACGGAGAGCCACCAGGTCGGCGCGAAACGCCTGATCGGTGCCGAGAAGAGATTCGACGGTCATCGCGGCGATGACATCGGCGGTAGCCAGAATCACCTCGAGGTCGTGGAGAGCCATTATCAGCATCCCGAGGATTCCGTCGGTGCCGTTGATCAGCGCCAGACCCTCCTTGGCTCGTAACACCACCGGCTTGACGCCTGCCTCTCGCAAAGCATCAGCTGCCAGTCTGTCTTTGCCTGCGACGGTTACGGTGCCCTCGCCGATCAAGGCCAAAGCAATGTGTGCGAGTGGTGCCAGGTCTCCTGACGCCCCGAGCGAACCGTATTCGTGCACTACCGGGGTGATGCCGGCATCGAGCATTCCCAGGTACGCGTCGACGATCTCGGGGCGCGCACCGGAGTACCCCATCGCCAGCGAACGCGCCCGGAGAAGCATCATCGCTCGTACGACTTCCTCCTCCACCCGGGGTCCCATACCCGCAGCGTGGGAGCGAATCAACGACAGTTGCAGTTCTTCGCGGCGTGCCGCAGGTATATACGTCGCGGCCAGTGCGCCAAACCCGGTGGACACCCCATAGACCGGGGTTTCCGAGGCCGCGTAGGCGTCTACGACCGCAGCTGACGCGTCCATGGCGGTTCGTCCATCGTCCCCGAGCGACACGGTCGCGCCGGACCTGGCCACGCGTACGACTTCCGCTTGGGTCAGGTTGTCGCGTTCGAGGATGACATCGCTCATGCTGGCTCCGTTCTTGGCTCGGTGGCAGCGATCACCGGCTGAATTCGTTCGACGAACCGGTCATACTCATGTGCCTTGAAGTTTTCCCAGGTGGAGAAGGAGGTCGGATCAGTGACCCTGTCGAGAATCAGTTTGCCGTCCAGGTGGTCGACTTCATGCTGGACGGTACCGGCACTCAGGCCCCGGTAGATCTGCTCGAATGGTCGACCAGTGCGATCCCACGCTCGAACCTCGATCGCCATCATGCGGAGCAGGTCGCCACGGATCGGGACACTCAAACAACCCTCGTTGTTCAGGTACGTCTCGGCACCGATCTGTTCCACGACCGGATTCACGAGGACCGTGAGCGGAAGCGCCGGCTTGTATGGGTAGCGCTCATTGGCCTCGACGCCAATGATGCAGATCCGCAGATTGACGCCAACCTGATTGGCAGCAATTCCTGCCCCGTTGGCGTGACGCATGGTGTCGATCATGTCGTCGATCAACGTCTGAATCTCGGAGCTGTTGACTGCCTCCGTCGAAACCTCCAGGTTGGGGCCCCGAAGAACTGGATCGCCGATTTGTGGGATTGTTCTAAGCATCGTTACCGACCTCGTACGCGGACTTCCCTGCAATCCAGACTGCGTCGCACAGCGGCGCCCCCATCCAGTACGACAGTGCGGCTGGATCGGTGGTTGCCCAAAGCGCCAGGTCTGCGCGTAACCCCGGCTGGATGGTGCCGGTGTCCACCAGTCCGAGGGCAGCAGCCGCGTTCCTGGTGGTTCCGGCCAGGGCTTCCTCGGGCGTAAGCCGAAATCGAGCGGACGCCAGCCACATGGCGGATTGGAGCGAGGCCAGCGGAGAGGATCCCGGATTAAGATCGGTTGAGACGGCCATGGGAACGCCGAACTGTCGCATAGCTTGGATGTTTGGACGCTGGGCTTCGTCGAGGAACACCGACGCTCCGGGGATGAGAACCGCCACAGTCCCGGCCTCTCCCCATGGCCTGCAACCCCTCCTCGTTGGCGTGTTCCAGATGGTCCGCAGACAGGGCACCGAATTCGGCTGCCAGGGCGGCTCCCTGACCGTCGGTCAGTTGGTCGGCGTGCAGGCGGACGGGGAGTCCCGCCTGATGTGCGGCGGTGAACACCTGGCGGACCTGGTCGTTCGAGAAGGCGATGGTCTCACAGAAGGCGTCGACAGAATCAGCCAGTCCTTCCTCAACGACTCGAGGAATGAGTTCCTGGCATATCTCAGCGACGTAGCGATCCAGGTCGTCGCGGTGCTCCGGTGGCACCGCATGAGCGGCCAGCAAAGATGTGACAACCCGTTGGGGTCCCACCGTTCCAAGTTGTCGCGCCGTTCGCAGCATGCGGAGCTCGTCGCGTCTGGTTCAAGCCGTAGCCCGATTTGATCTCGATGGTCCCAACGCCGCTGCGCAGCATCCAGCCCATTCGTTCGGCAGCACCAGCAAAAAGGTCATCGTCGGTCGCGGCCCGGGTTGCTTCGACGGTAGACACGATCCCGCCACCCTCAGCGGCCAGATCGGCATATGATTTGCCGGCGAGCCGGTCTTCGAACTCTCCTATCCGGGTGCCTCCGAAGATGAGATGGGTATGACAATCGATGAGCGCGGGAGTGATGAGCCGGCCGCCGACGTCTCGCTCGATTGCGGCGGACATCGCAGGATCGTTCGGACCAACGTACGAAATCAATCCGTCAGTGATACCGATCGATGCGTCGCGAATCAACCCGTAAGGGGGTCCGTCTGGCCGCATGGTTGCCACCGTGGCCTGGGTGAGCAGAAGGTCATACGTCATCGCAGGAATCCCCGGATCGCCCTGGCCGAGCCCCGAGCTCGACTGCCCGTTCTGGTTGAGTCCTTCCTTGACCACGTGGCGGCCTCCTACGACGACGTCAGTTACGGGTGAACGGTCCTGAGAACAGAAACGCACCAAGACCGTCGGAAGCCTCGAAGGTCCCCGTGTCGACTCCGGCGCCGACACACAGGAAATCTGCGGGGGAGCCAACCCCGAGCGGCTCATGGGTTCCCCACCCCAAAGCGGCCAAGCCGGTGGTCGTTGCGCTGTGAAGAAGATCGACAGGGGAGTGGATCCCGCGAAGCTCGAGGCGCAACCGATCGTTGAGTTCCAGCGAGCGAGCTTCCTCGAAAAGATCCACGACAGCGTTGCTGTCCGTGCCGAGTGACAGAGGAACTCCGAGATCGCGTAACTCGCGAGCCGGGCCGATACCGTCGCCGAGTTCACGTTCGGTGGTTGGACAGAAACATACTCCAGCACCGGATTCCGCCAGGAGTTTCATATCATCGCCGGTGAGGTGGGTGCCGTGGATGGCGGTCGAGGCATCGTTCAGCAACCCGCAGGCGCTCAGGAGCTGGGTGGGGGTCATTCCGTGTTCGGCCAGGCAAGCGTCGTTCTCCGCACGCTGCTCAGAGACGTGGACGTGAACCGGACAGTCCAAAGTTGCTGCCGTGTCCGCCACCACCTCCAGAGCGGGCCGGGGCGTCGCTCTCACGCTATGGGCGGCCACTCCCAGCTTGACCGTCGGAGACGTGATCAGGCTCTCCAACTCCAGAACTCGCAACGACCAATCATCGGCGGATGCGTCGGCGAACCGCTTCTGCTCAGCGAGTGGCGGCGCCCCTTGGACGTCGGAAGCCAGGTAGCACGTGTCGAGAAGGGTCATTCTGATGCCGGCATCATCAGCCGCGTCGATCAAGGCTCGCTCCATCGCATGGGGCTCGCCATAGGGCCGACCATCGGGCTGGTGGTGCACATAGTGGAACTCTCCAACCGTGGTGATCCCGGATCGGAGCATTTCGCCAAACACCTCGGCCGCCAGAGCTCGATAGGAGTCCGGTTCGAGAAGTTGGGAAACGGCATACATGGCCGTCCGCCATTGCCAGAAGTCGCCACCGGAATCGTGGGTCTGGCCCCTGATCACCCGGTGAAATGCGTGTGAGTGGACGTTCGCCAGACCCGGGAGAACGATCCCGGCTAACCGGACCGATTCGGGAGCGGGTCTCACGCCAATGTCAACTGAAGTTATGACACCGTCGTCTGTTGCGACCGACACGTCCCTGGAGAAGTGCGCGCCTCCCAACCATGCGTAGGGGGCGAACCACTCCGTCACGGGGTTCCAGTGATCATGGGAAGGTCGATACCGCGACTTTCTGCGACGTCCCAGGCGATCGGGTATCCGGCGTCTGCGTGACGCATGACACCGGTGCCGGGATCGGAAGTCAGCACCCGGTCGAGTCGCTGCGCTGCCAGGTCGGTCCCGTCAGCCACTACGACCATACCGGCGTGAATCGAACGTCCAATGCCGACGCCGCCGCCGTGGTGCACGCTGATCCAGGATGCACCGCTCGAGGTGTTGACTAATGCATTGAGAATTGGCCAATCGGCGATGGCGTCTGAGCCGTCAATCATGGCTTCTGTTTCCCGGTAGGGAGACGCCACCGATCCCGAGTCAAGGTGGTCACGTCCGATGACGATTGGCGCTGATACCTCGCCAGAGCGCACCATCTCGTTGAAGCGGAGACCGAGGCGACGCCGTTCGCCGTACCCCAGCCAGCAGATCCTGCTCGGTAATCCTTGAAACGCCACCCGTTCGGATGCCAGGGTGATCCAGCGGGCGAGGCCAGCGTCGTCGGGGAACTCCTCAAGGACTGCCCGATCGGTGGCGGCGATATCGGCCGGGTCACCAGACAGTGCCACCCACCGAAACGGCCCCTTGCCTTCGCAGAAGAGGGGACGGATGTATGCGGGCGTGAACCCCGGATAGTCAAACGCTCGTTCGAAGCCACCGAGCTTGGCCTCTGTCCGCAGGCTGTTTCCGTAGTCGAAGACCTCCGCTCCGCGATCGAGGTAACCAACCATCGCAGCACAGTGACGAGCCATTGCCAACCGGGCTCGCCTGATCAGTTCCTGCGGGGCTTCGTCGGCCATCTGCGCGGCTGCCTGAACGGTCAGATCGTTCGGCACGTAGCTCATCGGGTCGTGTGCGGAGGTTTGGTCTGTGACGATATCGGCCGGGAAGTCAAGCTCGAGCAAGCGGGGGAGGAGGTCTGCGGCGTTCCCAACCAGCCCGACCGACAGTGGCCTCCGCTCGTCCCGAGCTGTCAGACAGCGAGCAATCGCATCGTCGAGGTCGTCGGCGATCACATCGAGATACCGAGTTTCGAGCCGCCGCTTCGCACGGTGAGCATCAACTTCGATACAGAGCGCCACTCCCTCATTCATCGTCACTGCGAGCGGCTGGGCACCACCCATCCCACCCAGTCCGGCGGTCAGCGTAATGGTGCCGGCCAGTGTGCCCCCGAACCGCTTATCGGCGATCGCGCCAAACGTTTCGTAGGTGCCCTGGAGTATGCCTTGCGTTCCGATATAGATCCACGAACCGGCAGTCATCTGGCCGTACATCGTCAAGCCGGCGTCTTCCAGCTTGCGGAATTCATCCCAGGTCGCCCACTCCGGCACCAGAAGCGAGTTGGCGAGTAGGACTCGTGGCGCCCACTCGTGGGTTCGAAATACCCCTACGGGCTTACCGGATTGAATGAGCAGGGTCTCGTCGTTTTCGAGCCTGCGTAATGTCGAGACGATGGCATCAAATGCCTCCCAGGACCGGGCAGCCTTTCCGGTTCCCCCGTAGACGACCAGGTCGTCCGGGCGTTCAGCTACCTCGGGATCAAGGTTGTTCATGAGCATTCGCAGGGCGGCCTCCTGCCCCCAACCTTTGCAGGACAGTTCAGTACCTCGCGGGGCGCGGACGGGTCGGGGGCCACTCATAAAGAAGTCCTTTCCAAATTCGGTTGGTGATCGCGGTGAACCGAACGGAACCAGACGGCCGGGAAGCGCGACTCCTCTCCATCCTGGGTGTACGTCAAACGCTCGATCGTTAGAACCGGTGCTCCAGGCTTGATCTTGAGCGTCCTGGCATCCGCCGGGAGCGCCTGTCCCCGTTCCACAGCGTGCTCGATGCGAACCAGTTGGATGGCGTATTTGACAGTAAGCAACCAGTGAACTGACTGATGCGCCAGGTCCTCGTCCAGAAGGCCAGGGCAAAGACTCTCGACGATCCGACGCTCCTCAACCGCCATCGGGCGACCATCGGCGAGGCGCAGCCGTCGCAGTCGGATGAGGGGAGTGCCCGGCTTCACCCTGAGCGGGTTTCCCTCAGCGGCGGGCAGCCGCTCGGCGGCGAGCACCTCAGTACTTGGGGTCCGTCCAGCCGCCCGCATGTCGTCATCAAACGAACTCAACGAGAAGTACCGGGTCATCGGCGAGGAGGCCGATACATAGCTTCCGCTGCCCTGGGCGCTCCGAACAAGTCCCTCGGCACTCAGTTCTCCAAGCGCGGTGCGGATCGTTCCCCGGCTAACTCCGTACGCGTCGCTCATCTCGTGTTCGGTGGGGAGTTGATCCAATGGCGACAGGGTCCCATTGAGAATCTCAGAGCGGATCCGGTCTGCAATGATCTGGTATTTCGGAGTCGCCATGGCTCAGCTCCCTGGTGTCCGTAGGCGCAGTTCGACCGACAGCCGATGGGCGGTGAGACCTTCGGCTGTGGCGAGGGTTGAAATCGTCGGTGCGATCGATCGCAGCCCTGATTCGGTCAGCGTTTGTACCTGGCGCCAGGTTCCAAAATCTTCGATACCAAGTGGATTCATCGATCGGGCCAGCCCACCGGTTGGTAGTACATGGTTAGCCCCGGTGGCGTAGTCGCCGGCAGCTTCCGGGGACCAGTGGCCAACGTAGATGGATCCGGCTGAGGTAATCGAGGCGGCGTCTTCGGCGGCACGCTCGGTGAGAACCGTGACATGCTCGGCTGCATAGTCGTTGGCGAACGACAGAGCGTCGCCGATTGTCTCGACGAGAGCCACGAGACCATGGCGAGTCAGCGCCTGAGCGAGGATGTCACGACGATCAAGCTCCGGCAGCAGCCGATTGATGTGCTCGACGACCGTGCGAGCCAGAGATTCGTCGTCGGTCACGAGAAGAGCGGGGGAGTCGGGGCCGTGCTCGGCCTGGCATAGGAGATCTACAGCCACCATTTCGGCATCGGCTGAGCGATCAGCAATGACCAATACCTCGCTGGGCCCGGCAGGCATATCAATCGCACACACACCGAGCACTATGAGCTTGGCAGCCGTTACGTATGCGTTGCCAGGTCCGACGATCTTGTCTACCGGCTCGATCGATTCTGTGCCGTAGGCCAGCGCAGCTATCGCCTGAGCGCCGCCCATGGCATACATTTCCGAAACCCCGAGACGAAAAGCCGTCGCCAGCAAGGTCGGATCGATTCGACCGTCAGCCATCGCCGGGGATGCGACAACAATCCTGCCGACGCCAGCCGCTAGCGCCGGGACCACCGTCATGATCAACGAAGACGGGTAGGCGGCCTTTCCGCCAGGTATGTACGCCCCAACCGATCGCAGCGGAGACCACTTTCGATCAATTCGTACCCCGGCCACCGGTTCAACCGTCAGGTCGGTGGGCCGCTGCCGGGAGTGAAAGAACTCGACATTTCGAATCGCGTGTTCGATGGCGGTGCGGATCTCTTGGCTGGTCGAGTCCCATGCCTGTTCCATCTCGTCGGGCGTCACAGCCGGAGAGGTTCGACCTCCGCCAAAGCTGAGCCCGGCGGCAGCCAGAGCTTCGTCACCCCCGAATCGAACGGCGTCACAGATTTCTTGCGCAGCTCGGTGGACTTCTGGACTCGCTACGGCCGACCGACGAACGAGTTGGCGAGCCTGCTCCTGGCTGAGCTCTGCGAGTCGAGTTGTCTGAATCTCAAGGGACATTGGCCGCCGTTCTCGGGTGCGCTCTACCCTAGGATGGTGGATTTGTTTATACAACTATGAACAAATATGCGGACCGTCGACTCGGAGGAGCTCAACGGCGAGCAGAACGCTAGGCCAACGAGCCGTCGCCGGTAGCCAGCTCGGGTGCCGGATGACGACGGTCAGTGTCGTAAAGGATGCGGGCCAGCGGCTCATCCTGATCGGGATCGTTCAAGTTCCCTTGAGCTCTGCGGATGATCATGAGGATGCCCATGCCGGCGCCGAGCAAAACGGTTTCCGTTGGACGCCCCAAACCGTACGCAGCCAGCCAGATGAAGGCCCACCCAAAGAACCCGGAGATGCCGCCGCCGATCTTCCAGCCGATCACCGACCAGACCGCCGGCCAGACGACCGTAATCGGATCGAATGCCAGCATGGCCAGCGAGGACGTAGCCAACCCGCGGCCAGAACGACGTCCGAGAAAGACGGACCAATCCGACCCGGCAACCGAGGCCAGGGCACCAGCCGCGATCACGCTGGTCCCGAAACCGAGCCACCGGCCGGCCAAGACGGTCATCAGTCCTTTCAGACCGTCCAGGAGCGCAACCAGAGCACCGGCTTTCGCTCCGAGGAGGCGGGTGGTGTTGCCCGCCCCGAGGTTCCCCGAGCCAGAGGAGGAAATGTCGACGGCGCGAGCTTTGCCGTAGAGGTAGGCGACCGGAATCGCGCCCAAGAAGTACGCAGTGATGACGTAGATACCACCAAACGCTGCGTCCATGACACCCTCCGTCCTCGCCCGTCCACCAGTGTGGCCGTTCCAGCCTGAACGTTAGCTGAGTCAGATCCCGATAACGGATGAATTGGACCCGATCGGATGCTCGGGTTAGTCGGCTCGCATCCAGTCCGACGGGATCAACTCTTCGAAAACAACGATACGAACTGCGGAGACGAGAGGAGCATGAACTTTGAGTGGTCGTGAACAAGGCCGCGTGGTTCAGCGATGCTCCGCACCTTCGATGGCCACAGCCAGTTGCAGTGCACGTCACGCGCCCGGAGCGGATTGCCATGGAGAACAATGGCGGTCGGCACCGCCCAGATGCCCTGGATTGGCTCGGCGGGGTAAATGAACAGGGCCTTGCCGGTTGGCTTGAGGACCCTGGCCATTTCCGAAAAGGCCGCCTCGATATTGGGAATGTGTTCGATGGCGTGCACCGAGACGATCTTGTCGAAGCTGTCGTCCGGGTAGTCGAGGGCCTCGGCATTCCCCGTAGCCACACCGTCCGTCACGGCCTCGGCGGCAGCGTGCGGGTTCGCATCGATCCCAACGGCGTCGGCACCGAGATCACGCAGCCTCTTGGTCAAGTGACCGCGTCCGCAACCGACTTCGAGAATCCGGTCACCAGCGCGTGGATCGAGGTGGGTGGCAACCGTCACCATGTGCCGCGGGTCCCATCGATTCAGCATCGCGTAACGCTTTGAGTCGTACAACGCACCGTTCTTGGCGCCCGATTGACGTCGGTTCCCAAATAGAGATTTCACTAATCCGCCTAACGCAGTCCCGTGGTGACCATGACACTAACGGCCACCAGGACGCTGCCGTACGCTATGACGGGTCGGTTCCGGGCATTCGGCTCTGGCGTGGTTTGAAAGACGAGAACCAATCCAATCGCCAGGACTGAGACGGCAAACCCGGCTGCCACATCAGAAAACCAGTGCACAGACAGGAAGATGCGGCTGTAGCCGACCAACAAGGCAGCAGGGATGAATCCGATCGCCGCCACGGCGCCGGGTCTTGGGCCGATCCGATACAGGGCGGCGGTCACGGCTAGAGCAAAGGTGAGCGCACCGGCCGAATGCCCCGATGGCCAGGCAAACGAGGCCAGCACGTCCGCACCGGCAGCAGGTCGTGTGCGACCTACTGCTTCTTTCAGGATTGTCACGGTGAGGGCGCTCAGGCCGATCATCGAGGCGAACACGGCCGCCCGTCGTATGGAAAAGGCGAGTCCAATCCCGGCCGCGACAGCCAGCGAGGCCACCGATAGAGGCCCCGTGTTGGTGCCCGCCGACATAGCAGTCAGTGCGCTGCCATTACCAGGCAGGGCACCACGCGTGGCAAGATCATGGATCCGGGAGTCGAACCCGAGGGCTTCGGGATTCGTTAGGACAACCCATACATACAGACCGAGCAGGGTCACGAGCGAAGCCACCACGAGGACCAAACCGAATGGCCGTGACAAGCAGAGATCGGTGGCCCGCACGGGGACGGCGTTATCGGGGGACGGCACGTCATGACCCTAATCACGCATAACTGAACGCCAGCTGAGTGCCTCGACCACCGATAGCTTCGGGCAACGACCCTGACTCGCGAGATACGGCAACCGAAGAGCGAGACTGGCGCTGGCTCGCGTAGGATCAGCCGATGGAGTACGACCGGTTTTCGTCCGCCGCCCAGGCAATCGCCTTATCGGTGGGCGACGTGGCGCCGGCATTCGATCTCCGCCAAACCTTCGACCGCTCCGTCAGCAGGACTCCGGGAAGGCCCATCGTCGTCGCCTTCTACGTCTTCGACTTCGGCGATTTCTGACGCTCAGAGCTGACCCAGTTGGGGTCAGTCGCCGGTGAGATCGAGTCGCTCGGTGCAGACCTCGTCGGCATCGCCGTCACTGCCACGTTTTCCCAGATGGCCTTCGCTCAACAGATCGGGATCGGCTTTCCGCTGCTGTCGGATTGGGATGGCGCCATATCGGGGGCTTTCGGCGTTCGTTACGACGAATGGAAAGGCCACGCTGGCCTCGCCAAACGGTCGATCTTTGTCATTGATGGCGCAGGCACAGCTAGGTACGTATGGAGCACCGATGATGCCGAAGAACTGCCACGGCTTGAGCCAGTTATCGCGGCTCTTCGGTCTCTGACGTGATCCAAAGGTGAAGCGGGCGTCTTTCCGTTCCTTCTTGAGCCTCAGTCGGCCCCACTTCCTGGCTGGAGGGGTGTTGGCATACGCTCTCGGTGCAACGATGGCGACGCCGATCAGCGTCGGTCGTTACCTGACCGGCCAACTTATGGTCACGGCTGCGCAGCTCACTGCCCATTTCTTGAACGAGTACTCAGATCGATTCGTTGACGTCGGTATCACCAATCGGACCGTCTTCTCAGGCGGGAGTGGGGTTCTCTTGACGGGGCAGATCGACCCACGGATGGCGCTTCGCTCCGGACAGTTCATGTCGGCTGTGACGATCATCACGGCCCTGGCAGTTTTGACCTTCAGTCCGGCTGCAGCCGCGCTCGGACTCGGGGCGCTAGGCATATCCTGGTTGTATTCGATGCCTCCGATTCGACTGTTGGGGACCGGATGGGGCGAAGCGGCCACAACAGCCGTGGTGATCGGTGCCGTACCCCTTATCGGAGCCACGACTCAGGGGGGTACACCTACCTCGACCCTATGGGTTTCGATGGCGGTTCTCTTCCCGGTCCACTTTGCAACGATGCTGGTCTTCGAAATCCCGGATATCGAGTCGGATCGTGCAGCCGGGAAGCGAGTTCTGGCAGTACGGATAGGTCGCCGGGCTACCGAAGTTCTGATCGGTCTGGCGTTCCTGGTTGGCGCAGCCGTCCTCGCGGGCGGAGTCCTCCTGGCAGGCCTTCGCCAGGCTGCGCTTTTCTCCTTCATCGCCGTCGTCCCGGGATGGGTCGCGTTGCGGGCGGTACGCTCGGACCGCTACAGCTTGGCGACCGTCAGTGCGGTAACGACGTTGGTATTCGCCATTGTCGGTCTCACCCTCGGTGAGTCGTTGGCCCGGTGATCTCAGACGAGGAGCAGGACAGCCGCACCGATCGAAATGATGATCCCGAGGGCTGCTAAAACGAGCGGTCCACGCCTGGCCGAGGCGAACTTATGCTCGTCCAGCAGTGCCGTAACACGTTCGAACCGGGTAATGCCGTAGATGAGCATGCCGGCCCCGAACGCGATCATCAGGAGACCCAGAACCTCCGCAACGACGCCGTCGGATTCGACCAGCTTGCCGACGAGGACCCCGAGTCCGACAACGGCCAAGGCGGTCCGCACCCAAGCCAAGAATGTTCGTTCATTGGCGAGGTGGTCCCGGGCTGTGCTTTCGATGTTGTCTACCACGGGGCGCTTTACGCCTGCCATGCGATTCCTCCACGATCTCTCAACGCAGTCTATGCGCCGCAACGACCACCCCGGCGACTCCCATAGCACGCGAATACGGGCGGAGAGTTGTGGGACTCTCCGCCCGTTCGTAAGGCCAGGCTCGGATCAGGCGCCGAACGCCTCGTCGAAGTAGCCGCGCAGTTCTGGTGTGGCCGGTCCGCTGTATCCGCAGAAGTTGACGTTGCCGTCAGTGGCGGTGATCAGGTAACTGCTCCCGACTTCGAGCGGGAACGCACCTATCAATGAGACCATGTCCTCCGACCCGCCGGTCAGGATCACTTCGCCGGCGTCGCCACCCTTGAACCAGCGGTCTACGGACAGCGTTCCTTGGGCGCCGGTGACGGACGTTACGGTGCCCTCAAAGGCGATCTGAGCATCTCGAAGGATGGCAACGTCGAACATGATGCACATTGCCATCGCGTTGTCCTCGGAGAGGGACAGTTGTAGCGGAGGGCCGGCAACTGTCTGGGAATCGCCACTTCCGGAGAATATGAAGGCGCCGACAGCTACCGCTGCGACGACCAGGGTGGCGAGGGCGGGAACCCATCGCTTGTTAGGGGAGGGAACCCGGGTGGGTGCCTGCTGAGTGCTTGTTGACATGACACGCTCCATTCGGCGTATGGACGACGGGGTCGTCGGTGGTTCGGTCGGAACACCGGAGTGCATCGGATCGAGGCGGTTAATGCGGTTGCGCAGTTCGTCGTTCACGATGGATACTCTCCGTGGTTCTTAACCCCTTTATGTCCGGCACCGGCCGGATTCTGTCCATCGATCAGTCGACCCAACTTCTTTTTCGCTTTGGAGAGCCGAAGGCTGACGGCGTTGGTCGTGATGCCCAACACGATCGCGATCTCCCTCGCTTCAAGACCCTCCCAAGCCCACAGGCGGAGGACCTCCCGGTCTTGTTCCGCGAGTTGACCGAAAGCACTCGCCAACTGTGGATAGTCGTCGAGCCCTGCTTCTTCGTGAGCTTCAGGTAGCGCGGGCTCCCTGGTCATCCGGTCAAGGAGGCGGATTCGTCGTTGGTGGCTTCGGCGCCGGTTGGCGAGCGTGCGGCGCGCTACGCCGTAGCACCAGGGTAGATAGTCATCCTGACTGAGTACGGGCAGCTTCTCCCACAGAACAAGGAGCACATCGTCGAGGGCTTCCTCGGCATCCTCGAGGGTCGTCCTGCGTCGGAGATACCTCTGCAAAGGTTCGTAGGTAGCACGGTAGATCGCTTCGAACTGCTGTCGCCGCTCCGCATCAGCGAGGTTCGACCGCGATTCGGTCGAAGTCTTTGCGGGACGATGGATCGGTTGCATTGGCCCTCCTCAAGCGCGAAAGGATCGGGCTTTCCGTTGGGACGTACCAATCGGGCGGTGGGTTCCCGCTAAATGATGGCGGACTCGACGAACGGTTCGTTGCGCACGATCCGGTCATAGCCGAGTGGCGAGAGATCGAGCGATCGGTACTCACCGTACGTGATGAGTTCGCTGATACCGCGCCCGACCGCCGGTGACTGTTGGAGACCGTGGCCCGAGAAACCGTTGGCAAACATGAGGTTGGCGAGCGAACTAGCGGGGCCAATCACCAGGTTGTGGTCGAGCACGTTGTAGGCGTACTGGCCGCCCCAGGAGGCCACTACGGCGATGCGCTCGAATTGGGGAACATACGTCGCCAAGACCGGCCAGATAATCTCCTCAAACTCGTTGTGGCGGGTACCAAGGTCGTCATAGTCGACGGGCCGGTCATCCAATGGCACGCCGCCCGTGACATAGTGCTGGCGTTCTCTTCGGAAGTGGACTCCTTCCGGCGTCACGGTGAGCGGCACGTTCTCTTCGATCGGTTGCCGGCAATCGAATACGAACGTGGTCCGGGACCTCGGTTCGATCGGTAGCCGAAGTCCGGCCATGTCTGCAATGACCTTCGCTCGAGTTCCTGCCGCGTTAACGACGTACCCGCACGCCACGACGCTGCCCGAGGCAAGCCGGACGGCCGCGACCCGGTCGCCATCACGATCGAGACCGACAACCCGGTCCGTGACATACGTGACTCCGTTGTGCCTGGCTCGCTGGCGGAATCCCAGTAGGAGTGCCCATCCGTCGATCGAACCTTCACGTTCGCTACCAAAGCGGGATCCAACCAGACTGTCCGTACTCATATACGGAAACTGACGCTGGGTTTCGTCAGGGGTGAGCATGCGAACGTCCGCACCCTCGGCCAACTGCACGAGATGGTCTGCGTGTAGTCGGGCTAAACCTTCCTGGCTTGTAGCGAGGAACAGATATCCGGTGCCACGGAAGTTCAGGTCGGGGACGTCGCCGTCGACGATGACGCGATGCTCGAAGTCAGCGAGAAACTCAAGCCCGAACTGGCTGATTTTGATATTGAGCGGGTTCGAAAACTGTTCGCGGAAGCTGTTTCCCGAGCGAGTGCTCTGGGCGTTTTCGTAGGTCGGGTCGGGTTCTACGACCAGGATCGATCCGCCGAAGTCGGGATTTTCGCTCAGGAAGTACGCAATCGAACTCCCCATGAGCGCCCCACCCACGATGACGACATCGTATGAGTCCTGCACGCCCATTCACATCTCCCTTAGAGGTCTTCGACCCGGGGAAAACCGGAAGGCGGCATGATGTCGACCGTGGCGGATCGTTGCTGAGCCGTCATACCGCCGTCAACCTTCAGGACGTCCCCGGTGATGTATGAAGCATCATCAGATGCCAGGAAGAGGGCAGCGCCCGTCATGTCATGAGCTTCGCCTATACGACCCAGGGGTACGTTTTCGCCGCGGAAAATCCGGTCTTCGATCGGCAAGCCGCTGGTGTCGATCGAGCCAGGCATGAGGGCATTTACGCGAATGTTGTACGGCCCAAGGTCGAGCGCCATGGCCCGGGTGAGCGCCTCGATCCCGCCCTTGGTTGCATCGTAGGCGGTAAACGAACGATGAGACTGCGTCGCCCCACCCGAGCTCATGTTGATGATTGACCCACCGCCGGCTTTCGCCATGATCCGGGCAGCCCGATGGGAACAGAGGAAGTGACCGGTGAGATTGACGTCAATGATTCTTCGCCACCACGCCTCGTCCGCTTCAAAAAAGTGGAGCATTGGACCTACCAACCCGGCATTGTTGACGAGCACGTCAATCCCGCCGTGATTTTCTATGAGGGCGGCAAACATATCGGCGACATCGGTACCGTCTGATACGTCAGCCCGGATCGCCATCGCCGATCCACCTAAGGACTCAATGTAATCAGCCACCTCTAACGCTTTGGAAGCGTCTACATCGTTGACGACGACTCTCGCTCCGACGGTGCCAAACCGTTCCGCGATAGCTTTTCCGATGCCGGAACCTGCCCCGGTGACCAGAACCACCTTTCCATCTAACGATTCATACATAACGTCTCTGTTCCAATCTGAGTGCTCGGTGATTCTCGCACAATGGTCTTCACTGCAGCGCCCTGCGCCACCGAGGATTGAACCGGCAATGTCGAGCCGTCGTCTCATTGGCAGGATCGACATATTCACACGAATCCAGCGGTCTTGCTCAAAGGTCCAGGGTTTCGATGATCTGTCGCACACACTCGTCGAGCGGCAGCGTTGTGTCTACCCGGATCTCGGGTCGTTCGGGAGGCTCATACGGTGCTGACACTCCGCTGAATTCCGGAATCTCGCCGGCTCGCGCTTTTGCATAAAGACCCTTGACGTCGCGTGATTCACACAGTTCTAATGGCGTGTCGACGAACACTTCGATGAATCGCCCCTCCGGGTGTATCGCTCTGACCGCGTCACGGTCGGCTGCGTACGGTGAAATGAAGGCGGTCAGCACGACTAGTCCAGAGTCCTGAAAGAGCCGACACACCTCACCGATACGGCGAATGTTCTCGGTTCGATCTTCTGCGGAAAAGCCCAGGTCCCGGTTCAGCCCGAACCGGATGTTGTCTCCGTCGAGAACGTAGGCCGTCACTCCTCGATCTATCGAGCGAGCGTTCGACTGCATACGCAAGGGTTGACTTGCCAGATCCCGACAGCCCTGTGAACCAGACGGTGTAAGCCCCGTGGCCCAGCTGAGCCGCCCGATCGTCGGGCGTAACCTGACCGTGGCTCCGGACAATGTTGGCTGAGACCGGACGGTCATCCACGCAGGAATCCCCGTTCTCCGAGGACCCGCAGAATCTCACTCACACATTCGCTGACACTTTGCACCGAAGTGTCCAACCGCAGGTCCATGTCCGTAGGACGTTCATAGGTGGCCGATACTCCGGGGAAGTGCTGAATCTCGCCTCGATCAGCCGCTTCGTACAACCCGTTCGGATCGCGCTGGCGGCATACCTCGACTGGCGTATCCAGGAACACCTCGATGTAGCGCTCTGAGCCGATCAGGTCCCTGGCTCTGCTCCGGACGTCGGAGTTGGGAGCAACCAAGGCGGCTACCGCAACCAGGCCCTGGTTGTTGACCAAGCGGGCAACCTCCGAAACGCGTCGTAGGTTTTCCGACCGGTCCTCGGCACTGAAGCCAAGGTCCCGGCTGATCCCCATCCGGACGTTTTCGCCATCCAGGCGAATTGACACCTTGCCACGATCGAATAGCTCTCGTTCCAGGGCAGTTGCAATGGTCGACTTGCCGGCGGCGGTCAAACCGGTGAGTAACACGGTGCACGGTTGCTGACCGTACCGGATGGCACGTTCGGCATCCTCGATCCCGGAAATATGCCTGACCAGACCGACCTCGGGGGTCCGGTCCCACGTCGACGAAGCTCCGGTGATCATTCCCGCCCCAACCGTGGCGTTCGTGAGGCGATCTACCAGGATGAACGATCCCGTCTGGCGGCTTTCTGCGTAGGGATCGAACAGCAACTCGCGGTCTGATCTGATCGAACAGAGTGCGATGTCATTGAGCCCCAGTTCCGAGGTCTGCTCACGTTCGAGCGTATTGATGTCAACTCGATGCCGGATCGCAGCAACGGTCGCATTGCTGAAGCCGTTCGTGGACTGAAGCAAGTACTGCTGACCAGGCTTGAGGGTCGCATCTGCCATCCAGACGATCATGGCATCAACGTCGTGGGCCTTGAGCGGCTGTTGACCGGCCTTAACGAGGATGTCCCCGCGACTTATGTCTATTTCGTCGGTGAGCGTCACGGTGACCGACCGCCCTGGTCCAGCCAGGTCCAAGTCCCCATCGAAGCTGACAATCCGATCGACCGTTGAGCCGACTCCAGAGGGGAGCGAGACGACCGGGTCTCCGGGCCGCAGCACCCCCGAGGCGATCGTCCCGGCGAAACCGCGGAAGTCGAGGTTCGGTCGCAGTACGAGCTGAACCGGCATCCGAAAACGCTCAAAGTCGATTCCGCTGGCCACGTTGACCGTTTCGAGGTGTTCCATCAGGGCCGGTCCGCTGAACCAACCAAGTGAGGTGCCCCGGTCGACGACGTTATCGCCGAGCAAGGCTGACATTGGCAGGAAGTACGGGTTCCCGAGGTCTAGCCCCTTGGCGAACTCCAGATAGGCCTCGCGGATCTCATTGAACCGATCCTCGGACCAGTCAACAAGGTCCATCTTGTTGACGGCTACCACCACATTACGAATGCCGAGCAGGCTGGCGATATAGCTGTGGCGTTTGGTCTGGGGGAGTACCCCCCGGCGGGCATCGATCAGGATAATGGCCAGCTGGCAAGTGGACGCCCCGGTAACCATATTCCGGGTGTATTGCTCATGCCCGGGAGTGTCGGCAATGATGAATTTTCTGCGAGCCGTCGAGAAATAGCGATAGGCAACGTCAATAGTGATGCCCTGCTCACGCTCCGCCTTGAGACCGTCCATCAGAAGCGCCAGGTCCACCTGATCACCGGCGGATCCCATCGTCGTCGAGTCGACTTGCAGCGTGGCGAGCTGGTCCTCGTAGATCATTTTCGAGTCGTGGAGCAGCCGACCGATCAGAGTCGACTTTCCGTCGTCGACGCTTCCACAGGTGAGGAAGCGAAGCAGGTCCTTATTCTCGTGTTCGGCGAGGTAGGCATCGATATCGGTCGCGATAAGGTCCGACTGATGGCTCATTAGAAGTAACCCTCCCGCTTCTTCTCCTCCATCGATCCCGACTGGTCGTAGTCAATGACACGACCTTCTCGTTCCGAACGCGTAGCGAGCAGCATCTCTTGAATAATTCCGGGCAGGGTATCGGCAGTTGATTCAACGGCACCGGACAAGGGGATAGCATCCGAGCGTACGGAATCGCACCGATCGCATTTCGGGCACTTCGCCTTCGGCGAACTGGAAACGGTCATCGTCAACCATGATGATCACCCCATCGCGGTCCACAACCGGGCGTACCGCGGAGTAGTAGAGCGGCACGATCGGAATCTCTTCGAGATGGATGTATTGCCACACGTCGAGTTCGGTCCAGTTGCTGATCGGAAACACCCGGATGCTCTCGCCTTTGTGGACCCGACCGTTGTAGAGGCTCCACAGTTCGGGGCGTTGGTTCTTCGGGTCCCATCGGTGATGCTGATCTCGAAAGCTGAATACCCGCTCTTTAGCCCGGGATTTCTCTTCGTCACGTCTAGCCCCGCCGAAGGCGGCGTCGTAGCCACCGGCGGTCAGGGCCTGTTTGAGTGCTTGTGTCTTCATGATGTCCGTGTAGTTCTTTGAGCCGTGATCGAACGGGTTGATGCCTTGGGCAACGCCCTCCTGGTTGGTGTGTACAACCAGTTCGAACCCAATCTCCTCAGCCATACGGTCGCGAAACGTGATCATCTCGCGGAACTTCCACGTCGTATCTATGTGCATAAGCGGGAACGGGATCTTGCCGGGGAAGAAGGCTTTGCGGGCCAGGTGGAGCAAGACGGACGAGTCTTTGCCGATGGAGTACAACATGACGGGCTTCTCAAACTGCGCAGCCACTTCACGAATGATGTGGATGCTTTCGGATTCGAGCTGCTGGAGGTGGGTCATCCGCAGTTCGGGCGTGGTCAACAGTTCGGACATGTTGACCTCCGTTCGGACGATTCCACGAGGAACCCCCGGGTCGTGGCTGAGCTGATTTCTGGCATCCGTCAATATCCCCCCTGAAGACCGCCACATCCTACGTGACGGCTTGCCGTTTGAACATTTGGCGAGTCCGCCGGCGATTCTCTAAGGGGCGTCCTGTTATGCCCCCAGGTAGGGATCCCACTCGACGATCGGTGGGGGAATGAACCCATCGCCCTGATACGCCCGCCCGAGCATCGCATGGAACTTGGCCAGCGAGGACTCCCAACTGCTGAGCGGACCAGGCTGAAAGCCGCGATTGGCCGTGGCGCGTTGGACCCCCTCACAGGCTGCCCAGTCCTCCTGGTTGGTGGCGTCCCAGAAATCGATGGCGTAGCCGGGGTCAAAGTCCGGTTGGTTGGTTGATTCTGGCGAGAACAACCACTCGCATACGACATGGGTATGACCTGGCGACAGTGCCTGCATTCGATGGGTCATGATGTAGTCGGGGTGAGCACTCACGAAGAGATTCGGCATCACCAGCAGGTAGAGGATCTCCCGGGCGAGGGTTGGATCAAGATTCCGGAAAGGGACGGTTCCAGAGTCGCCACTAAAAGACATCGTTTCGGCATGCGGCTTGAGATCCATGGTCCCGCCGCACCACATGCCGTCCGAGTGAAGGGTTCGGCCGCTGCTCGGAGGCGTCACTTCACAGAGCGCTGGATGGATGGTTGTGCAGTGGTAGCACTCCAGGTAGTTCTCGGCGATCAGCTTCCAGTTGGCGGCGATTTCATACTCGTGAGTCGCGACCGTAACCAGACGGTCTGGCTCGTAGCTCGAAATGACGTCACCGAGTGATCCCATCGTTTCTGCGAGCGTCTGACCGGACCCCGAACTGTTGGCGAACAGCCAGCCATGCCAGTCGTCGACGCGAAAATCCTGAAGTGACCAGTCCGCCTCATCGAACCGAGGACTCTGCGTAAGTGTGGGCGCCGTCCTGAGCGATCCGTCCATGCGGTAAGCCCAGGAGTGGTAGGGACACCTGATCTGCCTGGCGTCAATTGCCTTGCCGACTGCAAGGAGCTCGTGGCCCCGGTGCCGGCACACGTTCGAAAACGCGGATACTGCACCTTGCTCTGGGCGCGATAACAGGACCGTTTCTTTGCCGAATTCGATCGCTCTCAATTGACCCGGCGACAGCAGATCGTCGGTCCGACCAAGACATACCCACCCGCCGTCGAACAGCTCGGTCTGTTCCCATGCGAAGACTTCCGCAGACGCATACGCCAGCGACGGGAGCGTGCGATTGCTGCCATCGGTTTTGAGAATCGCTTCTACGGCGTCGGCCGGCAATGGTGCTGGAATCACAGTCCCACACTACGCGAATTTACGGTCACTTCTCAAAGATTCCCCTGGGCAGGTTCTGGCCAGCACAGCTAGCCTCGAGGTATGTCTGGTGGTGCGATCAAGCTCGTCAATCTATCGAAGCGCTTTGGCGACATCGTTGCCGTTGACGGCATAGATCTGGAAGTCGAACCCGGCGAGTTCTTCTCCTTGTTGGGTCCCTCAGGCTGCGGAAAAACAACCACCTTGCGCATGGTTGCCGGATTTGAGCGTCCGACTACCGGTGAAATCCAACTCGACGGATCGGACATGGCTGAGATCCCTCCGCACAAACGGCCAGTCTCGACCGTGTTCCAGAGCTACGCCCTGTTTCCGCATATGTCGGTCGGTGACAACGTCGCCTTTGGTCTCCGTTATACCGATGTACCAAAGAGCGAGGTTGCACAGAAGGTCGGCGCTGCGCTTGAACTGGTTCGCCTGGGTGGACTTCAAGAACGCAAACCGACGCAGTTATCGGGTGGCCAGCAACAGCGGGTCGCTCTCGCACGATCGCTCGTTTTGAATCCATCGGTTCTGCTTCTCGACGAACCGCTCGGCGCTCTCGACGCCAAGCTGCGAAAAGCACTCCAGGTCGAACTGAAGGCACTCCAGGAGCAGGTTGGAATCACGTTTATCTACGTGACACATGACCAAGAAGAAGCTTTGACCATGTCGGATCGGCTGGCCGTTATGAATCACGGAAAGATCGAACAACTCGGGTCACCCGCAGATGTCTATGAGCGGCCGGCGAGCACCTACATCGCCGACTTCCTGGGTTTGTCCAACCTGTTGCGCGGAACCATTTCGTCGAAAGAAGAGGGATCGTGTGTCGTAACCCTCGGCGGGCAGCAGCTGACAGCTAGCGCAGGGATGGTTGATGGCGATGGGAAGGTCAGCGTCTGCATTCGACCTGAACGAATTCGCCTCGACGGCCACGAGACCAACAATGTTCACGGGACGATCGACCGGGTGGTTTACCTCGGATCGGTCCTCCACGTACTCGTCAACGTTCCCGGGCTCGGCGAGATCCAGGCCTCAGTTCCCAACGACGGCCACGCAGTTTCATTCAAACGCGGTGATCCCCTAACGCTTGGTGTCCCGCCCGACGCGGTGTGGGTTGTGCCTCGCAGGACCCGGGTTGATCCGATCGAGACGGTACTTCACAGCTAGATCTCGAAATGTGCGACCGCCTGGACGGCTGACTCCGAACCGCCATCGCGGCGGTTGTATCGTCGAGTTGCCCAACCAGCCGACCCAACGGCAAGCATGGTGGTTACGAGCAAAAGGGTCGCGAGTGCATTGAGCGATGGGGGAGGAGCCAACCGAGCTCCCGAGTACAGCCGCACCGGAATGGTGATCGAAGAGGCACCGCCAGCCAGGAACTGGCTGATCACGAAGTCGTCAATCGACAGGGCAAAGACGATCGCAAAGGACGCCACGATGGCTGGAGCCAGCATCGGCAGCAGCACCCTTCGCATCGCCTCGAACGGTGAGGCGCCCAAATCCATCGCCGCTTCCTCGTAGTCTCGGCCGATCGCGAACAAACGTCCCCGCACGATGATCACGACAAACGAGATTGAGAACGTGACGTGCCCGAGGAATTGGGCCCAGGTTCCAAAGGTGACGAAGTCGTATAGGTTCGCGAATACGAGGAACAGCGCGACACCCATCACGATCTCGGGGGTGACGAGCGGGATGAGCATGAGGAAGCTTGCGGCTTTGACGCCTCTCCCTCGCCAGCGTGCAAGTCCAATTGCAAGGGCGATTCCAATAGGGGCCGCAACGAGCATCGTGAGCGCGGCCAGGCGCAAGCTCTGGATGAGCGCGAGGAGCAAGGAATCGTCCTTCAGAACAGAGCCGGCGTCGTAGAGGTACCAGCGAAGCGAGAAGCCCTGCCAGGTGCTCCTGGACCGTCCAGCATTGAAGGAGAACTGAATGGCGATCAGTACCGGGATCAGCGACCAGGCGATGTAGATCAGCGTCGCGATCCTCAGGAACCTGGGCCTGCCCCACGGGTTGGAAAGTCGAGATTTGATCGTCATTCGCGAGCTTTCTGGGTCACGCGGGAGATATTGATGAGGTAGTAGACCATCAGAATCGCCACAAACGCCATAAGAACAAGTGTGAGCGCGGCGCCCTGGCCGCCCTGACTCGTGGTCTGATTGATGAACTGATCAATCTGGTTCCCGATCATGCGAGTGCGCGGTGAACCCGACAGCAGGTTTGGCGTGTAGTAGTCGCCAAACATAGGAAGCATGATGATGACAAGCCCAGCTAGCACTCCCTGCTTCGACATCGGGGCCGTGACGCGCAGGAATGCCTGCCGCGGGCTTGCCCCCAGATCCTTGGCAGCTTCGATGACCTGGGTGTCGATGCGGTCCAAGGCTGCGTACAGGGGCAGGATGAAGTAGGGGATATAGCCGTAGACGAGGCCCAGGATTACGACAATCGACCGGCCACTGAGCCAGTTCTGCTCGGGGAAACCAAACAACGCAATCGCCTTATTCACCCAGCCATCCGGGCTGAGCAAATTGACCCAGGCCAACATCCGCATCAAGTAATTGATCCAGAACGGTGCAAGCAAGGCCAGCAGCCAGAGGGCCTTATGCTTTTCTACTCGCCGGGCAACAAAGTAGGCCACCGGATAGCCGATGGCGACACAGAGCAGCGAAGCGGTGGCGACATATCCGATCGTGCGCATCGCGATCTTGCCAAGTTGTCCTCCAAAGAGGTCCCCAAACACCGCACCGAAGGCACTCGGGTCCCAGGCCAGGGGATTCCATTCCGGCTGGGGCTTGAGGAAGATCGGGTCGATGTCGCCCATCGCCACCGAGATGACGGCATAGAACGGCACGACAAACAGGACGATGAGCCAGACGACGCCGGGCATGGCAAAGGCCTGCCAGATCCACGTCCTCTGGCCGACCGCCTCGGTTTCTGCGGATTGGAGGTTTGACGCCATCGAGTCCGATCACCTGTTCATGGAGATAGACGAACCTATCCGCCAGACTGCACCTTCGTCCACGCGTCGAGCAGCCTGGCCTCTTGGTCTGCGCTCAATGCGATCGGCACGGACGCCCGTGCATCGCTGAAGTCCTCTGGCCGGACGATTGCCGATGACAGATACTCAGGTACCCACTCATCGGCAACGAGATAGTCGACATCGAGGCCGTTTTGTGGTGGCTGATATCCAACCCAGCCAAAGTTGGTCAGAGCGTTGTCTTCGTCGAGCATGAAGTTGAGGAATTGATGCGCGAGCACCGGGTTCTCAGCCCCCTTTAACACGGTCATCGTGTCGCTTGAGATCTGGCCGTGGACCGACGAGCCTGTCTGAGCGGGCCATGCGTACCGTGTGACCGAGGGATCGCCGTCCTCGGGGAAGTAGTACGGCGCCGACACCATGTCGCCTGACCAGGCCATATGCAAGCCGAAGCGGCCTTCGGGGATTCCGGCATAGGCTCCATCGATCGTGTATTTGATATCAGTGAGATCGATGAGTTCGATGAGGTCGGCGGTCGCCTGATCAATCTCGGCCTGCGTGGCGTTATGTACTTCCGTGACGCCGTTGCGATAGAGCGCCGCACCGATTGTTTCCCGGAAGTCGTCGTAGAGACCGACGGGAATGTCGGCGTACTTCGGGTTCCAGAAGACGTCCCAGGCATTGTCGATTCCGGTGACGTCGGCGTCGTCGACCATGTCATTGCGCCAGGCGATTCCGGTCGAGTACACGGTGTACGGCACCGTGTACAGGGATCCCTTGTCATAAAATGGGTCGGCCAGTTGCGGCCAGATGTTGGACAGATTAGGCAGATAGTCGTGATTCAGCGGCTGGATGAGTTGGCCGGCCACTACCTTAGGAATTGAGCCGGCCACCGGGAAGAATACGTCAAAGTTCACCTCGCCCGAGATCAGTTTCTGGAGCGCTTCTTCTTCGTTGAAGAACGTCGTGAGTTCGATCGATGTACCCAATGCCTCCTCGGCGATCGGGATGGTCTCCGGGTTGAGGTAGTCCGCCCAGTTGTAGATACGCAATGGACCCGCCTCGGCAGTCAATCCAGAACTGATCATCTGGTTGCTGTCAAGAAGCGGCTGGGTCACCGGGTTGGCGGGCGACCCGATGATTACTTGGACCGCATCTGTGCTCGTACCGTCCCCACAAGCGGCCAGGAAAGCTGACAACGTCGGGAACGCCAATCCCATCGCTGCCGCCCGGGTAATGAAGTCGCGCCTGCTCATTCCCTGGGAAGTCGAGCTTGCGTGGTAGTTCTGCCGTGGATGGAATGCCATGGGAGGTCCTCCTAGGTAGTACCGGGCCGGGTCTCAACGCCTGGGCGCTGCATCCGTCCCGCTATTCGCTTTGTTTTGCTCGGTCTCGGTGGCGGTCTCTGTTCGGCTTAGGAAACTCGGATGAGGTGGGGCGACGATTGCTCACACGGGGGCTGTCTCATGAGTTAGAGCGCCAGACCGTAAGCCGAGGTCGCGCTCAATCGTGCCGGCAGCCCACACGATGGATTGGTCGCGGCTAAGCACGGTCCGATGTGCAACGATCTGGAGGGCAAGGCCATCGAGGAGTGAGAGCGTGCTCCAGGACGCACCGAGCGGATCCGAGCATTCGAAGTCTCCCGAAGCAACCCCCGTTTCGATGATGACGAGCAGCGTCTGCTGCCAGTCGATATTCAGCGAACTGGAGGCCTTCTGAAGCGCACCGTTGCGTCCGGCCTCAGACCAAGCATCAAGCCAGAACTGGAACGCCGAGTCGCGATCGGGTGAGAAGTAGGAGTTTACGAAGTGGGCAAGCTGCGTGACCGGGTCATCGAGTGCCGCGAGTTCGTCGCGCGAAGTCGCCAGGTCCTTCTCAGCCACCCGGCGAAACGCGCTCGCCAAAACCTGGTCCATTGAATCGAAATAGTGATGAATCAAACCGCTGGAAGAGCCCATCCGACCGGCGACGTCTCGCACCGTTGTAGCACCGAGACCCTTTTCGATCGCGACATCGATTGCGGCGTCGATGATGGCCTCACGGCGGTCTTCCGGATTCATTCTCCTCATGGTTTGACAGTAGTTGGCCAGTTGAGCGGGTGTCCAACAAAAGGAGTATTGTCTAAAATGCATCCGATAGGAGGGTCCATGGCTCGTCACACCCCTTTCCACGAGCGGACCAGTGTGCTCAATACCACGCAACTTTGGTCTCACTGGGCCGGGTACCTTTCTGCGCAGCGGTATCAACTCTCCGAGAAGTTCGAATACTTCGCCGTTCGCAATAGCGCTGGAATGTTCGACACCTCGCCCCTTTATAAGTACCGGATTCAAGGACGGGATGCCGAGCAGTTCCTAGGTGGTCTATTGACCCGGGATATCCGCAAATGCCGGCCGGGCCATGCTCAGTACACGATCTGGTGCGACGATGATGGATATCTCATCGAAGACGGAGTGGTGATCCGCCAATCTGAAACCGACTTCCTCCTAAGTGCCGCCGAACCGAACCTCGCCTATTTCCAGGATCGGATCGGGCGTCTCAATGTCACGATTGACGACATTTCCGACGAAGTGGCGGCGCTGGCACTGCAGGGACCCAAATCGAGAGAGATCCTCTCCAAGCTGAGTCCCGAGATCGAGAGTTTGCGGTACTTCCAGACGATAGAGACGAAGATCGGAGGTGCTCCGGTAACGGTGTCTCGCACCGGGTTCACAGGCGATCTCGGCTATGAGATCTGGGTGGAGAACGCCAATGCACTGGCACTTTGGGATGCGGTGGCCGCCGCCAGCGCCGGCTACGGCGTCCTGCCGTTCGGAGAAACGGCACTACTGATGACCCGCATTGAGGCCGGACTGGTTTTGATCGATGTCGATTTCTCATCGTCACGATATGCCTGGACCGATGCGGACCGCACAACACCGTTAGAACTAGGCCTCGGATGGATGTTGCGCAGCATCGACGACAACGAACGCCCCTTCATTGGCCGCCAGGCGATCCGGCGCGAACTCGCGGCCGGTTCACGCTGGCATCTGACTGGACTTCTGATCGACTGGAAAGACTGGTTCAACCTCTACGACCGCAACGGTCTCGTGCCTCCCAAGGACCATCTGCCTGGCGCTTACGAGTCGATCCTTTATGACGACGCGGCAGAGCCGGTTGGATACGCAACCAGTCTGATGTACTCACCGATGGTCCAGCGGCACATTGCCATCGCCCGAGTCCTACCGAACTTGAGCGCTCCGGGCAATGTGGTGAACCTCGAGGTCACGATCAATCACAAGTGGCAGCAGGTCAAAGCCATTACCACACCGATGCCCTTTTATAACCCACCCCACAAGACTGCGTGAGGAACCGACATGGCGAATGACCGAACATACGACGCAATCATCGTGGGGGGTGGCCATAACGGCCTGGTAAATGGGGCCTACCTCGCCAAGGCGGGCCTGAAGACGCTCGTAATCGAAAGGCGCCATCTCGTCGGGGGAGCCGCCATCACCGAGGAGCTCTACCCGGGGTTTTCGTTCACCACGTTCTCGTACGCGTTGAGCCTGCTGCGGCCCGACATCATCCAAGAACTTGAACTCGTCAAATATGGCTTCAAACCGCTCCTCATGGAATCGACCTTCGCTCCGATGGAGGACGGCAACTATCTGCTTCTCGGACAAGACCATCAAGCGAACATTGCCGAGATCCGTCGCCACTCCAAGCACGATGCCGACGCCTACGACCAGTATTCCCACGACGTCAACCGGGTTTGCCGGGCGATCAAACCGTTACTCGACAACATCCCACCGGACATCACCAGCCGCGATCCCGAGGAACTCATCAGGATGGCGTCGTTGGCCCAGCACATGCGCGATCTCGAGCCACGCGTCCTCCACAACGCAGTACGGCTGTTGACTGGCAGTGCGGCCGATTTCCTCGACGACTACTTCGAGAGTGAAATCCTCAAGGCGACGCTGTCGTCATCCGGGATCATTGGAACCAAGGTGGGTCCTCGTTCGCAGGGTTCCGGGTTGGTGCTTTTGTACCACTACATGGGCGAACACGATGGCGACCAGTCCTCCTGGGCCTTCCACAAAGGTGGGAACGGCGGATTTACCCAGGTTCTGGCGCGAGCATTCCAGGGGTTCGGGGGCGAGATCAGTCTCGAATCACCTGTCGCGACCGTAATCACCAGCAACGGCAAAGCCACTGGTGTCGCCCTCGAAGACGGCACCGAGTTTTCAGCCGACATCGTGGTTAGTGCTCTCGATCCACGTCGGACTTTCCTCGAACTGGTCGATCCCAGAGAACTGCCGTCAGACCTGGTTGAAAACATCAACCGCTTTAGATTCCAGGGCACCTCGGCGAAAGTGAACTTCGCGCTCGACGGGCTCCCCAAGTTCCCGGCGCTCGGGGATCGATCGGACCAATTCCGCGGCTTCACAAACATCGGGCCATCGCTCGACTACCTTGAACGAGCTTTCGACGACGCCAAGTACGGCTGGTACTCGCAACGGCCCTACATCGATGCGTGTTTCCAATCGACGGTCGATCCCGACATGGCGCCACCTGGCAAACACGTCATGTCCGGGTTCATCCAGTACGCCCCCTATCACCTCAAAGGCTCCGATTGGGACACGGAGCGAGAGAAGTTTGGGGATACCGTCCAGGCGGTTCTCGAATCACACTTCCCCGGATTCGGTGACCTGGTCCTCCATCGGGAGGTCGTTACCCCCCTCGACATCGAACGCGTCGTTGGTCTATCGGAGGGCAATATCTTCGGAGGCGAATTCCTCGCACCGCAGATGTTCTTCTTCCGGCCCGCCCCTGGTTGGAACCAGTATCGAACTCCGATCGAGGGCTACTACCAGTGTGGGTCTGGGACGCACCCAGGCGGGTGTGTCATGGGAGCGCCCGGCAAGCTTGCTGCGTCGCAGATTCTCAAGGACGCCAAACCGTAGGAACTTCCGCTAGTTCAGGACCTCAGCAAGGAGACCATAATGTCAGCTCCCATGCACACACTCCCCGGCGATGACTACCGCTCGGAAGAAATATTCAAGCTCGAGTGTGAGACGATCTTCCGCGACGAGTGGATGTATGCCGGGCGAGAGGAAGTACTGTCGGCTCCTGGCGATCGCCTCGTGGTCGATGTCGGCAACGAGAGCGTCCTGATCGTTCGAGACAAGTCCGGGCAGCTGCAAGCCTTTTACAACGTGTGTCGCCACCGGGGCTCCCAGCTGTGCGAGTCCTCCGGCTCCGGGTTCGGAGGTGCGATCACTTGTCCGTACCATGCCTGGAGTTACTCCCTAGAAGGTGCGCTGGTGGCCACCCCCCGGGTGGGAGCCGACGAGATCGATCGGACCCAGCTCTCCCTGTGGCCTGTGGCGGTCGACTCGTGGCAAAACTTCATCTTTGTCTGCCTCGCCGATAGGCCAACGCCCCTCATGCAGTGGTTGAAGGAGACGCCCGAAAGCCCGCTCGATTTTGATCATCTCGATCTGGCATCTTTGCGCATCGCCGCCGAGACGACGAGTGAGGTTGACGCCAACTGGAAAATCCTCGTTGAGAACTATTCGGAATGTCTGCACTGCCCAACTGTGCACCCGGAACTCGTGGAGATCATTCCCACCTATCGGACCGGGTCAGTGGTCGACGAGACCCGAAGTGACGGGGGAGTGGCGATGCTCGCGGGAGTGACCGCTTACGCGCCGGCCGGGTCCCCGGACCTCCCGATCATCGGAGGCATGACCGAACTCGACAAGGAGTCGTATTACGGAGCCGCGGTGTTCCCAAACGTTTGGTTCGATATCAATGCCTCGGTGATAACAACGACGCGGCTCATTGCACGCAGCGCCCAACACACGACGCTCGTAATGGAATACCTGGTGCCGCCCGAAACACTCAACGACCCCAAATATGACATCAGCCACGTAATCGATTTCACGGAATTGGTGACCCGCCAGGACAACGACATCTGCGCCCGAGCCCAAAAAGGCATCAACTCTCGCGCCTTCACACAAGGTATCTTCGCCCCCAAAGACTTCATCGCCCATGCCTTTACGCGCTATTACCTGGAGCGCCGCGGACCGGCCGAGATCGAGACCTCGAAGTAGGCTCGAACCTGAGCAATCAACCAGCTGAGGGTCCGATATGGAGATCGCCAAGCCCGCCGAAGGCGACAAGGAATACTTCCGTTCTCTCGTGGAGCATCTGCCCGGCGTCGACATCAAACCGATGTTCGGAAACCTGGCCGCGTTCGTGAATGGCAACATGTTCTGTGGTCTCTTCGGCTCCGATGTCGGAGTCCGCCTCGACGAAGCGTCGAGAGCCGAACTCCTGGCCGTACCGGGCTCAAGACCGTTTGGTCCGTCCGGCCGCCCGATGAAAGAGTATGTGTCCCTTCCCTCCCAATGGCGGGACACTACAGACGAAAGCGTCGACTCATGGGTGCATCGGGCTTTGGAGCACACCGCCGCCATGCCTCCCAAAAACCCAAAGCAAAAACCCAAACCAAAGTCGGCGACGTAGGTGCCGATCGACATGCCGCCCAACGAAGAGGATGGCGGCGAGGAGTATGACGACGAACTGGTCGGTTTGCTTGAGTTGGTTTGGGGAGATGGCTTTCTTGCGCCCGGCGGCAAGGACAGTGTGAACCGAACCGTCGGTTCGGTAAGCCTGCGGGGAGCGGAAGTGCTCGATCTCGGCTGTGGGATCGGCGGAGCCGACCTCGTTCTCGCCACGCAACACGGCGCCACCGTGACCGGGATAGACCTCGAGCCGTCCCTCTTGCGCAGGGCTGAAGCCCGGGCTGCCGCGGCCGGACTCGACATCTCCTATCAGCTCGGCCAGGTAGAGGGACTCGCATTCGCCGACGAGCGGTTCGACCATGTATTCACCCATGCGGCGATCATTCACGTTCCGGAAAAACCCGCCTTGTTTGCGGAGATTTTTCGAACACTCAAACCAGGCGGCTGGCTCTTGGCCTACGACTGGTTGCGGGGCACCGATCCCTATACCCCCGAAATGCACTACTGGTTCGAACTTGAGGGTCTGCAGTACGCCATGGACCACCTGGACAACTATCTCACCATGCTGCGCGAGACCGGCTTTTCATCGGTTTCTGGCGAGGACGACAACCAGCGTTACCGAGCGATCGCCCATGATGAGCACGCTCGAATGAACGGGGAGTGGTTCGACAAGATGACCGATCTGCTCGGTGAGGAGCGGCGCGACCACTTCATCGAGGATTGGCGAGTACTGACGGTTGTCCTCGATCAAGGTCAGCTACGTCCGGCATACTTCCGGGCGCAGAAACCGCCTAACTGAGTTCTGCGACCATCGCGGCGGCTACCCAATCGTCAATGTCGGCTGGCACTGGCTGATCACCGACGGCGCAACGAGCCGGGTCGATGGCCAGTCGCTCCAGGCACATAGCTTGAAGACTGAACCCGAGATCCATGATCTCGATCGAGTTACCGCGGCTGCCGGTGACAGCAAGATTGACCATACGGCCCTCGGCAATCAAATCGATAGCCGTGCCTCCTGGAAAGCGATACCGGGTGATATCGGCGCCTCGATCAGACGGTTCGGCGACGCTCCGAAGCCCGATCATGTCGATTTCGTTGTCGAAGTGCCCAGCATTGGCCAGCACGGCGTTGGTCTTCATTTGTTCCATGTGGGCAACCGTGATGACGCTGGGATGCCCGGTCGCCGACACGAAGAGGTGCCCAAGCGGCGCCTGAATATCGAGAGTCGACACCTGAAAACCATCCATGGCGGCCTCAAGTGCTTTGATCGGGTCGGGCTCGATCACGACCACATCAGCTCCGGCGGCGCGACCGTACTGAGCAATGCCCCTGCCACACCAGCCGTAACCGATCACGACGAGCCGCCGTCGGTGAAGGAGAAGGTTGGTCGCCGATCGGATCGATTCGATGACCGATTGCCCAACACCGTGCTTGTTCTCCACGATCGCTTTGAGAGGACTGTCGTTGATCACCAGCACAGGGAACGGAACCCGACCCGCCAGCGGACCCCGGAGTGTTATCGCGCCCGAGGTTGTCTCCTCGGTCGCTCCCTGGACTGATTGGTCTGCTGTGACGAGCAGGTCGATGATCTCGGCACCGTTGTCGAGGAGCAAGTCCGGTTTCGATGCGACCAGTTGGAGCATGTGTGCCTGAATGGTGGCGTCATCGTCCGCCCGGGCGCCAAAAACCTCGATCCCACGATCGATGAGGTATTGGGCGGTGGCATCGTCAGTGGTCGCCTTATTGCCCATCGCAACAACTCGAGCACCGCCGGCCGCTAGCGCCTGCAGGAGAACACCCGTTTTCGGTTCAAGATGAATACGGGTGGCTACGGTCATACCATCGAATGGCCGTTCTGTCGCGAAACGGCTGGCAATGGCACCCAGGATTGACATATGGTCGGCGACGAAGGTCATCCGTCCGGCCATGGAGCGATCAGTCATCGCGCCACCTTACAAGGCACTCAAGCGGGCGGTTCCACCACCGCTAGGGCTGAACGCTGGCGTTCCCGCGGCGGCTTCTCCAGAAGCCGAGTCCTCCTCCAATGATTAACCCTCCCGGAATGAGGAATACCGTCATCACCGCAGCCGCAGCGAGATCACCAAAGCCGTTGTCGGGAGCAAGCGCCATCCAGATGAACCCGATAATCAGACCAACTATCGCGCCTGTAGCTGCTCCGAGCAGCACCCCTACGACTGTCCGTTGCATGTCACGTCTCCTGACGAATTGGGTTTGCGCTACTCACGAAGCTTTAGGGCATGAGCCAGACGGCGACCTCGCGTAAATCGGTTACGGATCCGTCTTTAGGGGAGTCCCACCAAACCTGAAGCGTACCCACCTCAGGCGCCGAAACGACGTAAGGGATGTCGATTGACATCTCACCGAACTCCGGCCCGCTTCCCCCGGTCGTCGCGAAACCCGACGCAAGTTCGAGACCGTCGTTGTCAAACAAAGCCCACGAAACCGTCGCCTCAAACGTGCGGCTCAATCCTCGCACCTCGATGGGACTCTCGACGAATTCGAACCAGGCCGGGCTCTCGGGACTCACTTCGGCGACAATGCCAGCACCAAGCAGGTCCGACATGGTCGGAAGGAAGTACGTCCCGTCCAATCCGTCAGCGGGGAGAACGAGCCCCTCGGAAGAGAACACCGCCACCGGTACGCCGTCCAACTTCGAGCTTGACCTTGTCGATCGTGTCGAACGCCGTAAGCGTGAACGTCAGTTCGGCGAGCCGCCCGGTCATGGAGGCGGTGCCTCCGCCATCGTCGAAGTTCTCCGATAGGTCAACGGTTGCGGTCCCGCCTGCGACGGCTATCGGCCCATTCCGAACAACTCCGGTAGGAATCGTCGAGGAGAACGACGGTGTCTGGGCCTTTTCCGCATTCGGTTGGACCGGTCAGGAGATGATCGACAGCCAATTCAGGCGTGACTGGATCGTGACCATAACGTGCGGTCGTTGCCAGGAACGGCCCACCACTCGGCTGGTCTAGGAAGAAGAAAACCCGAGCGAGGTTTGCCTCACTCACTGACGGTGGCGGCAGCGGGGTCAACTCCATGGCCCTCGTCAGAAAAGACGCCATCTGAGCCCGGGTTACCAATCCGGTCGGGCAAAACCGATCGTTGGTCGGCGGGTTGCATCCGAACGTGATGCCGGCAGCGGCGATCGCGTTGATATCTGCTTCATGTACGAGTCCGGCGTCATCCGTGAAGGCATCATCCGCCGAAGGGGCGATACCAAAAGCGCGAACCAAGAATGAAGCCATTTGAGCTCGGGTGACGGGACTCGTTGGGCAGAACCGATCATTGGTCGGCGGGTTGCATCCGAAGGTGATGCCGGCAGCGGCGATCGCGTTGATATCGTTCTCGTGGATTGAGCCGGTGTCGTCGGTGAACGCGTCAACGGCGGACGGCGCCGGACTGATCGCCCGCTTGATGAACGAGGCCATCTGTTGGCGTGTGACCGAAGCAGTCGGGCAGTACAGGTCGCTCGCCGGGGGATTACACCCGACTGTCACTCCCGCGTCGGCAATCGCCTCGATGTCGGCCTCGTGAACGTTGCCGTTGTCGTCCAGGAACGTGCCGATTGGTGTCACGGGTTGTGCGGCGACGGTCGTTGCAAACAATGCAAATACCGCGAACGCTGCCAGTAGAACTGTGTTCACGCGACGCATGGCGAACCCCCTCGTTCGATTTGCCCTGCCTGCCCCGCTGGCATCAGGGAATGACGGAAGTCTATCAAGTGACCCATCCACCTGACAGGGCCATCTGGTGATCATTGGGTGAAGCGCCTCTGACGCAATAGTTGACGATTCAAGAAAGCAGAGCGTATTATGTTGAACGTTCAAACATCTATTTAGGAGATGGCATGTCCATCATGAATCCCGTCAATCCCGGCGAAGCATTCGATAGGTTTGTCGCTACCAGGGCTCCTGGAAGCGCAACCCAGCCCGTGTGGACGCCCGAGGCCGGACCAATGCCGGCGCTTTACCTGAGCCACGGAGCTCCGCCCGTCTTTGATGACCCACACTGGATCGACCAGCTGTTTGATTGGTCACAATCGTTGCCAAAGCCGAAGGCCATCCTGATCGTGAGCGCTCACTGGGAGTCGGCTCCGCTAAGCCTGTCAGCGTCAGAGGCTGGAACACCCCTCGTCTACGACTTCGGCGGGTTCGCCCGCCGGTACTTCGCCATGGAGTACGCGACACCAGATGCGACAGACCTGGCCAGGCAGGTGGCCGCACTCATGCCCGACAACGAGCCCATTCACGAGCACGCCAGCCGGGGCCTTGACCATGGTGCCTGGGTGCCGCTGAAAGTCATGTACCCCTATGGAGACGTCCCGGTTCTCCAACTGAGCATGCCAACCCACGACCCGGAACGCCTTTTCGCACTTGGGAGACGTCTCCAGCCGCTCCGCGACCAGGGCGTCCTGATCATCGGGTCCGGATTTATGACTCACGGCCTTCCGTTTGCGACTCGCGACATGTTCGAAAACAACTCGATTCCCGGCTGGTCGAAAGAGTTCGATCTCTGGGTCGCCGAGGCCCTCGCCGGAGGAGACTTCGACACCCTCGCCAACTACGACATGGCGCCGGGCATGCCCTATGCCCATCCGACGGTCGAGCACTTCACGCCACTGTTCATCGCGCTTGGCGCCGCAACCAATCCCGAGGTTGCCCCGACGACGGTCATCGACGACTACCAGTTCGGGTTCGCCAAACGATCCGTTCAGTTCGCATGAAGCAGGTCGCCGCCGAAGTTCAGTGGCTAACCGACGAGGAGCAGGCGACATGGCGTGCATTCAACCTGGCGAGTCGGCTCGTCGACGGTGCTCTCGACCGCCAGCTGCTGCGCGACGCGGACATGGGCCATGCCCATTACGCGGTTCTCGTCACCCTCTCGGAGTCGGCCGACTGCGAAGCCCGGATGGGCGATCTGGCAGACCTCCTTCAGTATTCGCCCAGCCGGCTCAGCCATGCCGTTCGCAGGATGGAAGCGAACGGATGGATCGAGCGGAAGACAATGCCCCGACGACGGCCGTGGGCAAATCGCCGCGCTGACCGAGTCGGGTCGTCAGACGATCGAGCAGCGCCGCCCCCGGTCACGTCGACGAAGTGCGGCGCGTCGTGCTCGGCCCGCTCACGGCAACCCAACAAGAACAGCTTCGCCAGATCTGTGAAACGTTGATACCCGGGACGCAACCCTGAGATAGACCGCCACACACGACGGTCAGTCTCCTGACAACAGGTCAAATGATGTATCGGCTGCCTCTCCGGCCTGGTCGAACCAACTGAGAGCGAAGGCAACGGAAGATTCTTCAGTCATGGCTCGGCCAGCTTCCCAAGCGGTTTCATATGCGGTAGCCGTGATTTCTTTTCGTGCCGAGTCCAAGGAAGCTCGGGATCGTTCGAATAACCACGTACCCTCGCCTGGCATGGAGTCGCTGACTGTCGAGGCTGCCGCCATGAGGATGACACCTTGTTCTACCCCACCACGATGCAACGCTATGGTGCCGAGCTGCAGCAAGTAGCTTGCGACGATCCCTCCGTCGATGTCGCCGCCCGTTTCTCTCGCTGCGTCTGCGAACTCGCATAGGGCAATGAACACGTGGTTAGCCGCCACTTCATAGTCATCGCCAGCAATGGCGATGTCAGCCGCCAAACTCGACAAGTATCCAGGGATCTCCCTGCCGAGCTGAGACCTGTTTTCTATTTTTTGCAGTTCCTTTAGAGCCCTAAGAGCACCATCGAGCTTTCCGAGGCGGAGCGACGACTTAAGCAGAGAGCTCCATCCGTAGAGCTCGATCCTGGGAGACTGCCACCGCTTGGCAGCGGCGATTGACTCACTCGCTAAGGCGACGGAGCGCTCCGGATCGTCATCTGCTATCAAGTCGCTCAGGGTTGATGCTGACAGGGCAAGACCCTTATAGAAATCACTCGCCCGGTACATCTCCAGATCCGCTTCCTCCATCCGAATCGCCGCTTCTACATCGCCGCTCCGAGCGAATGCCTCTGCTCGTGTGTGTCGTGCGGCCATCGCCTCGTCATCCAAACCGA
>CAWIFX010000018.1:0-30385 GCA_963835515.1 uncultured Acidimicrobiia bacterium | reverse complement strand
CCTCAGTAGCTCGCCATGATCGTGTACCCCGATGGCCGCCGGATGGGGGTAGGTGCGGCCCGTGTCGACGACCATGTAGATCTTGTAGGCAGCGATGCCTCGTTCGGCAAGGCCAGGGATTTCGTCGAGCAGCTTCGCTGCCGGGTTGTGGTTGTAATCGACGATGCACTTCTCGTCGTACAGCGCCAGAACGGCATCGAGATCCCCCGCTGTCATCGTCGGCGGATCGAGGTTGGGCATTCCGAAGATCGTCGTGTAGCCGCCGGCCGCGGCCGCTCTGCTGACGGTAATCAGGTCTTCTTTGTGCGTGTATCCCGGTTCGCGGGTGTGGACGTGTACGTCGACCCCTCCCGGTATCGCCACCAGTCCGGTTCGCGTCGATTTGTTCTGCGTCGGTCGGGCCTGATCCAGGTGTGACCACGCCGCCGATCGATTCTCCGTCGAGGATGAGATCCAGGCGTCGGGCCGCCCCGTCCACGAATACGTCGCCGCCGGCGATCACTCGCTTCATGTTCCTACCTCGATCCGCTCGATGGCGGCTCCGGTTGCTCCCGCCAGGTGTTGTTGGAACCAATCAACGATCATCGGTATGACCTCGTCTCCATATTTGGCATAGGCGGCGTAGTGAGTGGTGTTGTATTGCACGACGAGTCGCTTTGGTGTCGGTGCCGCGTCGAATAGAGCCTCGGCATGATCGGTGGGGGTGACCAGATCGTCGGCAACGGCGATGACCATGAGCGAAGGAACCTTGTGGGCGACGTCGATCGGGCGATAGGCCAGGATTTCGTCGGCAGCCGCCAGCGGCACTGAGTTGGGGATTCGTCCATCGACGTCCTTCTTAACGGTCGTCGATCGTCGCTCCGCAGATGGAATCATGATTTCTTCGCGCGGATGCACGGAGGCGCCCCTGCCGACGAGCACTCGTCTGACTCGGTCCTCGTCGAGCCATCCGAGAAACGTCTGCCACTCTTCGTCGGTAGCGCGCATGCGCCGAAGCCAGTCCGCCCCGTCCGAGACCGGAACCTGGCTGACGGCGCACGTGACGCGGGAGTCGGAGGCGGCCAACAGAACGGCGTTGCCGCCGCCAGTGCCGCCCGAGCCGAAGACCCCGACATGGTCAACGTCGTCGAGGGTCAGGAGAAACGTCACAGCGTTCGTCAGGTCGGCCAGCTGATCAGCAGGGGATAACGTTCCAGGGCCGGAATCGCCGAAGCCGCGATAGTCAATGATCAGGACGCTGAAACCGGCCGAGGTGAGGGCCTCGTGATACGGCACGTACAGGTTGGCATCTTTAAGCCCGAGCCAGCCTGGTCCCTGAACGATCCCGCTGCGGTTCCCTGGCCCATCCGGAGTCCTGAGGATGCCGGAGACTTTCACCCCCTGAGAGAAGAAGTCGACGGGCAGCTCCATTCACGCGCCGACCCCCTGACTCCAACTAATGATCACGACACCCAAAGTTGACAACGCCACACTGATTATGGCGACCCGGTCGAGGTGATCGTCATGGCGAAGGAACAGTTTGGCCAGCACCATCGCCCAGATTCCCTGGGTTCCGGCGAAGATGCCAACCACCCAGGCGGGCAAATACCGAAAGGCGGTGAACTGGCTCAGCAAGGCGCCTGCCGTTGCGATTCCTCCGGTGACGAACCACCAGTTGATCTGCGAGAAGTTGGATCGAATGCGCTCGCCCAGCTGGCCACGGAGAAGGTCTATTAGAACGATTAGTGGAAAGGCACTGGCCGCGCCGATGAAGGCGCCCCGGTATGAGTCGGGATACAAGTTCAGACCGTACTTGCGGAAGACAAACGCGGTTCCGAAGAAGATCGGCGCGCCGACTGCCACCAGGTAGTACCAAACCGGCGGTTTGTCATCCGTGATGTTGCCGGTGGATCGTGCTTTGGCGAGCAGCCAGAACCCGATGAGCGTGATCGCCCCGCCGATTCCCTCGATGATCGTGATGGATTCCCCGAGCACGATCCATCCGCCGATGGCGGCGACCACGGGCGTACCGACCACAAAGCCACTGGCGCGGCTGGGGCCGAGTAGGCGCACCGTGCGTAGAAGAAAGGTTCGGCCGAGCACGGTTCCAATGATTCCACCGATGATCAAAGCAATGATGCCCTGCTGGTTCCATTCGGGCGGTTCGACGAACAGCGTGGCGATGAACAGGACGACCACATTGACCAACACCGTCATGAACACGCCGTCGTCGTCGGGTCGATCGCGCTGTCCGATCCGCACCAGGATCGACCCTCCGGCGAAGAACACCGCGGTCAACAGGCCGAACGCTGGTCCGATCAGGGAGTCAATCATCGATTAGCAACTGGGCGCGAAATCACGCACTGCCCAGCTTGGCCGCGAGCCAGGCAAAGCTTGCTGGAGCCCATTCATCGAAGTACTTGAAGGCGCAGTGCCCGGCGTCCGCATAGACCCGGGCTTCTTTCCCGGTGGCCGGCCCGTGCTCGAACATGAAATAGATGTTGCCGATCGGTGCGAGATGGTCGTGCTTGCCATTGATCATGAGAACAGGCTGGGTGATGTTGTCCAGGATGCCCTGTTCGGACAGAGCCCAACTCTTGAACTTCTCCCGTTCGTCTTCTGCGGTGGTTGGGGAGAAGGAAGGCGGCCCGTCGGGTTCCCCGAACTTCCAACTGGCTCGGGCGTTGGCATGGTCGACGAACGCCTTCATTTCCTCATCGTTCATCACATAGCCAAACGGGTGGCCGGCACTGGCGACGACCGCCTTCACCCGATCGGGGATCGTACCGGCCAGTTGCATCACCGAATAACCGCCCCGGCTGATGCCGAACGCGCCGATCCGGTTGGCGTCGACGTCGGGACGGTTCTCCAGATACTCAATTGCTGCGATCCAGGCATCAACCGAATCGGGCGACCACGGCACCGGGTTCTCGCCAACCCCCGGTCCGTCCATGACCAATGAGGCCATGCCATGTTCGAGTGCATAATCCGATGCCCAACCGCGATCCTCCTTGAACACGTCAGCCCCGCACATGATGAGGAGCGCCGCAACCGGATGGTCGACATTGGGCGTGCGGTAATGGCAGCGGATGACCTCGTCGCCGTAAGGAATCTCCACGATCTCGACCGGCGGGTCGAGGTGGGCACATGCCTTGCGATAAGCCCGGGCACAATCCTCCGAGATGGCGGCCTTCACGTCGTTGAGCTCGCGCGGGAAACGACCGATGGCGAAGTAGGTTTTGGCTTGAAGGTACGCCTGGCGGGCGGCGGGGAAATCACCGGCAGCCTCGAGTCGATCTCCTTCGGCCTCGAAGACGTCGCCAGCTTCTTTCCAGACCGGCACCCAGAGATCCTGAGTGGTGCCCTCCAGCTTCGCCACCGTCTCCTTGAGGCCGTCGATATCGTCGATCATGGACAACCAGCGCCGGTAGAACCCACCGTGTTCGACAACAAAAGGGTTCTCTGATGGGGTAAAACCGAGCGTTGTCGTCATGGGGGACTCCTTGATCGTGTAGGTTCTAACCTAGTTATGAAATCGATTGCATAAGTCGCCATTTCGGGAGCAAATGTGTTCAATTCAGTTGATACGGACGGTCTTCAGGAGAAATTTGACACCTGGATCGGGTTCGTCGAGGCCAACCACCACGGAAAGAACAACCGGATCAATCCGGAGATCGCCTTCGAACCGTTGAAGAAGCCGCTCAGCGAATCGACCATGGCGCTGGTGACGACGGCTGGCGCCCACCTCGATGACCAGACTCCGTTCCATGTCGAGACGGTGGCCGGCGACGCCGGATACCGTCAGATTCCCCACGACGTCGACCAGTCCCGCTTGCGCTTCACCCACACCCACTACGACACGTCGTCCGCCGAGGTCGATTCCAACGTTGTCCTTCCAATCGATCGGCTCAATGAGGCGGTCGCCGAAGGGAGAGTCGGTGCGGCCTCGCCGTTCCATGTGGGAATGATGGGATTCAATCCGGATCCGTCCGAACTCCAGGACGTGTCGGGTCCGGCGGTAGCAGCGATGCTGGCCGAGGCCGACGTTGACGTCGTCATGCTGGTACCCGGCTGACCGATGTGCCACCGGTCCGTGGGACTGGTTCAGGGAGCAATCGAACGCGCCGGCATGCCGACGGTAAGCCTCTCGCTACGGCCAGAGATTACGTACGGGGTACAGGTTTCCCGGGCAGCCTACGCCCGCTTCCCGATGGGGAACCCGTTCGGCGAACCCAACCATCCCGAGCAAGGTCGGTTGGTGTTCGGGGCGCTGCTCGAGTTGTTGGAAGAAGCCACCGGTCCCGAGTTCGTGGAGCTCCCGTACCGGTGGAGGCGATGGGAGAAATGGTTATGAGCCCGTATGAGACGATGAGCGTGGCAACCGATGCATTGGAATCGGGTCTGTACGCCGCGCTGGATGGCTGTGACGCTTACGCGGCGGCGGTAGATGGTCTCCTGGCCGAGGAGATGGCCAAGACCGAACCGAACGCAGTGATGATCAAACGCCTCAAACAGTTCAAGGTTCGGGTCACCAAGATCGCCTCGTTCGTAGAAGATGACGGTCTCACCGAGTTCGTCTTCCTCCGCGACCGCCTCTTCTCCGTCGACCAAATCGACAAAGGCGAATTCATCTAGGTGTGGTGTGACCTTCGGTCACAGTCTGACCTGCCGGTCAGATGACAGAATGGCTCCGCCGTTCTGCGGACGGAATCCGTGTCTTTGGTTTGGGGGTTGCGACGACGGGGTCGGTCCCCCCAGTGAGCGCAGCGAACGTCCGGGGGGATGGGACCCATCGCCGGAAGGCGGTGGGAAGGGGGGCTCGTTCCCCTCTCCGAGCATGCAACCCAAACTCCGTTCCCCTCTCCGAACATGTAACCCGACTCCGTTCCCAACAACTGGGCGAACGTGTCGTCTGTGTCGCTTAGCCAGCCCCCTTACCTCCGACCTTCGCTTCGCTTCGGCCGCCACGTGAACCTTTCCCCCGGTCGGACCTAACGGTCCTGGGGGAACCGACAACGAACGAGCTCACCCACCCGGCTCGCCGCCACTTAGCGCAGACGCGTCTGGCTCTGCGGGGGTTGCGACGACGGGGTCGGTCCCCCCAGTGAGCGCAGCGAACGTCCGGGGGGATGGGACCCATCGCCGGAAGGCGGTGGGAAGGGGGCTCGTTCCCTCTCCGAGCATGAACCGACCCGTTCCCCTCTCCGCTGTCCCTGCCGTTCCCTCTCCGAGCATGCAACCCAAACCCCCGTTCGCAACAACTGGGCGAACGTGTTGTCTGTGTCGCTTAGCCAGCCCCCTTACCTCCGACCTTCGCTTCGCTTCGGCCGCCACGTGACCGTAGGTCACGCCCTTTCCCCCGGTCGGACCTAACGGTCCTGGGGGAACCGACAATGCACGTGCTCGCCGTTTGGCGAAACATCGGGGCATTTCAGCATTCACGTTCTACTCTTGGCGCCATGGATGACGGGGCGGAAGTTGTCGAGTTTTATGCGTCGCTTTATGACGAAGCTGCTCGGGGTGAGAGCGTTTCGGTCCAGATCGAGTTTGCTCGAACTCAAGAGGTCGTTCGGCGTTACCTGACAACACCGGGTCTACGGGTGGCCGATGTTGGGGGCGGTCCCGGCGTGCACGCCCGGTGGCTGGCCAACGACGGACATCATGTCACCTTGGTCGACCCGGTTGGCCGCCACGTTGAGGATGCCCGGCAGATCAACCCAGCGTCGGGTTCCATTCGGGCGGAGGTGGGCGATGCTCGCCATCTTGACCTGCCGGACGCTGGGTTCGACGCCGTCTTGCTGCTCGGCCCGCTCTATCACCTGCCTGAATCCGAACACCGGCTGATGGCGCTAAGCGAAGCCAAGCGGATCCTCAAACCTGGCGGCATCCTATTTGCAGCAGGGATCTCACGGTTTGCCGCCCTGCATGATGGTCTTGCCCGAGAGAAGCTTTTTGAGGGAGGGTTTCGCGAAATGGCCGAACACGATCTGGCGACCGGAGTGCATCTCAACCCGGACGAGCGACCAGGCTGGTTCACGACTGCCTATTTTCATCGGCCTGAGGAGCTTGAAGCGGAAATGGTGGCCGCCGGATTATCCGATGTGGAAGTGCTGGGACTCGAGGGACTGGCCGGGTGGCTGCCACACCTTGATGCCCGATGGCAGGACGCGCACGACCGTCGGGTGATCCTGGATGTGTTGGCGGCGCTCGAATCGGAGCCGTCGTTACGAGGTGCCAGTGCCCACCTGCTTGGGGTTGGTATCCGACCGAACTAGAGCCGGGCGAGGGGCCGAGATCTAGGCGGCTTGAGCCTGTTGGGGGTGACACACCGGGCAGCTTTGTCCGCAGTCAAAGATGACCTCGACGGCTATGCCGGCCTGGCGAAAGATCTGCTCAATGTCCATGACCAATTTTACCCCGACAGGGGATTAATCAAACGGATCAGATCGCCGAATAGGCAGCGCTCATGCGTTCGCTGAGGCAATCCTGCGGTTCGCGGATGTATCTGCCGCCATGGACCCGGTCGGTACTAGCCGCACGGATCAGATCGCCGAGTAGGCAGCCGTCATGCGGGCGCTCAGCCAATCCTCAGGTTTGAGGATGTAGACGCCACCGTTGACCCGGTCAGTGATAAACACGGTGTGATCGGCGTCGATGAATACGTCGTTGATTTGGACGGCCGGCTGCCCGTCTGGTGTGGCTGGTAGATAATGGCCGATTTCTACTGGTTCGACCGGGTTCTCGATGTCATAGACCCGGAGCCCGGCGTTGAAGTAGGTCGCCATGATCAACGTCTGGCTCTGGTACGAACCTGGTTGGTTTTCGTGGAGACAGTGGGCCCCGAATCGCAAGCCCCGATCACAGAAGTCGCCTTCCGGGACCGGACAGATCGCCACGACCTCCGGCCGGGTTTCGTCGCTGATGTCAACAATCCGGATCATATGGGGGTCCCCGTCGCAGCCGTCAGTAACCGCTTCATCGGTCACGACGACGAGCTGCCGGTCAGGCATGGGAAGGCAGGTATGGGTATGCCCACCGATTTCCCAATTCAAGTGCGAAATCGTCTTCGGGCTCGTCAATTCGGAGATGTCCAGTATGACCATTCCCGAATCCCAGAAACCTGCATAGGCACGGTCGCCATGCACGAGGGCGTGATGGACCGATCGTTCCTCGTCCTGGGGCCAGTCGGCTTCCTCGCCGTCGGCCATACCGGGCCACCACCACCGACCAACTTCTACCGGGTTGGTCGGGTCATCGAGGTCGATGATGTTCCAGATCCGCTCAACGAACCCGGTTGGGCGCGACGACACATAGGCATATCGTCCTCCGGTGTATGAGATCCGGTGTACGCCCATGCCAGTCGAATCCCAGAAGCCGATTTCGGTTGGGGCTAGCGGGTCGCTCGTATCGTAAACGGCCATCCCAACGCGAGATGGCGGACCACCTCTGAAAGCTTCATGATTGGTGAGGAGCAGACCGTCTGCGGCGACTGCCTTGTGGGTGTGACCTCCGTCGGGGGCCGGCCACTGGTCGACGAGTCGCGGGGCACTGAGATCTGAGATATCGAGTATCGACGTACCTTGCCGGGACGGGCCAAAGTGAGCGACGTATAGGGCATCGCCATTACGGGCAATCTGCATCCCGTCGCCATTGCCTCCCAAGTTGGAGTGACCGACGAGCTTGAACCCGAGTGAGTCTTCTGGGTGGCCCATTCAGTCGCTCACCGAGTTGGGACCGGCGACCGTCGTGGTAACCGCAGCGGCGTCGATGGCCTCCTGGAGCTGACCCTGCTCGGAGCCGAGGGTGCGGAGCCACCGTTGCCCTCCGAACGTGAACCCAACCCAGTATCCGAGCTCGACGATTTCCTCTTCAGTGAATTCAGCAAGGAGGTCTTTCCACATGGCGTCATCGGCCAGGTCAGGGTTCCACATGATGGCGTCGGCGTATCGCATCGCCAGCTTCTGACGATGTGAATACTTGTCGGATCGTTCGTAGTTGAGGATCTCGAAACGTTCGTCCTCATCGGTGTTGATGGTCCGGGCGATGCCCTGGTTTGAGCAGTAAGTGCAATCACCCGAGATGGCGATGTAGGCGCGAATGAGTTCCTTGAGATCGAAATCGAGGACTCCCTCGTGATAGATCCACTGTCTGGTCTTGGTGAACGACTGCATCACCCCGGGTACGTGGGCTCGGATCGCCTGAAACTCGGGGCCTGGCTTGCCCTGTTCCATGGCCGATTCGAGAAAACCACGACACTCCTCGTCGGCAATCTCGGCCGGCAAGCGGAAACTGATTCGGGCCATCTTCGGGGTTCCTTTCTGGGCTGCAATCGATTGTAGTACACTCGGCTGGCGGCGGCTTGGCGTAGGCCCCGATGGTTCAGAAGGTCGAAACTGGAGAAGATGATGGGGCAGCGGACGACGCTCAAGGATGTGGCCAGGGAGGCCGGCGTACATACGTCAACTGCCTCGAGGGCCCTCAACGACCTGACCCGGTCCGTCGTCAATGCCGAGACGGTCGCCCGGGTCCTCGAAGCAGCCGATCGGCTGGGTTACGCCCCGCACCCGCTGGCTCGCGGTCTTCGAACCAACCAGACTATGACGGCCGGGATTGTGATCCCCGATGTGGAGAACCCGCTTTTCGGGCCGATCATTGCCGGCGTTGAGTCGGCTTTGGGGGAGGACGGCTATTCACTGCTCATTGCCAACACCGAACGACACCACCCCGATCCGGATTCGGTGATCCGCACCCTTGTGGAACGCCGGGTTGATGGCCTGATCCTGGCGACGGCTACACGCGACGACGCTCTTCTCGAATCGCTGATGTCCCGGGGCATTCCCATCGTGTTGGTCAACCGGACTACCGAGCGGGTCAACCTTCCGGCGATCCTCGGAGATGACTACGCCGGGATCGGGCTGGCGGTTGAGCATCTTGAGGCTCTCGGGCATGCGGCGATCGGCCATGTCGCTGGTCCGCTTTCGCTGTCGACTGGGCTGGATCGTCACGACGCGTTCATGGCATGGATGAACAAGCTGGGACTGGTCGCAGACCGCACGAACGTCGAGGAAGCCGATTGGTTCCAGGTCGACCCCGGTTACGTGGCCGCCCGAGAGCTCTTGCAGCGGCGACCCGATCTCACGGCGATCGTTGCCGCCAATGACCTGCTGGCGCTGGGCGCCTACAAGGCGATACGCGACATGGGTCAGCGCGTTGGTGAAGACATTTCAGTCACTGGCTACAACGATATGCCGCTCGTCGATCTGATGGAGCCAGGCTTGACGTCCGTACGGGTGCCTTACCGTGAGATGGGTGCTGAGGCGGCTCGAAGGCTCCTCTTGAACATGCGTAGCTCTTCGCCGGAGGTGACCGAGGTTCGTCTCACTCCGAAACTTGCCGTCCGGGGATCGACCGGTCTGGTCGCAACCTGACCACGGTCACCAGTTCTCGGGGCTTCTCCCTCGGATTGGCCACCGGCCTCTTCGTCATCACCGTCGCGGCGTTTACTAGAATTCCGGTAGTCGCCCAGATCGGCAACGACCTCAGTCTCAATTCCCTCGGTGTGGGAGCCCTGGCGTCGGCTTTTGCGGTGGGTCGAGTCGTAACAGACATCCCGGCTGGTCGCCTCTCTGATCGAGTGCGGCCCGGGCTCATGATGGCGATCGCCGGGTCGCTGGTGATGGTGGGAAGCGCATTACTCGCGATTGCTCAGACGCCACCGCTGGCATTTGTGGGGGTCTTCATCGCCGGGATCGGGTCCGCCTGGACCCTGACGACCTCGATGGCCTACTTCGCCCGGGCGCCTAAGGCTCGACGGGGTAAGTCACTGTCCTACATGGCCGGCGCGCTCTTGACCGGGCAGGCGGTCGGTCCCGCCATTGGTGGGGTCCTGGCTGGGATCTACGACTGGCGTTGGTCGCTCGTGCTCGCTGCGGTACTTGCCGGGTTGGCAGCGGTCCCGTTCTTGCGGTGGCGCGGACCCGAGCGCGTCGTAGTCGAAGGTGATGCTGACCTCGGTGACGACCGGGCAACCCCGCTGGTTCTGGCTGTTTTGTATTTGTTGCCGGCCGTGCAGTTCTCGATCGGTGCGGCAATCATGCAGACGCTGATCCCGTTGCTCGCCGACGGGCCACTCGGTATTCCAGTGGGGGTCGTTGGGATCGCACTGGGCCTGGGAGCCGTTGGCCGTTTTGTCGGCGCCATGTTGGCCGGTCAAGTCTCGGACCGGTACGGACGACGCCCCGCTCTGCTTCCCGGCCTGGCTGTGCAAGTGGTGGGGTTGTTGGCACTGATGGTCAGCGAGTCGGTGTGGGCCTGGTGGGCGACCATCCTGCTCGTGAGCGTCGGCTCAGTCACCGTCAATGTCGGGACCACCATTTTGGCTGATCTCAGCGGCGGCTCGCTTGGTCATCGATTGGGTGTGTTCCGACTTACCGGCGACTCGGCATTTGTGGTGGCGCCGCTCCTAGCCGGTTGGCTCTACGCCGAGTCGGGACAAGCGATGGCGACCCTCCCGTCCGTGTTGCTGACAGGCTTCGTGTTGCTTGCGGCGTTTCGGTGGCTGCCAGAGACCCATCGCTAGCCGACCACTCGCTGGACCCGCTGCAATCGTTTGCGGTCCGCTATTATCGGCGAAACGATTGGAGTTTTTACATGCCTCGTATCTCGTATCCCGACCTGGAGTCCGTGACCGACTCGGAGACGCTCGCCATACTCGATCGAGCCCGGCGGGTTGGAACGCCTCGCCCTGAGAGTCAGGCGATTCGGACCCATGTCCCGGCTGTCCTCAAGACGTTCACTGCGGCCTGGATGGACACGTTCGTCAACGGTGTACTTGACCACGAGATCAAGGAGCTGTGTCGGGTTTACGTGACCAAGACGGTGAACTGCGGGTATTGCTCGGCCCAACGTTCCGTCGACGCTGACGTTACCGAAGACCACTACGACGACCTGCTCATGTTTGAGAAGTCAGACAAGTACACCGAACGCGAGAAGGCAGCACTTCGCTATACCGACTCAATCGTTTGGGATGCCGGCTTGGCCACGGATGCCGTATGGGAGCAGCTTCATACTCACTTCAGTGAACCGGAACTCGTCGAACTTGGCTTCTTCATTGCATTGACGTCGGGTCAGCAGCGATGGATCAAGACTCTGGATCTCGGCCACCGGGAAGTGATGGCCGATACCGACGCCGGATTGTCAGCCGCCACGGCTGGTTAGGGCGTCGGCTAGTTGAGCCCGTCGTCGTAATCGACGTTTTCAGGTTTGAGTTCCATCCCTGCTCCGCGAGCCGTCTTCGTGAGTAGGGCCATGAAGTCTTCATCGCCGTATCCCAGACCGATTCCTTCGATCACGATCTGGTTGACAAGCGCCGTTGTTGGCATGGGCACGTTGTAATCATGGGCCGCCTCGAGACCTAACTCGAGATCTTTGCGCAGGAGTGGCCAGGTGAAGGTGGGCGTGTAGTCAAGGTTGACGATGGCCGGACTCTTGTACCGGGTGAATACCGAGCCCATCACGCTGTCGTTGAGGAAGTCCAGGAAGGCAGATCGTTCGACTCCGCCTGCCTCAGCCAGGACGGTGATTTCGGCCAACGACTGAGTTACTACTCCCAGCATGACGTTGTGGCAGATCTTTACCAGTCGGGCTTGCTCATCGGCACCGACGTAGGTGACCTTCTTGCCGAACTGTTCGAGGTAGGGGAGGGCCGTGTCGTGGGCGTCGCGCGGTCCCGAGGTGACGACGGTCAAGTTCCCTGACGATACGACCTTCGGGTTGCCCGAAACCGGGGCGGCGAGCATCTGAACGCCGAGCGCCGCCGCCTCTTCGCGCAGCTTCACCGAGGTCGGTGGGTCGATCGTTGTCGAATCGACGATGATCTTGGGGCGACGATCCGGGTCGGACAGAACGCCATCGGGACCGGTGGTCACAGCCATAACGTCTTTGCCGCTGGCCACCATCGTGAAAATAATGTCGCGATCGGCTAATTCGATCGGCCGATCGACGACTTGAGCGCCGAGTGCGGCGAGCGGTTCGGCCTTGGAGCGGGTCCGGTTGTAAACGCCAACATCGACGCCGGCCTTGAGGAGTCGACTGGCGAGCTCGAAGCCCATTCGTCCGGTGCCAATCCATCCGACCCGGTGCGCGAATTCGCTCATCTTCGTCTCCCTTTCACATGGCGCACTTCAGTCGCCGATCGCTCCACTGCAATCGATTGTAGTCGCCAGGAACGCCCGAAATGGCTAGGAGCGGATATTCCTCGATTCGGAGGACGTTACGCGGGATTCACGGGGTGAGTGCTTGGTCGAGGTCGCCGATGATGTCCTCGATCGCTTCGAGCCCGATGGAGATCCGCAGAGTTCCGTCGGTGATTCCGGCGACAGCCCGACCTGCCTCTCCGAGGCGACGGTGGGTGGTGGTGGCCGGATGGGTGATAAGCGACTTCGCATCGCCGAGATTGTTGGAGATATCGATCAAACGGAGGCGATTCAGCACAGCAAAAGCTCCTTGTTTACCGTCTGGCACCTCAAAGGTAACAAGCGTGCCGCCTCCTGACATCTGCCTGGTGGCGAGGTCGTGTTGAGGATGGCTGGCCAGGAACGGGTGGATCACCCGCTCCAAACGCGATTCGAGAAACGTCGCAACTTCCAACGCTGCGCCGTGTTGGTGATCGACCCGTAGGCGCATCGTCTCGAGTCCCTTCAGGGCCACCCAGGCGTTGAACGGACTCATCGATGGTCCGGTGTGCCTCATAAAGGGTTGGAGTTTCTCGGAGATGAATTCGGCGCTCCCGATGATTGCGCCGCCGAGCGTCCTTCCTTGTCCGTCGATATGTTTGGTGGTGGAGTACACCACGACGTCGGCGCCGAACCGGAGGGGTTGCTGGTGAACTGGAGTCGCAAAGACGTTGTCGATGACGACGGTGGCGCCAACTCGATGGGCTAGCTCCGAAACGGCGGCAATATCCACCAGTTCCAGCATGGGGTTGGAGGGAGTTTCGAAAAACACGGCCTTGGCCGGAGTTGAAAGTGCCTCCTCCCACTCGCTGAGGTTGGTCCCATCGACGAAGTCGGTGTTGACGCCGAATCTAGGCAACAACTCGGACAGAATTATCGAACATGATCCGAAAAGCCCCCGGGCGGCCACGATCCGGTCGCCGCTTTCGACGAGCGCCAGCAGCGCATTGAAGACTGCCGCCATCCCGCTGGCCGTTGCCCAGCAGGCTTCGCCCCCTTCGAGCAGTCGGAGTCGCTCCTCGAACATGCGGATGGTTGGATTCCCGTAGCGGGAGTAGATGAACCGATCGGTTTCCCCGGCAAACGCCGCTTCGGCTGCCTCGGCGGTGTCGTAGACGTACCCGGAGGTGAGGAATAGTGCCTCGGAGGTTTCTTCGAATGCGGTGCGATCAATTCCGCCGCGCACTGCATTTGTGTCCGGTTGCCAGGAGTCCATCACACCTCGTCGTGGGATCGGCATGTTATCGCCCCGGCGTCATCGCGCCACCGCCAGCGATAAACGGAAGAGGCGGGCCCGCACGGCCCGCCTCTTCATACTGCGTCTAGCTGTCGGTTGGTTAGGCGTCGACGGTGTCTTCGACGTCGCCAGGGCCGAAGCCGTCACCATTGCCGCCGTGGCGACCACGTTCGTGACCGCCGACGCCGCCTCGACCGAGGGGCGCCTCACCGTTCACCATGTCGGTGATCCGCTGGGTCATCTCGGTGAGTGACTCATCGGCCTGCTCCTGAGTGATCTTGCCGTCGGTCACGGCGGTGCCGAGCCGATCGGAAGCCTCGCTTACGAGTCCGCTGATCACGTCGTCGACCGAAACGCCATTCGCTTCGGCGATTTCGGCGATCGTTGAACCCTCCTGAAGCTGCTCCCTCATTGCATCGGCGTCGATACCGAGGAGATCTGGCAGCGTCGAGCTCATGCCGAGCCGGCCGCCGAATCCACGCATGCCGTGACCGTCGCGACCGAATTCGCCCCGGTGTCCGCCCAGTGGCAGCGTTCCGTTGAGGAGGTCATCGACCCGCTCCTCAACTGACGCCAGGCGAGTGTCTGCCTCTTCCTGGGTGATGTCCCCGGCCGTGACATGGTCGGCGATGTGCGACTGCATCTCAGCGGTGAGTGCCGCTGAGACGGTGTCCGCGCTGACGCTGTTGGCTTCGGCGATCTCAGCGATCGTCAAGCCTTCGGCCACCTGGGCTCGCAGCTCGTCGACGGTGATGCCGATGGTGTCGGCGATAGTCGCGAACTTGGCACCGCTGCCGCGCCGGAACGTATCTGGCGCTTCGGTCGTGGTGGTGTCGGTCGTGGCGTCTTCCTGGGCGCCGGCAATCGTGGGAACTGCGATGGCCGCAGCAACGAGGGCCGTCGCCGCAATGGCAGTGACTTTCCGCATGTTGAGTTCCTTTCTTAGCGGATTACTTACCATCACTGTCGGCCCTCCAAATGAGCCACTGGTGACGACATCCTAAGACCGCGCTGATTCCTATCTAAGAGGGGCCTTAGGGATCAAGACCCGTCCCTCGTGACGAATCAGCGGCATCAATCGTCGCAACGTGACAGACTCGTAGGGCCGTCCTCGAAAGGGTCATCCATGCCATACCGAACCATCATCGAACCGTTTCGGATTCATACGGTTCAGGCCATCGATCTGACCGATCGGGCGGCCAGAGAGGCGGCATTGACGCGGGCCGGCTACAACCTGTTCGGGCTGCGGGCCGAAGAAGTAACCATCGATCTGCTCACCGACTCGGGTACGGGTGCCATGTCAGCTCAGCAGTGGGCAGGCATGATGCTCGGTGACGAGTCGTACGCCGGGAGTCGCTCGTTCTACCGGTTCGAGGAAACGGTCCAAACCATCACGGGTCTGCCCGAGGTCATCCCGACCCACCAGGGGCGCGCCGCCGAGCGGATTCTCTTCACGACCATGGTTTCGGCCGGGGACGTCGTGCCCAACAACACGCACTTCGACACGACGCGTGCCAACGTCGAGTTCCAGGGTGCGGAGGCGAGGGATCTCGTGATAGCCGAGGGCCGGGATCCAGGGTTGATCCATCCGTTCAAAGGGAATATGGACATCGAGGCGCTGATCGCCACCATCGAGGAGGTCGGTGTCGAACGTATCCCCCTCGTCATGGTCACGGTCACCAACAACTCGGGCGGAGGTCAGCCGGTATCCATGGCCAATCTGCGGGCGGTCCGTCAGGTTTGTGATCAATATGGCATCCCGTTCTTCCTCGATGCGTGCCGGTTCGCCGAGAACTCGTGGTTTATCAAGATACGAGAGGAGGGCTACGCCGATAAGACCCCCCGCCAGATCGCCCACGAAATGTTCTCGCTGGTGGACGGCTGCACGATGTCGGCCAAGAAGGACGGCATGTCGAACATTGGCGGCTTCCTGGCGATGAACGACCCCGAGCTGGCCCTGGCGTGCCGGAATCTTCTCATACTCACCGAGGGCTTCCCGACCTATGGCGGGTTGGCCGGCTACGACCTTGAAGCGATCGCCCAAGGGCTCAATGAGGCTCTCGAAGAGAATTATCTGGCTTATCGGATCAGGTCGACCGAATACCTGGCAGAGAAGGTTTCGAAGGCTGGCTTACCGATCGTATTGCCGGCGGGCGGTCATGCGGTCTACCTCGATGCCGCCGCGCTTCTGCCGCACATCCCTCCCAGCCAGTACCCGGCCCAAGCGCTAGCTGCCGAGCTCTACCTCGATGGCGGGGTACGTGGTGTTGAAATCGGATCGGTTATGTTCGGAAAGCCTCAGCCCGATGGCTCCGAGATTCCGGCGGCTATGGAACTGGTGCGCCTAGCCGTGCCGCGGCGGACCTACACCCAAAGCCATATTGACTATGTCGGCGAAGTCATGATTGATGTAGCCGAACGGGCTTCAGACCTCGGTGGCTTTCGGATCATCGAGCAAGCACCCTGGCTGCGCCATTTCACCGCCCGCTTTGAGCCGGTCTAGGGGAACCGCTCCAGGGCGTTTCTGAGCAGTTTCCTTTGGAAACTGTGGGGGAACTACCTGCTGGGTGTTCCCACCCCTCGGTTGGGTCGGTTTAGGTTCGGCCGAGAAGTTCGTTGGCGATTGACCGTAAGGTCGACGGTAGGAACGGCTTATCGAGGTAGGCGTTAGCGCCAAGTTCCATGATGTCCTCTTCGATTCCAGGACCGTGGGCCGTCACGACGACCACCGGGATCGTTGAGAGTCGCGGCTCGGCTCGTATGTGCTTGAGGATCGCCCAGCCATCGGTGCCGGGCAAAGCTAGATCCAGGACAACCATGTCCGGCAGGTTCGCTTCGAGCCACTCAAGGGCTGTTGTCCCGTCAGTGTGGAACTCATAGTCTGCATCGAGGGCTCGCAGAGATAATTCGATCACATCGTGAATAACGGGTACATCTTCGACGACCAGAATGAGCGCCTTGCCTGGAGCGTCGTCCGGGTGGGAGCCGCTCGATCCGTTCAGTTGGGACATCTCGCCTCGATAGGTTGGGGGGCTCGGTTCCCTGGCGATCATGGATCATAACGGGCCTTGCGCACGTTTCCGCTCACGGGCGGCCCGACCGGCCTGCCTTGGCCGAAAGTTCATCATTGATGGCGGGATCGCGCCTAACCTTTTGTATGGATCTGCCGAGTGGTTTTGTGACGTTTCTCTTCACGGACATCGAGGGTTCGTCCAGGCTGTTCCGGAGGATCGGCGACCGCTACATCGGTCTGCTTGAACGCCATCACGAGTTGTTGCGCGCTGCCTGGGCAGAGCATCGAGGGGTCGAGGTCAAGACCGAAGGTGATGCCTTTTTTGTTGCGTTCGCCGATGCATCTGAGGCGGTACGAGCAGCCATGGCGGCTCAGAGCGCGATCCACAGCGAGCCGTGGCCCGACGATGCGGTGTTGCGGGTTCGCATCGGGATGCACTCAGGTTTGGCATCACCTCGCGATGGCGACTACATCGCCTATGCAGTGCATCAAGCAGCTCGGATTGTCGGAGCTGCTCACGGCGGGCAGATTCTCATGTCAGACGAAACCTGGCGGGCGGTGGGGGGAACACTCCCGGAGCTTTACTCGGTCGGGCGGTACCGAATTCGCGATTTCGATGATCCTGTCGAGCTGTTTCAAGCCGATCCGATAGGGGTTCCAAGGCTTGCGTTGCCGCCCCGAGCCACTCCGGCCATGGGCCATAATCTCGCCCAACCGGGAACCAGTTTCGTCGGCAGAGCGAAAGACCTGGTCGAGCTTGCTGCGCTTCTCGAGGCCGGCTCCGCTGTTTCGATCGTCGGACCGGGAGGGGCCGGGAAGACCCGCCTGGCCACCGAACTGGGTCTGCATATCGTCGACAGCTGGCCCGACGGGGTATGGATGGTCGAACTCGCCGCCCTGGTGACCGAAGCCCCGCTGGTGGGAACGGTCGCCTCTACTCTCGGTCTCTCGCTTGCCGGGCGTAACCCGCTGGACGCTATTGTCGCCGACCTCGCGGGGCGCTCGGCCGTCATCATCTTCGACAACTGCGAACACCTCGTGGAGGCCATTGCCGATCTGGTGGACCTATTGAGAAAGCGAGTCCCGTCGCTCGTGCTGCTTGTTACCTCTCGTGAGCCGCTCGGGATTTCCGGTGAGCGCATTTGGAGGGTTCAACCGCCCGCCATTCCTGACACCATTGAGTTGTTCATCGATAGGGCTCGAAGCGCTGGACTGGGGAATCCGGGCACGCTTGAAGAGCTCGCGGCGGTCGAGCGAATCTGCCGGCGCCTTGACGGGAACCCCCTCGCCATCGAGCTGGCGGCGGCGCGGGCTGCATCGACAGGTGTCACGGGGCTCGAGGCCGCGCTCGATGACAAGTTCCGGATCCTGAGTAGCCGGCGCCGCGATCTCGACCCTCGTCAGCGAAGCATGACCGCCCTTCTCGACTGGAGCTACGACCTCCTGCTCACTTCTGAGAGGGTGGTGCTGCGCCGGTTGTCTCTGTTCCTGGATTCGTTTTCGCTCGATGGCTCGGAGCGGGCGACCGTGGATCCGAGCTTGGATTCAAACGCAGCAATCGACGCAGTGTGGGCACTCGTCGACAAATCCCTACTGGTGGTGGATACCAGCGACAACGAAACCCGATACAGGCTGCCTGAAACTGTGCGCGAGTATGCCGCGCGGCACCTTGAGGAGGGTGAGGGACGCGCGACGGCCGTTCGGCTTGGCGAGTGGTATCTGGAGCGGTTCGCGCCCTGGGTCACGTTCGACCTGGGACTTGTCAGTTCTGCCCGGTTGGAATTGGCCAACATCACGGGCCTTGTTGCGGGGCTGGAGGACGTTGACCAGCAGACCGCCCAACTGCTGGCAGTGTCCATCGCCTACGTCCGAGACATCTCCGGGGAAGTCGTTGAGGGCATCGCCGAACTCGATGGCTTCTTGCATAGGCTCACTCAGCCGACCGTCGGTCGAGCCCTTCTGCTCTCCACTGCAGCCAGACTCCGCTACCGCGGAGGCGACCGTGAGTTCGGACCATTGCTGGACGAGGCTGAGGCAATTCTCGTCGAGGCTGGCCCCGAGCCGCCTTGGGCTGAGGGATGGGTAGCAGCAATGCGGGCATTTTGGTACAGCGAACGGGGCGACCACGCCTCCGCCGTTCGAGTGGCCGAAACCATCGGGGACAGTCAGTCCGCTCCCGTCGCGAGAGCCCGACGCTACAACGCGCTAGGTGTCGTGAAAGGTGCTGGTAGGCGACGCCGATGGCGCATTCGATGCCCATGCGTCTCGGTCTCGAGGCGGAGGAGGAACTGGGGGCGCCGATCGAGATTGCCATTGGACATAACAACCTCGCTGAGTACGCGCTGCAGTCGGGACGCGTTCAGGACGCCGCGGATCATCAGTTGGAGACACTGGAGCTGGCGGAACAAGTTGGGTCAGTGGTGCTGGTGGCCTACTCGTTGGTCATCGCATCGCGACTGGCTGGAAGTGCCGGCGACTGGCCCGAGGCAGTTCGGCTCCATGGAGCTGCGGACCGGTGGCTGTCGGAATCCGGCAATGCGCTGCACGGAGTCGATGCCGAGATGAGCGCAGAGTTGGATGCTCAAGGCCAACGTCAGCTAGGGCAGGATTACGAGCCAATCCGACGATCGGGCGATCAGCTCTCCTTGGCGGACGCCATCGACCTGGCCCGCACTCGTTTACGCAGCGCTGCTGGCGAGAAGTAAGAGCTCTGTCCAGCGGTTCTCGTGTAACGAATCCCTGCTCGGTGTTGGCCTGGCGATGGTCAGCCTCCCGACACGGCCACGGCAGCTGCGGCGTTGAGCGGACCCATCGCTTCGGGATCCTCGAGGTACCCGTAGGGAACCTTTACCGGGCGGGGTCCGTGTGTGTGGCCGCGCGGCATGGACGCGGCTTCGGGTGGAAACGCCTGGGAGAGGTCAATGCCATCGAACATCGCGCGGATGTCCTCGACCGTCTCAATCGCGTGGAGCCCGGTCCGCACGTCGCGTCCGACGATGTATCCCTTCAGATACCAGGACGTGTGTTTGCGAAACGAGCGAATTCCGCGGTGTTCGTCGAACCAATCAACCAGCAGCTGGGCATGCTCAACCATGATCTCGACCACCTCCGCCAGGAGGGGTGGGCTGGTCATCGGGAGCCCGGCGAACCCCTCCGCCAACTCTCGAAAGAGCCACGGCCGCCCCAGACAACCCCGTCCGACTACCACCCCGTCGCATCCGGTCTCCAAGATCATCCTCTCGGCGTCGGCATATTCGAAGACGTCGCCATTCCCCAGCACCGGGATGGTGGTGATGGCCTGTTTGAGTTCACCGATGGCCGACCAGCGAGCCTGTCCGGAATAGAGCTGCTCGGCAGTGCGGGCATGAAGCGCCACCGCCGCAGCCCCGGCGTCTTCGGCGATCCGACCAGCCTGAATGAACGTGAGATGATCATCGTCGATGCCCATTCGGAACTTGACGGTGATCGGTACGTCACCGGCGGCTTTGACGGCCGCGCTTACGATCTCGCCGTACAGGCGATGGCGGTAGGGCAGTACCGCCCCGCCCCCATGCCGGGTTACCTTCGGGGCGGGACACCCGAAATTGAAATCGACGTGGTGGACGCCCTTGAGGTCGATGAGTCGCTCGACCGCACCGGCCGCGGCGGCGGGATCGGTCGCATACAGCTGAATGGACCTCGTCGTTTCATTGGGACCAAAAGACGCAAGATGAAGTGTGCGTTCGTCCTCTTCGACGATGGCGCGCGCCCCGAGCATTTCTGAAACGTACAGTCCGGCCCCGAACCGCCTGCAGAGCTCCCGGAACGGAACGTTGGTCACCCCGGCCATGGGGGCGAGGACGACGGGCGGTGAGATCGCCAGGTTGCCGATCTTGAGTCCGTTAGGCACGCATGACCTCCACGCCCTGGCGCCCCAGAAGGTCGATGGCCGTATCGAGCGGTAGGCCGATTACGTTGGACACACTGCCGACGATCCTGGCCACGAGTGCCATCCCGATTCCTTGCATGCCATAGGCGCCTGCCTTGTCGAGAGGTTCGCCGGTGGCCACGTACCAGGCGATCTGCTCCGGGGTAACTATGGCCATGGTGACGTCGGTCCGGGCAACTTCCGTCAGCAGTCCAGCGGGACCATTCGTGCAGACGCCGCTGAACACGGTGTGGGTCTGGCCGGACAGCCGGGCGAGCATCTGTTCGGCTTCGGCCGGGTTGGCCGGCTTGCCCATTACTTCTCCGTCGAGCACGACGGTGGTATCAGCGGCGAGCACGACCTGATCGTGCACGGTTGCGGCTTTGAGTTCGGCGACCCGTTGCACATATCGATCTGGTGCTTCATCGAGAAACAGCGTTTCGTCGACGTCTGGCGCCCGAACGACAAAGTCCAAACCCAGCTGACTGAGTAATTGGTGCCGGCGCGGCGAACCGGAGGCAAGAACGAATTGCGACATGGGCAGGAGGATAGGTGACTCCTCGAGATGGCGATCCAACAAGCTCGTGCGCGGTGGCCCCGGGAGGCGTAGGTTGATGATCGACGGCGCGGGGAGGCACCGGGGAGTATCGACGTGAAATATGTCTCTGATGTAACCGAAGCCTCCGATTTCACCGTCACCGAGTTACGTGTCCACGGGGTGGGCGGTTCCAGCCCCGAAGCCTTGGTGGGAGTTCCGCACGTCAACCGGGTGGCCGGCACCCAGCGCGCCGGTTTCTACCGATCGCCCGCCTGGATTTCGCTGGATGGGCCGAAGCGCAATCTTGAAGGCTATTCGTGGGGTGGCATGACATCGAGTTCCGTACTCCGTGCCCTGTGGATCGTGCTCCTACCTTTTGCGCTCATCAATCTGGTCGGTTGGATGTTTCCTCACGCCGGCTCAGCCAGCCATCCGGTCCCGAGGTCCCGCAAGGACGCCATCGTTGCTGGTTTGTTCCGCCTGTTGGCTCTGACTTCGACCCTGGCGGTGGGTGCGTTCGTCGCGATTATTGCTATCGAGATTGTCGGAGTTCGATGTGTCCTGAAGTCCACGTGCGGTGGAGCCTGGTATTTGTTGCCGTGGCGATGGGTTGGTGGCAACCCGGCACATGGTGTGGCGATCGGTGCGGTGGTAGCGGTCGGGTTCGTGCTGGCGCTGGCGTTTGTTGCTCGCATGGGTCAAGCTCGAAAGTCCGAGATAGATCTGGACGAGACCACCGATCCGGCTTACCAAACATCGTTGGTGGGAAGCCACATCGGCCAGCCCTTTGCGATGTGGGAACGGCCAGACGTTGCCGAACGGCTCGGTCTCGCCCATACATCGGGTGCCGTCGCTCTCATCGGATTAATGACGATTGAGGCGATCCGGTCGCTAACTGGCCAGGTGCTGATGCCACAGTTGGGCTTGCTGTTGGTTCTGGCAGTAGTCGTCTTGCTGTTCGTGTGGGATTTGCCTCTGGCGAGCTCTCGTCAGCACCGGATTCTGTTCCTGCTCGTGGGCCTGGCGCTGGCGTGGACGGTCTACGGGGCCTGGACGACTCGGCTCGGTTCGCTTTCGGAGACGGTTCTCACCTGGAGCCCGGTCGTGGTGTTCACGAGTTTCGGAACCACCTTTCTCGTCACTGGCATCTGGGCTGTGTTGGCCCGATCGGCGGAGGACTCTGGTAAGTCTTTGGATCGTATCTTGCTTCTCTACCCGGCCCTTCTGTTGATTATCGCCGTTTGGGGCGGCGTGCTCGGAGCGGTCGTCAGCCTCCTCGACATCACTTACATAGAAGGTCTGGCCGACTTTACATTGACGATTACGAACCGGTTCGCTCTCGTCGGCATCGGTTGGCTGCTCGGCGCATTTTTTGGAATCGTGGTGCTCCGACTGAGACAGATGAAGCGGGGCGTGGATGAAGTAATCGACGACTACCACCTCACGACCGACGGTTGGCGGGAGGTCACGTTCATCAAACGAGTTCGTGGAGCGGAAGCAACCGCGGCCCTAACGGACAAGATCGGCGGCATTTTATTCGGCGGTTTTCTCGGTTCGCTCGGCCCGCTTGTGTGGGTGTTGTGGACCCTGTTTTTGGACCAGCCAACCAACGGCGTGCGTTACGAGCCAGCTTTCTATGAGACGTTCGCCGGCCAAGCCGTGGTGGTCTTGCCGGTTATCGGTGTGACACTGATCGGGTGGATGATTCGGGATCCGAGTGCCAGGCGCGGCTTTGGGATCATCTGGGACGTCTCCACCTTCTGGCCGCGTTGGTTCCATCCCTGGGCACCGCCCGCCTACGGCGAGTTCGCCGTACCGCACCTGCGTCAGCGCATCGAAGGTCTGGTGCAGGCGAACGAGCGGGTGATCCTGTCTACACACAGCCAGGGGAGCGTGCTCGGCGCGGCCGCCCTGGCAGTTCTCGAGCCGACCGTCACGAAAAACGTGCGATGGGTCACGCACGGGTGCCCACTGAATCGTTTGTACGCGACCTATTTTCCGGAGTACTTCGACGCCCAACTCTTCGAATCGATCCGAGCGAAGCTGAGGGTCTCGGATCAAGCGCCGGCCTGGGTGAACCTGTGGCGACGAACAGACTATATCGGAGGGCCTGTTCTTCCGGCGGTTGACCAGCTGGTGTTTGATCCCGAGTCGGCGGACACCGTGTTGAGCTTGGACCCACGACCTAAACCGCTGCGTCATTCCAACTTCTACATGACCCGCGCCTATCGCGACCGTCTGGTCGAATTTGTCGGTGCGTTCGGGGATGGCTGAGTGATCACGCCTAGGTGATTCGGGGCGGTCCGAGGTTGCCCCGCCTCCTGACAAGAACTTCCACTAGCCTCGGATTGCCCGTCTGATCAGCGTATTTCGGGGTGGAGGTTAATTGTGAACTGTTCCGAGTGTGGTTCGGACGTTCCTTCCGGGGCCAAGTTTTGTATGACGTGTGGACATGCGGTCGCGACAGTCTGTAGCAACTGCGGCACTGACTTACCCCCTGAAGCCGCTTTCTGTTTCTCGTGCGGGACCAAGGTCAACGGTGAGTCTGCTGAAGTCCCGGCGCCGACCGCAAACGCTCCCGGTCAGGCATCCGAACCACCGGATCAGATCCAGCGTCTCATGCCGGCTGAGTTGGTGACGAAACTCGAAACGGCTGCCCGATCCGGAGCCATGAACGGCGAGCGCCGGACCGTGACGATGTTGTTCTGTGATGTGGCCGGATCCACTGCGGCCGCCGAGCAGTTGGATCCGGAGGAATGGACCGAAGTGATGAACGGGGTGTTCGAACACCTCATGCTTCCGATCTATCGGTACGAGGGAACCGTGGCGAATCTCATGGGGGACGCCATCCTGGCCTTCTTCGGAGCTCCGCTCGCCCATGAGGATGATCCAGAGCGTGCCGTCAAAGCCGGGCTTGAAATGGTCCGGGACATTCAGTCTTATCGAGCCCAGGTTAAGCGCCAATGGGGGATCGACTTTGATGTCCGGGTGGGGATCAATACGGGCCTTGTGGTGGTTGGTGCGGTCGGGTCGGATCTGAAGGTCCAGTACACCGCCATGGGGGACGCAGTTAATACGGCTGCGCGGATGGAGCAGACGGCCGCCCCGAGCACCGTGCAAATATCGGATGCAACGTACCGGCTCGTCGACCAGCTGTTCGTGTTCGAGGACCTTGGTGATGTTGAAGTCAAGGGCAAAGCTGAACCGGTTGCCTCGTATCGCGTTCTCGGGCAGGTAGAAAGGCCCGACTCGATCCGTGGCATCAAAGGGCTCGCCAGCCCACTGGTCGGCCGAGAGGCCGAGATGCGCGCCCTTACTGACGCTTTCTCTACCGTGCATGCCGGAAGCGGTCGAATCATTTCAGTGACCGGTGAGGCCGGTCTCGGCAAGTCGAGGTTGATTGCTGAACTGAAGCGGGAGCTTGCCGACGGACCGCACACCGCCACCATTCCCTGGCACTCGGGCCGCTCACTTTCGTATGAGACCTCGACTCCCTATGTCCCAGTGAGGCAGATTCTTCGGTCCATTGTCGGTCTGGGTCCTGATACGCCTGCGTCGGCGGCGGACTGGGGTTTCATAACCCGGTTCTGTGAGGCCACGGTGCCGGGCCGGGTCGCGTTGGTGGCTCCGTATTTGGCCTGGATGCTGGGTGTTGACCTGCCGTCTGACCAGCAAGATCGAATCGCCTACCTTGATCCCGCCCGTCTACGAGCTGAAGGGATGCGGGCGACCGTAGAGATTCTGGATGCCCTCGTCGCCGTCGAACCGGTCGTATTGTTCTTCGAAGATCTCCACTGGGCTGACGAAGCCTCGATTGACGTTGTCACCGAGCTACTCCGTCTCACCGACCGGTCGAGCCTCGTGCTGCTTCTCGCATTTCGTCCTCGCCGCGATGAGCCCTCTTGGAGGGTCCACGAAACGGCCGCCCGGGACCATCCACACCGTTACACCCATGTTGCGCTGTCGCCGCTCGAATATGAGCAAACTCGGGAGCTGGTCGCCGGTTTGCTAGCTATCGACGCCCTTACCGAGGAAGTGAGGAATCTCATCTTGACGAGGGCGGATGGAAATCCTCTATTCGTGGAGGAGATCGTCCGTTCGATGATGGACGACGGGTTGATCGTATTCGAGGAAGACCGGTGGGTCGCCCACGGTGATCTCGATAACGTTACGTTTCCTGCAACGGTGGAGGCTCTTCTCACGGCTCGCCTCGACCGACTCGATGAAGCGGCTCGAGTGGTCGGCCAAGCCGCCAGCGTCATCGGTCGGCGCTTCTATTACGACGAACTTGCCGTCCTGGTCCCGGATGTGGCGGGTCTCGACGACAGGCTGCTCGAACTCCAGCGCCGCGAGCTGATCCGGGAGGTAGCTCGCATTCCGAAGCGGTCTTTTGAGTTCCGCCACGCGCTTGTCCAGGAGGCCGCCTACCGAACGATCCTGCTTCGCCATCGTGTCCAGCTACATGCCGGCATCGCTGACTTCATTGAACGTTTCCAACCGGAACGAGTGGAAGACATCGCCGATCACCTGGTCGCGTCGCGTCAGATGGAGCGGGCGCTTCCGTATCTCGTCAGCGCCGGGGAGCGTGCGGCTGCGGGTTACGCCACCTCAACGGCGATTTCCCGGTTCGAAGCGGCGGTCGAACTGATCGACGAGGCTACGGATATCGACCTCGTCCAGCGGATGCTGGAAGGTCTGGGCCAGGTCAAAGAATCGCTCTTCGACATTGAAGGCGCCGTCGATGTGTACAGCCAGCTGCGGCGGTTGGGTGAAGACCGGGGTCATACCCCCATGCTGGTTTCCGGGGCCAACAAACTGGCGTTTGTGCGTGGCATGTTTATGGGTGATCGGGGTCAGGCTCTCGAAGACGTCGCCCATGCTGAGCAGCTCGCCCGGGAACAAGATGATCATGCCGGATTGGCAGAGTCCTGTGTTGTTCAGTGTTACTTGCACACGCCGACCGGCGAGTTCGATGAGGTTCATCACTACATGACGGAAGTCATTCGCCACGGGGAGGCCACCGGTCATGATCATGCCGCCCTGTTCGGCATGACCCATCTGTCAAACGCCCTGGTCCTGCTCACTCGCTTTGCCGATGGGTTGGGGCAAGCTGAAAAGACCCTGGCACGAGCCGAGGAACAGGGCAATCTTCGGTTCCAGGCTGAAGTACTGACGTTCTCGATTCCGGTGGCCAGTCTGCATCTGGGGAACGCCGAACGGACGGTCGATGCGTTGGAGCGCGGAATGGAGATTGCCCTCAAGATTGGCGATCGCTCCGCTGAGACGTTCGCCGCTGTATTGCAGGGCAAAGGCGCCATGATGCAGGGACACTTTGAGCAGGGTCTGGCCCTATTCCGCCGTTCTATGGAGGCAGCCGACGCAACCGGGATTCCTTATCTCAAAGCTCTATCGAGATGCGTGATCGGGACGGCCTACCTCGAAGTGGGCGGACCGATGATCGAGCGGGCTCTGCAGTATCACGACGAGACCAGCAGCCTGATGGAACTGCCAACCGGGACAACGTATGGCACGTGGATGTGGTCCGAGATGGGAACCTGTGCCATGGCGGCCCGGAAGATAGAAACCGCCCAGGCAGTCTTTGACCTCGCTTTGAAAGAAAACACGGCCACGATGTTCCTGATGCGTCCGGCAGCTTTGCTCGGAGCCTGTCAGCTGGCGGTCACCCGTGGCCAGTTGGACCGAGCTCGCGAACTCTATGCCGAAGCCGCTGAGTACGTCACCTCCCACGCCATGGCAGGCGATCAGCTGCTCACCAAGCTTCAGGGCGCGAGGTTGCAGGCTGCGTTAGGTGCCCATGACGAGGCGATCGATCTGCTTGACGAATGCGAGAACCTGTGCGATCCCGCCATGCGTCGCGTTCTGCTTGAAATACTTGCCGTTCGGCGACGTTCCTTGGTGGCGCTCGGTCGGGTCGATGAAGCAGAGGCTGTGCTCGTCCGCGCTCAAGCTGTAGCAGCCGAGATCGGCTCGCTGATTGGCGATTCCGAGCTGAAGGCCGCGTTCGAGATCGGGAGTGCGGAGCTACTCGGCTCGTAGATGTCCCGCTCGTTGCTGCCGCAATGTGCGTTCAGCCAGTGTGCTCAAGAATGTGCACCAGGTTGCCATCCGGATCAGCGTATTCGGCGAATCGGGCTCGGCCCGGTGTCGGTGATTTCGATCCGTCGGCTTGTGGCCCTTTTCGGCAAGTTCGGCCATCGCCGTCTCCAGGTCAGCAACGACGAACGAAACGATCGCGTTGACGGATCGGTTGGCCCGGGCTTCCACCGTGCAGAGCGAAACGAGTTGGCCCGGGAACCTCCATCTCCTGCCAGGTGCCGTGTCGTGGTCCTGCACCTAGACCGAGGACTCCGGTGTAGAACTCGAGGGCACGGTCGAGGTCGGTAACCCAGTAGAAGACGACGTCGATGCCTTCGATCTCTCATGTTCCAAATCCGGTCGTGTCGATGACCGCTCGCTGATGGGTCCCTTCCCCGATGATGCGATCGCCGACCGAGACCCGAACGGCGAACGTCAGCCGTCGGCGGTCGATGGCGATGAGTTCGCTGTCCACGGTGACCAGTTTCCCCGTCCCGGGCAGCCGCCCGGTGGGAAACGTCGACGTGGGTACCGACCGTCGTCTCGTTGTCATCGAGGTGCGGTTGGGCGGCATGACAGCGAAGCCATCTCCATGAGAAGGATCATGCTCGGGGTTGACAGCACGATCATCGGTAGCAGGTGCGGAGGCGACAACTCCGCGGACACTCGTTCGGTCAACTGGTGGGTTAGTCCGGGTCGGAGTGAATCTTTCACAAGTACTCAGGTGACAGGTTCGAGTGCCACCACCGGGATGACTCGATCGGTGACCTTCTGATACTCGGCATAGTCGGGATAGGCGGCGCGTGAGTCGGTCCCATGTCTCGGTACGTTCGTCACCCTCCATTTCCCTGGCGCGCACCCGATGGGTGGTTTTGGCAATGGTCAGATCAGCTTCCGGTTGCTGTTGCAGGTTCAGGTACCACGCCGGATGGACATCGTGACCGCTGTAGGAAGCTGTCACCGCCCAGCCGTCGGTATGGTCGACGACGATGAGGGGGACCGTCCGATCGTTACCGCTCTTGCGACCGATGGTCGTGAGGAGAGCGATTTGTCCACCGTTCATGGTTGATCCGAGTTTTCCACCGGACAACTTGTAGAGAAGCGTGTGGCCTCCCGAGAACACCTTGGTCACGCCTTTTGGAATCTTCGTCTGGGCCACGGGTACTCCTAACTGGAGGGCTTGGGATTCTATCGGCTGCGGTAGGCGTCGTCGGAGCCCCGACGCGATCAGTCGACCACCGCGGTGCGCCAACCCTGGACCGAGTTGATCACGGCCAGGTCTTCAGCTCGTCGAAAATCCTTTATGGAGATGGAGTGTTCACGCAGCTGTCCGGTCTCCAGGAGTTCTGCCCGGTAGGTCCCCGGGAGTAACCCGTCCGTGAGCGGCGGGGTATACCAGGTGCCATTGATCTCGACCGCGAGGTTGCCGATCGTGGTTTCGGTGACGTGACCTTCTGAGTTGGTTAGGACCACGTCGTCCGCTTCGGGGTGGCGGGTGGCGGCGTCTTCGTACGTCTTACGGGACGTCGTCTTGTGAAACAGCCGCCAATCCCGCGGGTCAACCGGCACCATGTCGATCGCCAACCGGACCGCCGAACGTTGCTCGACGAGCGAGGTCGATTCCACCGAGAACCCGTCATCGTTGGCGAGTAACCGGATCCGCGTCAGCTCGTCGAAAGTGAGCGCTTCCAAGGTTGCCCGGATGGCGCCATGATCCAGTGAGAACCCGAGGTAGCGGCCGCTATCGGCCAGACGGTCAAGATGCTTTTCGAGTAGCCAGATCCCACCGGTGTCCCAGCGCATCGTTTCGAGCAACGTGAATCGCTCGGTTGAATTGCCGAGCACCTCGGTCTTCAGCATCGCTTCGGCGTACTCACCGCCAGAGGTCGAGTCATAGGTAATCCCACCGCCGACGCCGTACTCGGCTTCTCCTGTCCCGATCCTCACCAGCACGGTGCGGATCGGCACGTTGAACTGGGCGCGCGGAGCGTAGGAGGAGGGGGGCGCCAAAACACCGATCGCCCCGCAGTAAACGTTTCGGGGAACTTGTTCGAGCGCGGCGATGATCCCCATGGTGGCCGCCTTGGGCGCTCCCGTGACTGAACCACTTGGAAAAAGGGCGGCAAACACGTCATGGAGGCCAACGTCGGGGCGGGCTTGCGCTTCGATTTCTGACGTCATCTGCCACACGGTGTTGTACTGCTCAACGGCAAACAGCTCCGATACGCTGACCGATCCGAATTCGGCCACCCGGCCCAGGTCGTTGCGGATGAGGTCGACGATCATCACGTTCTCGGCACGCTCCTTCTCTGATGAGACCAGTTCGTCGACGAGTTCTTGATCCTCGGCGGAGAACCGGCCGCGACGGGTGGTGCCCTTCATGGGTCGGGTCACGAGCTTGCCCGATCGGTCCCAGCGGAAGAACAGCTCAGGGCTGGCCGAAACCAGTTGCCAATCATCCAGCCTCAAGTAGGCGCCGAACCCCCCTGATTGGGCGATGATCAGGTCCCGGTAGAGGCCTTGGGCGTCGCCCTCCAGTTGTCCTCGCATCCGTACCGTGTAGTTGACCTGATAAGTCTCGCCCTGCCGGATCGCCTCTCGAATCCGATCGATGTGCGAGATATACGTGGGCTCGTCGATGTTTGGAGTCCATTTCGCAACCCGCCCTGATTCCCCTACGTGAGCCGGATCGTTGATGACCGCTTCGTAGACGTTGAACGCGACCAACGGAAAGCTGCTGGCCGGTGAGGTTGTCAATGCGGAGTCGAAGGCGGGGGCTGCCTCATAGGACACCATGCCTGCCAACCAATAACCCTCTTGGGCAAGGCGGTCGGCTTCGATGATCGCGGCCAGCACTTCATCGTGGGTGTGTGCGACGACGGTACCAACCGGTTCGCCAAACCCGAATGAACGCTTGCGTCCCGGGCGGAGGTCATCGAAGCGGGCAGTCAGCATGTTGCGCGGAGCCTAACGCTTGGGCATGTGTTGAGTGTCTCCCGCCCGATAGCATGGCTCTATGAATCCCGACAGGTCCCAACGGATTTTCGCCAACCGAACTCTCAACCTCCGTTCGATCAAGGCCATCGGTTACGACCTCGATTACACGCTCGTGCACTACAACCCGTTCGAATGGGAGCGTCGCGCGTATGAGCACACCCGCGATCGACTGCTCGAACGTGGTTGGCCGGTTGGAGATCTGGAGTTCGACCCTGACCAGGTCATTCAGGGTCTGGCGATCGACCTCGAACTCGGGAATCTCGTCAAGGTCACCCGATTCGGATACGTCATTCGGGCCGTCCACGGAACCCGCCGTTATGGGTTTTCGGAACTCAGGCGCGCTTACGCCGGAGTCGTCGTTGACCTCGCCGAGCCGCGCTGGGTC
>CAWIFX010000017.1:0-19544 GCA_963835515.1 uncultured Acidimicrobiia bacterium | reverse complement strand
GGAATACTGGTACTGGGAATTGTTCAACTGGACGGATCGAAACGGGATCTACTTCCCGAGTTCAGTCCGGTAGAAGTCGAAGTACAGACCGAAGCTCTGGGCTTGTCAGCGAGTGAGGTAGAGCGGCTGATAACTACGCCGCTCGAGCAGGACCTGCTCAGCGGTGTGGCGTTCCTCGAGTCGATCGAGTCTGCTTCCCTTCCTGGTCTTTCGTCGGTGATCATGACCTTCCAGCCGGGAACCACCCTGTTGGAAGCTCGTCAGGTAGTCGCCGAGCGTCTCGTTCAAGCAGCCGGCCTCCCACAGGTTGCTGGACGACCCCAGATGCTCCAACCGTTCTCATCGACCGGTCGCGTGGCGCTTATCGCTCTTTCATCTGACGAACTCACTCCGATCGAAACATCAGTACTCGCCCGCTGGGTGGTCGTCCCTCGTCTGCTCGGCGTTGACGGCGTCGCCAGTGCCTCGATCTGGGGTTTCCGGGATCGTCAGCTCCAGGTCCTCGTCGACCCGGTAGAGCTGGCCGCCCAGGATGTATCCCTCTCCGCAGGTCATTGCGACGGCAGGTAACGCACTTGAAGTCTCGCCTCTCACGTTCCTGGAGGCATCGAGCCCGGGCACTGGTGGCTTCATCGACACGGTGAATCAACGGTTGCACGTCTTCCACGAACAGGCCATATCCACGCCCGAGGAACTCGCCCAGGTGGCCGTCGAGGATCCGGCGGGTGGAGCCGTGTTCGTCGATGGGCGTCCGTTGACGCTCGGTGATGTATCCACGATTGTTGCTGATCACCAACCGCTCATCGGTGACGCCTATTGCGGCGGTGCCCCATGTGTGATGCTGGTGATCGAGAAGTTCCCGAGCAGCAACACCCCCGAGGTCGTCTCGAACATCGAAGACGCCCTTGAGGCGTTGGCCCCGGGTCTCGCAGGCATCACGATCGACAGCACGATCTACCAGCCAGCGGAGTTCATCGACGCATCGTTCGGCAATCTTTCGACGGCGCTAGCGATCGGTATTGCCCTGGCGTTGATCGTCATGGCGGCACTGTTCTTCGACTGGCGAGTCGTCCTGGTTGGCGCAGTGACGATTGCGACAAGTCTGGCTGGTGCCGGTCTGGTCCTGTACTACGCCGGTGCCACAGTCAACACGATGACTCTTGGCTGGGATCGCCCTTGCGTTGGTTCTGATCGTCGACGATGCCTTGGTCGGGTCGAAAGGCTCTGTTCGAGCCGACTCCCCAAAGTCAACCCGGGGACGAAGGTCCTCGTTTGGCGCGGCGAATCGCCGACGCAGCACTCCGGACCACGGAGTGCCTCGTTCTATGCGGCGATCATCGTTGCCGCAGCCGCACTGACCTTCTACTTCCTTGATGGTGAGGCGGGAGCATTCCTTCCCCATATCGCGACGCCATTCCTCATGGCGTTGGCCGTTTCGCTCCTTATCAGCCTGACCGTCGCGCCGGCCCTCACCGCCCTGATCCTTGGCGACACATCGGTTGCCGCCTCGCCGGCGGCAAAGAAGATCCAGGCCTGGTTCGATCGTTCGGGGCCTGGCTTCGTGACCAAGTTCGGCCGATCGGCCCTCGTGTTTGTGGTGGTCCTCGGTGTCGGGTTGGCCTCGCTGCCGTTTATTGACCAATCATTCCGACCGGACCTCAAGCAACGCGATGTCGCTCATCGAGTTGGATGCCCCGGCCGGAACGTCGCTCACGGCCATGGACGCGGTGGCGTCCGATGTTGTAGCGGCCGTCGGAGCTCTGGACGTGGTTACCAATATCGGTGGGCACGTCGGGCGAGCGGTATCGAGCGATGAAGTTGTCAATGTCAACGTGGGCGAAGTCTGGGTGAAACTTGACGAGTCTGCCGACTACGAGGCCGCTCTGGCTGCCGTCGAAAACGCGGTAGTCACCCCCGACAACATGACGGCCCGAGTGATGACCTATTCCGATCAGCGAGTATCCGAAATCCTTGGTGGGTCAAGCGATGAACTGATCGTCCGGGTTTACGGCGACAATCCGCAGCAGTTGGAGGCGGTCGCCGCGGACGTGCAGGGTGCGCTCAGTGGTATTCGCGGCCTCGAAGACGTCCGGGTCGACAGCCCGATCCAACAGCCAACCATTGAGGTGGCGGTTGACCTGGAACGTGCCCAGGCAGTCGGGTTGAAGCCAGGAGACATCCGGCGTAACGCCACGACGCTCTTGTCAGGTGTCATCGTTGGCAATCTTTTCGAATCCCAGAAGGTCTTCGACGTCATTGTCTGGGGAACTCCCGAGCTTCGAGAGTCCGTCGAGGATGTGATGGCTTTGCCGATCGCGACCCCGACCGGTGAAAGCGTCGCCCTGTCTGAAGTGGCCAGCGTCGAGGTCGTGCCGAACGCGGCGGTAATCCGACACGAATCGGTGTCGACCTTTGTCGATGTGATTGCAGATCCGGGTTCTCGGCCGGCCGCTGACGTCCGTGCGGACGTGGCGGCGGCAATAGACGCAGTCAATTTCCCGCTCGAGTATCACGCTGAAGTACGCGGGATCTACGCCACCTGGCGAAACGGGTGGTGCGAGTGCTCTGTCGGTCGTCACTGGCAGCTTCTATTCGGGATCTTCGTGCTGATGCAGGCTGCTTTCCGCAGCTGGCGGCTCGCCAGATCCTCTGTTCCTCACCATTCCGATGGCCCTGTCGGGTGGGATCATCGCCATGGTGGTGACGGGAACAGACTACACCCGTTGGGGTCCGTTGCCGCGCTGGTCGCGCTTGCTCGGTCTAGCTCGCGGGCTGCCATACTGCTGGTCCAGACCTACCAGCGACGAGAGCGATCAGGCGAGGCCTTTCGGGTCCGAGCTCGTTATGAAAGCGACCTCGGGCCAGCTGGTTTCGATCCTGGCTCCTTTGGCGGCTGTGGCAGCGTTGTTGGTGCCGGTAGGTCTCGCCAGGAATCAGGCGGGACTGGAGATCGTCGGTGACATGGCCTGGGTCATCGTCGGCGGTGCTATCAGCATTGCGGCTTGTACGCCGTACTGGTCCTGCCGGCGTCTCTACTCAAGTGGGGCTTCGTCGCCGAGCCCGACACGGTTGCAGACGACCTGAGCGAATCTGCTCGATGTCGAGTTGACGGAGCTAGGCACGGGGGGAGAATAACAATGCGTTTTCGAACCCTCAGCCTCCCGGTTCTCGGGCTCGGAGTGGTGCTCATGCTGAGTGCCTGCTCCGGGTCCACACCGACCGTCGAGTTCATCGATCCGGCGTCCGTCGAAGACGTCGCGGACGGTGTGTTGCCACGCATCACGTTGACCGAAAGGGCCGTCGAACGATTGGCGATCACCACCGACGTCGTGCAAGCGACCGACGACGGTTTTGTCGTACCGAGCGCCGCCGTGATGATTACAACGGATGGGAGCTATTGGGTGTATACGAACCCCGAGCCCCTCGTCTACCTACGAAGCGAAATCAGACCGGTAACCGAAGCCGACAAACAAGCGTTTTTCTCGGAAGGGCCGCCCGTCGGAACTCCGGTCGTAGTGGCCGGGGTCCCGGAGCTGTACGGGACCGAAACCGGGATCGGGAAGTAGGGGGACGACATGTTGCGATGGTTCATAGGTTCAAGTCTTAAATACCGGTTTATCGTTATGGCGTTCGCCGGGGGACTCATGTTCTTCGGGGTGCTGCAGCTGGCCAACACCAACGTCGACGTCTTCCCGGAGTTCGCTCCGCCGCGGGTGGAGATCCAAACGCCGGCGCTCGGTCTGTCGGCGACCGAGGTGGAGTCGCTTGTCACGATTCCGCTTGAGCAGACGATGGCCGGGATCCCCGGCCTCGACGAGCTCAGGTCCAATTCGGTTGAGCAGCTCTCTTCGATTCTCCTGATCTTCGATCGGGGAACGGACCTGCTGGAAGCGCGTCAGTTGGTCAATGAACGGCTTCTCGTCGTTGGTCCCACGCTGCCCACCTGGGCGGCGCCACCGGTCATGATCCAGCCGCTTTCGTCCACCGAGCCGTGTGATGAAGATCGGTCTTACAAGCAACGATCCGAGCGTCGACATGATCGACATGTCGATGGTTTCGTACTGGACGATCCGCACCCGCCTGCTCCAGGTCGAGGGTGTCGCCAACGTTCCGATCTGGGGTGAGCGACTCGAGATGCTCCAGGTCCAGGTCGATCCGGAGCTCCTCCGGGAAAAGAACGTCACACTCGAAGCGGTATCCAATTCCACGTCGGACGCATTGGAGTCTGGTCTGTTCCGGTATTCGGCCAGGCCACATCATTGGCCGCGGCGGATGGGTGGAGGACTCAGGCGACCGCCTGAGCATCAACTACACGGCCCCGATCGTTCAGGCCGAGGACCTTGCCAGGATGCCCGTCCAAACCACGACGGGCGAAACGCTGTTGCTGGGTGACGTTCGCGGAACTTGTACGCGACCACCAACTCTTGAACGGTGATGCCGTAATCAACGACGGTCCCGGTCTCATGCTTATCGTCGAGAAGCTTCCCTGGGCGAATACGCTCGAAGTTACCGAAGGCGTTGAAGCTGCGATGGCCGAACTGCAGCCCGGCCTGTCGGGGATCACGATTGACACTGAGATTTTCCGACCGGCGACCTTCATTGAAGAGTCGATAGCGAACCTCTCGTCGGCCATGCTGATGGGTGCGCTCCTGATGATCTTCATGCTGGCGCTGTTCTTGTACGAGTGGCGGACGGCCATTATCAGCGTGGTGGCCATTCCGCTGTCCCTGGTGGCAGCGGGTCTGGTTCTGCACTTCATGGGAGCCACGATCAACACGATGATCCTGGCGGGCATGGTGATCGCCCTCGGGGATATTGTCGATGACGCCATCATCGACATTGAGAATGTCGTGCGAAGATTGAGGCAGCACCGCGCGGCCGGAAGTACCCGGTCAACCGCGCGGATTATTCTTGAAGCCTCGATCGAAGTGCGTAGTGCCATTGTTTACGCCACGCTTATTGAGATCGTGGCGGTGGTTCCGATCTTCATGTTGACGGGCCTGTCGGGTGCGTTCTTCAGGCCTCTAGTAACAGCGTATGCCCTGGCATTGCTGGCCTCGATGGTCGTAGCGCTCACCGTGACGCCTGCGCTGAGTCTGGTCTTCTTCAGAAAGCCTGGCTCGCTCAATCACCGGGAGTCTCCGGTTGTTCCGGCAATGAAACGGGCGTATCTCTCGGTGCTTACCCGGATCGTCAAGCGGCCAAAGCGAGCGTATTCGGTGGTGACAGCGGCGACTCTTGCCGGGATCATCATCGCTCCGCTGCTCGGTCAGTCGCTGCTCCCGGAGTTCAAGGAGCGTGACTTCCTGATGCACTGGTTGACCAAGCCAGGGACCGGACAAGTGGAAATGGTCAGGATCACCGAGGAAGTCAATCGTGAACTTCTGACGATCCCAGGCGTTCGCAATGCTGGTTCCCATATCGGCCAAGCCCTCCTCATGGACGAGGTCGTGGGTATCGACTTTGGCGAGAACTGGGTAAGCGTTGATCCGGCGGTCGACTACGACGAAACCCTGGCAGCCATCCAAACCACGGTCGATGGGTATCCGGGTCTCTATCGGGATGTGCAGACCTATCTCAAGGAACGTATTCGAGAAGTGTTGACCGGCAGCAGTGAACCAATCACGATTCGGGTATACGGGCAGGACTTGGTCGAGTTACGGGAGACTGCGGCCGACGTCAATGCCATTCTTGGCTCGATACCTGGGGTGAAGGAAAATCACATCGAGTTCCAGCAGGATATCCCGCAGATTCGCGTGGAAGTCGACCTGGAGGCTGCCCGGGCCTATGGCATCAAGCCAGGAGATGTGCGGCGTGCCGCAGCGCGTCTGATCGCCGGCGAAGAGGCCGGTGACATCTTCTACAACGGTAAGGCGTACGACGTGATGGTTTGGAGCACCCCGGAAACTCGGGAGAGTTTGACCGACGTGCAAAACCTGTTGTTGGACACTCCGAGCGGGGAGTACGTCACGCTGTCTGATGTGGCCGAGGTGGCCATTGTTCCGGTGCCAAACAAGATCACCCACCACGACTTGTCGAGAACCCTCGACGTGGGCGCCAATCTCGACGGAAGTCGAGATCTTGGTGCGGTTGTCGACGAACTCGAAGACAAGCTGGCTGCCTATGACTTCCCGCAGGAGTACCACGCCGAATTGCTCGGCGAGTTCACCGAGCGGCAGGCAGCGACAGGACGCATCACGGCATTGTCGATCGTGGCAGTGATCGGCGTGTTCTTGTTGCTCCAAGCATCGTTCACGAACGGGCGCCTGGCGATGCTTTCGTTCCTGACGTTGCCGATAGCCCTGGTGGGCGGGGTGCTGGCCGCGTACATGACGGGCGGGATAGTCTCACTAGGTTCGCTGATCGGGTTCTTCACGGTCTTAGGCATCGTCGCCAGAAACGGCATCATGTTGATAAGTCACTTTCAACACCTCGAAAAAGAGGAAGGTGTCGAGTTCGGCCCTGGCCTGGTTCTGCAGGGCGCCAGTGAGCGGCTCGTGCCGATCATCATGACCGTGCTGACCACCGGCCTGGCGCTGGTGCCACTGATCATTACCGGGGAGATTCCTGGCCAGGAGATCGAGTATCCGATGGCCATCGTTATCTTCGGCGGTTTGATCACGGCAACGTTGCTCAACCTGTTCGTCGTGCCGAGCCTGTATCTCCGGTTCGCCAAGCCAGGTGGTCCGCCCACCAGTGGAACGCCAGAGCCAGCGCCAGCCGTCGCCTGACCGGGCGGGGGCTGACCGCCCCCACGGTCAGGTCAGATTACGGGGTTGCCCCGGGTCCCCAAGCCCGGGGCGCCCGTAGGTCACGCTGATCCGAGGTTGGAATATCGCGTCGTTTCGTCGGACCTCGCGAGTGTCGGACGTGGCTAGGTTGCGGGGCAGTTGCCTGAGCGAAAGAGATCGAATGAAACTTGGATGGATCGGACTCGGGGATATGGGTCACGTCATCATCCCCCGCCTCCTGGCTGCTGGCCACGAAGTGACCGGGTGGAACCGGACGAAAGCGAAGGCCGATGAGTTGATCGCCCAGGGGATGGCGTGGGCCGACACTCCCCGACAGGTGGCGGCCGCCTCCGAGTTTGTCTTCTCGATGGTCACCGACGCCAAAGCCGTCTCGGCGGTCGCTCTCGGAGACGATGGAGTCATCTCCGGATTGCCACGCGGCGGGATCTACCTCGATATGAGTACGATCGATCCGCAGGTCAGCCGGGAAATCGCGGCCGCCTTCGCCGAGCGAGAACTCACGATGCTCGACGCACCGGTATCCGGTAGCCCGATCACGATCGCGGCAGGGTCGGCCTCGACGATGGTTGGCGGTGACCGGGCTGCGTACGAACGGGTCGAGCCAGTGTTGTATGACGTCGGATCGAAGGTCAGCTACATCGGCCCATCCGGGACCGCCGTGCAGATGAAGGTGGCAATCAACCTGACGCTGATCGTCGAAATGATCGTGTTCTGCGAGTCGGTGTCGTTGGCCGAGAAGGGCGGGGTCGATCGGGCAGTGGCCGTCGACGCCATGCTCAAGAGTGTGGTGGCTTCGCCGGTCATGGGCTATCGGGGACCGTTCATCCTTGAGATGCCGGACAAACCTCTCGCCGACGTCACGTTGCAGCAGAAGGACATGGTGCTGGCCCTAGAAGTCGCCCGCCGCCAGGGTTCGGCGGCGCCGCTCGGGGCGGTTGCCAATGAACTTCTCAACGCCTGCCGTGGCCTCGGGATAGATCATCGGGACTTCGTGACGGTGTTCGATGTCTATCACATGCTGTCAGGTGGCCGATGACCCAGCGCTTCCACACCAATCTCTCCGAGGTGCCCCTGGTGGGCGGTCTCCGAGAGGACGAGGGTTGGGTCGACATGCAGGTTCAGTTCCTCATCGACAAGGCGAACGTCGGCACCGACGATTTCCTGCTCGGCTGGACCGTTCTGCCTCCGGGGGCTCGCCACGACCGGCATCTTCATCGCAACGCCGACGAGTTTTTCATCGTCCTGGCTGGTGCCGGTCGGATCTACACCGATGACGGAACCGCCCCGGCAGGCAAGGGCGACGTGATCTGGACGCCGCGTGGCAAGTGGCACGGGTTCGACAACACCGGCGACGAGGATGTCGTTCTCGTATGGGGATGGAGTGGATGCGGGTCCCTTGAGGATTCGGGTTACGAAGCGGACGAGGCGGCCTTGTCATGAACCCGTGGGAAGACCCCCGGGTGGCCGCCGGACTGGAACAGCAGATCGTGCTGCGGCGCAGCGTGCTCGGGTCCGGATCGAAGAGCGTCGGTTGGAAGGTGGGGTTTGGCGCTCCTGCCTCATTGGAACTGATGCAGATCACTGCCCCGCTGATGGGCTTCCTGACCGATGCCACCGTGTTCGGCTCCGGTGAATCGGTGGACTCGACCGGCTACCAACGCGGCGTCGTGGAGTTCGAGGTGGCCGTCTACCTGGCCCATGATCTCGGGCCTGGCGCTGCTGATGACGAAGCCAGCGCGGCCATTGGGGCCGTTGGGGCATCGATCGAGGTCGCCAATATCAGTTTGCCAGTCGGGCCTGATCAGGTCGAAGGCATTGTCGCCGGCAACATTTTCCACACTGCGGTCGTGTTCGGCCAGCCTGACCTGTCGCGGGCCGGCCTCGACATCTCGGGGCTGCATGCTCGGATCCTGGTCGATGGCGATGAGGTGGGCGCAACCGACGAACTCGAAGCGATTACGGGCCGTTACCCGTCCGTGGTCCGCACCGTTGCCGATACGTTGGCGGCCAACGGTCTTGTGCTCAGCGCTGGCGACGTGATCATTACTGGCTCGGTTATCCCGCCGATCCCGGCCGTTGCTGGGACCGAGTACACCTTCGTCCTCGACCCGCTTGACCCGATCTCGGTTCGTATCGTCTGATAAGCCCGCGTGGTCGGACCACTCCGGCCATCTTCCCGCTCCGGCTGAACGAAGAAGAACCTCCGACGTGCGCAAGTGCGCCGGAGGTTCTTTTTCGTGACAGCCCTGGAGGAACTACTTAGAGGCCGTCAGTCCTGTACTTGTTCATCGGCGGCGTAGTTGAGTTCGCCGTCGCTCCACCTGATTTCGATCGTGGACTTATGAGAGTTGCTTTCAAACTCGACAACGACCTTGGTCGGGTCGCTTCTCTGTTCCTCGGTTGCTGAGAAACCGGAGTTGGGGACTGCACCAAGCAGCGTCACGTTGTCTGCATTGGCCGATACCGTGACCGAACCGCCGAAGAGGATGTAGGTCTTGAGCAGGTTTCCTGTAGGTCCCTCAGCCGATGCGCTGGGAATCGGGTCAGCCGCCGAGGGGTCCGTTACTACTGCAGTAGCGTCGCCGGCCGGAGCGGCCGGAGGGTCAAACGTTTCGAGGTTCGGATCTGGGATAGTGGTGCTCGATGCAACGGTTTGATTGGCCGATTGAGGCGACGCGACGATGTCCTCTCGGGTGATCTCTTCTCCGTTCTGGAGCACAAACGCCGGCGCGGGTGAGTCGGTGACATTGGCACGGACGCTTCCCACCGCGGCAGATGTGACGCCGATGGCTGTGGCCGTCACCAGCATCCATCCCAAAAGCAGGCCAATATTCGAGCTCATGCACGTATCATCGCAAGTCTCGGCGACGATAAGGTTAACGGGCGGATAAGTGTTTGTCTCCGGCCCGGCTTTGGGTCGAGAACATAGGTACGGTGGGCGGCCATGCCGCAGATACTCATAATTGAAGACGATCAGCGCATCAGGGAATCGCTTGCCATGCGGCTGGTCGATCGCGGCTACGGAGTCGAAACAGCATCTTCAGCCATGCCGGGCGTCGAAATGGCCGTTTCTGGAGACTTCGACGCGGTGGTATTGGATCTGGGCTTGCCGGATCTCGACGGTGAGCAGGCACTCAAGATGATTAGAGCCGTGACTGCGATCCCAGTGGTAATCGCAACCGCACGCGATGACGAGCCTGGCATAGTTCGGCTGCTCGATGCCGGGGCAGACGACTACGTCACGAAGCCGTTCTCTGCTGAACACCTCGCGGCACGTCTACGGGCAGTTCTCCGGCGATCGGGTCCCGATGAGGGGAGCCGTCAACTGTCGGTGGGTGAACTCACGATTGATCTCGACACCCGGCAGGTGACGCTGGCCGGCGAGCGGCTCGACCTCAAAAGCAAAGAGTTTGATCTGCTGGCGTACCTGGCTGAGCGTCCCGGGCGGGTCGTGAGGAAACGGGAGCTGCTGGCAGCGGTATGGCGGCAACCATACGGCGGCCCGGACAAGACGATTGATGTGCATCTCTCGTGGATTCGCAAGAAACTCGGCGAGTCTGCGGCTGAGCCGCGGTTTATTCACACTGAGCGAGGGGTCGGTGTTCGGTTGGTTGATCCCGACGAATGAGACGTCGCCTCGTCGTACTGGCCGTCGCTATCTCGCTGATGGTTGCACTCTCGTTCGTTATTCCGCTCGCGTTCCTCGTTCGGGATTTGGCCCAAGACCGGGCGCTGGCAGCCGGCGAGCGTCAAGCCCAGGACATTGCGAGAGTCATTGCGACGCTGACACCCGAACGCGGCGTGGTTGAGGCCTCCCGGGCGATTGTTCCCATTGGTGATGCCAACCTTTCCACCTCGCTGATTCTGCCCGATGGCTCGGTCGTCGGGGACCAGCTGCTGCCAGGTGAGAGCCCCGCCCTCGCCATTACAGGAACCGCATTTCGCACGGCAGTTGGCGGTGATCAGATCATCTACACGCCGGTGATTCAGGAAAACGGCGAAACCGTTGTCGTTCGGGTCGTGGTGGCGGAGGAGGCATTGCGCGAGGGCGTCCGACAGTCGTGGGAAGTTCTCGCAGGGGTGGTCGTGACCCTCGTGGCGCTAGGAGTCCTCGCCGCGGTGTTCCTTGGTCGGTCCATCGTTGGTCCCGTCCAGGACCTCGCCCAATCTGCTGCCCAACTTGGGGAAGGAGACCTTTCGGTCCGTATCAAGCCAACCGGCCCGCACGAGATTCAGGAAGCTGCCGAGGAGTTCAATCGACTTGCCGAGCGCATAAGCCGATTGGTGCAGCGCGAACGGGATGCGGCCGCCGACCTGTCGCACCGACTCCGAACGCCCATCACCGCGTTGCGGCTTGATATGGATGGGCTGGCTGACTCAGAGGCGAATGACCCGCGTATGGGAAGACCTCGACATCCTCGAGAGAACCGTCGACTTCCTCATACGGCACTCCTTACGACCGGTGAACCCCGACGCCGTCAGCGATCTGGCGGCTGTCTTATCGGAGCGAGTGAGTTTCTGGTCTCCCCTTGCCTCCGAGCAGGGACGAGCCATATCTGTAGATATCGACGCGACGAAGGCCCCGGTACGTCTTGCCGAACACGATGTAGAGGCCATGATTGACGTGCTGTTCGACAACTTGTTCGCACACTCCGTGAGTGGATCGGCTGCGTCCGTTCAGCTGAGAAGTGACGCCGATAATGCGTTTCTGACGTTCGAGGATGCCGGGCCAGGATTCGAGGCTGGGACCGCCCTGGGGCGAGGGTCGTCTGGCTCGGCGTCAACCGGCCTCGGCCTCGACATAGTTCGGTCCACCGCAGAAGGCGTAGGTGGTTCGGTCGCAACCGGGACAAGCCTGGGGCTGGGCGGTGCGCTGATCGAAGTCAGGATCCCGCTTGCCAAGTAGAAGGTCGCCGAAACGGCGGGTCGACGGCGCCCGAACGGGCAGACGGTGGGGGAGGAAGCGCAGTGGGAGGCTGTACGCTTTCGCCGCCCCCTCCCCTCAGGACCGCCCGATGTGCCAGGGTGCGTCCACTGGATGGGTCCGCAGGGACGCTGGCCGGGTGGGGAGAGCTTGAGCTGCTCCGGTTAGGGCGCTTAGTACGCGTGACGGATTCAACAAGGCGGGGGGCCCGAATCGATTACTCACGTGCATATTGCTCTCCCACGCCCTTAATAGTGGGGTATCGGGGGATAACCCGGGGATAACCAGGCGGCAACCCTCGCGCCTGTCTGGTTAACCAATGGACTGGGAATTCCGGATTTGTTTCATGATTTTCATGATATCCTGAAACTTGTGAAACTTACCGAACCGCAAGTTCAGTTTGTCGAACGGGTCGGTCGCTTCTGGGAAAGCGTCTCGCTGGGCCGATCGGCCGGTCGGATTCTGGGATGGCTAATGATCTGTGATCCGGTTCACCAATCTGCCGCAGATCTGGTCGGCAGGCTGGGCATGAGTACTGGCTCCGTCTCCACCCAGCTTCGCTCGCTCCAACAGCTTGGACTGGTCGAACGCGTCACTTTTCCTGGTAACCGGGCTAGCTACTACCAGCTTCCGGAGGGGGTTTGGTCAAAGACGATGGCCGCCGAATTTGAACGCCTCGTGCAGATGCGGGCGCTGGCTGAATCTGCAGCTGAGGTCATTCCGTCAGTGCGTCCTGATCGGGTTTCTGACCTGGCAGTAGTGGCACAGTTTTTTACCGAAGAATGGCCGCTCCTAATCGACCGGCTCTCCGATCGACTAACGAAGGTTGAAACATGAGTACTGGCCCAGCAATTGTCACCGAGGGATTGACCAAGCATTACGGCGACGTGCGAGCCCTTGAGGATCTGAACCTTGAAATTGCCCAGGGTGAGATATTCGGATTCCTTGGGCCAAACGGCTCCGGCAAAACGACCACCATGAGGACCATCCTTGACCTCATTCGACCGACTGCTGGCACGGCGAAAATCATGGGTCTCGACTCGCATGAGGATTCGGTGGAGATTCGTAAACACATCGGGTATATGCCTGGTGATCTGGCTCTCTACAAGAGACTCACTGGTCGGGAACTTCTCCAATATTTTGCGAACCTCCGTGGCGGTGTGGACTGGTCCCACGTCGACGAATTGGCTGACCGTCTCACGAGCGACCTGAGTCGAAAAATCGGCGAGTATTCGTCCGGCAACCGCCAGAAGGTCGGCCTCATCCAGGCTTTTATGAACAAGCCGTCGGTGTTGATCCTTGATGAGCCAAGCACCGGATTAGATCCGCTCGTTCAGCAGGAGTTTCAGGCGATGCTGCGCGAAGTTGCGGCAGACGGGCGAACGGTTTTCCTGTCGAGCCACACCCTGAGCGAAGTTGAGCGAGTCGCCGACCGGGTTGCGATCATTCGCGAAGGAAAGCTGGTGGTCGTCGACACGATGGACGCGCTCAAGGCAAAGGCGATTCGCACCGTTACGTTTCACTTCGGCTCTCCGATCGCCGAATCGGTTTTCTCGGGCGTAGCTGGAGTTCGAGAAGTTGAGATCGCCGGTTCGGCCGCCACGGTGTCCTTCGAAGGAACGATGTCCGGCTTGCTCCGCGCTGCCACCGATCACGACGTTATCAACCTCACCCACTCGGAAGCCGATCTGGAGGAGATCTTCCTGGCCTACTACCGGAACGGGCAGGCCGCTGAGAAGGTAGGTGCCTGATGCTCGCGACGATATTCACCAAGTCCATAAGAGACCGGTCAATGGGGGTCGTGTTGTCGGCCCTGGCGGTGGCGGTTCTCGGCGCCGGCGCGGTGTGGATCTACCGTGATGTCGGTGACTTGATCGCCGAACTCGTGGCTGGCATGCCAGAAACGGTGGTTAACGCCGTAGGGCTCTCCGGTGCCGGAACCGGCACGACGTTCGTTCTCGGGGAGATGCTGAATCTCATCGCCCCAATGGTGCTGGGTGGAATCGCGATCTCGATTGGGACTTCCGCCATCGCCGGAGAAGAACGGGACGGCACGCTCGGCCTATTGCTAGCTAACCCCCGCAGCAGAACGTCGGTGCTCCTGTCCAAAACATGGGCAATGCTGGTTATGAGCGTGGTCGGCTCGCTGCTTCTTTGGGGGGCAGTGGTAGTCGCTGTGGGACTTGTCGGGAGTGAGATCGGTGACCTGACCCTCGGTGCCATGGCTGTCCATTTGATGGCGTTCACCATGTTCATGGGAGGTTTGGCTCTGTTCATTGGAGCCTGGACCGGCAACGCCGGAGCGGCGTCTGGAGCGTCGGTCGGCGTTCTCATATTCTCGTTTCTGGCTGCAGGCCTCTTGCCACTGGTGAGCGGGTTGGAGAACCTGGCACGGATCTTCCCCTGGTACTACTTCAATTCGAGCAAACCGATCGAGGCGGGCCTCGACGTGGCCGATCTCGCCGTCCTGGTCGGAGCAACAATCCTGCTGATCGGCGGTGCACTGATCGGGGTGAATCGACGGGATTTGCGAGCCGGGGCCGGCGGCACCCTGCTGGAACGGCTGCTGAAGGATCATCCAAAAGTAGCCGGTTACGTCGAGCGGATGGCGGGCAAGCCGATGGTGGCCAACATTCCGATCAAGACGGTGACCGACCATCAGTTTGCCGCGACGATTGCCGCCGCGGCGATCTTCTACACCGCGATTCTGGTTGGCCCAATGTTCAATGGCCTCAGTTCGACACTCGGAGAACTCACGAGCGCCATGCCCGATGCGCTGCTGCGGATCGTGGGTGGGGTCGACATGTCGACGGCAGCCGGTTGGTACCACGCCGAAGTCTTTTCGCTCGTGCTTCCGGGAGCAATTGGCGCCTTGACCATCATGATGGGCTCCCGTGCGTTGGCCGGTGAAGAGGATGCGACGACGATGGACCTGCTACTGGTCAACCCGGTCACCCGTTCAAAGGTCGTAGTGTCGAAATTCGTCGCACTAGTCGCCATGGCGACGTTGCTCGGTGTGGCCACGTTTATCGGCACCGCAGGCGGGGTTCTGCTCGGTGGCCTCGACCTGGCGATGCTCAATATCGCCGGTGCCTCTTTCCAGGGGGTTGCCCTGGCCGTTCTGCTTGGCGCCTCGGCTCTGCTTGGGGGTGCCGTAACGGGACGACCCAAAACCGCTGCCTACTCCGGTATTGCAGTTGGTTTGGTCGGCTTTGTGATGTACTCGTTCCTTCCGGTGAACGAGAATCTGGCGGCCTGGGCGAAACTCTCGCCGTTCTACTACTACTCCGACAACTTGCCGCTTGAAAACGGGATCAGCTGGGGATACACCGGGATCCTGTTCGGCGTGAGCCTGTTGCTTGTCGGACTCGCCAGCCTTGCGTTCGAACGGCGCGACATCCGCAGTTAGCGACCCTGGACGTCTACTTGCCCGGTAGGGGTTCGAGCTTCCACCGTCCATAGGCAATGAACCCGAGCAATGCGGCGAACACAACGTTCTGACCGATCTGCTGGGTTTCGCCGCGACCGGCGTGCCAGACGATGGCTCCGATCATGACCAGGACGAGACCGGCGGCGGCCAGGCTCGTCAACATCGGGCGGATCTTGGTCACGCCCGGCAAGATCAGACCGAGCCCGCCAAGGATCTCGGCGATGCCACTGATCAGGTGCTGGTTGTCGGTGAGGTCGAACATCCAGCCCATGGCAGCAGGCAGATTGTCAGGCAGGATGAAGTGCATGACGCCGGCATAGATGAAGAACAAGCCGAAGAACCATTGCAGGATCCAGAGCAGCCGTGAGCGTGTCGTCATGGGACCTCTCTAAAGCGATATGAACCCACCTTACGCAGAAGTGCCCGGCGGTGCGGCTCCCTCCTCAAGGCTAACCACCACAGATCGAGACTCGGCTCAGTGCGAGACCGGAACCCCTACCTCTGCTTCGGGTGGGCTCGATGGGGGTGGTTCGCTCAAGACGGCAACCGATTTGTTCGGGCTTGGTTCCGGGGCGATGGACCGCGAATGCTTGATCGTGACTGGTCCGGGCGGGGCGGCAGGGCGACTTAGCTCCAAGTCCGGCGAACGACTTTCTTCGGGCTCGGTGTGGTTCTCTGATAGCGGGACTATTTCGTCGGATGGGGTCGGCGCCGGGTCGTTGGACACCGCCAGGGGCATATCGATGAGGAAGACTGTTTCGCCGGTGCGCTGCTCATGTTTCACCTGGCACTCCATTCCGACCGCGAGGGCCTGGGCTACTGACAATCCAACGCCAACGCTTCCGGTCGTGAGCGGGGCGTCGCCATCATGGACGAATCGTTCGAATAGGCGAGCTGACAGTTCCTTTGAAACGCCCGGGCCATCGTCGATGACCTCGAGCAGGTATCGGTCGCCCTCGGCGTATCCACGTATCGTGATCGTGTTTCCGCCGTGCTTTTCGGCGTTAGAGATGAGGTTGCGGATGACGTGGCGGACCCTGAGGCGGTCGACGACCACGTGTTCGTCGTCGACTTTCTTGATCACCGTCTTTTCGGTCCGTTTGAACGAGACCAGCGCTTCGTCGAGTTCTCGCTCGATACTGACCGATTCAACCAGGAAGTTGAGACCGTCGTTTTCGGCTTTGGCGGCCACGAGGAGGTCGTCAACCATCCGGCTGAGATCCGCAGCATCGCGGATGATGTAGCCATTCATTTCGGCGGCCAGGGCAGCGTCGTCATATCCGAGATCCTCGAGCGCCAGCGCAAATCCATAGAGGCCCGTGAGCGGGGTACGAAGTTCATGGCTCAAGTTGGCGATCATGTCGTCCTTGGCCTGCCCGAGTTCCTTCGTTCGCGTGAGCTGCTGCTCAAGTGCGTCCTGCTTCCGCCGCCGATTGACGAACGCCCGAAATACGCCCAGTGCCAGCAGCGGAGCGAGGAAGCCGACGCCGAAGCTGGTAACAAGGCCCCATCGGCCGGCGACTCCGGTCTCAATGCCAATGACGTTTACGGCTTCCTGGGCGATGATCCTCGACTGGACACGACGAGCATCGGCCAAGGGGTCGATGGTGGTATTGAGGTGTTGGCGGGCGCTATCGGTGTCTCCGGTCTCAAGCAACTCGATGAAGGTATCTACGTTGGTAGCCAATTCGCCGTTGAACAACGTATTCGTAGATGCTTCCAGTGCATCCTGAGCTTCCCCAACCGACCTGATCGCCTGATCCCGCTCAGCCAATCCGGTCAGCCCCGCGTTGTAGGCGGCCACGGTGATGAGCGCTCCTTCGGCACGACTGTCGAGACTGTCGATGAGGACGAAGGCGTTGGAGGCGTCCGCCTGGAGAGCTGCGGCGGCTGCGACGCGCTCAGTTTGCTGGGTCTGCGCGAAGATGACCGCGAGGACGCCCGTCAACGCGGTTATTGCCACCGCCAAGAGGGCGGTGGCCACCGTTTTCTTATCGAAGCGACCCATCCGTCGAGTATCGGCTCATTTTCGCCGGCGCTTGAGAAGAAACGGATTCAAGAAATCTCCCGTGACTGCCGATGATTCTGTATGGATTCGGTACTGCGCCATCGGGCTTTCGCTCTGCTTCTCTCAGTGTTCATCGGTGTGGCGGTGGCGTCCATCCCTGCCCTGGCTGCCAGCGGCCCTCTTGAGGCGATAGTGGACGACTACAAAGCGTCTTCCGAAGCCAAACTTGATTGGTTTGAGGGCAAGATGGACGGGAAGGGAACCACTAGCCAGAAGAATCGGTGGTATGAACAAACCCTGTTATCGCTGTCCCAGGGGGCAGATGACACCCTTGAGCAGCTGATCCTTGCGGCCGGAAGTGACCCGATTCTGCTCGCTCAGATTCCGGATTTGGTTGAAGAACTCGCAGAAATGGAGAAGGACTTTCTCCAAGAGGCCGAGCAGATCTATAACTCCCACGTCGAGCCAGTGGTGACTACGACCAGCACGTTGCCGGTGATAACCACGACGACACTGCAGCTGCCACCCATTACGACCACCACGTTACAGCTGCCTCCTATCACGACCACGACCCGACCAACGGTGACGACGACATCGACGAGCACGACCACGTCTTCTACGACCACGACCACGGTTCCCGCCGCTACGACAACGACCACTCGTCCCGTGAGTGGCTCGGCAACGGCAGCAGCTCCACCATCGGCGTCGGGGGGAGCTCCGACGGCCGGATCAGGAGGATCGGGTGGAGATGTGGCGTTGACTCAAGCTCCAAGCGCGACCGGGGGAGTCACCGGCGAAGTGGCGAGCCAGGTCCTGTCGGCATCGGCTGCGACGCAGGTGCCGAGGAGTCAGTTCCTCTTCAACGTTGAGCCGTCCGAGGTTGTGTCGGCCCAGCAGATGCTCATTCCTTACGAGCCAGCCAACCTGCCCTCACGTTTGCCGGCTCCGGTGACGAGTCTTCTGGCTGTGCTCCAGATGGTCCTCGGTGCGTTCCTTTCGAGCTTCCGACAGATTGGTGGCCCGGCTGCGGCGGGTGCCTTCTATCTCGGGTACGAGGTGTGGCGTCACCTGCGCTCCAAGGCTCCCGGCGGGCTACCGGCTTAGAGGCGTCGCTTCAATCCCAGCATGGGAATAGGCGCGCCCTGCGGTAGGTTGTCTCACTGCACCACGAGAGCGAGACAGCATGGAACTGGGGATCACGACGTTTGCAGAGACCATCCCTATCGACGGTCCTCCAGTCAGCCACGCTCAACGACTTCGGCAAGTCGTGGAGGAGATCGAACTCGCCGATCAGGTCGGCCTGGATGTCTACGGAGTTGGTGAACATCATCGCCCGGATTTTGCTGCTTCGACGCCGACCGTTGTTCTGGCGGCTGCGGCAGGACGGACCGAACGAATCCGTCTGAGTTCGGCGGTGACGATCCTGTCATCAGACGATCCAGTGAGGGTCTTCCAACAGTTCGCCACACTTGATGCGGTGTCGGATGGTCGCGCCGAGTTGCTGGCGGGCCGTGGCTCGTTCATCGAGTCGTTCCCGCTGTTCGGGTATTCCCTGGACGACTATGACGAGCTGTTTGCCGAAAAACTCGATCTTCTGCTGGCGATCCGCGATAACGAGAAAGTGACCTGGTCGGGGACTTTCCGAACGCCACTCGTCAACCAGGGCATCTACCCGCGCCCCGAAAACCCGCTTCCCGTCTGGGTGGGTGTCGGCGGAAATCCCCGTTCGATCGTTCGAGCCGGGATTCGAGGGTTACCGGTTGCTCTGGCGATTATCGGCGGGAGCCCGATCCGGTTCTCGGGTCTTGCTGACCTTCACCGTAAATCACTCACCGAAGCTGGCTTTGATCCGGTGGACGCTCCGTTGGCGGTTCACGCCCACGGATACATTTCCGAATCGAACGACCAGGCAGCCGAGGAGTTCTACCCAGCCTATGCGAAGGCCATGACCGGGCTCGGAGCTGAACGAGGGTGGGGTCCGATGACTCGTGCCCAATACGACTCGATGCGTGGCCCCCAAGGTTCCCTGGTGCTCGGTGATCCTGCCGAAGTCGCTGAGACGATCCTGCGCTGGCGCAAGACGCTCGGGATTGAGCGCTTCATGTTGCACATCAGTGTGGGTTCGCTGCCTCACAGTCAGGTCCTCCGATCGATTGAGCTTCTCGGTACAGAAGTAGCGCCGCTAGTTCGAGCCGGATAGGGCAATCTGGGCCGCCGGCGGGGAACGCCTCGCCTTGTATGCGGTATATCCGGCCAGAACATAGAGGATTGCCGACCCGGTCAAGGCCGTGCTCAGGTTGGTTGCTGTAGCGATGGCGCCGAGAACGACTCCGCCGGTGATCTCCCCAAGGGAGTGGGCTTGCCCGATGAACGAGTGGACCGTCGCCCTCGACTCCTTTTCCGCATAGGCGTTGGCCCAAACGACGGTTA
>CAWIFX010000016.1:0-38423 GCA_963835515.1 uncultured Acidimicrobiia bacterium | reverse complement strand
TGAACTTGTATGGGAGACGGAGGCGCTGCCAGCCCTTGACGGAGATCGCGTCGTCGGGGTAGATGCGGCCGGCGAGCGCTGGGAAGCTGGCCTCGTCGTTCTTGCAGCCGGAGCGCCAGGACAGGCTGCCCGGATGCTGGGCGCCAACAAGATCGTGGGCGAACCGTACGGGTTGGCCATTCGTAGTTACGTCGAGTCGCCGCGACACGATGATCGTCACCTTGAGGCGTGCTTGACCATGCGCGATGGCAATGGCAACTCGGTGCCTGGCTACGGGTGGATGTTCCCGGCCGGCGACGGCACTGTCAACATCGGCGTCGGAGCATTGAACACCATGAAGGGGTTCAAAGGGCTCAACCTGAACAAGCTCATCGACATTTACTACGACCAGGTCAAAGAGGAATGGGACCTCGGTCCGTATCTCGAGAAGCCCCGTGCCTGGCGCCTCCCCATGAGCACCCAGCGCCGACATGGGCCAGGCTGGGTGGCGATCGGAGACGCGGCCGGCCTCATCAACCCGATGAATGGCGAGGGCATCGACTACGGACTCGAATCGGGCATGTTGGCGGCTGATCTCTTTGTGGAAGATCCGGCGACTGCCCCCGAGCGCTACGACGTGCTCATCGGTGAACGGTTCGACAGTTTTTTACGCACAGGACGCCGCTTCTCGTTCCTCATCGGTCACCCGTGGATCCTCAATAGCGGCCTGCGATTGGCGGTCGGGACCCAAGCGATCGCCAATATCACGCTCAAAGTCATGGGCAACCTGGTCGATTCGGAGACGCCGGGTACTGCCGGGAAGGTCCTGACTGCAGCCGACAAAGCGCTTGCCGTCGCCGACCCGATCCTGCGACGTACACGGGCATCTGGCGGCGGGTCGATCTAACCAGCGAGTTTTGAGCGGTGAGAGACGTCCTCGTCGCAGCGTTGCGGCCAGGGTCGTGTAGATTTTTCGTAACCGCTCCCAGGGACAGACATGCGTCGAGTGCTCCTCGCGATACTCATTCTCGGACTTCTCGCCGCTCCCGCCGGCGCCGCCTCTGTGCCTCCTGGCGGATCCTTTGTCGACGACGACGGCAACATATTTGAACCCGACATCGAAGCGATCGCGGCAGTGGGGGTCACGAAGGGATGCAATGACGAGAGGACATCCTTTTGTCCGAACCGCTTCGTTACCAGAGGTCAGATGGCGGCATTCCTGGTTCGGGCTCTCGGCCTCAAGGCGCAAGACCCGTCGATTGACTTCAACGACGACAACGGGTCGATTTTCGAAAACGACATTGAGAAGCTCGCCACGGCAGGGATCACCAAGGGCTGCAACGCCGCCGGCACCGTGTACTGCCCCAATCGGGTGGTCAGCCGGAAAGAGATGGCCGCTTTTCTTGTCCGAGCCCTGAACCTGACCGCCCAGGACCCGGCGATCGACTTCACCGACGACAACGGTTTGATATTCGAGAACGATATCGAGAAGCTCGCCACGGCAGGCATCACCAAGGGCTGCGGGACAACGAACACCTTCTGCCCGAATGACCCGGTAACGCGGGGGCAGATGGCTGCGTTCCTCACCAGAGCACTCAAGTATCCCCGTCCTTCGGTTCCTCCACGCGGAGAGACGACGAACGGCATCGACCTGGCCATCTCCGAAGCGGCCGCAGATAGCGGATGCTCATTCGCCGGCGGCAAAACGTGCCTGACGACCATCACTATTGCCGAAGGTCAGTCCTTCTACTTCGATGAAGGTTTCGTGACCGGACCCTGGTCCCAGGTCGCAACCGCCGATCGGAACGCGTTCAAGAGTGCGCAAGTACGGACAGAAGCGACGCTCAACGGGACCGACCTCGAGGTTGTGGTGCGCCCGGTCGTCGTCGCCAATGATGTTGCCGAGAAACTCGTGACTTTTCAGTTCCCCGACACCTGGACCGGAACTCACCGGCTCGACATCACGTTCATCTCTGAGCCAGCTGGCTATCAGATGACCATCCGGGCAACGGTAATCATCACCGGTAGCCCGACCGCATCCATCTCCGAACGGACGGTGCTGTCGATGTCCGGACGTCAACTCTCGTAAGTTTCGCCCTCGCAACCCTCACCGAGCGGCACCGGCCGTGCTTCGAAACGTCAACTAGTCTTTGCGTGCTGGAGTTGCAGAGACCCGATTGTGAGTAACACGTTGGCGGGATGGACATGGACGGATCTCAGGAATTGGACCAGAGCCCTCCCGTCGCTGCTCGTCCTTGGTGTTTCGGTCTTCGCTAGCCAAATCGTTGCGTGCAACGTCCACGAACTGGGCCACGCTACCGCGGCGATCCCGCTCGGGTGGGAGATCGATTCGATCCAATGGTGTACCCCGGCCGCCGGGGCGGTGAGCTATTCCCACGTTGGCATGTGGGTGGGCAACCTGCAGGGATACGCCGGTGGGCTGGTCGCTGCACTTTTTTTGTACGGTGCCTATCTGCTCATTATCCGGCGACCCTTCCGACCCCTTCGAACGCCCGAATGGTGGGCAGCGGGCCTGGGGCTTGTCATATGGATCGGACCGCAACTTGTTATCGCCGCAATGGAAGGCTCCGCCGGCCCCAATGAGGACTACACGGAGCTCTTTCGCACCAGGTCATACGTTTTCGTTCCTTTGATCGCCGCTACCGCGCTGATGGGAGTTGGTCTATACATCAGGCGATGGAGAATCCCCACGTCAGCAACTAAGTAGCACCATCAGGCATCGATTCCGGTTGCCTACGCCGAATACGCCTGGTCGTCGCCGTTTGTTCCTATTGCCAACGATGACTGCACTCGAAAAGCTCTGGCGAACGAAACCCGCCCCGCCCCATATGCGACGGCGGTCAGGCATTAGGGTCGGGGGACCGTGTCTGAAGCCATGACCCGCCAACAACTCTTGCGCATGTTCACCATGCTCTACTTCGTGCAGGGCGTCATACAGGCCTACCAGTTGAACTTCTTCAAGCCGCATATGGCCTCGGCTGGGATCGACACCCGCCGGATCGGGCTCGTAGCAAGCCTGGCGCTTCTCCCATTCGTGCTCAAGTTCATCTACGGGATCATTTCGGACCGCTACAACCTGTTCGGTAAGGGCCACCGGGCGCCCTACATGGTCATCGGATTGGTCGGTACCGCTACGGCGTTCTTCGGTGCCTATTTCGTCGACCCGTCCACCGATTTTGGCATTCTCGCCGCAGTGGTCCTATCGGCGACCTTCATGATGGCGCTCTTCGATACGGCCGCCGACGCCTACGCCGTTGACATCATGGAGCCCGAAGACCACTCCGTCGTCCAGGCATACATGACGGGCGGTCGAGCGATCGGGCTGATCGCCCTGTCCGCCGTATTTGGTCTCATGGTTGACCGCGTTGGCTATCAGCCGATATTCCTCGTAATCGGCGCTCTACTCCTTATCCCGCTGTTCCAGGTCAGTCGGGTCCGTGAGTCCGTCGAGCGCCCACCCGGCCAGTCGTTTGATTGGGCAGCGTTCCAGGTCATGAAGCAGCCGAAGTATCTCCTATTCGGGCTGTTTCTGATTGGCTCGTGGACGGTCTTCCAGGGGATCGACGGGCTCGTGACGTTCTACCTCTCTGAGGAGTTCGGCGCTTCCGGGTCAATGATCGGAACCTACGGAACCCTCAAAGGAATCGGCATGGTGCTCGGAGCGTGGGGCGTCGCCAAAATGGTACGCAAGCTTGGCCATCGGACGGCGGCGCTCATCACGCTGGCAGCTGTCACGACGGGCGGCCTCCTGATCCCCTCGCTTGGCTCGGCGACCGCGATCATTGCGATCGCCGCACTTTGGGGGATTGCCGTGGGCCTGCAATGGACGACCTACGCAACGTTCTCAATGGACGTCACGGACCTGAGGATCGCAGGTTCGATGTTCGCGATACTCGGGGTAATGTCGAACATTGGACTCGGGCTCGGAGAAGCGGCGATTGGCTTCACCGAGGCGTACGGAATAACCACCGTCTTCAGATTCCTCGCCCTCGCGAATCTGGCGCTTATCCCCCTGATCATCAAGGTGTTGAGCATGTTTACCCAACTCCAAGACCCGGTTAAGACACCTGCATGATCGACCCTGTCACGCTTCTCCAACAGCTGATCCGTTATGACACGACCAATCCTCCTGGCAACGAACATGACGCGGTCCGCCATATCGAAACCATCCTGAAGGAAGCTGGCATCGAAACGCAACTTCTCGCCCACGACTCCACAAGGCCCAATCTGATCGGGCGCATAACCGGCACGGGCCAAGCCCCGCCACTGCTGATGCACGCTCATATTGATGTTGTCCCGACCGCCAATCAACCATGGACCCGCGACCCGTTTGGTGGCGAGATCATCGATGGGTACATCTGGGGGCGTGGAGCGCTGGATATGAAGGGTGGTGCCGTCATGATGGTTGATGCAATGGTCAAGCTGGCGGCCTCCCAGGAGAAGCCAGCAGGCGACATCATCCTGGCGATCGTCGCTGACGAAGAAAACGGCGGCACCCTGGGAGCCCGATTCCTCGTCGAACAGCACCCGGAAGTTTTCGCGGGCGTCCGCTACGCGATCGGTGAATTCGGGGCCTTCCCGATCACCCTGGCGGGCGTGCGCTTCTACCCGATCCAAATCGCCGAGCGGGTGAGCGTGAAATTCGACCTAACGATGCGCGGCGAGGGAGGACACGGCTCCCTTCCCGTCCACGGTGGGTCCATGGCCCTACTCGGCAGGACTCTGCGGCGACTTGACCGCAAACGCTTGCCGGTGCACATCGTTGACGCCAATCGCATGATGCTTGAAGCCATGATCGACCACACGACTGGTGCGCCCCAACGAGCCCTGCGGTCACTCCTCAATGAGCGAACGGCAGGCGCCACGCTCACCGCGCTTCGTTCACAGCTCGGGGTCCTCGAGCCTGTGATGCGCAACACGGTCAGCCCGACCATCGTGCGGGGAGGAAACAAGGACAACGTCATTCCTGCCGAAGTGAGCCTGCAGCTCGACGGTCGAATGCTCCCAGGGCTGAGCGCGGACACCTTCGCAGAGGAAGTTCAGCACCTCGTCGGCCGCGACGTAGAAGTGTCACACACCACCGAGTCGATCTCGGCGTCTGCCCGAACCGGACATGGGCCTCTTTGATCTACTGGCCGCAATCGTGAAAGAGCGCGATCCCCAAGGAGTGCCGGTGCCATTCCTCCTTCCGGCGGTAACCGATGGCCGGTGGTTCAATCAACTCGGGATACAACACTACGGCTTCCTACCGATGAGTCTCCCTGACGATTTTACGTTCCAAAAAACGGTTCATGCTGCCGACGAGCGGATCCCGGTCACCGCCCTCCAGCACGGATGCGAATCGATCTTCGACCTCCTCCGGCGGTATCGAGGCTAACGAACTCTCCGTATTGATCCGACAGGCGAGTACCGTTCAATGATGCGTAAGTTCGTCTTCGCCACCATTGGAATGGTTGTCATCCCGGCCTGCGTTTCTGCTGCTGCCACGCACAACCAACCGCTGGCGGACATCACCCCGGTCGTCTCGACTACTGCGCCGGCACCCGAAGCCGACACACAACCATTTGTGCCTGCCGACGTCGTGGCACCTCTGGGATCCTGGGATCCAATCGCTGGTGCGCCAGTGGAGTACCCCGCCCGGGTCGTTGTCGAACAGCCATTCGTACCCTTCGCTACCGTCGGGCGGATCACCCTCACCCACCCCTCGGATCGGGTGGAGACGATCGGGTTTCACGAATCGACCAACGACGGCGCCCAGCAACAGACTGCCTCTCGATGCCGCCGCGGCGCCGTTCACGATGGAAACCAGGGAACGTCCAACCGACTCGCGCACGGCTGCCGATGTCGCCATCGACCCCGATCGCCCGGTTCGGTCACCGGTCAGCGGCACCGTGATCCGTTCCGGGACTTACGTTCTCTATTGCGAGTACTCCGACGACTTCGCCGTCATCGAACCAGACGACGAACCAGGTTGGGAGGTCAAGATCCTCCACATCAACAACGTGCAAGTCTTCCGAGGCGACCGGGTGGAAGCCGGCGTAACCGTCATCGCCGACGGTCCGACGCCACTCCCCTTCCGTTCCCAGGTCGACGAGGCCACGTCTGCCCCGAGCTGGCCGCACGTTCACATCGAGGTCATCGACCCGTCCATCCCTGACATCCCCAGCGGCGCAGGCTGCTAGATCCTACCTTCTGCGGTCGTTGTACCACTAAAAATGATGCAACGGGCTAGGGCCACGCTATGTTTACGCCATCGCGCCAACCGGTGGACGTCCAGCAACGGAGATCACACTATGAATCGTCGATACCTGAGGGTCTTTATCGCCTTCACCATTCTTGCTTCGGCAATCGCAACTGGGTCTGCTGCCAAACCAGTCGACGCGGGGGCGGCGGCTGACGAACACCGACGGATCGTCGATTTTTGGACCAAAGACCGAGTGTCCCGTGCGGTACCCCGAGAGTTCACGAGGACCAGCCCGGGAAACTATGCCCTCACGCCAAATCGTGAGCGCCCTCCACGGCCGGGACGGGGCGTTACAGGAGCATCGTGGACGGGCGGAGGAACCTTAGCCGACTCTACTGGCAAAGTACTGTTCGCCATGGCTGGCGTCTACTACGTCTGTTCGGCATCCGTGGTCACCGACACTGCTACAAATCGCTCGGTGGTCCTGACGGCTGCACACTGCGTATACGACGAAGCCGCCGGTGCCTTCGCAACCAACTGGATGTTCATCCCGAACTACGATGCCGCTCCGGCCGATCTGACCACCAACGGATCATTTTGCAGTGCCACCCTTTACGGATGCTGGACTGCCTCATCGTTGATTGCCCATCGGGGGTATACCACCGCCGGCGGGTTCAACGACACCGCGGTTGTCTACGACTTCGCCTTCGCGGTTCTCGGTGAGGGCGGCAAGGCCAATACGCTCGTCGAGAACATCGTCGGGTCGCAGGCGATCGCGTTCACCGACAACGCGGCCAACGTCATGGTTGACGCCTTCGGGTACCCGGCCGCTGGAAGGTACAACGGAACGGATCTCGTCTATTGCGAGGGCCCGACCGGCTTTGACGCTCTCGTCGGCAACGCCACATATCGGATCGGCTGCAATATGACAGGAGGGTCGTCGGGCGGACCCTGGATGCGCGACCTGAACAAGTCAACCGGGCAAGGAACCCTCACCTCGGTGAACTCGTACGGGTACTCGCGTGACCGTTCGATGTACGGCCCAAAGTTCAACTCTGACACGGCTGATCTGTATGGTGCCGCGCTCACTGCGACGAACAACACGGTCGTGCCATAGCGGCCGCGGCAATTCTGCAAGTATGAAGGGATGGGCAACCGTCCCCTCCAATTCAGACGTTGGGACCACGCAGCAGCTGCGATCTTCTTTGCGGCCCTGTTCACGGTTTCGCTCATGTCCGAGGTCTCGGCGGGTGCCTGGCAATCAGTCGGACCACCAGCGGTAGCGCTAGTCCTTTCGATCGTCATCTTCCTCCGTCGCCCTGGTGTAGTCCTGCGCAAGGACCGACTCGTCGTCTTCACGGACTGGTACATGAAACGCGAATACCCTTACGAGACCATCAAACGGATCGAAGTCAACGAAGGGGAATGGGTGAACCCGGTCATGCTGCAATTCATCGACGGGGACGAACGCCGCATGCCAATGCTCGGCCTCGGACGTCGCCCCAACCGCTACGAACGCAAGATGATCGACGCCCTCAAAGAGATCGTCCCGGTCTCCTGGAATTCGACAGGGTGAGCCTGGGGGGAAGCAACGCTCGAACAGAGCTGGAGACGCAAGCCCCTGCGACGGTAGGTGCGGTTTCTTCCCTCCTCCGCCAGTCCGGTCCATGGTATGCCCGTCCAGTCGTCGTCGGTCTCGTCGTCTTTCTAGCGCTCCTGGTCGTCAAATTCGACACGCTTTCAGAGCCGCCGGCATGGGACGCAGCGATGTCCGTCCACCCCGCAGCGATTACTCTCGCCGAAACCGGATTCGACTACCCCACCTTGCTGGCACTTCCGGGGTTCGCCGATGGAGGTCCAAACACCCATAGCCTCTCGATCTACACGGGTGTAGCGGGCGTCGCCTACGCCTTGTTTGATCCGAAGACTGCCATTCTGATACTCCATTTGCTGTCATTCGTGATCGGCGCCATGACCAGCGTTGCCCTTGTCCGGTTCGGTCGCAATTTTCTACCGACGGAAGCCGCCATCGGCGTCGCGATGGTCTCGATGACATTGCCTTTAGTGTTAACGCAGTTCGGTTTGCTGTACCTCGACGCGCCGGTACTTGCCGCCACGTCCTGGGCTTTGGTTGCTGCCGTCGAGAACAGATGGGTGGCGTCAGCTGGATTCAGTCTGTTGGCGACCGGGATCAAACCAAGCGGGGCCGTGACAGCTGCTGCGCTCGCACTCTTTTTCCTGATCGACCGACGATCTGTCAAAAAGGCTCTGGCGATCGCGACCCCATCGGCGGTCGTGCTAGGTGTACAGGCAATCCTGAGTCCGGGATTCGCCGACCCGTCCCCTCGCCGTTTAGGTGTTGTCGCCTACGAGTCCGCGCAGCATCTTGTGTCCGTCCCTGACCTGCTCGCCATCATCGTCTTCGCGACTCTGGTCGTGTGGGCCGGCACGAACGGTAACTCGCGTCAATCAGTTCAAGAGTTAGGGAATGTCTGGTCGTACTTCGCCTTGTCATTTCTCGTGTTCTTTGGGAGCCTAATGAGCACTGGCTTTCGGATCTTGCCCAGGTATTACATCCTGATAGCGCCACTTGCAATTGCGATGATCTCGGTTCATGTGTTCGACAGGTATGGACCCAAAATCTTCTACCTGTCGGCGGCGACAGTGCTCTCGTTCTTTGTACTGAATTTTGACGGCATCGCCTATCAGCAACAGTCAGACAACCACTTTTCGGTGGCGGAACGGTCTGACCGGTACGACCAACTCCTTGACCTCGAAATCGCCGCTTCCGCTGCCATCTGCGACCTCCCTCCCGAAGTTCCCGTTTGGTACTCGAAAGCGGAAGCATATCGCCTCGAATATCCGGCCATGGGCTACGCAAGTTGCTCACCAATAGGTCGGGCCATTATCAATGACACTGAGCTGCGTCTTGACGATCTCCCGAAGACCGTTTTCGTCACGTTTGAGAATCCATTCCTGGGCGGCTTCGCCCTCCACAAACTCATAAACGAAGCCGCCGCGTCGCCGGACTGGAACGTGAGGATCTACAAGAGAGTGGAGGTGGGCGGTTTTCATCAGGACATTCATCGCCTAACCCGGACCAACTCCGACTGAAGGAAGTCAACGCCCCGGAATGGCGATTCGTTTCTCGTACCAGCGCAGCAGGAGACTGAGTGACAGGGTCAAGGTCACATAGATAACCACGAGTACGAAAAAACCTTCGCGAAAGCGGAACGTCGACCCGGTATACAGGCGAGCCATCTGGGTGATCTCTCGAACCGCTAGCACTGAGGCAAGAGACGTGTCCTTCATCAAAGATATGAGGTCGTTACCGAGAGCAGGCAGCATGTTGCGGATCGCCTGAGGCAAGACCACTTTGCGCATGATCGCTCCCTCGGACAAGCCCACGGCCCGGCCCGCTTCAATCTGGCCAACCGGTACCGACTGGATGCCCGCCCGGAAGACTTCGGCGATGAACGCCGCATAGAAAAGCGAGAGCGCCGCGATCATCCGGATGATGGGGCTGATCGAACGGCTCTCGATGTTTATCAGATCAGCGAAATCAGGAGCGAGCACCTGAGCCACAACGAAGATAAACACCAACATCGGGATTCCGCGGATCAGCTCGATGTACAGCTGTGAGAAGTTTCGAATGGCCGACTTGATGACCGAACGGTTCCCCTGGTCGGCATCTGATAGTCCTGCGATTCGGCCCAAGCCGATCAGCAGGCCGAGGACGGTGGCGATCACAAATGACGCAAGCGTTAGCACCAGGGTTATGACGATGCCCCTCGCCCAAACGAAGGCGCTGCCGACGACTACGTCGTCGACCACGACGTCTTCGATCAGTGGCCACGGGAAGATGTTGCGAAAGGCTTCGTTGTAGTTCGGGTTGACCACCACGGCAGCACCCATCCCGACGATAATGGCGATCATCCCCACCAGCCACCAGGGAAAGTCGTGCGAGTCGAACTCGATCACCGCCGACGGGCCTGGCGAAGCAGGTTCCTTGGCGGGATTCTTGTCCACGATTACTCCTCAAATAGAAGATGCGCCGGGCATAGCCCGGCGCATCTTATCTACTTGGGAGCTGCGGCGTCTGGCTCAGCCTTCGATATCGTCGTACGTGACCGCAAACCCTTCACCGAAGAACTTGCGCCCGATCTCGTCAAAAGTGCCATTGGCCTTCAGTGTTGCGATGGCGGCGTTGACCGGTTCAACGAGGTCAGAACCCTGGGGATAGATGAACCCAAGTGGGTCGGACTGCAAGTCGCCGTCGAGCGTCCTCATCACGTCGGCGTTCACGCCGATGTAGCCGAGGCCAGCCGAGTCATCGATGATGACCGCATCCACGTCACCACTAATCAGCGCTTCAATAGCGAGGCCGAACTGATCGAAGGCACTCACCCGCGACTCGTCAACCAACGAGATCGCCAGTTCATAATTCGTAGTTCCACCCTGCGTAGCAATAATCGCATCGCTGGCTATCAGTGCGTCGGCATCGGCGTACCGATCATCATCGATCTGAACGATGAACTTCTGGACAACCGTCATGTAGGCGTCTGAGTAGTCAACGATCTCTCTGCGTTCATCGGTGATCGAGATGCCATCGGCAGCCGTATCGAGTTCACCTTGGGCCACCTGGTCGATAACCGCCGGCCACCCAGCTTCAACGAACACAGGAGTGCAATTGATCAGGTCACAAATGGCGCGCCACATGTCGTAGTCCCAACCCTGACCTTCGGTCTCGCCAGCCAAGACGTAGTTGTACGGCAGATAAGCGTTCTCTACACCGACGGTCACTTCACGACCGCCAAGATCGAACTCTCCGTCGACGCCTGCGACAGCGGCTGTTGTGTCAGTCGAGGTACCACCACAGGCGGCTAGTACCAACGCCAGCAACAGAGATCCCGCTACAAATTTGGTTTGTTTCATACTTCTCCTCCGGATTAAGCCCTATGGGCGATTAAGACATTACCGACCAAAAGCCCGAACCGCACACTCAGATCGCCGCTAAGCGCCTGTCGACTTGTCGATCGCAGATTCCAGCTCGCCGATCCGGACCTTGATCCAGTCACCAGTGCGAATCAGTTTCTGCCGCATGACAACGTGGGCAGCATCACCCGAACCTCCGGCGCCGTCGGACATCGGGGTAATGGCGATCGCCGAAGTCCTCATGAGTTCGTTGAGTTGGGCGCGATGCTCACGCAACTCAATCCTCATGTCTTCAACCGATCTCCCATCATCCTTATGTAGGACAGGAAGATCGGCGCGAATCGCATCCATTTGCACATGGATTTCATACTTCTCACGAAACGCGTCATTCGGCAGGTCAGCTACTTCGGCCGCAAGTCGGGCCAATTCGTCGCGGGGGTCGGTCATCCGGTTCTCCTCTCGCTTCAGGGCAAAGTGTATGTGGGGTCGGGCGACTATTGGTAGGAGCGAGTCGTAGTATCGAACCGATGGCCGAGCACGAAGCAGAGGTTTGGGAACAACGGTATTCCTCAGGCGCTTATCAGCCGCGGACCTGGACGTCAGCCTTTCTCGCTGAATGGCTCCCGAGCGTTCCCGTGGGAACGGCGCTCGATATTGCGTGCGGCGCCGGACGCAACGCATTGGCACTAGCCGCAATCGGGTTCGAAACGACCGCAGTCGACATTTCGGAAACGGCCGTAACAATGGGACAACAATCGGCAGCCGAACGAGGCCTATCCATCAACTGGCAAGTGGCTGATCTCGATTCCTTAGCAATCGAGCCAGAAAGCTTTGACCTGATCACCTGTTTCCGTTTTCGCAGTGAATCCTTGTGGCCTCGATTGGCCAAAGCTCTCAGACCCGACGGATGGTTGATCGCCGAGCATCATTTCAAAACGTCCTTGCCGGTGGCCGGGCCACCGACCGATGACTTCCGGCTCCAACCGGGCGAATACTTACGGGCCTTTAGCGACCTCCGGATCATCCACTACTCGGAGAGGATCGAAGAAGCTGACAAGCCGGACGAGTCATACGCCATTGAGAGGATCGTGGCTGTCAACGGCGATCCCGGCTTCTGATCGAAACGAAAACCTCAATAGCCGAGTCGGGTCGACACAATCTCCCGCAGCACCGGCAGTGGCACGGTGCCGAACCCGAGCACGGCATCATGGAACGCCTTCACATCGAACGCATCACCAAGCTCAGCCTCGGCTTCGCTCCGGATCGCGTCAATCTCCAGGCGACCCATCATGTAGCTCGTGGCCTGACCAGGCGCCCCGATATATCGGTCGATTTCCTGTTCAACCTCGTAGACGGCCATCGGTGAGTGAGCAACCATGTAATCAATGGCCTGCTGACGAGTCCAGCCGAGGGCATGCATGCCCGTGTCAACCACCAGTCGGCAAGCCCGCAGCGAGTCGGCGAAGAGCATGCCGACCCGTTCCCAGTCATCGGCGTAGAGACCCATTTCGTCGGCCAGTCGCTCTGTATAGAGGCCCCACCCCTCGCCGAAACCAGGGAGGTACAGGTGGCGATGAAGCGGATGAACGTTGTCGTTTTCCATACCCAACGCGAGTTGCAGATGGTGTCCGGGAATACCTTCGTGGTAGGCGATCGCCGCTACTTGGAACGTCGCCCACATCGACGGTTCTGAGGTGTTGAAGAAGAAATGGCCAGGCTGGGTGCCGTCTTCGCTCGGTGTCCGGTAGTAGGCGAGGGCGCCGACGTCGGTGGCACTGGCAAGGCAATCGGCCTTCGGCAAGGTCCCAAACCAATCGCCCATAGCGGCTTTGGCTTTTTCAAAGGCGCGCACGGCGTCAGCGATGATCGCCTCAGCGTCGTGGTGGTGGAGCGATTCGTCAGTCCGCAACCGGAAGTAGATCTCTTCGATCTGCTCGGTGCCGAGCAGGGGCCCGGCGAGGCTGACGTACTCCGCTTCAAGGCGGTCGACTTGCTCCAGTCCAACCGCATGCACTTGCTCGGGTGTGACATCGAGGGTGGTGTGAGCTCCGACCAGTCTTCGATACAACTCCGCGCCACCTTCGAGATGGAGGAGACCGGGGCGATCATCGGGGCGACCGGCTGGCACCGTCGTGGTATTCAACTCGGCAATCAGGCGACGCAAAGCCGGTTTTACGACACGACCAACTCGCTCAGAAACCTCGACGACCCATCGTTCGCTCTCTGCTGGAGTGAACTCGATCGGCGAGGCTTGCTGGCTGAACGGCTCACTTTCGTCGTCGAGCAGTGAAGTAAGTTTGGTGACGGTGTCGCCGGCGTGTCGCGCCAGCGGAACCCGACCGGACCGAACGCCCTCCCGAAGACGGTCGATCAACTGATCCACAAAGGGGTCGAAGGCATCAAGTTTTTGCAGGTACCGATCACCGTGATCGGCGGTGACAAGTGGCTGGACGGTTATCCCGGGAAGCAGCCAGGAAATGATGCCCATCTGCATGTTCGGTGCCACTAGCTCGGCCTGGGCTGCGTACGTCAGGGCATCTGTGGTTGCCGAAGCCGCCACCGTGGCTGCCAACACTCTTGACGTCAGATCACCGGTCGTTAGGTCCCTGGCCAGGGCTGCAAAGCTTTCGTATTGCGCGACCGCCGCCAGTGTTCCCGCCGCCGATAAGTCGGTCCAGCGTTCCAGATAGGTGAGGTCACCTCGCATCAATCCCGCGAAGTGATTGGTCTGCTTGCGGTAATCCCAATAGGCATCGGCGAGTTCACGTGCAGTAGTCACGTCGGCGATACTACGCAGATCAACGAGAAGCACTTTGATCGAAAGCCCTGACTGACGTATACCACACGGCTACGCCAGCGGCGGCCGGTGCCGCGTCTGCCCAATCCGCGTCGGTAACTGCCACGGCTACCTCGGCCGATCCACGCTTGACAGTCACGAGCATCGTTCCCGGGTCACTTGGCTCGATCAGGGTTTCGGCGCCGATCGACCGGGCACTCTCCGCGACCTGTTCCGCCACCTGTTTCAGAGCACCCTGACTGTGCCATTCGTGCCCGGTCACGGAACAACCGCCCCGGCACCAAGACTCTTCAGGTCGGGCCCCGAAAGCGACGTCCAGCGCGGTCGCTAGATCATCCTCGACCACGACGGCCTGATCGCTCGACGCCCACCAGAAGATGCCTCCAACAGCAACCGCGACGACTGCGAGCACACCCCACAGAACGTATCGGCGGATCTCACCAGTCGCGGCCACCTCGCCCATTTCCTGATTCATGACGGGCACCCTAGACGGCGACTGATCTCCGGCAGCAGACCGCAGTACATTAGACCTATGCGACGAGTTGAGTTCATCCAGATGGCCGACGGAACGAAAGAGGAGTACGCCTACCTCAAGCAGGTCGAAGACGAGGAAATGCTTGCCTACCCAGAGCGGGTACTGGGTTGGCTGCGCTCAATGGATGAGCCAGGACCGTACCCGGTAACCCGTCTCGGCCACTCCTTGCAGGCCGCCACTCGCGCCAGGCGGGCAGGCGAGAGCGAAGAGTATGTCCTGATGACACTGCTCCATGACGTCGGTGATGTCCTGGCCCCCGCCAATCATTCGCAAGCGGCAGCGGCGGTCATCCGTCCCTACGTTTCGGATCGGGTGTATTGGATCTGTCGACACCATGGCTTGTTTCAAGGTGTCTACTACTTCCACCATTACGGCCAGGACCCGAATGCGCGCGACGTCTACCAGAACCACGAATGGTATGCCGACACCGTCAAGTTCTGTGCTGACTACGACCAGAAATCATTCGACCCTACGTACGACGCCGAGCCCCTGGAGTCCTTCGAGCAGCTCGTCAGTGAACGGTTGGCGAATCCGAGAACCGTTACGTAGCTGTTGGCTTGCCAGACGGCATCGCTGACAGTGCCGATAGAATCGCCTGATGAAGCCACTCATCGGGATAACCACATACGACCGGGCCGAGCGGCCGGCGCCAAGTGAGCATTACGCAGCGCACTATTCGATCCCGACCGAGTATGTAGACAGCGTGCGCCGGGCTGGCGGAGTACCCGTGTTGCTCCCTCCAGGCGAGGAGCATTGGACTCGCTGGCTGGACGTCCTCGATGGCGTGTTGGTCTCGGGAGGGACTGACGTTGCCCCAAACAGATACGGCGGCGATGCCGAACATCCGCGGATCGTGGCGGCCTCCCCAGCCAGGGACGAGTCCGAACTGGCGCTGACGGAGGCGCTATTGAACTCGACCATCCCTTGTCTCTTTGTATGTCGCGGCATGCAAGTCCTCAACGTTGCGCTGGGCGGGAGCCTCCACGCCCACCTACCCGAGGTCATCGCCGACGACATACATCGAGACGAAGAAGGTTTCTGGACGACCCATGTCGTAGACGTGACACCCTTGTCGCGACTTGCGAAGGCGATGGGGGCTGACCAGGTCACCACCTATTCCGGGCACCATCAGGCCCTCGACGTCGTGGCCGATGCTCTGGTAGTGACAGCAGTTGCTCCCGATGGGATCATCGAGGCGGTTGAAGTGCCCAACCATCCGTGGCTGGTGGCGGTGCAGTGGCACCCGGAGGTCACGGCCGCGATCGACCCGACTCAACAATCGTTGTTCGACGAGTTCGTTCGTCACGCTTAGCCGAAAATAAATCTCTGAAATTCAGGTCTTTTTGGATTCAAACCTTGTCAGACAAGGTATCATGTCACACATGGCTAAGTATCAAGGTCCCGGACTCACAGAACTGCGACGAGGCGTCGTGGAGTACTGCGTCATGTCCATGCTCTCCGAAGAGGAGATGTATGGATTCCAACTCGTTGAGACGCTGGCCAGCCACGATGGATTGGTTACGAGTGAGGGCACGATGTACCCGCTGCTCGGCCGACTCCACGACGCTGGGCTCGTGAGCACCAACTGGCAGCAAGAAGGGTCCAACCGACCTCGCAAGTACTACTCACTAACCAGTGCCGGCCGCGCCGCACTGGAGTCCTTCCGTAATGACTGGGCTCGATTTCGAGACACCGTCGACAAAGTCCTATCCATATCAGGAGAATGAATGCTCATGCAATCGACCAACCAAGAACTGATAGCCGACTACCTCACCGCGGTCCGAGACGCGACGCGCTCCCTGCCTGCGGGCAAACGGGAGACGATCATTGGGGACCTTGCGTCTCATATCGAGCAAGCGCTGCCCGCCGATGCAGGAGAAGCTGAAGTCCGCACTGTCCTCGATCGGTTAGGTACGCCTGAATCCATCGCCACCGAAGCAGGCGCTGATGAGGCACCCGTCTCGGTGAAGAAGGGACCCTCCCGTGTCAAAGAAATCATCGGCCTCGTCGGACTCAGCGTCGGGTCCCTGTTTATCCCGATTGTTGGATGGGTGGTTGGCATAGTTCTGGTGTGGACGTCGCCGGTCTGGTCCAAACTTCAAAAAGTCACAGCCGCGCTCGTGTGGCCGGGAGGATGGTTCGTCATGCTGGTTCTCCCGTTGGTCAGCGTTCGGTCGTCGGCTCCGTTCGAGGAGGGAGCCAGCAACGGCGCCATCCAGGCCGTGCTGGTCATCCTGTTCTTCGCGGCACCATTAGTGGTGCTGGCATGGCTGATTCGAACCCTGATCAAGACTGACTCGAATTAGGCGAGAGCAACCCATTTGAAGTCCCGGACAGCGGGTAGCCTCTGGTGTCGCCGCCACACCGACGGCCCAAGCTCAGGAGGCTGCTCGTGTCCGGTTCAAGAGTGTCAGCGTTCGTGGTCGATCCCGGAGAAGGTCACATAATCCGTGGCCCTGCGGGTGGACCGGCAACCGTTAAAGCTCGCACAGAAACCACGAACGGATCGTTCACACTCCTCGAGGTAGGTATCGGGCCAAAGGAAGGACCGCCCCTTCATTCGCATCGACGCGAAGATGAGATGTGGTACATCCTCGAAAGCAACTTCCGGTTCATCGCCGACGACCAAATCTTCATGGCTGAACCGGGATCGTTCTTTTTCGTGCCTCGCCAAACCGCCCATTGTTTTCAGAACCTTGGCGACTCGCAGGGAAAGCTGCTCGTTATGTTCACGCCGTCGGGCATGGAACGATTCTTCGAAGAACACGCTGAACTGCCGGCCGGGCCGGTGGACCCGGATCGTTACCGGGAGATAGCCAACAACTCGTGGATGGATGTTCTCGGTCCGCCGCTGGGCCAGCTTCGGCCGCTCGACTAGCCGCGGAGCGCCACCGCGAGCGGTTCGTGCCAGTCAGGATGCTGCGGACGCCAACCAAGGACATCCTTCGCCTTCGCATTCGAAACCGCCGGCTGCTCATCGATCAGGTACCTGAGAATGGTCATCGGGCCGACAGCGAACGTTATGCGGGGCACCGTCACGGGTTTGGGTGCCCCGACTTCCCTGGCGATCCACGGTAAGAGATCCCCGGCAGTCACGCGGACATCGTCGGTGACGTTATAGACGCCGGTCGGTGCGCCGATCGCTTTGATGGTCGCATCAACGGCATCGTCGAGATGCAGCAGGTGGAACGAGCCGCTTCCTCGTCCGACGATCGGCAGCATTCGCTTGTGCAACATCTCGACGTAGGCGCCATCGGGAGCAAAATAGGTCCTCGGGCCGTAAAAGTGGCCGTAGCGAAGCACCACTCCCCCGGCCGAGATCGTGGCGTCCTCGAGTACGCCGATCGCCTTGACGACTGTCCGGTGACCAGCCGGCGCAGTCAAGTGGAGCGGATCGTCCTCTTTGCGTATTCCGCTCCCGGGCTTCTGGGCGAACGCAATCGATTGAGCGATCAACTGGGCGCCAGTATCGCGGGCCGCCTCAGCAAGGGCTGGTGCTCCGAGAACCCGGAGTTGGTTGGTGAGCTTGCCGTCCTTATTGGCTTCGATCGGATTAAGCATCGACTTCGGGAGACTCGTCAGCTGATTGATGATGACTTCCGGTCGCGCTTCGACAGCCGCACGTTTCAGTGCGTCCGGGTCGAGGGCGTCAGCCCGAGCAACCTCACACCCCGCCTGGCTGAGCCGATCGGCGGCGGGTGAAGATCTTGCCAGACCAACCACGGTATGACCTTCCGCCAGCAAACGTCTGACAAGCGGCGACCCAATGGCCCCGGTGGCCCCTGCCAGAAATACCCGCATCTCAGGCCGCCATCGCCGCGAGAACGTCGGCTTGCCCGACGTGCAACGTGTCGTGGAAGAAATAGAACTGAAGGCGCGATCCGAGGGCGACTTCCTGGTCGCCGGCCATGACCAACCGGTCAAGGTGTCCATCCTTCGCTCGTAGCCCGACCGCCACTGCCTCTCCTGACGCCTCAAACAGGCTGCGCAGCACATCGAAAGCCAGGACTCCGGGCCCGTCGGACAAGACCGGGTCGGATTCCCGGTCGTACCGTGGCCCCAGTCCATCGACGGGCTCAGCGTCGAGCATTTCCAGAATCACGTTCCGGTAGTGGACGATGTGCCCGACCGTCCAATTGAGGCAGTTCACACCGTCGACCTGACGGAGGCTTCCAACGTGATCAATTGGCGCAATCTGGCGGGTCAGGTACCCGGTATTCCTTACGAAACCGGTGGCGAGATCCTCTGCAACGTTCATACCCATACGCTACCGCGTACGCTGGGGCCATGCCCCTCGCCAAGCTCGCTCAGGCACGATTCGGAACGCTATCGACGGTCCGACCCGACGGACGTCCCCATGCGGTTCCGATTGTCTTCGCGGTCGTGGCAGGAAAGCTCGTCACCGCTATCGACCACAAGCCGAAGAGCACCAACCGCCTCGTCCGACTGGCAAACATCCAAGCCAACCCCAATGTCTCTGTTCTGGTATCCAACCAGGACGAAGACTGGGATCAGCTTTGGTGGGTCAGGGCCGACGGAACCGCCGAGGTGCGGGACGAGGCTGAGCCCGATTGGGTCGAAGCGCTGAGTGCAAAATACCCTCAGTATCGAGACAAAACGCCAGATGGACCCTGGATAGTGATCTCCATCGGCCGTCTAGCCGACTGGTCATACACCTAGGAGACTGCTGAACAATGCATGTCACACATTTTGACGACCATACATCACCCCTCGCGGGGTTGTCGGCCCCGCCATTCCGGTACGAGGAGTGGCGAAACCTCCGCCTGGCGACTGGCGCGTCTCGTCGCCAACCTGCACAACGGCAATATTCAGCAGACTCCCAGGTCAGCTCCAGCGTTTTACGATCTGGTGAACGACTGGCGCCAACCCCGGATGATCCTCCACCAACCCCTGGGCGATTTCGACTATTTCGTGACGCGGGTCGTCCGAGAACTCATAGAACTCAAAGGTGGGAGAGGCCACATAGTCACCACCCACGTCGAGCGTTGTGAGGTAGTGGGCAACCGGGCCGAGGAGGCCTGCCATCGAACCGTAGAGGTCTGAGATCAATTCGTTGGCATCCGCTCCCGGGGCGTAGATCTCATCCATCACCCACAACACGAACGAATAAAGTGCATTCGCCAGGGTCGCCACCGGGCGGATGTATGGCGGGAAGTCGGTGACATGAGGGTTCGACATGACCGGTCGAACGAGGCCGATCTCGACGGTCCCCTCGGCCAACTGCTCAAACTTGTAATAGTGCGTCAGTTCCTGGTGATCGGGATCGGCGTAGCGGTGATCACCTACCCCCTCCCCCTGGTGAATGATGATCTCCATGGCTTCGAGGGCCGTGTCACAGTCATAGATCCCCATCAGCCCGCCGCTATCGGCGGCATCGAACTTAACCGGGTTGTAGAACGCCGGATCCGATAGCTGTCGTTCCAGGCGAGGATTGTCAAACGGCTCGAGTCGCTTGACCGCCTCCTCAATCGCCGCATAGAACTGGCCGAGCGTTTCAAATTCGTCCGCCTCGGGGGGTGCTCCGACGTCGGCGGGCTGTTCGATGACCATGAAGAGGTCACGAATTACCCCGCGCGAGCACGGCTCCAGACTCACGATCGTCTCAGGAATATGGTGAGGCAGGGCGAGGGGGTAGCTCGGAATACTCTCGGGCGAATAGAACTTCGGCTCACCTCCCGTCGCCAAGAGAAGGTTCCCGACCAACGCCAGATGGAGCATCTCCTCAACCGCCACGCTCCTGATCAGTTTGGCAGCGTCCGACGCGAGGTCGTCGAGCGAGTACATCGCATACAAGTAGGTCGGAATTGTGGTGAGCTCGACAATGCCGGCCAGCCGCAAATGTGCATGTAGTTCTTTGACCGTATCGATTGGCATCAGGCCTCAAAGCCAATCTCAGCGTGGGTCCCGTCGCAAAGAGGCTTGTTCTTCGAAGCCCCGCACCGACACAGGGTTACCCGATTACGAATGGCCATCTGGGTCCCGTCGGTCATCACGATCGGAATTCCGCCAGTCACGGCCAGCGGGCCGTTCGGGACCGGGGCGATCTCCTGCGGGAGCTGCGGCTCGATCAACTCGCCATCGATTTCGTAAGCGAGTGCTCCTGACGGACACTTTTCGAGCATCGACATCAAGTGCCCTCGGACAATCGTGTCTTCGGTTTCGGCCAACATTTTGAACCAATTCGTCATGCGATTCCCACAGAAACCTGCGTGTTCGCAGAGCTCGCCGTCATGCACGACGACCATGCCGGTGCCTTCATGACGTTTGATCTTCTCAGGGGGCCGATCGGCCGGGGCCCGCTCTTTGCCACCAAACCCGTCAAAGGCGTGTGATCCGTCGCAGAAGGGTTTGTTGTCTGACTTCCCGCAGCGGCACAAGAGATAGGTGCCCGGCGTTTCGAGCGGAGGGTCGCTCTTCCAGGTGAGCGGTTCGCCGTACTCGGACATGACCTCGTCCTTGGGACGCAGGGGAACACCCCCCGACACCTCGTAAGGGCCGTGCGCTGTGACTTCAATCTTCATACCTGCCCGCCAGAACCAAGTGGTGAATGTGTCTTCGCGTCCCTGACTCAGATCATACGCAGGTAATGTCGCGTCATGTCGACCGAATCAAGAACGAAGGACTGGAGTGACGAAGTGACCTGGTCGCCTTTAGTAGCCGAAGCCCAAACGTTCGTTTCCGACGAATGACCTACGACGCGGTGGTGGTTGGGTCCGGCCCGAATGGTCTGGCGGCAGCCATCCGACTCGCTCAAGCCGACTTGTCCGTTCTCGTGCTCGAAGCCAATCCCGAGATTGGTGGGGGTACCAGAACGATGGAACTCACCGAACCGGGGTTTCTCCACGACGTCTGTTCCGCCGTCATGCCATTCGCCGAACACTCGGCTGCGTTTCGAGCGATGCCACTGCGAGAGCACGGATTGGAATGGTTGTATTCCGATAGCGAGGTGGCTCATCCTCTGGATGGTGGTGACGCTCGGTTCATCTACCACGACATTGCGCGAACCGCCGAAACCCTTGGCAAGGACAAGGCGGCCTATTCGTCGCTGTTCGGCCGGCTTGCGCCTGACGCCGATGACATCTTCAGTTACGCCATGGGTCCGATGCTCCGACTGCCCCACCATCCTTGGAAGCTGGCCCGGTTCGGGCTGGCTGCGCTTTTGTCGGCCGATCGCTTTGCGGCCCGATACGACGATCCTGGTTCGAGAGCGCTCTTCGCCGGGGTCGCTGCCCACGCGATCCAACCTTTCTCCCAGCCCACCTCCGCGTCCGTGGGTTTGGCGATGATGGTCGCGGCGCACGCTTACCGGTGGCCGGTGCCGAAAGGTGGCGCGACAAACGTGACGGCGTCGATGGCCCGGTACTTCGCGTCGCTCGGCGGCATTATCGAAACCGACCGGCCCATCCGTTCCGCGTCTGATTTACCCGCCACCCGCCTCAAGTTGCTGTCGTCGACGCCTACGGCGCTGGCGTCGATCTTCGACTTGCCGGAGCCACGATGGACCTACGGGCCGGGGGCTTTCAAGATCGACTGGGCTCTCGCCGGTCCGATACCGTGGGCGAATGCTGAAGTAGGCCGGGCCTCCACGGTTCATGTTGGTGGCACTTATGAAGAAATTGCCGCGGCGGAAAAGGCCGTTCACCAAGCCAGCCATCCCGACAAGCCCTATGTGCTCGTCACCCAACCAACCAATATCGATGCGAGCCGTGCCCCCCGCGGCAAACACGTCGCATGGGGATACTGTCATGTGCCGAACGGTTCCGACGTCGATATGGTCGACCGAGTCGAGTCTCAGCTCGAGCGATTCGCTCCGGGATTTCGAGACCAGATCATCGCCCGCCACGTCAAACCACCCGGCTGGTATGCCGACTACAACGACAATTACGTAGGGGGCGACATCGGGGCCGGGGCCTTCACCCCGCGCCAGATGTTTGGTAGGCCCAAACTGTCGCCGAACCCGTACGCGACCTCGATTGAAGGAGTCTTCTTGTGCGGCGCTTCAACCGCCCCGGGAGCCGGCGTGCATGGCATGGCCGGATGGAACGCCGCGGCGGCTGCCCTCCGGTCAATCGGCTTGCGGAGCGATGCCTAAAAGGTGAAGCCTCACAGGCCCGCGACTACCCGGCGGGTTCGCATCAGACCCGTCCATCCGTTCCGTTTGGTCGTGCGAGCAACCGGAGGGTCCTTCGCCTCTTCAATCATCGGACGGTTTGTGCTTTGGTCAGAAGAGGCCGCCGCCGGACCAGCCCCACGGTGGGTGAGTCGGGCCTGTCGTACAATTGGAGGATTGTCATGAACAAGAAGATCATTATCGGAGCCGTGGCAGGAGCTGCCGCGATCGCCGCCATCTCCGCCGCCAGGAGCAAGCCGGCCGCGCCGGCCCCGAAGCCATCGGTTTGGGAAAAAATGCGGGCCGGAATGGAGGATATGCCGAAGGACTTCCCGTTGCGCGTGATGCTTGACAGCATCGAGGCAATCCGGGTGAACAGCGACCGTACCGTCGCACTGCTTGAGCAGCGCCAGGCGGCCACCCCGGTGGCAAACGACGCTGAACTGATCCGGACTAGCTGACCAGTCGTTCGGGAGTTGAAGGTTCAGGTAACTGGCCGAATAGCGGCTCAGTCTGAGCTACCAGCGGCTTCGGCCCGTTCCTTGTCTTTGAGGATGCGCCGAAGAATCTTGCCGGAAGCCGATTTGGGTATCAGGTCGGTGAACTCAACCCGACGAATCTGCTTGTAGTTGGCCACCTTGCCTGCCACGAACTCCATAACTTCCTCGGCAGTAACCTCGTGCCCGGGCTTGAGCTGCACGTAGGCCTTCGGCAGTTCCCCCGCCTCGATATCAGGGATCGGGATGACGGCTGCGTCGGCAATCGCAGGATGCGTGAGGAGGAGACCCTCCAGCTCAGCGGGTGGCACCTGGAAGCCTTTGTACTTGATGAGCTCTTTCAGCCGGTCCACGATGTAATAGTGTCCATCCGAGTCGACGTGGCCGATGTCGCCGGTGTGCAAGTACCCATCGGCATCCACGGTAGAGGCCGTCGCCTCAGGGTTATTCAGGTAGCCCTTCATCACCTGCGGGCCCCGGATCCACAACTCGCCGTCGACATCGAGTTCGAGATCTTCACCCGTCTCAGGGTCAACGATCCGGCATTGCGTGTTCGGTATCAACACTCCGATCGATCCGGGTTTGAAACCTCCGGGAGGCGTGGCATGAGTGATCGGAGAGGTCTCGGTGAGGCCGTATCCCTGGACGACCTCACAGCCAATCCTCGCCGCAGCCTCAGCAGCAACTTCCGCCGATAATGGAGCCGCACCCGAAAACACCTGGCGAGCTGCCGTAAGGTCGAAGTTGTCGACCAGGGGATGTTTGGCCAGGGCCAAGACAATTGGCGGTACGAGGTAATAGCGGGTGACCTTATGGTCCTGGCAGATCTGCAGGAACTCGGCGAGATCGAAACGCGGCATCGTAACGAGCGTCGAACCGTTGGCTACCGCACCGTTCATCAGGACCTGCATCCCATAGATGTGGAAGAACGGCAGGACCGCAATTCCGACATCATCGGGAGTGATGGAGATCACTGGTTCTGACTGGGCGAGATTCCCAACCAGATTGCGGTGCGTCAGCATCACACCCTTCGACAATCCGGTGGTGCCCGACGAATACGGCATCACGACCACATCATTGTCGAGGTCAACGTCGGCATGCCCGACATAGGGATCACCAAACAGATCGGTGAATGGCGAAGCGCCTTCCGCTTCGCCGAACACAAGATCTCTTCAACACCCCCGGCCGAGTTCGCTGCCGATTGAGCCACTTCGAGGAACATCGGAATAGTCACGATGTACTTGGCACCGGAATCCCTCAGCTGATGAGCAACCTCATCGGACGTGTACGTCGGGTTGATGGTTGTGACCGTCCCGCCGGTGGTGGCCGCTCCATGGAAGGCGAGAGCGTACTCAGGGATGTTGGGAGCGAGAATGGCCAGTACGTCCCCCTTGCCGAAACCGCGAGTCGACAGCCCCCCAGCCACCCGGGCAATCCCATCAACCAGTTGCCCGTGAGTGATTATCCGGCCGGTCGGTCCGTCAATCAGCGCCGGACGGTCAGGATCAGCGAGCGAGTTGCGAAGGACATAGGGAGTGAGCGGCATGTCTGGCAGGACAACATCTGGGAAGGGACTCGTGTGGATCATGGTTTCGAAGTTACCAGTTGTGACGAGAGCCTGGCCGAATAATCAGCGATCGGTGCACTCTCACTCGAAGTACCATTCACCGTCGTGCGCAGCGTAACGACAGAATCAATGGGGACGGTGCTCCGCCAGGGCGGTGCCCACGTGGGGCGCCTCATCCGCGCGCACCGATCGCCTTCGCCATCGCCGTGTTCGGCTCAACGATGTTCGTCTCGGCGATCGCCATCGCCGCCGTCGTCATCGGAAACATCACGGACGACGTCATCATCCCCGTGCTCGACGGAGGTGAACCGTATGCCGACCGACTACGGCCGGCAGTACTGCTGATCGCGGCTATCGCCCTGTACAAGGCGGTGGGCATCATCATCCGAAGGGTTGGCGCGTCCTGGCTTCAGATCCGCTCCCAGATGGACTTCGTTTCACGGTTGATTCACCACCAATACAAGCTGTCGATGCCGTGGCACCACGGCGAGGACACCGGCGACCTCCTGGCGATCACCGACAACGACGCCGGGCAAGCCACGTTTGTGTTGGGTCCTTTGCCGTACGCGACCGGAGTAAGCCTGCTCCTCATTGGAGCCCTGGTCCTCGTGACCAGCATCGATGTGTGGCTGGGTCTCGTCGCCTTGATCAGCTTCGGGTTGGTCGTCACGGCCGATGTCGGTTCGGCCTGGTTCATCTTTGGCGGCTTCGAAAAGCTCCAACGGATGGTCGGTGACGTCTCCGCAGTCGCCCACGAAAGCTTCGATGGCGCTCTCACGGTCAAGGCTATCGGCGCCGAAGACCTCGAGGTCGAACGGTTCTCGAAGGTTTCCAACGCGCTGCGCGATCAGAGGACCTGGGTTTCAGTTCGAGCCGAGAGCTTCCGCACCGTCTCCGAGATCATCCCCACCCTCGGCCTCATCGCCGTGATTGTGGTCGGTGGCTACCGCATCCAGGCTGGGGCGATCACCCCTGGCGAGGTTGTCACGGCCCTCTATCTCATGTCGCTCTTGTCGTTCCCGATTCGACTCATTGGATTCGTTACGTGGGAAACCACCTTCGCTCTGGCCAGTTGGCGCCGGATCGCTCGCATTGTCGAGGCCGACGATTTGATTCACCACGGCGAGATGGACCCGTCCGGTCAGGCCACCGGCACCGAGGTTTCTGGAGAGAACGTCACCTTCTCTTACCCGGGTGGGGTCCCGGTGTTGTCCGACCTGGGCTTCCACATCGAACCAGGTGAGACCGTCGCAATCGTCGGTCCGACTGCGTCCGGGAAATCGACAATGGTTTCGCTGCTGGCGAGGTTGTGGGATCCGGATCGCGGGACCATCCAGCTAGACGGTCGGGATCTGCGAGATTTCGCCGAACGGGGCGTGTCCTCCGAGGTAACCATCGTCCCTCAAGAAGCCTTCCTTTTCAACCTGTCCGTGAGGGAAAACATCACGCTCGGCCAGCAGTTCTCGGAGGAGCAAGTCCGGGCAGCAGCCGACCTGGCGCAAGCCACTCAGTTCGTCCTCGAACTACCCCACGGTTTCGACACAATTGTGGGAGAACAGGGCGCCACCCTGTCAGGGGGCCAAGCACAACGAATCGCGTTGGCTCGATCCATCATCCGGAAACCCCGACTGCTGATTCTCGATGATTCCACGTCGGCCATCGACCCGAGTGTCGAAACGGCCATCCTGACCGGTCTACGGGATGCGGAGCTTCCGTCCACCGTCGTGCTCGTGGCCTACCGCCAGGCGTCAATCACGTTGGCTGACCGGATCATCCTCGTAGACAATGGGAAAATCATCGCAACGGGAACCCACGAACACCTCCTGGCCACTCAGCCCGTATATTCCGACATTCTCACGGCGTACGCCGATGTCTGATTCCACCGTCGTCCAAGCGCTCCGGCGCGCGTTTCAGGTGGCGCCGACTCTGCGGAAGGGTCTCGTCGTAACCCTGCTGCTAGCCGGGCTTGGCACGGCAATGTCACTTGTCGTACCCATCACATTGCAGCGCATCGTCGACACGCAACTCGTCGGGGTCGACACGATCGACACCGGCGCTGTTCTTCGTTCTGGTTTGGTGGCCGTGGGAGCGGTGATCCTGGCCTCAATCGCTCGATGGACCTCGCTTATGCGGATCGCCCGGTTCGTACCGGCCGGACTGGCAGAGCTTAGAAACGAAGCGTTCTCTCATCTGCACCGCTTGTCGGCGCTTCACACCGAGACGAACCGTCGCGGCGCCATGGTGGCCCGCGTCACCTCCGACGTTAGATCGCTCGAACACTTCATGGAATGGGCTGGCATTGGCATGCTCATCGGCATAACCCAGCTGGTGCTGGCGATGACCACGATGCTGTTTTACAACGTACGTCTTGCCCTGATCGTTATTGCCGGAGTAGCCGTTTACGGCACGCTGTTGTTGTGGTTTCAGCGGCTCCTCAAACGAGCCCATGGCGCCCACCGCAACACCATCTCGGACTCGATGTCGGCGGTCTCGGAATCAATCACCGGGCTACCAATTATTCGAGCTCATGGGGCCGAACCCGAAACGCTGGACCGCGTCGATCAGGCGCTTGGACGCCAGTTCGTTGCCGGATTCCGAACCGCACGGTTCGGGGCCTTCCTTTTCTCGTCAGCCGAGATATTCGCCGGGTTGATCACCGCCGCCGTAATCGGATTCGGCGTGATATTCGGAGCCAGAGGGCAACTGACCACGGGCACGCTTCTGGCGTTTCTGTTTCTGGTAAATCTGCTCACGGAGCCTGTGCAAATGATCGTCGAGGCATCAGACAGCGCCCAGGCGGCCGGCGCTGGTTTGCGTAAGGTTCTCACCGTCATCGACGAACCAGTCGATTTGCCAGACTCGCTCGATCCTCAGCCGCTGCCCGATGGTTCGTTGGCGGTCGCTGCCGTTGACACAACCTTCCAATACCCAACTGGACCACCGATCATTAGGAGCCTGCATCTGAGCATCAGGCCCGGCGAACGGGTCGCCGTGGTCGGGCAAACCGGATCAGGAAAGACGACGTTTGCGAAGCTGGTCGCCCGACTTATCGATCCGACGGCTGGAGCGATCCAGATTGGCGGCGTGGACGTTCGAGATGTCTCGTTCAGCGATCTACGGTCCCGAGTTTCGTACGTACCTCAGCAAGGGTTCCTCTTCGACACTTCGATTATCGAAAACATCCGATACGGGCGTGGCGCGGCTACCGATCAGGAGGTCACCGAGGCCATCACCGACCTGAACCTCGGCGACTGGGTGGAGGGCTTGCCAGAAGGCCTGTCGACAATGGCGGGATTGCGGGGCCAGAACCTGTCGGCGGGTGAACGACAACTGGTCGCCCTCCTCCGTGCGTGGGTGGCGAATCCGGACCTGCTCATCCTGGACGAGGCCACCTCGGCCGTCGACCCAGCACTTGAACTCAGGTTGCGCGATGCGATTGAGCGCCTGGCCCAAGGGCGTACGTCGATCACGGTCGCCCACCGGCTTTCGACTGCTGAAGCGGCCGATCGGGTCCTCGTGTTCGAATCTGGCGAGATCGTCGAAGACGGCACCCACACCGAGTTGATAGGACTCGGCGGGGTCTACGCCTCACTCCACGCCGACTGGGCGATCGCCACCCGCTAGCGAAAAGCCGGAATGACCCGCTCAGCAAACAGACGCGTGGCCGAAGCCATCTCGCTTCTGTCCATTCCCGGGTAGTAGAACCGACCGACAAACGTGAAGTCGTCGACCCCGCCACGTCGTTGAGAACCCGTATCTGATCGACCACCTCGTCAGGTGTCCCACAGATCGTGGTCGCCCGCAGTAGGGCCTCAGTTTCGGCGTCCAATGCGGGCGGATGTGGCAGTGGCCCGATCCGGCCTCGATTCGACTCCGAGTCTTCGTACTTCCAGGCCATGTAATGCACATGCGATCTCACTCGTTCCCAGGCGTCTCCGTCGGTCGACGTGAAGACCGGCCAATACCCTGACAGCGAAATTCCACTGCGACCATGTTGGGTTTGTTCATCGCGCACCCAACTGACCTGGGTGGCCCAATCCTCGCCGACTGGCTCGGACGCCATAAACCCGTCGGCGATCCGAGCCGCCCGACGGATGGCGGGCTCGGCGGTTGCGCCGATCCAGATGGGTGGTCCACCTGATCGATGCGGCTTGGGAGTAACCGATACGCCTTGGGGTTGCAGCAATCCCGAACCCCAGGCCTGGCGACACGTTGCGATCGTCGTTTCGGTTCGGGGCACTCGCTGACGACGAACCTGCCCGAACGCCTCGAACTCCCAATCGAGCCAACCCAGTCCCAGTCCGAGGATGAAGCGCCCGTCCGACAGGAGATCGACTGTGGCAGCATCTTCGGCGAGACGGACGGGATCGTACAGCGGGGCCAGGGCCACCCCGACGCCGATTGCGATGCGCTCGGTCCGTGCTGCGATAGCGGCCGACATCGGAATCACCGACGGCATGTAGGCGTCGTCCTGGAAGTGATGCTCGCTCGTCCAGACCGAGTCAAACCCCAGCGTTTCAGCCTCCACAGCCAGGTCCAGGGCTTCGCGTATAGCTGGCGGTCCGATCGCGCATCGTTCGGATGCCGCTGACACGTGATGAGGCCGTACCCGAACTTCATACGCCGAATCTACTCATACCGTTTCGAATATCTGCTCGGTGGCGCCGCAGAAACCAGATAGGCTTTTCGGTCTATGTCTGATGCCCTCGTAATCGCCCACGATCTCACTAAACGCTTCGGCGACTTCACCGCGGTGGATTCCATCGACTTCGAGGTTCAGCAGGGAGAAGCGTTCGGATTTCTCGGTCCGAACGGGGCAGGAAAGTCATCCACCATGCGCATGATCGGGGCCGTCTCGCCGATCACGTCTGGCTCCTTATCTGTGCTTGGCCTCGATCCGGCCACGCAAGGCCCCGAGCTTCGATCGCGAATCGGCGTTGTCCCGCAGGAGGACTCGCTCGACGTCGAACTGACGGTCGCCGAGAACCTGATGATCTACGGCCGCTACTTTGGCCTGGCCCGCTCGGTGATCCGGCCCCGCATCGAGGAGCTCCTCGATTTTGTTCAGCTCAACGGCAAGCGCGATGAGAAGGTTGACAAACTTTCTGGCGGCATGAAGCGTCGACTCACCATCGCTCGCTCATTGATCAACCAACCGGAACTTCTCATCCTCGACGAGCCAACTACCGGACTCGATCCCCAAGCCCGCCATGTGCTGTGGGACCGTCTGTATCGCCTCAAACAGGACGGCGTCACACTTATTGTGACCACGCACTACATGGATGAGGCGGAGCAATTGTGCGATCGGCTCGTGGTCATGGATCAGGCTCGAATCGTCGCCGAAGGTGCTCCTTCCGACTTGATCGTCCAGCACTCGACCCGCGAGGTCCTGGAAATGCGGTTCCCGCCGGGCACCCAGGAAGACAATATCGCCCAACTCGGCGGTCTAGCCGATCGAATGGAAATTCTGCCTGATCGGGTGCTCCTCTACACCCCCGACGCCGACGCCACCTCGACCGAAGCGCACGCCCGAGGGATCCGCCCGGTCGCTCAGGTAAGTCGGCGTTCGTCGCTTGAAGACGTCTTCCTCAAGCTGACCGGCCGGAGCCTCGTCGAATGAGCACTGTGAATGAGCTGTGGGATGAGTGCTGTGGAATGAGCCCACGGAATGAACACGTCACTGCGTATGTACGAGCGGTCGGCCCGCGTGTACAAGGGGGTTTGGCGAGGGAGCGTCTTTTCGTCCTTTGTCAATCCGTTTCTATACCTGATAGCGATGGGGATGTTTCTCGGGAGCTTGGTCGACGAACAGACCGGCGGTGTCGCCGGAGTCTCCTACCTTGAGTTTCTGGCGCCCGGTCTGCTCGCCGCCACGGCCATGCAGGCCGGTGCCGGAGATTCGGCCTGGCCGGTACTGGCCGGAATCAAATGGCAGAGGACCTATCCGGCGGCGCTGGCCTCGCCGCTGACCACCCGGGACCTGGTGATCGGCCACCTGGCCTGGGTTGCCACCCGGGTAGCACTCGTGTCGGTCATCTACGTTCTCGTCGCCGCCGCTCTAGGCGCAATGCCCTTGATCGACGGACTACTGGCTGTAATCCCGGCGGTACTGACCGGCCTGGCCTTTGCCGGATTCGTGACCTGGTTCTCCGCCACCCTGGAAGACGGGATCGGTCTCACCAACCTCTTTCGGTTCGGTATCATGCCGCTGTTCCTGTTCTCGGGAACCTTCTTCGAAATCTCCCGACTCCCCGACTGGATGGAGCCGGTCGCCTATCTCACCCCGCTCTGGCACGGTGTGGAACTGACCCGATCTGTGGCTCTCGGCACCGAGCCGCCGTTCGGCCAACTAGTGCACGCATCCGTTCTTATCGCCTTGACCATCATCGGCTCGGCCATGGCCGTCCGCCAGTTCCGCAAGCGCCTGTACGTATGACGACCTTGCTGATGCGGGTGATCCCGCTACCACTCCGCTCGGCTCAGCGGGCCAAATACGTCTTCGAACGCAACGTCATGGTGTACCGGCGCGGCTGGATGGTGATCTTCTCGGGCATTTTCGAACCGCTCTTCTATCTGTTCTCGATTGGCGTCGGTCTGGGCGGGTACATCGGCGATGTCACCGGTCCTGGCGGTGAACTGGTCAGCTACACGGCATTCGTCGCACCCGCCTTGCTGGCTTCCTCAGCCATGAACGGGGCCGTATTCGAATCGACCATGAACATCTTCTTCAAGATGAAGTATCAGAAAACCTACGACGCCATGCTGTCGACCCCGATCGGGGTGCCCGACATTGCCGTTGGCGAAATCAGTTGGTCGCTGGTCAGAGGCGCCTTGTATGCCGCCTCGTTCATGATCGTCATGACCGGCCTCGGCTACGTCGAATCATGGTGGGGATTGCTAGCAGTTCCCGCAGCCGTCCTGATTGGATTCGCCTTCGGAGCGGTCGGGATGGCCTGCTCGACCTTCATGCGCTCCTGGCAGGACTTCGACTACGTGACCGTCGTCACCCTGCCACTGTTTCTGTTTTCGGCGACGTTCTACCCGCTGTCGGTATATCCGCCGGTCGTTCAGCAGCTCACCCGGTTCTCTCCGCTCTATCACTCCGTTGAACTCATCAGGGCCCTCACGTTTGGCGTATTCGACTGGAGCCTGGTCGGCCACATCGCCGTCCTGATCGGCATGGGCGCTTTGGGAACTGCGGTCGTCGGCCGGCGCCTGCACCGCCTGTTACTTACGTAGCCGTCCGACGATGACGGCCGACATAGCCAACCGGTTCGAACTCACCCTCGATGGCCGGGTTGAGCAGGATGAGAATCAGTATCCACCCCACCCCGGCCACAAAGTACGGTGCTCGGAGACCGAGCTGGCTCGCCACGAATCCGCCGAGCAGCGCGCCGATCGGTTGAGATCCCCAGGCCACCATCCGGACCGCGCTCGCCACCCGTCCGCGCAGTTCATCCGGGGTGAGCTTTTGCCGCACGGTGATATTGATCACGGTCAGCGACGTGACTCCGAAGCCCAATCCGAACATGGCAGCGGCAGCTGGAAGCGGACTTGGGAACAGTACGAAGGCCAGCGATACAACTGACTGCGAGCATCAGGATCGCGCTGATGGAAAACCTGATGCCCAACCACCGGGAGAAGCCCGGTACCGACATGGCTCCGACGAATGCTCCCACTCCCGCGACCGACAACAACAATCCGTAGGCCAGGTCACCGACACCAAGTAACTCCTTGGCGTACAACACGAAGATGGCCAGCACGCCGGTGATGAGAATGTTGGCAGCTCCTGCCATCAAGGCCAGCGACCGAACGACCTTTTGGCCGGCCAGCCAGGAGAGACCCTCCTTGATTTCGGCGACGATCGGACCGGTCTCGGTACGATCCGCCCGATACGATCCGCCGATAGCGGCGATCAAGATGGCTGCCGCGACAAAACTGACCGCGTTCAGCGCAAATGGGGCCACTGCCGCGACGCCAAATAGCAGCGCTCCCGCTGGTGGCCCGAGCAGAGTGTCGCCGAGCAGTTCGGTCGACTGCAGGCGACTGTTGGCAACGTCGTAGTTGTCGGTATCGACCACGTTCGGGACCAGGGCTTCCGAAGCCGAATCGAACAGCGTCTCGCCCGAACCAAGCGCGAAAGCCACGAAATAGACCATCAGCGGTGACACCGTCTGGTGCCCCACGGTCCAGGCCAGCCCGCCAACCGCCGCCGCCCTCGCCAGGTTGACCGACACCATGATCAGCTTGCGGTCGAGTCGGTCCACGAGTGCCCCCGAAAACAGCGCAAAGAGAAACCACGGGAGCGTTCCGGCCGCGACCGTACCCGCCACCACGACAGGGTCATTCGTGAGGCGGACCATCAGTAGCGGGAGAGCCGCCGCCATAAGGCCGTCGCCAAAGTTCGAGATGGCTGCAGCTCCCCACAGTTTCGAGAAACGCTCCCCAATACTGCTCATCCGGACAGAGAGTAGCTTCCCAGATCCCGCCGGCCGCCGACCTACGTCATGCTCCGAGTTCCACGATGCGGGACAGTCCTGTATTGTGGTGCAAGCCATACCGGGAGAGCCAATACGTGTCCAACGTCCAATCGATCGAACGAGCTTTTCTGCTGCTTGAGGTCCTCGCCTCTGACCCGATGGGGGTGACCGATCTCTCAAGTCGATCCGGCCTGCCCAAGAGCACAGTGGCCCGTTTGGTTAGCACTCTCGAATCGCTCGGCGCCATACGGCGGGCCGATGATGGCATGCTCACGATCGGAGCGAAAATCTCCGAACTCACCGGAAGCATGTCCAGTGGCCCCGATCTGATCGCCCGGGTCCGCCCCCACCTCGTGTCACTGTCACGTGACCTCGATGAAGACGCCGGTCTGTCGATTCCCGACGGGTACATGGTCCACTACGTCAACCAGTCCGACTCAGACAATCCGGTTCAGATTCGAGACTGGACCGGTGAACTTATCCCCATGCACTGCGTACCGTCCGGGCTGGTTCTCCTGGCCAACTGGCCCGCAGAGCGAGTCGACCGCTATCTCAGCCGATCACTCCAACGCTTCACACCAAACACGGTCGTCGAACCGGACGCCATTCGCAACCGACTCGAACAAATCCGCACAGACGGATTCTGCTGGGTTTACGAGGAGTTCGCCGAAGGTATCAACTCAGTCGCCGCTCCCGTATATGACCGCGAACAACGACCTGTCGCGGCGATCCACGTGCATGGGCCGGCCTATCGTTTTCCACTCGGCGAGGACGCAACCCGCATTGCCGAGTTGGTCAAGACCAAGGCCGCCCAGGTGTCGGATGACCTCGGTCGTCTCTAGCTACGGAAGACCCCGACGCTCCGTGTAAACGGTGTCACCGTTCGACCTTCTCCGTAGGAAGGGCGCCCAGCTACCGGCGACCGCCCGACTGGCTACGCCGGACACGTCGGTTCGGTTCGTTACCTTCCTCGTGAAGATCCGCCACAAGGCGTACCCAGCCACCGGCAGGTAATACAGCGCAATGGTCAGGAAGAAGCCGCTCGAGCCAAACTGATCCATCACAAAGGCGGTGACGATTGGACCGATAATCGCCCCGACTCCGAAGATGAACATGAACGCAGCCGCGGCTCCGAGCATTTGTTCACGGTCGAGTACGTCGTTGATGTGAGAAATCGAGAGCGAATACATCGGGTACAAAATCCCGCCGAACAAGAACACGGACAGATACATCAGCGGGCTGCCGGGGGTGAGGGTCGCCGCGACCGACATAATGATGACCCCGGCGAGAGCGCAGCCGAAGATAACCCTGCGGCGAGGCACCCGATCCGAGAGTTGTCCGATGGGAAGCTGTAGCGCAATTCCCCCGAGGACCCCGAGCGCCGCAAAAAGACCGATTCTGCGGATCGGAAAGCCTTCGAGCGTCGCATATACGGTGATCAGGCCAGAAAAGGCGCCGTTGGCCATGCCGGTGAGAAACCCGGCCACTATGCCAAGTGGTGCCAGCTTCCAGAGGGTTGCAAAGTTGATGGACCGCGATATTCCGAGATCCGGAGCAGCAATGTTGGTCAGGGTCAGTGGCACCAGAGCCAGGGACACGGCGATCGAGGCCATCACGAACAGATCAATTTTTAGGGGATCCCCCAGCCCCAACAAAGCCTGACCGATCGAAACACCACCCATGGACATGATCATGTAGGTGCCGAGCAATCGGCCCCTGGTCGCGTTCGTAGCGCGAGCGTTCAACCAGCTCTCTGACGTGATGTACAAGCCGGCCATTGCCAGGCCGGTAACGCCTCGCATCACGATCCAAACGGGTGGGGTGACGAACAGCCCATTGAACAGCACGGCGGCCGAAGCGACCGAGGCGAGCGCCGCGAAGACCCGTATGTGACCAACGGATTTGAGGACCTTAGGCACCTGGAAAGACCCAAAGAGAAACCCGACGTAGTAGGCGGCGATGATCACGCCTGTCACCGTCGTTGGGAAGGCTTCCAACGTCGAGCGCACCCCGATCAGAGATATCTGAAGACCGTTGCCGATCATCATGAAGAGGACGGCAAGAAACAGAGGCCAGGTAGCGCTCGTGCGAGAAAGGGTGGTTGCTTGTGGGGCTTGTGCCGTCACGGTGAAACGCCGATACCGAAAGAGAATTCTCGTCCGCTCGAAGCGGAGCCGACAGAACTGTACACCCTTACATTCGCCCTACGACGACCACGAGAAAAGTGGTCACAGCCAACCGGATCAGGGACGATCGGTCTATCGTGGCGCCCGCGCCATCTGCCGAAGGAAAACTCACCATGCCGTTCCCGTCCGACCTCGAAATCGCCCAGGCCGCCACGCCCCAGCCGATAACATCCATTGCCTCCTCGATCGGCATTGAACTCGACGAGTTGATTCTGCAAGGTGCCACGAAAGCCAAGGTCCATCTCGACATCCTCAAGCGGATCGGCGGGCGCGAGCCGGGCAAGTACATCGACGTCACCGCCATCACCCCGACCCCGCTCGGCGAGGGAAAGACCACGACCACGATCGGCCTCGTGCAGGGCCTCGGAAAGATCGGCAAGACAGCCATTGCGGCGATTCGTCAGCCGTCGATGGGACCGACCTTCGGTATCAAGGGTGGCGCCGCCGGCGGTGGCTACAGCCAGGTGATTCCGATGGACGAGTTCAATCTCCACCTCACCGGCGACATCCATGCCATCACGGCTGCCCACAACCTCGTGGCCGCCGCCATCGATGCCCGCTGGTACCACGAAGGGCGCATGACCGACGACCAGCTCGCCGATCTTGGCCTGAAACGACTCGGTATCGACCCCAACCAGATCTCCTGGCGTCGGGTCGTCGACATGAACGACCGTGCCCTGCGCAACGTCATCGTTGGGCTGGGAGGGGCGCTCGAGGGTCGGCCACGCGAAACTGGCTACGACATCACCGTCGCCGTCCGAGCTCATGGCGATCCTGGCACTGGTCGATGGATCGAACTATGCCGAGGCGCTTCGGAACCTCCGTGAGCGGTGTTCGCGGGTGGTGGTGGGACGCAGCAAGGCCGGCGATCCGATCACGCTCGAAGATCTCGGCGTGGCCGGCGCGGTCACGGTGCTCATGAAGGAAACGCTTCACCCGACGATCATGCAGACCCTCGAAGGACAGGCGGCCTTCGTCCACGCCGGCCCGTTCGCCAACATCGCCCACGGCAACAGCTCGATCCTCGCCGACCGGGTCGCGCTCCAACTCGGCGACTACGTCGTCACCGAATCCGGGTTTCGGCGCCGACATGGGCACGGAGAAATTCTTCGACATCAAGTGCCGCGTCTCCGGCCTCAAGCCCGATGCTGCGGTGCTGGTGGCAACCGTCCGAGCGCTGAAGACGCATGGTGGCGGACCCAAGGTTGTGGCGGGCCGCCCGCTCGACAAGGCCTACACCGACGAGAACCTGCCGCTGCTGCGGGCCGGCCTGGCCAACCTGATCACCCACATCGAAAACGTCAAGAAGTTCGGCGTTCCGGTGGTGGTGGCCGTCAACGTGTTCCCGACCGACACCGAACACGAGATCCAACTGATCAAAGAGACCGCCATGAAGCACGGTGCCTTCGCCGCCGTCACGAGTCTCGCACCACCCGGATGGCGGGGATGGCGCCGTCGAACTGGCCAAGGCTGTTGTAGCTGCGGCCGACTCACCGTCCGATTTCAAGTTCCTCTACGAACTCGACCGGTCGATCAAAGAGAAGATCGAAACCATCGCCACCGAAATCTACGGAGCCGATGGAGTGGAATACTCACCGCTGGCCGAGAAACAGATCGCCGAGTTCGAACAGGCCGGATACGGATACCTGCCCATCTGCATGGCGAAGACCCACCTGTCGATCAGTCACGATCCCAATCTGAAGGGCTCACCCAAGGGCTTCACCGTCCCGGTTCGCGAAGTGCGGGCCTCGGTAGGCGCCGGGTTCATCTACCCGCTCCTCGGCGAGATGCGGACCATGCCAGGCCTCGGCGCCACGCCCGCTTTCATGAAGGTCGACATCGACGACAACGGCAACGTCGTCGGGTTGTTTTAGCTTTTCATGGCTGCGCCCCGCATCAGCGGCATCATCATTGATGTCTCGGACGGACCCCGGGCGGCGGCGTTCTGGTCGGGCGTGTTCGAGGTGGAGGTGGCGTTTGAGTTCGACGAATTCATCTTCTTCGATGTCGACGAGATCCATCTGGTGCTCCAGATCGTTGCGGATCCCAAGGTCGTTAAGAACCGTGCCCACATCGACCTGACGAGCGACGACCCGGACGCCTTCATCGAAAAAGTTGTCGGCCTAGGCGGTTCCGTGGTCTCGACCGTCGACAAGCAGTCCTACGCCTTGACGGTCCTGGCCGATCCCGATGGCAACGAGTTTTGTGTTTCACGACAACCTTCTACAGGACTGACCTAAGAGGGCTATCGTTTTGACCAGAGAGGAGGTGAGATGAAAAAGACGCGACTAACCACTCCTCTGGTACGCCGCAACGGCGTTTTGGAGCCAGCTAGCTGGGACGAGGCGCTCGAGGCAGCAGCAACGGGCCTGGCAGCGCACTCAGGGACGTCCTATGGGATGTTCTCCTGCTCGAAAGCAACCAACGAGTTGAATTTCATGGCGCAGAAGTTCTCCAGGGTCGTCATGGGCTCGAACAATATCGACTCGTGTAATCGAACCTGACACGCTCCTTCGGTCGCCGGTCTGGCGGCTGTTCTCGGAGCTGGCGGAGGCACTTCCTCATACGAAGAAATCGAGACCACAGACCTCATCATTCTGTGGGGTTCCAACGCGCGTAACGCTCACCCCATCTTCTTTCATCACCTCCTCAAGGGCGTTCGTAACGGCGCCAAGATGTATGCCGTCGATCCGCGCCTCACTTCGTCCGCCAAATTTGCGGACGTCTGGTTAGGCATCGACGTCGGTTCTGACATTGCCCTCGCCAATACGATCGGTCGCGAGATCATTGCCGCCGGACTCGTCAACGAAGCGTTTGTGGCGCACTCGACGATGGACTTCGAGTCCTACAAGGCCGGCGTTGAGGAATGGACGCTGGAACGAGGCGAAGAAGTTACGGGTGTACCGGCCGAGATCATCAAGCAACTCGCCCACGACTACGCCACCGCTCAGACTGCCCAGATCTGCTGGACGCTTGGGATCACGGAACACCAGAACGGAACCGATAACGTCATCGCCCTCATCAGCCTGGCCCTGCTGACCGGGCACGTGGGCCACTATGGCTGGGAACTCGTTCCAATCCGGGGACAAAACAACGTCCAGGGGGGCGGAG
>CAWIFX010000015.1:0-26449 GCA_963835515.1 uncultured Acidimicrobiia bacterium | reverse complement strand
AGGATTTCGACCTGCAAGGTCTCTGAGCGCTTGATCCGTTGGGTAGGGTCGGATGAAGGACGCGAGGAGAATCAGATGGCCGTTTTTGAAGCTTACGATCAAGGGACACCGTGCTGGGTTGACCTGGCTACCACCGATGCAACTGTTGCGAAGGCTTTCTATTCGCGAGTGTTCGGCTGGGATTATGAGGATATCGCCATGCCGGGTGGGTCGTACTCGTTTGCGACCTTGAAAGGACACAATGTGGCGGCCGTCTCGGAGATGAGTCCGGAAATGGCTGCCCAGATGCCGTCGGTCTGGAGCACGTACCTGGCGGTCGACGATGCCGATGCGGCGGTCGCACGGGTAGAGGCTGCGGGGGGTTCGGTGATGATGGCCCCTGACGATATTCCCGGGTCCGGCCGGATCGCATTCATCGCTGATCCGACCGGGGCGGCGGTTGGGCTGTGGCAGGCGGATGGTCACATCGGTGCGACCCTCGCCAACGAGCCAGGCACGGTGTGTTGGAACGAATGTTTTACCGATGATGTCGAGGCAGCCGCTGCTTTCTACGACAAGGTGGTCGGCACCACGCATCAAACCGAAGATATGGGCGGCGGTAATTTCTATACGACTCTGCATATTGCTACCCGCGAGATCCCGGTGAGCGGACTGATGGCCAGGGATCCGGTGGCGCATGCCGACGTCCCCAATACTTGGACCGTCTACTTTGCGGTTGACGACATGGATGACATCGTCGAGAAGATCAACGACGGCGGCGGGAAGGTCCTCAACGGCCCGTTCGACACACCGGCTGGGCCAATGATTGTCGCCGCCGATCCCCTGGGAGCAGTCTTTCAAGCGATGTTGCCAAGCCAATAACCGGTCGGAATTAGGCGGTGTAGTGGTCTCGCCAGGAGTGGGTTGGGTCATAGCCGAGTAGGCGGCGGGCTTTCTCGATCGAAAGCAGCGTCTCGTGGTCGGACACTTCGCCGCGCATGGGCACGTCGGGATAGAACTTGGCCATGAGTTCGGCGTTCGTCTGGGTCATGCAGGTGTCGGCCGCCGCGACCAGGAAAGCTTCGGCGCCTGGCACATCTTTCTCAAGGGCCAGTCGAGTGCATTGGGCAACGTCGCGGGCGTCGACGTAGCCCCACAAATTCCAAGCCCGACTCTTCGGGTCTTCCCAGTACCCGGGGAACCGTTCGTAGTCGGCCTCTTCCATCACATTGGAATAGCGCAGCGCCACGTACGGGATGCCCGTCCAGCGGCTGAACTGCTCGCCGATCACCTCGCCGGCAAGTTTGGAAAGGGCATAGTGGAACTCGGGGAGGCGAGGATGCTCCTCATCAATGGGGGCGTAGCGGGGTTGTTCTCGTTCGAACGGGAGGCCGATAAGGGTCTCGCTCGACGCCCACACCACCTTTTCCATCCCGAGTTGGGCCGCAGCCGAGAACACGTTGTAGGTGCTCATCATGTTGACCCGGAACGTCTCGCCGTCGGGGAGAACAAACGGCGCCGGAATCGCCGCGAGATGGACAACCGCGTCCGCACCCCGCAATGAGTCGATTGTTTGGCCCAGATCGGTCAGATCGGCGATCAGTGTCGGAGCACCCGGTTCTCGCGAGGCGGCGACGTCAACGTTGGTGACGTCGTAGCCCTGGCTGACGAGATCCTCCACAACGGCTCGGCCGGCTTTTCCGCTACCACCGGTCACTATGACTTTGTTCATCCACGGTCCCTTCGAGATGAACTCAGCCTACGGGTTGGCAATGCTCCGGAAGGAATCAGCCGCTGGCACTCTTGAAGGAGTCTGGGGTAGATGGCCATGAAGTCAATCGTTTCACGGGAGCAGAAGGCAGGAATCGCCGAATTCGTGCCAGAGATAGTCGCCGTCCAATGCGGCGTCATAGGCTGCCGCAACCATGTCACGTCCTGCGGCCGATTCGAGAAGCTGGTGGTGCGAAGCCTCGGGAGGATGCCACCCGGTGATGAGCCCGTCGATAATTCGAGCGTGTTTGTCCGGTCCTAGGACGAGGTCGGTCCATCCCGCGCTGAATTTCACGAAGCCGTTCTTGTCAGCGGCCGACTCGAGCGCCCTCGTTACCGTTGTTCCGACCGCGATCACTCGACCGCCTTGGCGCTTGGTCCGGTTGACCGCGGCCGCCGTGGTTCGGGGAACCTTGTACGGCTCGGCGGGTGGCGGCTCGTGAGCTTCGAGCGACGACACACCCGCATGCAGCGAGATCGGCGCGATGCGAACACCCGCATCGCCCAACCGACCGACGAGCGACATCGAGAACGGCCTGGCTGCGCTCGCCATCTCGGCGCTCCCCGGCCAGCTCGCCTGGTCTGCGAACACCGTCTGATATGCAGACAAGGGCCATTCTTCGGGAACGTAGCCGTACCGGATCGGTCTGCCATAACGTTGCAGGAACCGGCGAACCCCTCCGCTTACGGCCACCTGTGTCTTCCACAGTCGCACGCCATCGGCTGCGTCTCGGTCGGCGGGTTCGACCAGCGTGATCGCCCCAGAGGCGAGCCCGACGACGTCACCCCGGTCAAGATCCAGTACCGGTCCAGAGTTGTCTGGCTGCCTGATCTCGACCGTCCAGTTGAGTCGACTGTTGCGCGATGAGAAATGTACGGTCACCTGCCGTCCGCGTACGGTCCCATCGACAGCGGCTGCCATCGTCGGCGACGTGTTCACCACCACCAGGTCACCGGCAACCAGATGCTCGGCCAGTTGATCGAACCGGGTGTGCTCGATCCCAGATGGCCGAGCCACCAGTAGACGCACCTCATCACGACGCAGCCCACGGGCTTCTGGCGGCGTGGAGGCTATGCGGTCGGGGGACAGGTCGAACTGGAATGGTGTCGTGACTCCCATCACTGCACCTCCGCAAGGAGATCCGCCGCACGGAAGCGTCCACTCGGTGGTCGCCTATCGACGAGTCGAACGAGCGCCGGGATGACCGTCTCGGGGAGTGGCCGGTCGGAGATGTCTTCGCCGGGGAAAGCTGCCTGATGCATGTCCGTCCGCATATCTCCCGGATCGAATGCGTAGATCGACAAGTCGCGGGTTCTCCTCTGCGAGCACTGCGCTCAGATGATCGAAAGCAGCCTTGGATGCTCCATACGCCCCCCAACCCGGGTAGGCCTCGACTGCGGCATCCGAACTGATGTTGACGATGACACCAGCCCGGGAAACCAGTGGCGGCATCAGCGCTTGGGTGAGTGCCAGCGGAGCGAGGACGTTGACGTCGAAGATCCGGGCGACGTCGCCTGGCGAGATCTGCGCCAATGTCTGCAGCGGGCTTGGGCCCAGTTCACTTGCGTTGTTGATCAACAGGTCGAGGCTGCTTCCAACGGCGGCGACGAGGCTGGCACGATGTGCCGGGTCGGTGACATCCCCGGCGACTCCCGGTGACATCGTCTCCAAGTTGAACCAGGGCGGCGTCGAGGGCCACCTGACTTCTGCCATCGATGATCGACCCGCCAGTTCTGCCTGACGAGTTCGATGGCGATGGCCTTACCGAGTCCCCGAGTGCCGCCGGTGATGAGTGCGGTTGGCATGTCCAGCTCCTTCATATTGAGTGGTAGTTCGCACCGTACAACTTGAAGTTAACTTTAAGTCAAGGGATAATTTGGGGCATGGAAGAATTGCTAACAATCAGCGAGGTGGCAGACCGCAGTGGTTTCGCGGCCTCTGCCCTGCGGTATTACGAACGAGAAGGCCTGGTGCAAGCGACGCGTTCGTCCGGCGGCCAGCGGCGCTACGAGCGCCACGAGCTCCGGCGTCTGGCGTTCATTGCGGCAGCTCGCCACGTCGGGCTCACTCTGGACGAGATCAGGGACGCGCTGTCGCTCCTTCCGACCGGAAGGAATCCGACCAAAGCGGACTGGACGAAGATCTCACGCTCGTGGCGGCAGCGACTCGATGCTGAGATCGCCGCTCTGGAGAGCCTCCGTGACGGGTTGGACGGATGCATCGGCTGTGGATGTCTCAGCCTGCAGCGGTGCCGTCTGAGTAATCCACGAGACGTCGTCGCGCCACGCGGCCCCGGCGCGGTGTTCCTTCCAGAGCCACTCCACCCGCACCCGGAGTAGTCAGGGCGCGGGTGGGTGTGGTGGCTATGTCCCTCCTATGGCACGTACTGTTCGGTGATGTCGACGATGGCGCCACCATCAATGGTGATCCAGACGCCGGGCTGGTAGTCGAGTCCTGCCCATCCCGCTGACCAGTCTGTGTACGAGACCGATTCGAGGTCGGGCCCTCCGGCATCAACGAGAGCAGAGATCTCAACGGCCGCGCTCACGGCCACCGTTCGAGTCTCGGTAGACACATTCCGAATGTAATAGTCATTTGGCGGTGGCGACTCTTCCCCGTCTTCGGCGGCGGCTTCGGCGGCCGGGGTTCCGCTGAACCAGCAGGCCAGATCAAATTCGATGTGGGCGGAGGTGGCTGAATCGACGTATCCGAACCACTCACCGTCGGGCAATGTCTCGACGCCGGGTGTACATCCGGAACCCTGCGCCTCGTCCATCACGTTGAGGTCGACTGCCACCGGACCGGTTCGGGTCTGATCCTGGCACTCGCCCTGCAGCCAGTTGTAGAAGTTGTTGCAGCTGCCAAAGATCGTGTACCGAACTCGTTCGACCTCGTCGAATTCGAAAGCGGTGGCGTTGAGAGAAGCCAGGAACGAAGCGCTTCCGCAGCTGGTCGACGCGTTGCTGATCTCGTTTCGGAAGTCGACGAACTCGATCTTCAATAGTCCGTCGGTGAGGTCGACTGATCGAACGGCACCGGTGGTGGCTGACGAGAAGAACGATCCGGCTCCGGCGCTCGTTTCGGTCGTGTTGGGACCTCCGACCAACGCCTCGAAGGCGGCGGTGATGGGATCGGCCGTTGCGGGGACCTCCCTGTCGAAGCCCTGGACGACTGAACAGTCCGTCGCGTCACCGACGGCGAAGTACAACGTCACGGTATCCATCTCGGTCGGCACCGTGGTTGTCGTACCGGGCACGGTGGTTGTGGTGCTGGGCACCGGGGCTGTCGTCGTGGTTGTCTCGGCGACGGTTGGTGTGGTCGTGGAGTCGGTTGGTTCGGCACTCGTGCCGCAGGCTGAGATGATGACCATCAAGACTGCGAGAAGTGTGAGAGAGCGGAAACGAAACATGGCTATTCCTCCACAGTGAGCCTACGAGTTTCATGAGTGTGTGCCTAGGGTCTGACGTCGTTTCCTCGCCCATAGTTCCCGGCCCGAGAGCCGATTGAATAAGGTAGAGGGATGACCCGTTTGTCCGTGGTGAAGGGTGACATCACCAAGCTGAAAGTAGACGTCATCGTCAACGCCGCCGCCCCCGACTTGCTGGGCGGTGGCGGAGTCGACGGTGCCATCCATCGGGCGGCCGGTCCCGCCCTGGTCGCCCAATGTCGCACGCTCGGTGGGTGCGAAACGGGTGACGCGAAGATCACGGGTGGATACCGGTTGCCGGTAACCGCCGTCATCCACACGGTTGGGCCGATCTGGCATGGGGGACACCAGGGAGAGCCCGAATTGCTCGCCTCCTGCTACCGCAAGAGCCTGGCGCTCGCCGAGGAATACGATCTCAAGACCATTGCCTTCCCGGCGATCAGCTGCGGCGTCTACGGATACCCGATTAGAGAGGCTGTCTACGTGGCGGTTTCGACCATTCGAGAGCATCTCGAGGACTCGAAACTGGAAGAAGTGATCCTGGTTGCCTTCAACGACGAGATCCTGGCGGCTTATGAACAAGCGTTAGAGGGCTAGTCCACCGCATCTTTGGGCGGTTGGGCAGCCATCTCGAAAAAGGTGCGCATAGAATCCGGTGGCGCATGGACAGACCGCTTCCCTCGGGCACGCTGACCCTGATGTTCACGGACATTGAAGGGTCGAGCCGGCTGTGGGATACCCACCGGTCGGGAATGGCCGAGGCCCTGACTCAGCACAACGAGATTCTTCGCACGGCGATCGCCGAACGGGCCGGTCTAGTCGTCAAAGACAAAGGTGATGGCTTCTTCGCGGTGTTCGTGGCCGCCGATGAAGCAGTCCGTTGTGCGGTCGAGATCCAGCAGCAGGTCCATCGAGCAGAGTGGCCAGCGGACACGGGACGCCTCAAGATCCGGATGGCGTTGCATACGGGATCGGTGGCCGATGAGTCTGGTGACTACCACGGCCCGGTGGTTAATCGCGTGGCTCGCCTTGAAGGAACCGCCCACGGTGACCAGGTCGTTGTCTCGGAGATCACCCGCACCCTGGCTCTCGATGGCTTACCCGCGGACGTTTCATTCCGCGACCTCGGTGTCGTCTCGCTGCGAGGAATGGACCGTCCAGAGCGGGTCTATCAACTGGTCGCTCCGGAACTGCCCGATGTCTTCCCCCCATTGCGGACTGAGTCGGGCGGTGGGGTGGCACTACCTGCGTATCCGACCTCGTTCGTGGGTCGTGAATCCGACCGGCAATCCATCGAGGAGATGTTCGCCGCTGACCATGCTCGACTGGTGACCCTGCTTGGACCAGGCGGGATCGGTAAGACCCGTTTGGCTGTCGAGACGGCCCGCCAAGTGGGGGAGTCACTCGACGGTGGCTCCTACTTCGTCGACCTCGCCCGCATTAGCGATCCGGCCGACGTGGGCTTGGCCATCGCCGAGGCGGTAGGCGCCCACCCCGAAGGGACGGCGTCCCCCGTGTCCATGGCTGCCGCACGTTTGGGGCGAACCACCATGCTGGTCCTTGATAATTTCGAACATGTCCAAACTGCAGCGACAACCGTGGCTGAACTCCTTGATGCCTCCGGATCGGTGCAATTGATCGCCACCAGTCGGTCGCCCCTGCACATACGCGGTGAGCAGGTCTATCGGGTTGAGCCGTTGGGGTCGGCGAGCGGCAACGGATCGCTACCACCAGCAGCTGCTCTGTTTTACGAACGCGCGGCCGGGCACGGCGTCGATCTTCAACGCGACGGCTCAGAGGCGGAGGCGGTGCGCCGAATCGTGGAGCGCCTCGACGGACTGCCCTTGGCGATCGAGCTGGTCGCCGCTCGAACCCGGCTCATCGGTATCGCAGAGCTTGAGTCGATGCTCGACGAGTCGCTCGACGCCTTCGGGTCTGGGGCGGCTGACCTGCCGGATCGCCAGCGCACCATCCGGTCGACCATCGGTTGGAGCCTGCAAACTTTGAGCGACTCACAACACGATCTATTCACACGACTGTCGGTATTTCCGGCCGGCGCAACCCTGGCCCAGCTAGAAGCGGTGACCGAGCGGTCGAAGGCTGCACTGCTCGATGACGTCGGAGCCTTGGTCGACAACTCCTTAGTCAACGTCGTGACCGGCCTCCCCGGCGGTACTCGGTATCGCCAGTTGGTCTTGATGCGCGACTACGGGGGCGAGTTACTCGCAGAAGCGGGCCAGGTCGATGAAACGATGGGGCGACTACTCGGCTACTACCAGTCGATCGCTGCGGATCTCGGGGCTCAACTCCAGATAAGTGAGGATGCACATCGCGCTACCGCAGCCGATCACGCCAACCTTGCCGAAGTGATGTCGTGGAGTCTCGAACACGATCGGGTCGACGATATGGTCGAGTTCGTCGGTGACATCTGGGTCTATTGGTTCAACGGAGACCTGGCTTCTAAGGCTGTTCAGTGGGTCGAACGAGCGGTGCCGTTGCTTGATTCCGTGAAGCTCGACTGGCTGGTGGGATTCTTTGCTCTCCAGGCCGGCGACTTCGAGACGGCCCATGAGAAGCTCGCTTCCAGCCTCGTAGCGTTCAGCAAAACGGGCCATGACGAGTGGGTAGGGCGATGCCAGTTCTTTCTCGCGATGATGGCCGAAGATACCGACGAAGCAGAACGGCTTGCGTCCGAGGCCATTGCAGTCTTCGATGGCGGTATTCCCGGGGCCGACCTGTTCATGGCCAAACTGATGCAAAGCGTTGCCCTCCAGTCTCGCGGCCAGGTCGAGGAGTCGATCCAGATCAGACGGAGCCTGGTTGACTGGGCGAACGAACGCCAGTTCCTGACGATGATTGCCTGGTCGGAATGGAATCTGGCGCTGGCGCTCCTCGCCGATGATCAGGACGCGGCCGCCGCTGAACACAACCAGCGTTCGCTTGAACTTATGGCCGATGCCGGCTACCAAGAGGGTGTCGCTTCGGCGGCCGACGTCGCCGCTGCCATCAAGATCCGAAACGGTGACCTCGAGGAGGGTTTGCGGATTCTTGGTGGCGCCGAATCCATTTGGCAGGCGATTGCGTCTTATCGCTGGCCCGAATCTGCACAAGCCACTGCCGAAGCGCTCGACATGGCTCGTCAGGCTCTAGGCGAAGAAGCAGATCGGTTGCTTGCCGAAGGACGACAGCTGTCCATCGAACAACTTGCCGAGTTGGCCTCGATCGCCTAGGTCGTCTGCGAGATCCCGTTTCTGATCGCGGGTCTACTAAGAAGCTGCCGCCGAACGTGGCTTGACCGACCAACGCCTTTAGCGCGTCAAGCGGATTGTGAACGTGCAGCCGTTGCCGGGCGACGTCACCACTTCGAGGGTGCCGCCATGGGCTTTCACAATTGACTGGGCGATCGCCAAACCCAGCCCTGAACCACCGTTCTGGCGGGACCGGGAATGGTCTCCACGGTAAAACCGATCGAAGGCTTTGGCCGCTGCGTCGCTCGACATTCCCGGCCCATCGTCGGACACCGAAATCTCGACCGTGTCACCTAGATCCTGGGCCGAAAGCTCGATCTTCGCCTCGGGTGGCGTATAGATGAGGGCGTTGTCGACTAACCCGGCAACCACTTGCTGGATCAGCGAGGCGTCTCCGTCGTATGCCATCGCGCCGGGTTCAGGACCACTCACCACGATGTTGCGGTTTGGTTGGGTGACGCGAGCATTTTCGGCTGCGTCGCGTACGAGCAGGCCAATGTCGATCGAACTCTTGGCGAGCGATCGCTTCTCATCAAGACTGGCGAGCGTAAGCAGGTCTTCAACGAGCACGCCCATTCGAAGCGATTCGGCTTGCATTCTTCGTACAACATCATCCAACTCGCCGTCTGCCCTGAAGCCCCCTGCGGCGTAAACGTCGAGGTATCCCCGGATCGATGTCAGCGGTGTTCGCAGCTCGTGGGATGCATCTGACACAAACTCGCGGAGTCGGTCCTCGGCGGCGTCGCGTTGGTCGAGCATTACGTTCAATGCTTTTGCCAGCCGACCCGCCTCGGTCGATTCGGTCCGCTCAGGAGCCCGCTTGTCACGATCCCCGCCGGCGATCGCGTCGGCGGTCTCGGTGACTTCTGCGATCGGCTGGAGGCCGAGGCGGATCACCCACCAGCCAACGCTGCCCAGGGTGGCCACAATCAGCAAGCCCACGGCGAGGAACGTATAGATCAGCCGCGACACGGTGTTGGTGACGTCATCAAGGGGAATCGCCACGACCAGGGTGTCGGGGTTGTCGGTCCCTCCCGGGGTAACCAGGACGCGGAAATCAGTTGTCGAGGTCTTCCCGCCGACGGTCGAGAAGGTCGGAACCACCGGCAGCCCGGACACAAGTCCTGACAGGTCCGGCTCGTCTTGGAGCAGCTGACCGGAAGAGATCACCGTCACCGAACCGTCGGCAGCCACGACTGCTACATACAGGTCGGAGATCGGAGGAGCTGATTCGGTGTCCGGCTGGGCCGGGCCAGGAGGAGGAAGCAGTCCGCGAGGGTTGGCGAGGGGACGGACCAACTCCAGTCGGGCGTCGAGCTGGTCGATCATGAAGTCGCGCTGACCTATCACGATTGCCAGCGCCGAACCAACAAAGATGGTCAAGACGATGCTGACGCCGATCAGCAGGCGATTGCGCAGGCTCACTCGTCGACCCGGAGGCAGAATCCAACACCCCGAATGGTGTGAATCAGCTTGGGTTCGACTTGATCAACCTTGCGCCGCAGGTAGCTGATGTAGGTGTCGACCACCGACGAATCGCCACCGAAGTCGTACTGCCAGACGTGGTCGAGCAACTGGGAGCGACTCAGAACCTTTCCGCTATTGGCGAGCAAATACTCCAGTAAGGAATACTCCGTCGGCGAAAGCTGCACAACCTGTCCGGCTCTCGTCACTCGATGCGCGTCAAGGTCCATCTCAAGATCGGCACATACCAGATGGGTCTCTTGGTTGGCCTTGCCCGACTGTTGGATGCGAAGTTGGACCCGTGCCACGAGTTCGGCGACAGCGAAGGGTTTGATCATGTAGTCGTCACCACCCGACGTGAGGCCCCGCACCCGGTCCTCGGTGGCATCCCGTGCCGTGAGAAAGATCACCGGGATCGTGGACCCCCTATCTCTGAGCCTCTTCAACATTTGGAAACCATCGAGGTCCGGCATCATTACGTCGAGCACAATCAAATCCGGCCGGAACTCTCCGACCGCCGCCAGGCCCGTCCATCCGTTGTCGGCGGCTGCCGTCTCGATGCCAGCCAACTGCAGGGCGCTTTCGACCAGGAATCGAATGTTCTCCTCGTCGTCAACGACGAGGACCCGGGGGGCGGTAGGGCTGGTCACTTTAATGAGTCGATGTAGTTGGTGATGGCAGCTGCCTCTGCGTTGATGGTGTCCATGTCGACGAGGTCGCTGGCGCCTTGCGCCAACACCTCAACCCATTCATCGATAATACTGTCGGCGATTCCGCTCCCATAGAACACCTCTGACAGTTCGGCCGTCATGGCTGCGTAGAGATCCGCAAAGTCGGCGTCTGACATCAGGCGCTCCACCAGGATGTTCGAGCCTCCCGCACTGGGGCCACCTGCGACCGTACCGGGGTCGCCTGCGACCGGAGCAACGCCACCCGTGACCGTCTCGGGGCCACCGGCGACCGGAGCGGCGCCACCCTGCGGGGCGGGTCGATCCCCACGAACACCGAGGCCTGGCCCGCCCCCGACGTTGGCGGTTCCGAATGCCAGGTTCAGGTCCCAATTGACGACAGTCATCTGACCGGTCTCGTAGTCGTAGTGCAGATAGGAGTTGTTGCCGCGGCCATCGATGTCGTCATCATTGCCAACGAGGTCTTGAAAGGCCAGATACGTGGCGAACGCCTCGACGTCGAGATAGTCCCCGATGTTGGCAAGGAAGGACTCGTCGTCGGCGTTGTTGACGAAATCGAGGAAGTTAATCAACGGTTCGAGGTCGTCTTCGCCGGCTTTCTGGTCGAACACGTCCACGTAGGCATCGACGTCGTCGCCCCGATAGCTGTAGTCGCCCTCGCTGTCGGCCTTGTACAGCGCAGCATCGCCGGTACCGAAGTTGGCGTCATCCCATTCCTCGTCCGGGAGTTCGACAGCGAGGCGAAGCTCGGTTTCTCCTCCGTTCATCGTGAAAGTGGTAGCCATGGCTTCCTGGGCGGCCAAACCGGAAAGATCCAGCAGTTCGAGTGCCACAGCTTCGTTGAGGGCAGTCTCTGTTGAACTCGAACGGATCACCAGGTCGGTGTACCCCTGATACGTCTGGCTGTCGATGTACTTGTCGAAACGGATGAGCCAGGGGAGATCTTCGGGATTGCCTGAGGTGGCCTCGGTGAGGCTGAATAGAGAGGAGTTGCCCTTCAAGCGCATTCCGACGCTCTCGAACGTGGTGCCGTCGACCGTCACGGTGACTTCCATCCAATCCTTGTCGCCGGTGCTGACGTACGCCGAGATGATCTCGTCGTAGGCATCCGTTTCGAAGTTGACGCTGATGGCGTGCACGACAGAGCTGTCGAACAGCTCAAGACCGTCCTCAAAAACGACAGTCTGGGCCTCGGCTGCGAACTGCGCATCGGCCCCGACTGCTGAGTCGGTAGCTGCGCCGCAGGAGGCGAGCAAGCCGACCGCGACTATTGATGCCGTAATCAGTCTGAGGGACAGGCGGCGGCGAGGGCGGTTGGATGCCGTGGCCGGGTTTGGTCGGTGCAACATGTTCGGATCCTTCGGGTTCGATCACCTATATCAAACCGGCTGCGTTTTGGAGTCAGCTCCAAAGAGTCGGTGAGTTTCCTGTGAATCGAGCTGAACCCCGGCCGACGAAGTCACAGGACCTCATTGGGAACATCACAGAGATCTCACAAACTGGTCCGGTCTGATGAGAACCAACAAACCGATCCCCTATGAGGAGTCACAACATCATGGAACAGTTCCCTTTGATACTTGCCGACCTGGCGGCCGTCTTGATCCTGGTATTCGTCCTGTACTTCCCGCGTTACCGACGCAAGGAAATGGTCGTCGCCATCCTGGGTCTCAACGTCGGGGTCCTCGCCGTCGCCACCGCATTGTCGTCGGCTGAGGTGAGCGCCGGTCTTGGGCTTGGTCTGTTCGGTGTGTTATCCATCATCCGGCTTCGCTCTTCCGAACTCGAACAAGAAGAAGTCGCCTACTACTTCACCGCTCTCGCCATCGGACTTCTCGGCGGCATTTCGATAACGCCTGCCTGGCTGACGCCGGCGCTCATGGCGACAATCCTGGTTGCCCTCTACGTCGGTGACCATCCGCAGCTGTTCGCCAGAAGCCGCCATCAGGTCATCACTCTGGGTGCCGCCCACACGGATGAATCGGTCCTCATCGCTCATGTTGAAGCCTTGCTCGACGCCAAGGTCTACCGACTCAAAGTGAAGAAACTCGACCTGATCAACGACAGCACAACCATCGACGTCCGCTACCGAATTCGTGCCAAAGGCCAAACCGTTGGCTCCAACTCGCTGCACAAGGTCGAAGCACAATGACTGCCGTTGCCCATTCGTTGGATTATGCGGCAAATCTGCCGGGCCTCTCGTTGCGAGCTGTCGACGAGTTGGCGGGCCTTCAGACCCGGGTTGATCGCAAGTACATCATTGCTCGAGGTGTTGCATCCGATTTGGTGGGTTCGCTTGAAGACTCCCTATCGGTGCTCGATATCGATGGCGTCCGTACCTCGGGATACGAGTCGGTTTACTTCGACACTGCCGACCACGCCCTCTACCTGGCGGCCGCGCACGGCCGGCGCCGACGGTTCAAAGTGCGGACCAGGATGTACATGGAATCTGGCTTGTGCATGCTGGAAATCAAGACAAAAGGCAATCGGGGACAAACCGTCAAACGTCGCATTGCCTACGACCCTTGTGACCGTCGCCGGCTCACTAGTGAGGGAGTCAGATTTGTTGATGCTTGGAGCGTCAGCTCCGTGAGCGCCGAACTCCTGGTCCCGACTCTCACCACCACGTACGACCGGACGACGTTCGTCGACCGAGCTTCCCGATCGCGCATGACGATTGATTCCGATCTGGTTTGTTCAGACGCATCGGGCTCGGCACTGGCGCTAGATGACTATCTGATCTTGGAAACCAAGTCCTCGGGCCTTCCTACGACTGCCGATCGGTGGTTGTGGCAGCACGGGCATCGGCCGACGAGAGTCAGCAAATTCTCTACGGGTCTCGCTGCGCTACACCCGGAGCTCCCGCACAACCGATGGCACCGGACCCTCAGCGAGTTCTTCTAGTCAGGCCAGATACCGACGACGTGAGCCGTCAGCCCGAATCGCGGCCTGAACGGCCTTGCTGGCCTCGATCGCCTAGGTCGGCGGCGAGATTCCGAAGCGATTTCGTATCTCATCGCTGCTGAGCAGCCAGATGATCGCGATGAGCAGAAGTACGGCGGCGAAGAACATCGACCGGCCGAACAGTTCGAGCATGAAGAACTCTGGCCACGGATCCGTCGTATCGACTACGAAGGCAGCCAGGGCATCGAACGCCGCAACCGAACTCCAGGCGATCGCGAAAACCCAGAATGCCAAACCGGGACGTTTCCACAGCAGCCAGGCGACCAGCAAGGCGGTGACGCCAACGAGGGCATCTCCGATCAGGGGCATCAGCCAGGCTGCCGGAGGGTCACCCGCCCCACACGCTCACCCGAAAGCATCCCCACGAAAGGCGCTGCGGCGGAGCGGTCACTCCGGGATGCGATCAATGACGAACCTTGGTGAGCGTTTATCGCAGCGCAGATTCGTACAGGGTCTCGGCGGCTGGGCCGGGGCTGATGCCGAGCGAGTCGGCGAGCATGGTGCGGAGGTTATCGAACGTGTGGATGGCCTCGGCACGATTGCCAGCCGCCAGGTGACATTCCATTACCCGGGTGTGGGCTGACTCGCGATACGGCGCCAGATCTACCACCCGGCGAGCGGCTTGCAGCGCTGCGCCGGGATTGGCCAGTTCCAACCAGACCCGACTGATGACATCGAACGTGCGGATCTCGTATTCGTGGAGATCCCGTCGGACCCGCTCGACCCAATCGCCCGACTCACCGCTCAGAAAGCTCCGCCGCAGAATGCTGGACGCGACGGTCGCATCCGACCAGGCAGCTTGAGGATTGCCAGCGGCCAGCGAACCCTCCGCCCGGTCGAGAGCGTTGATTGCCGCCCGCATATCCACCCAGGTTCCGTTGGGTAATCGCAGCTCGTAACTGGCGTCGCTGCCGTCGAGGACCGTCCCGCTCAGCCCCACCGAAACGAGGGTCTTGCGGAGCTTCGACATGATCGATGCCAACGCACCCTCCCAGGCGGGCGGGAGGTCTGACCAGATGGCTTCGGCTAGCTCGTCGCGGGATACACGTCTCGGCGCCGTGGCGAGATAGACGAACGCCAATCGACCCTGCCGGCCAGGGAGGGCACTCGCCTCTACGACCTGATCCGGTGTCTCGAGCATGACCCGGCCAATGATGAATACCCGCAGATCCAAAGTTTCTCCAACCGTTTACCAATGCGTGGTTTGTACTGTATCGGTAGGTCAAGGAAGAGGAGATTGAGAATGGCCGACGGAGCCCAAGTAATCGAATGTCCCTGCGGAGCAATCATCGACGGCGAAGACGCCACAGCGGTGATCGCCAAAGCACAGAGCCACGCCAAAACCACCCACGACATGGAACTGTCCGACGAGCAGGCCCGTTCGATGGCCCGGCCGGCGTAAGGAGCAACGATGCCACTCGTCACTATCACCGCACCTCAGGATGTGTTCACCGACGAACAGAAACAAGCCATGATCGCCAACGTCACCGAAGCGATGGTCGGCGTCGAGGGCGAGCAGTTTCGAGACAAGACCTGGGTCGTCTACGAAGAAGTCCCATCAGGCAACTTTGCCATCGGCGGCAAGCTGGTCGGAGCGTAATCAACCGGGGGCCAGGTTCAGGGGGAGCCTGGCCTCGGTCGCGTCCTGGTGGTTAGATGACTGACGACTGCTGACCCTTGAGCATGGCTCGGACGAGCTTGGCTGCTTCGGCGAGCATTCCGATAGCGGTGCCGGCCATGGCGAAGATTAGGAACCATCGGGCGATCGGAGACCAAGCGATGCTGTAGGACGAGAAGTCGAACGGGAAAACCTGATAAATCCGGATTGTCACCGCCAGGCTCACCAGAAGCAGTCCTATCTGAGTGAGTGACTTGAACCAGGCCGGGTCGTAGGCCAGATATGCGACGTTTGCGGCGATCGTCAGGGCGATCGAGAGGCTTATGAAGCCGACCAGTCGGGAGAAATCCGAGGTCAGGAATGGCACGATGTCCCATTCCAGGATGTTGTTTACGACCGCGATCATTCCCAAGTTCACGGCTATCGCAACGAAGTATCCGAACCGCCTGGCCGCTGGCGGCTGCGTCGGCTTGAGGTCGGTTGCGGGACGAATCTCTGTGGTAGTCATTGTCGCCTCCGTTTCATGGCTACCCCTCTTGCGAGTGGTGGCCCATTAACTCCACCTTGTCTGCGGGCAGGACGCCAGAGTCCAAGGTCGGAAAGTGGTTCTCCCAGCCTGAGGCCCTCGGGATTGCCGCCCCGGACGTAGCACATGGATCGGCATGGCCTGGGCCGGTGCCGGGCTTCCACTCGATCGTGCGATCGAAATGGCGCGAACCGTCTGACCGTTACGGGCCGGACTGTCTGATACAACGGATAGGATTAGGTTCCCTACTACGAGAGAGATCCATGGACACTTCATCTTCCGGCGCCCCCACCGACCATGGCGGGCTAGAAGTGCTCAGCCTCGACGAATGCCGCCAGCTACTCGACACGCAGCAGATCGGGCGAATCGCGTTCATCTCGGCCGGTGAGCCTCTGATCATGCCGGTCACCTATCGAATGCACAAGGGCCACATCGTGTTCCGCACAACCACCGGGGAGAAGCTCGACGCAGCCCGTAACGCCGCGTCAGTGGGTTTTGAGATCGATGAGTGGGACGCCAGCGACCAGTCAGGCTGGTCCGTCATCGTCGGCGGCACCGCCCAAGATGTCGAAGATCCCGCCGAGATCACCGAACTCAAAGAACTCGGCCTGCGCCCGTGGGCCGATACGGTGGCCCGCAACAATTGGGTGCGGATCATCCCCAACGAAATCTCCGGCCGCCGCATCTAGCCGCAGCCTCTGCCAAACGCCGATTGCGAGTGCTGAGGTAAGCGCGCGCCGAGCGGTATCGTTCCGATTCGCCAGAGACCGTAATCTTCAAAGGAAGCCATGATGAGCTATCTCAAAGCCACTCCGATTACCGGTCGGTTCCGGTCCGTTGCCGTTGTTTCCGTGATTGCGCTCGGGCTGGCGGCTTGCGGCCAGGGTGATGTCCCGTTGGCCTCACCGACAACGGCCCCGTCTACAACTTCGACGGCTGCCGAAACCACGACTACCACCTTGGCGTCTGCCACAACAACGACCACGGCGCCCGAAGCTTCGACGACAACTACTGCGCCGATCCCCGCCGTGGTGCTGGCCGTTGCTCCCGACGGTCTGATGTTGGTTGATTCGGACACCGGCTCAACGACCCCACTCCTATTCGGCACCGCCCAGGATCAGGTTGTTGCAGCCGTTGATGCAACCCTTGGCGAACCCGGAGTAGTGAATCCCGGCAATGTTGAGTGCCCGAATGGACAGACTGCCGTCGGAGCTTGGAATGACATTCAGCTGGAATTCGATGTTGATGGTCTCATGGCCTGGAGCCTTAACCCTGGATCCACCGTGACCGACATGATGGGGGTCGGCGTCGGTTCGACTCTTGCGGACGTACAGGCTGGTTGGAACATAACGATCTTCGAGTCGACCTTGGGCACCGAGTTCAATACCGATGTCGACGGGCAAGGAATCGGAGGACTTCTGTCGGATGCCTCCGAATCGGCCGTGGTCGTGGCGTACTGGGCTGGCTTCGTCTGCACCTTCCGCTGAGTAGACTCCAGCGGTTAGGACTTCCCCGCGGAATCGAACTGTTAGACGGACAGTTCCGTGATCGATATTGGGTGCCTAACTGCCGTTTGGTAACTCAATGAGGAGAGAAAAATGCGAAAACTCGCAGCGACTGGCGCCATTGTCTTGGGCTTCCTGCTTCTGATAGGTGGCGCCGCCACTTATTTCGTCGTAAGCAACACGCTCGGCGAACAAAACATCACGACCTCCGACGACGCGTGCCTGCCTGGGAACGACGTGGATGGACCGTTCTCGGCCTACTGCCAGGCGAAGATCATCGATAAGCACGCTTTGGATGCAACCGGAGGTCTTCGTTACGCCGAAATGGACCGTGAGGATCCGTTGCGAGCAACGGCGATGAACGCGTCCTTCTTGCAGGCGTCCCTGTTCACGTCGGTACTGGCGTTCGGCGTCGCGGCACAGGCCATGGGCATGGGAGTGATCTTCATCTTGCTCGGATTAGGCATCCGCGATGTAGCCGAAACAGTCAAGCCCACCAGTTCGTAACTACGAACTCAATATATACGGAATGTGGCCCCGGCATGCCGGGGCCACATTTCATTGGCTAGAAGTCGATCACCGTGCCTGCCCGGCCGGGAATGAACTCGAAAGGCAAGGGGTGCGTGGCGATGGCGTCGGCAATGTCGTCAAGCATTCTGTCATCGTGGCCGGGGTCATGATGAAACGTCACCAGCGACCCGACTTCGCACAGCTCGGCGACATCGAGCGCCTGATCGAACGTGCTGTGACCCCATCCCTGACGCTCGGCGTATTCATCATCGGTGTACTGGGCGTCATGGATAAGGACGTCCACCCCAGCCATGAGGTCATAACCCGACGTCCACTCAGGCTGCTCGGGGAAGTGCTCAACCCCGAGGGCCGGTTCATGGTCGGGCAGGTAGGCCATTGACGTCCCGTTCACGGAGAGGCGATAGCCCAATGTGGCACCCGGGTGACATACGTAATCGGTGGTGACCGTCACGGGGCCAAGTTCAAATGACCCCGGGTCGGTGTCGTGAAGGACCACCGATGACAGCTCGCGAACGTGGACGGGGAACAGAGGGGGAGACAAGTATCGGCTGAGAAGCTGTTCAAGGGTGAAGTTGGGTGAACCCGGTCCCCAAACGTGGACCTCGATGGTCGGGTCAAACATCGGCCCAAAAAACCCTAAGCCCTGGATGTGGTCCATGTGGAGGTGCGTCAACAGGACGTCGACCCGCTCCTGGCCGACCATGGCTTCACCGAGACGGCGAATTCCCGAGCCGGCATCGAGCACGATTGAGCGGCCCTCGGCCGTTACGAGAATCGATGCTGTATCGCCCCCGTATCCCACGGTTCCGGGTCCGGCGGCGGCTAACGACCCCCGGGTTCCGGACAGCTCGATTTTCACGGGATCGGTTCTTCCCAGAACATGGCCACGGCCCCGAGGTGGCGTTCGCTCAAGCCTTCGACAGGGAAGGCGGTGATGTGGAGGTGACGCCCAGCACCATCGCCAGTTTTGATGCGAAGCTGCCCATGGGCCGGGATTCGCTGCGTCAAGGCGATGACAACGGGGAGCTCCTCGGTCGGCACCGCTGAACCGTCGAGCGCTGTTGTCTGGAAGAGCTCTGCCAGGTCGTTGGCATGAATCACCCCGGCTTCGACATAGCGCAGGCCGAGAACCGCCTCAGCGGCTTCGTTGTAGAACAGCAGGTTGCCTTCGGCGTCCATTATCCAGACAGGGATCGCCTGATAAGTGGACCATTGACGTAGCAATATCAGTTCTATGGGTTGCGTCATACTCGCCTCCCGTCACTTCGAAGCGTACTCCTACGATCAGCCGACGCGCCGTGAACCTTGCCATCGAGTTTTCATCTCTGCTTGATCCGCGTCCGCGTATGCGTCGACGTCCGGCCCTGGAGGCAAGGCCGGATAACCCTTAATCTGTCAAGCGGGTACAGTCATCGGCGTGTCTCCGTCACTACTCCCACGCGGTCTGATCGTTCTCGCCGTTGGCGCGATGGTGGCGCTGTCGGCTTGCGCTCCGTCGTCGGTTGACGAAACAACCACAACGTTGGCGGACGCCCCCACGACCACGACCGCACCTGCTGCCACGACTCCGTCGACTACCCCACCGACAACGCCGCCAGCCGACGATGGTGTGCAGCCAGTCCCACCGATTCCGTTATCGACCGCCGAACTCGAATCGTTGCCAGGACGGCTCGCGATAAACAGCGATCAGCGCCAGATGGTGAGCGTGGTAGACACCGACCTGTCCACATTCGAGCTCGCCGATACCACGGGCGAGTTCGCTGCTCAGCCGACCTGGTCACCGGACGGGAGGTTCGTCGCTCACGCCCGGGTGGCATCCAATGGGGGAGCATCGGTGGTCGTCACACTGATCGAAGATGGATCGGCAACAGAGTATGTGACTCCGTTTCGGGTGTTCTATATCCAGTGGCGGCCCGACAGTGAGGCGATCGGCGTGCTCGGCGCCGGCGGGCAAGGTACGGCGCTGGTCGTTATCGAGCTTGATGGTGGCAAGGTCACGCCGATGCATTCGGCCGGATCGTTCTACTTTCACTGGTCGCCAGACGGATCAACGCTGGTCACGCACCTGGACAGCTCGATCATCGAGTTGGTTGACGTCGCAACTGGTGAGCGGACCACGATCGACACGGAGACCGGCACGTTCGAAGCTCCCCAGTGGACCGGCGACGGTGAATCGATCATCTACGTGAGGCCGCTCATCATCCAATCAGCTGGCTTCGCAGGGTGGTTCACTGCTCAGGCGACGATGGATCAGCTGATCAGTCGCAACGTCGCCACCGGTGAGGAAACGGTCATCGTCGAAGACCTAGAGATCAACAGCTTCTCTTTGTCACCCGATGGCGCTTCGATCGGCTACACAACGGGCGTGGAGCGAGAGCTGCGGGTTGTGGATCTCGCCACCGGTAACCGTGAGAGCATCGACATCGGCACCGTATTCATCTGGCAGTGGAGCCCCGACAGTCAGAAGATTCTCGTGATGGGACTCGAAGACGGCGGCTTAATCCTGCGGGTATGGGACGCCGGAACCGTGACTGAATACTTTGCTGCGCTGCCAACGGGTCCGTTCTTCAACCGCTACTTGATCTTCTGGGGCCAGTACGACCGGAGCATGACCCTTTGGGCCCCCGACAGTTCTGCGTTTGTCTTTCCGGCTACCGACCGGGGCGTCGATTCTGTATTCCTCCAGCGACTGGAAGACGAGTTCCCGCTCATCGTCGCTCCCGGCGCCGTAGCCAACTTCTCTCCGACGAACGGCTGACGGCTCAACTTCTTGCCAGTATCTCGTCGGCACAGCAAGGCTTGGTCGTCTGAAATATTCAACCCACCCACGAATAGGCCGATACATGCACCGAAGTGACCTAGCTGCGTAGATAGGGTGCGATTGTGATTTTTCGAAACCGGGTGGCTTACGCCCTGTGGGGGTTCGCCGTCATCGTTCTCGTGTTTGTCGCCACGATGACCGGGGCGGCGTTGATGGGCTATCGGGGCGAGCCCGACTCGCCGGTTCTGGTCGCGGGAGTCTTGATCTTGTTCTGGTTTGGGGCAATTGGTCTGCTGGCTTTCGCAGCCGCTCAATCGGCGACAACCGTGGAACTTGAGGTAGGTGGGGGCCTGCGAGTGACACATCGGTTTCCGTTTCGGAAAGAATCTCGTCACGTAGCTATGGCCGACATTCAAGATGTTGCAATTGTCGAGGGGGTCGACGACGAAGGGGGCGCGTATTTCTTCGCCAGGATGCGGTTGCGTGATGGGTCCGATGTCGATCTGATTGAGAGCCACGACCGCCAGAGATGCGAAGCCGTCAGGGATCGCTTCCTATTGGCGATCGGCTGACCGGAAACAAGCGGGCGCGTTAGTTACCATCTACCTATGCGAATACTCGGACTACGGCGCAAGAACCCACGCGAGCCGCTTGCCGTCGCGTTCCGCAGGGAAACACCGCTCATCGCCGGGCCGTGCCGGGCGAGCGAAGCAATTTCTCAGGCGCACGCGTTGGTCGCCACCGCTGACCCGCATGCGTATCCCGTGTTTATGTCGACCGATCAAATCGACGACCAAGGCAGATCAGCTCACTGGGAAGTCAGTTTCGACTCGCCAGCGCTTGTGGCGACTCTCAGAGTCGAGTTCGGCCTCGATGTAGCAATAGTGCGCGGGGTTCCGCACGTGAGCGAGAAGCCTGGCTCGTTCATGCCTGACTTGTGGGAACGGATGAACGCCACCCAGCGGAAGGTGTTCACGGATGAGTGGTTCTCGTGGAAGCCTTTGTCGGCGATCGTCGACTCAGATGCAGCGATAGCCCAGCTAATCGCCGAACATGCCGACATTGACTTGGGTCCCGCAGCGGGACCAGTTTCGTTCACCACCGATCGCGCCGACGAGCTTTGGGAGCTCACGGTCGGCCCCGCCCAATGGTGGACTCCACTGTTTTGAGAGCTCCTGGGATGCTCTGACTCTGGCCACAGTCAGCTCAGCACGCCCACAAACCTGCCGCGGCCGTCGAATCCATCCTCCACGGTGACGCTGGAAAAGCCGGCACGCTGCAGAGCGTCGATATAGGTGGCGTCGTCGAACAGGCCCATAAGGTGGCGTTCTTCGAAGTACTCGATGCCATCGGCCGTTATCAGTGTGTGGGCTGCCAGCATGTCGGTCTGGTCATCTCTGATCCTCGCCAGGATTGATCGGGTCAGGGTTGCCTCGGCGCTCTCAAAAGTCTCGGCGGATCGGAATCCGTCGATGGCCTCCGTCGGTCGCAACCATCCATCCACAACGACAACCCCTCCTGTCTCGACGTGGCGCGCAAAGTTCTGGAACGCGACGTGCAGTCGATCCACCGTGCGAACGTATCCAATGCTCGAGAAGACACAGATCACCGCATCGAAGCGTCGGCCGAGATCAATCATGGTGTAGTCGCCCAATCGCACGTTGAGCTCGGGGTGGCGTTCGCGACAAACCGCAATCATCTCCTGCGAGATGTCGTAACCGACCACGTCGAACCACCGGTTCATGCGACTGAGGACCTGCCCGGTCCCAACTGCCATCTCAGCCAAGCTCTTGGCGTCGGGTAGGCGGTCCACGATGAGCTCACGCAAGTTGTTGGCATGCCAGTCGTAGTCGACGCGTTGCTCATAGATCAGGTCGTAGACATGAGCCGATCTCCGAAACGGTTCCATGATGAAAACGTAGTTGTACTCGGTGGCCTGTGTCAGGCTTTTATCCCGCCGCAGGGCGACTCAAGCCGGGACGGATCGGTAGCTTTGACGCATGACCGCACTTGCAGAATATGAGCAGCACGATGCCGTTGGTCTTGCCGACCTTGTTCGAAGCGGAGCCGCCCATCCGCGCGAACTCCTTGAGGCTGCGATCGCCAGCGTCGAGCGCTCCAACGCATCGGTCAATGCCGTCGTCCACAAGTTTTATGAACGGGCAATCGACTATGTCGACGGTCCGCTTCCAGAAGGCCCGTTGGCCGGGGTCCCGTTCTTGCTCAAGGATCTGGGTTCGGCCATGTCGGGTATCCCGCTCACTGGTGGCTCGCGCTACTTGATGCAGTTCACTCCCGATTTCGATAGTGAGATCGTTGCTCGTTACAAGGAGGCGGGCCTCGTCATTTTCGGAAAGACCAACACGCCCGAGTTCGGGTTGGTGGCAGTCACCGAACCCGAACTGCATGGCCCTACGCACAATCCGTGGGATCTGACCCGGACGCCTGGCGGTTCGAGCGGCGGGGCTGCGGCAGCCGTCGCAGCTGGGTACGTTCCTGCGGCTCACGCTAGCGACGGTGGCGGGTCTATTCGTATTCCCGCTTCGGCTTGTGGCCTCTTCGGAATCAAGCCGACTCGAGGCCGAGTTCCCCATGGTCCGGCCGCCGGGGATCCCGGCTTCGGGCTCACCCAGACCCATGCGATCACGCGATCAGTTCGCGACAGCGCGCTGCTGCTCGATGTGGCCCGGGGCCATGATCACGGTGCCCCCTATCAGATTCGTGAACCTGATCGACCGTACGTTGAGGAAGTTGACGTCGATCCGGGCAAGCTCCGGATCGGCTTCACCAATCAAGCGTTATTCGGGACCGAAACCCACCCCGACTGTGTCGAGGCTGTCGAAAAGACTGTCGTGTTGCTCGAAAGTCTCGGTCACCACGTCGAAGAAGTGGCGATTCCATTTGACCGCGACCGGATGCCCAGCACCTTTGTCCGGATCTGGGCAGCCTCGCTCGCCGGCGATCTGGAAACGATGCAACTGGCTACCGGAAAGAAGCTGCATCCCGATCACTTCGAGCTGACCACCTGGCTTCTGGCAGTAATCGGACGCAAACTGTCAGCGGCCGAATTGGCAGCAGACGTGGGCTTCATGCATTCGGAGTCACGCCGGGTTCAGACGGCCTGGCGGGATCACGATGTCATCATCACCCCAACGCTGGCGAGGCCACCCGTAAAGATCGGTGAGTTGGCACCGACCGAGTCACAGATCCGTCAGATGAAGGTGCTGATCAAAGCCCCGGTCCGGATACTGCTTGACCGGGCTCTCGCCGAAGTGGCCGGCGAAAACATGGCGCCGGTGCCCAACACGATGTTGTTCAACATGACCGGTCAACCGGCCATGTCCGTCCCCTTGCATTGGAACGCGGACAACCTGCCGATCGGTGTTCAGTTCGTCGGACGGTGGGGTGACGAAGCCACGTTGTTCCGACTCGCCTCCCAGCTTCAGGCCGCCCAACCCTGGTGGCACCGCCGCCCGCCAGCTGTCCATTAGGTCCGCATTTCAAATAGCCAGGCAAGATGGCGGCGGTTCCGCTTGAATCGGGGATGTGAGCTTCACTCCTATTACGACTGAACGGCTCGTCATTCGTCCGGTTACCAACGATGACGTCTGGCCGCTGCTTGCTCGCCGCAATGATCCCAAGGCCGGGTTGTATCAGGGTTGGGAGTTGCCGTTCACCCTCGATCGGGCCGAAGAGTTGATCGCTGGCGCTGCGGCCATGGATGGTCCTGCGGACGGTGAATGGTGGATGGCAGCGGTCGATCTCAAGTCGACCGGCGTGGTAGTTGGTGATGTGGCGGTGCACCTAACCTGGGGCGGACGATGTGCGGAGATCGGATATACGCTGGCCTCGCAGCATTGGGGGCATGGGTATTCGACCGAAGCGGCCGCGGCGATGGTCGACTATCTGTTCAGTGATCCCAAAGTCACTCGGGTGTCGGGGATGGTGCATCCCGAAAACACAGCTTCGGCGCGGGTCCTTGAGCGGATCGGCATGCTGTACGAAGGGCATACCCGGAACTCCTTCTGGGTAGGTGACCTGAACTCGGACGACTGGATCTACGGGATGACCAGGGACGACTGGGAAACGTGGCGTAACCGCACTCGGACCCCGCCCGGTGAGGTGACGCTGGTGCCGGTCGACCAATCCAACGAGGGTTCGGTGTACAAGCTGAAAACCCATTGGACGCAACGCGAGTTCGTGGCGTTGATGGAGTGGTCATTTACTGACGCGCTATTTCCGGAGATAGTGGACGGGGCGCCGCTGGTGCCCTGGATGCGCGCCGTGCGAGCCGACGGGGATCTGGTCGGCTTTGTGATGCTGGCGCTTGTCACCGACGCCCATCCGGAACCGTATCTATGGAGGCTGTTGGTCGATCGCCTTCATCAACGGCGAGGCATCGGCAAACGAGTCCTCGACCTCATCGTGGAAGAGTGCCGTTCGATGGGCGCCACAACTCTGTTGACTAGCTGGAACCCCGATCCCGGTACCCCCGAGAAGTTCTACCTCGCCTACGGCTTCGAACCAACCGGCAACATCGTCGACGATGAAGTCGAAGCCCGCCTGAAGCTCTAACTCGATTGTCGGTTCCCCCAGGCCCGTGAGGGCCGTCCGGGGAAAGGTTCCTGCGGCCGGAGCGGAGCGGAGGTCGGAGGTAAGGGGGCTGGTGAAGCGTCACAGACGGCACGGGTCGGCGGGATGGATCCCTTGTGTGTCGTTGGAACCGGGTTCGTGTTACGTGCTTGGAGGGGGGAGCGAGCCCCCCTACCCATCGCCTTTCGGCGATGGGTCCCTTCCCCCCGGACGCTCCACTGCGTTCCGCTGGGGGGACCGACAGGGATGGTCGCGCCGTTCGCAATGGGCTGATGGGCTATGTCGGTTCCCCCAGGGCCGAAGGCCCGTCCGGGGGAAAGGTTCCTGCGGCCGGAGCGGAGCGGAGGTCGGAGGTAAGGGGGCTGGTGGAGCGTCACAGACGGCACGGGTCGGCGGGATGGATCCCTTGTGTGTCGTTGGAACCGGGTTCGTGTTACGTGCTTGGAGGGGGGAGCGAGCCCCCCTACCCATCGCCTTTCGGCGATGGGTCCCTTCCCCCCGGACGCTCCACTGCGTTCCGCTGGGGGGACCGACAGGGATGGTGGCTCTGGGCGGATCTGCGTAGAACGGCGTAGCCGTTCTGCAATGTGACCGGAGGTCACGCCCCTTCCCCCCGCTCCGCTTCGCTCTCTGGGGGACCGACAGGGATCCTGTTTCGGGCTGGTCCGTTGGTGGGGGTTGGCGTTGTTGTCGGTTCCCCCAGGGCCGAAGGCCCGTCCGGGGGAAAGGTTCCTGCGACTGAAGCGAAGCGGAGGTCGGAGGTAAGGGGGCTGGTGAAGCATCACAGACGGCACGATTCGAAGGCAGCGGATCGCGGCGGTCAAGGTTGCGGAAAACGGGATACCGTTGTTGGTCATGGGTGGGGTTGGTTGTGTATGGTCCCGTCATGGAATCTGAGGCTGAGGCGAGTTCGTCACCGTTTGGGGTGCGACCTGGAGAGATGATCGGGCAGGCGTGGCCGGCGTATTGGGCCAATCGCAATCAGCTGACGTTGTACTCGCTGGTATCGATCCTCGTCTACTACGCCTCGATCCAGCTGGTGTCCGACGATCAGGGCGCCTGGACGCAAGTGGCGATTCTGATCGGTGGCATGGTGGCGACCACCACCGTTGCCTATCCGTGGTTCCGAGCAGCGCTGGCGGCGGTCGACGGGAAGGCTGCCCCCTTTCAAACGAGCCGGTTTTATGACATGGCCGTCGCATCGGCCTTCTTCTGGGCGGGCATCCTGCTCGGCTTTCGCTACCTCTACGGACTACCGGCGCTAATCGTGCTGGTCATGTACGCCTTCTTCGGGTACGCCGTCGCCGACGAACCTCACCGGGGTGGGCTCAAAGCTCTCGGGTGGAGTGTCCACATTGGAACCAAGAGACGGATCG
>CAWIFX010000014.1:0-41134 GCA_963835515.1 uncultured Acidimicrobiia bacterium | reverse complement strand
AGGCCCGAGCGGATCGCGCCGGTTATCAGCGGGAACATCATTCCCGACAGCAACCCTCTCGTCTGCAGGTCGAGGCCCACCGTAACTCGCACGCCGCTGGCACTTGGCGCCAACGAGGCCTTGATGTGTCCAGCGATCTCCGAGGTCGAGATGTAGACCACCATATCGGTTGGCCGTGACGATAAGCGGACTTCACCTTTGCCGGCATATTCTTTGCCGGCCACGATCGCCGTGAACAAGTAACCCGTGAGGTTGCCACCCTGGTCGAACTGCGGGTTGGTCACCTCGGTGATGCCGGCGATCGTTGCCCACGTATCTGGATCCTGCAGGCCGGCCCATGCGTCATCGAGATTCGACGCGGCGGACGTAACGGTGTGCGAGAACTGGGCTGAGGCCATGGCTGGGAATCGTAGCGGGATGTCAAAGATCCCGGACGATCTCCTTCAAGAGCTCAAGCGTGGCAGGTTCACAATGCTCCCACGTGGCGTTGGTTGTCACCACAACGCCCATGTCGATGTCATGCAGGATGATGGCTGCTGCAAAAAAGGTATCGGCCGAACCGGTATGGCCACTGATGTTGTGTCCGGCAAATTGTTGGCGTCCCCAGCCGTAGCCATTTTCGTGGACAGTGCGGATGACCCGGGGCATCAAAGTGCCTGAGCCCGATGACAGGGCCTACCAGGTTGGCGTGCTGCCAGCGCAGGAAGCTCATAAACGACATGTGGATGTCGCCGGCCGGGGCAATCCAGGGTTCAAGTTGGTACGGACCGTCGGGCTCATGAGGAACGAGTTGCCCTTCGATGAGTTGGTGGCCCCACGGATTGGCTGCTCGCCAGGACGCAGGCCACCCGAACCCGGCGGCCAGGTCGAGCCGTTCGAAGATCCGGCGCCGGACGGCCTCCTCCCAGCTCGATTGGGTCAGCAGGTCTATCACCGTACCGACTACAGCGTATCCGGCGTTCGAATAGCGGGTCTGATTACCTGGTTCGGAGATATCCCCGTGGGCAAGAACGAAATCGGCGAAAGCCCGCCGGTTCTCAACGGGATCTTTTGGCAAGTCTGGCATGCCGACCAGCTCGCGCTTCTTCCTCGAACGGGGGCAGACCAGCCGTGTGGTCGAGCAGCTGTCCGATTGACGCCGTCGTTGGGAGGTCGCAGACGTTCCTGAGCGGCTCGTACCAGTTGATGAGTCCCTCTTCGACCAGCTGCGCTGCAACCGTGGCGGTTATGGCCTTGGCGCAGGATCCGAGGTGGAAGTGATCGCCGCTGCGGATCGGGGTCGGGTCAATGAGCGACCGGACCCCTGAGGTAGCCAGGATCATCTCGCCGGTGAGGGTTACGATGCCAAGCGCGGCACCGGGAGCTGCGCCGCTCCGGACTAGCTCGTCGAGCAATCCCTGGTACTTGGATTCGGTTGCGAGCTTGACCATTCCATTGAGTGTATCGGAGCGGTGCCCAAGCCGAGGTCAATGTTGGGCTGCTGGGCACTAATGTGCCCACCTCATGGCCTTCAACAGTGTTCAGTACGCGATCCTCTTGACGGTCGTTTTCGCGCTGTATCGGGTCATGAAGCGGCGCGAGCAAAACCTGCTGCTTCTGGCAGCTTCTCCTACCTCTTCTATGGCTTCTGGGACTGGCGCTTCTTGTCGTTGCTGTGGATCTCAACCATCGTTGACTTCGTCGTCGGCAAACGTATGGGGACCTCAGACGATCCGGTCGTGCGAAAACGCCTGTTGATGACTTCCATGGGCGTCAACCTCGGCATCCTCGGCTTCTTCAAATACTTCGGGTTCTTCGCCGAATCGGCTGGCGAATTGCTGGCGGGGCTTGGCCTTGAAGCCGACTTTGCGACCCTGCGTATCGTGTTGCCGGTCGGAATCAGTTTTTACACCTTCCAGACCATGTCCTACACGATCGATATCTATCGGCGAGAGATCGAGCCGTCGAACAACCTGCTCGGTTTTGCCGTCTTTGTGGCGTTTTTTCCGCAACTGGTGGCTGGGCCGATTGAGCGGGCCAAGCACCTGCTGCCCAGTTCCTCGCCGACCGGCCCAGGGTGGCGGGGAGCGAACTGGGCTCAGGCCTGCTGTTGATCTTTATCGGCCTCTTCAAGAAGGTGGTGATCGCCGACGCGCTTGCTCCGTATGTGCAAGAGACGTTCGACGCCGCGGGGACCGCGGGATGGATGCAGCTACTGGTGGCCGTCTACGCGTTCAGTCTCCAAATCTATGGCGACTTCTCTGGGTATTCGTCGATTGCTCGAGGATCGGCGCGCCTGCTCGGCATCGACCTCATGGTCAATTTCAACCAACCGTATTTGTCACGCAACATCACACACTTCTGGCGGACGTGGCACATTTCTCTATCGACCTGGCTGCGCGATTACTTGTACATCCCGCTTGGTGGGAGTCGCGGTACAGCGGTAGCCACGCAGCGAAATCTGATGGTCACCATGCTCCTTGGAGGTCTCTGGCACGGAGCGGCGTGGACGTTTGTGGTGTGGGGCGGCCTACACGGTCTCTATCTGGCGGTTCATCGCCGATTCCGACATCGGTCTCCCAAGTCTGAAGCGGACCCTCCCACCTGGCGTGATGTTCCGGCCATCGTGGCGACCTTTCACCTGGTTGCGCTGTCGTGGGTCTTTTTCCGGGCAGATTCCTTCACACAGGCGTGGGATGTTCTGGTTGGTATTATCGGATTTCGGGCGGCGGATGGGGTACCGTTTGCCGGCTTGGCGCTCCTCGTTCCCGCAGCTCTAGCCGTCCTCTTCATTGATCTCGTTCAGCGTCGAACCGGTCGTCACGAGGGGTTCGTGACGATTCCGGCGTTTGCCAGGGGAGTGGTCTACGGTGCTTTCTTCATGGCCATCGTGCTGTTTTCCGGCCAAGAAGTTGTCCCCTTCCTGTACTTCCAATTCTGATGCGTCGCTCACTGATCATCGGGTTCCTCGTTGTCGTGGTACTCCTGGAGGGCGCCGCCCGCCTGCTGGCGCCCCATATCCCTGGCCAGCTGGTCTGGGATACCCAGTTCACCCAGGACAAGGCCGATCAGATCGCCGCAGCCGGCGAGGTCGACGTCGTTTATGTCGGATCTTCGGTGGTCAATGCAGGGATTGACCCGGGTCTGGTGGCTGCCAATAGCCGATTTGATTCGGGCTACAACTCGGCGATTCCTTCGACGACGCCGAGCACCTGGAAGGTCTGGATGCGTGATCTCGTGTATCCCGACCTGTGTCCGTCGGTGACGGTGATCGGGATCTCGGTGCGGGACTACAACGACGGGAATGTCGGGATCCCGTTTGATCTCAAGTCGTATCTCCCGTCGGCGGGTCGCCTGGAGCTTTACGGGCAATTCACGTCGGCATCGCTCGAACAGCAGATTGGTCGGTATTCGGCCTTCGTTCGTATCCGATCACGACTCCGTGAGCCAGAAAAAGTCGCACGTTTCCTGGTGACCGGCAAGGTACCGGGGTGGCCGGCGACCGTGCTCACACCCGAGGGCCGATACGACCGGCTGACGACAATGCATTTGTCTATCCAGCAGCCGACTCGATTGAGCAGCTCACGACGAAGGTGTTCGTCAATTTCTCGGTCGGTGGTGCCGAAGATCTGGCCGTTCGAGCAATCATCGAAGACGCTGAATCTCTCGGTCAGCAGGTTGTGATCGTTCGGATGCCCACGATGAATCAGCAGATCGCTCCGTTACTTCCTATGGGGCAGAGTGACCTCGACAAGTTCGAGCAGCAAGTGGACAAGCTGGGTGAGGACTATGAGGTGCCCGTTATCGTCTATCCGGAAATGGACGATGATGTAGCCCTGTTCGGCGACCTCTATCACATGAACCTGGACAGGAACTACCGAGTTCTCGACCGACTGGGACGTGACCTCGATCGTTTGTTGTCGACCTCCGATAGCTCGCGGTGTGGAACGAGACCCGCCACCCCGGACCTGGCCGTCCAGCCGTGACCCCCACCGAGTACCTCAGAGTCGTCGTTGACCGCGATCGGTTGGCGCTACTCGGGAGGGCCGCGCTTGGTCCTTTCTCGGTGGGCGAGTTCGCCGACTCGATTGGCGGTGACCGAAAGAAGCTATTGCTGGCGGCTGCCAAACTGCGAGAAGTTGGGCTGCTCAACCCCGACCACTCGCTCAACGCTGAGATCTTCGATGCACTGGGTGCGCAGCTTCCCGATGAGGAGCGGGCCGCCCCCGAGATTCTCGAAGGTGATTGGTCCGAGGATGAGATAAAGGTGCTCAACAGCTTTTTTCAGGGCACCCGCCTCATGGCAATCCCGACCAACTACACCAAGCGGCAAGTCATCCTGGAGCGGCTCGTTCAGACGTTTGAACCCGGGGTTCGGTATCCCGAGCGCCAGGTGTCCTTCATGCTTCAGCTCTATCACTCCGATTACGCGGCGTTGCGTCGGCACATGGTTGACGACGAGCTGTTGGCCCGGCCGATGGGGTGTATTGGCGAATCGGCGGCCGATACCCGGGCGCCACCAAGTCAACTTGAGGGGGAGGCTATCCTGGTCTGATGGCTGGATTAACGGCGTTTCACGCCCACCCTGACGATGAGACCACTTCAACCGGCGGAACCCGGGCGTGTCTATGCCGACCGCGGCGAGGAGCTGGTGGTGGTCACCGCCACCGATGGTGCCGAGGGCGAGATCCACAACTACGAGAATCCCGACGACCTCAAACCGCGGTTGACCGAAATGCGCGCCGAGGAGCTGGCTGCCGCCCTCAAGCTGCTTGGCGTGCAGAATCATGAGTTTTTGGGCTATCGCGATTCCGGCATGATGGGAACCGAGCCGAATGCCCATGAACGGTGCTTTTGGCAGGCGGACTTCATGGAAGCCACCGGCAGGTTGATCAAACTCATTCGCAAGTATCAGCCCGAGGTCATGGTGATCTACGATCCGTTCGGTGGATATGGTCATCCTGATCACATTCAGGTTCACCGGATTGGTCTGTCCGCCTACTGGGGGGCTTCGGATCTGGGACGATTCCCGCTCGGTGAAGGCGAAGAGCTGTGGCGACCATCGAAGTTGTATTGGTCGGCCTGGCCTCGCACCCGGGTGCAAGGCTTCGCAGAAGCCCGACTCGAAGCCGGACTCATCAACGAAGAAGAGTACGAGCAGCAACGCCATGGCGGAACGCCCGATGAGATGATCGATGCCTGGATCGACGTCAAGGACGTATTTGGACGCAAGGAGGACGCCTGGCGGGCGCATCGGACCCAGATCCCGGAGGACTGGTTCTTCTTTCAAGTTCCTGCCGATATCCGACCGACCGTCTTTGGGCTCGAGTCATTTGTGCGGGTCTTTTCCGACGTGGAGGTCCAAAGCCCCGAGGATGACCTTTTCAACGGCCTCCGGTAGAGGCCGGGTTCGATGAACGCGGTCGATAACTGGCGGAGCCAGTTGGAGGCGTGGGCGCTTCCCCAAGACCTGTTGGACGCGGTGCCGTGGAATCCTTATGAATGGCCGGCCGAACTGTTTTCCCGCCGCGATACGAGTGCTGCCGACCAGCAACGCGCCGAGCGCCACACCAACGTGGTCATCCGGCGCTTCGAGCCAGGTTCCCTGATCGATATTGGCAGCCGGGACTGGTGGTAGCTGCCTGCAGTTCGCTGCCGAAGGTATTTCCGTCACCGCAGTTGAACCCGATGCTGCCATGGCAGCCAAGCTACGATCCCTGGTGGCCGATCGAGATGTCAACATCAAGGTTGTCGAGGCGTCCTGGCCCGGCGCAGTGCAATTGGTGGAACCCGCCGACGTGGTGACCTGTTCGCATGTGATTCACAACGTTCTCGAGCCTGGACCATCCGTGAAGGCGATGCAGTCGGTCGCCGGCAAAGCGGTGGTGATTCAAGAATTCGAAGTGCACCCCTGGGCGCATCTCGGGCCGTTTTATCGAGAGCTTCACGGGCTTGACCGCCCGGTCGGCCCCACCGTCGACGATCTCGTCGCAGTGATCGAGGAGTCAGTCGGGGTCACGCCCACGGTTGAGCGGTGGAATGGCGGCCGACCCATGTGGTTTGCAGATCGAGACGAGCTCATCACCTTCGTACGGTCGCCGACTGCTGGTCCCCGGCGATCGCCGCGCCGATCTCGAGGCGGCTCTCGGGCCCTTTATCGTCGACCTCGGAGATGGCCAGGTTCAGCTTGAGGATCGTGAGAAAGCCCTGGCCACAATTTGGTGGCGGGTGTAGGGAAGGGGATTGGTGGTCGAGGTCGGCTCACCACTAGCCTCCTCGTTCTTATGCTCCTCGTACGAGACGTTCGTATAGAAGCGGGTGTTCGGGTCCTTCTCGAAGACGTTTCATTCACTGTTCAGGCTGGCGACAAGGTCGGTTTGGTCGGGCGTAATGGCGCGGGCAAGACGACGCTCATGAAGACGCTCATCGGCAAAACGCAGCCGGCCGACGGGACGATCACCAAGACCGGCCGGGTCGGCTATTTCTCCCAGGAAGTGGCGCTCGACGAACTCGAATATCCTGAAATGACCGCATTGGAGCGGATCCTGACTGCCCGTGATGTCGGCGGCATGCAGCGCAATATCGAGCGGGCCAGGCAGAAGATCGAGCATTCGAGCGGCGACGCTCAACATCGAGCCATAGCTCATTTTGGGCGGCTCAACGACGAGTTCGAAGCCAAGAGGTGGCTTCAAGCTTGAAGCGGGTGCCAAGGCGATCGCCTCGGCAATCGGCATCGAGAACGATGATCTCCCTCAGCCGGTCGCTTCGATGTCGGGTGGCCAGCGGCGCCGGGTCGAGCTGGCCAGGATCCTTTATTCGGAAACCGATGTGCTGCTCCTCGATGAACCGACCAACCACCTCGACCTCGACGCCAAATCCTGGCTCATGGACTATCTCGAGGCTACAAGGGTGGGCTCTTCGTAGTGAGTCATGACTTGCCGCTCCTTGACCAGTCCATCACGTCGGTCCTGGCACTGGAGAACGGTCGCATCGAGGCGTACCGCGGCAACTACTCGCACTTTCTTGATGAAAGCGAAAAACGCCGCGTCCAGCGTGAGCGGGAACGAAAGACACAGCAAGCCAAGATCGATCAGCTTGAGACCACCATTCGTCGATTCAAGGGATCAACGGAAAAGATGGCCCGCAAGGCGAAGACGATGGAAACGCGGGCGGGTCGGCTCCGCCACGATCTGGTCGAAGTCTCATCTCGAGGAAAGTCCGTGAACGTCTCGTTCCCGCAGCCGGACCCGTCGGGCCGCACGCCCATCAAGGCCACGGGCCTGGCCAAGTCTTACGGCGACAACCTCGTATTTCTCGACGTCGAAGTCGACACCAATCGGGGCGAACGCATCATCATCATGGGGCTCAATGGGGCCGGTAAGACCACATTGCTGCGGATCTTGGCCGGGGTGGAATCAGCCGATCTTGGCGAAGTGGAACTCGGGTTGAAGACGACGCTTGGGTATTACGCCCAGGAGCATGAACAGATCAAAGCGGGCGTGGAAGTGATCGACCATATGCGGGAGGTCTCCGACCAGCCAGATCAGACCCTCCGTTCATTGTTGGGTCACTTCCTGCTGGCCGACAAAGTCGACCAGGACGCAGCGACCTTGTCAGGTGGGGAGAAGACCAAGCTGGCACTGGCGCAGCTCGTCGTATCTCGGCCCAATGTGCTGCTGCTGGACGAGCCAACCAACAACCTTGATCCTCAGGCCAAGGATGCCCTCCTCAGTGCGCTGAACGCCTATACGGGCACCATCATTCTGGTGTCGCATGATTCAGACTTTGTGGCAGATCTCGACCCGGACAAGGCGATCCTGATGCCTGAAGGGACGATGGCGTATTTCGACGAGTCGATGTTGGAGCTCGTAGCTCTGGCCTAGAGGGCGTTTGTGAACGAATCGAACCAGGTCTGACACACCTCATTGAATGGCTCACGATGAGCCTCGAGGGCAATGGCCAGCTCGGCCGTGGTAGTGCGAGCTTTATCGATCATCCACGGCGGATAGTTATAGAGCTTCTGATGTTCTAGGAATTCGTCCTCATCGTCGACGTAGACCTCGCCCGTGGCCTTGCGAACTACGTCGAGATCCAGATCGACCATTTCGATCCGATCGCCATTGATCGTTGGGGGAGTGATGATGTCGAGGAAGTGCGTGAGACGGTGCTCGCCGTTGAAGACCAGGGACCACCAGGCGTCAGATACCGAGCAGAACACCCAGGGCTGCTGCGTCGTAGTTATCGGTCCCGATCCCTTCTGCTGCTCAGATCCTGGCTCGCACCCGAGCCATAGGCCGTGTTTGTCCTCGCCCAACACGACGAGGTTTTCGTGGCGCCAATGGGCGATGTTGGGGTACTTAAAGAACTGCAAGCTCATCCGGTCGGCCATTCCGGTAACTTAGCGGGCGTGGATACTGAGGGGCTCGTTGCGTTTGTGGCATCCGAATTGGAAGGCCTGGCTGACTCAGAACGCGCCGCTCAAATGGCCGCGTATATGAAGACTGACATGCCCTTTTACGGGGTTACGTCACCCGAACGAAAGCTGGTTTTTCGAGAAGCGCGTAATCTGTTTCCCGTTGAAACTCCCGATGACTACGAGGCCGCCATCCTGGCTCTCTGGAGTCAACCGCAGCGCGAGGCCAAGTACGTGGGCCTCGGGTACGCAACGGAGCATCGCAAACAAATCGGCGTTGAATGGATAGGCCTCTACGAGAAGCTCATAGTGGAGGGGGCGTGGTGGGACTTCGTAGACGACGTGGCGGTACACGCAGTCGGCCGGGCCCTGCTTGGTCAGCGATCCGAAGTCACGCCGATCGTTCGCTCGTGGATCGATAGCGAAGACATGTGGCTGCGGCGAACCGCCATCATCTGTCAGGTTCGTCACAAATCCGAAACCGATGAAGCGCTCCTCTTCGACCATGCGCTCGCCTGCCTCCACGAGAAAGAGTTTTTTATTCGCAAGGCCATCGGATGGGCGCTGCGGGACTATTCATGGTTTGAACCCGAGGTGGTCCGGAGTTTTCTCCTGGAACACAAACATGAGATGTCCGGGCTGACCTTCCGCGAAGGCGCCAAGCGCATTCCCGACATGCCGCCATACAAATGAAGCAGAGTGCCGGGATTCTCGCCTACCGGCATTCCGCCGGTGCCATCGAAGTGCTGATCGCGCACCCGGGTGGCCCGTTCTGGGCGAAGCGTGATGAGGGGGTATGGAGCATTCCCAAAGGCGAAGTCGAAGTCGGTGAAGACTTTCTGCTGGCGGCCCGACGAGAGTTTTCCGAGGAGCTAGGCGTCGCGTCCCCTGAGGGTCCGTACCTGGAGCTTGGTGCCATTACCCAAAAGGCCGGCAAAGAGGTCTTGGCCTGGGCGGTCGAGGCCGACGTGGACCCGGATGCGGTGTTATCGAATACTTTCACCATGGAGTGGCCTCCCCGGTCGGGCCGACAGGCAGAGTTCCCCGAAATCGATCGAGTGGCCTGGGTGAGTCCCGACGAGGCCAGGGTGAGGCTCAACCCTGCCCAGGTAGAACTGGTCGAGCGTCTGCTGGATCAAGTCACAAAATGAGCTCAACCTGAACGTCGGCGACCCGGCAAAAATGAGAAGGGGAGAGGCCGTGTGGCCTCTCCCCGGTTCTCGATAGTTGCGTTGTCCTAGCTGCTGTATACCTTGGCGAGCGATTCGATCGCCTTGCCGAGAGTATCAATGTGCATGTTCAGACCGGTCTCGACCGCAGAGGCTGGGATAACCCCGCCGCTGATGGCTTCGAAGAACGCTCCGGCCGCACCACCGTAGGCACCGAGATCGAGCAGAGCTTGGTCAATCATCGCCTGGTCGCCAGAGATGGCTCCAACCGCGTAGTTGACGAAGAAGCCGATGTGCTGGCGCCACAGATCGAGGAAGGCAGCCTCATCGTCAGGGGCAATGCTCCCGATCAATTCGGACAGTTCGACGCTGTTTCCGTCCAACGCACCGGCGGCTGCCGCGAAGGCATCCGAGTCGAGTCCTGCGGCGTAGGCCGTGTCGACTGCTATACCGGCCAGGTAGACATGCTCTTCAAGGAGCGTCGAGAGGGTGGCGTACACCTGGGCGGCTTCCGAGTCGACAGAACCTTCCATGCCGGTGGCGGCGACTACCGCAGCGGCGATAGCTTTGGCTCCACCTTGGGCGCCAACGTGGTCGGCAGCCATGGTCAACCTGTCGAAGATGTCGGTGCTCCCGGCAACCGCAGCGTCGATGACGGCGATGACCGAATCAATGTGTCCGTTCAGAGCATTCTCAAGGTCGGCCGCTGGCAACTCGCCACCCGTGAGGGTCTCGAAGAATGCGCCGGCCGTGAACGCGTACGATCCAAGCGCTAGCTCGGCAGCTTCCTGCCCGGCGGTGTCGCCGGTGGCGCTGGCAGCTGCATAATCAACGAAGAATCCAATGTGAGCTCTCCATAGTTCCAAGAAGGCGTCGCGCTGGTCAGGGCTAACCGAACCGATCAGATCGGCGATCTCCACCGAGTTACCGTCGAGAACTCCGGCGGCTTGAACAAATCCGTCGGAATCGAGTCCGGTGGTCAAACCGGTGTTGATGGCGATACCAGCCAGATAGACATGCTCCTGGAGCAGGGTGGACAGTTCGACGTAGGTCTGAACTGCCGCATCTTCGATAGACCCCTCGAAGCCGATGGCTTCAACGATTCCGGCCGAAAGGGCTTTGGCGTTGCCGTTGTTGCCGACGGTCTCGGCGGCGACCTGGAGATCGGCGAAAGCGTTGACGTCCATCTCCATGTCGGTCATATCCATCGTGGTGTCGGTCATGTCGGCCATCGTCGTGTCAGGCGTCGTGGCCTGGGCGACCGTTGTAGTAGTGGCCGGTTGGGCAGCTGGATCAGCTGATTCACCGGATGAGCATGCACCGAGCAACAGAGCTGCTGTAAGTGCAAAAGCGACGAGTTTGGGCGTTCTTTTCATGTTGGGTGTTCCTCTTTCAGGGGCTTCGGTTATGTGCCAGATTCGACGCCGAGTTCACAGTGGTTCGGTTTAGTTTTGATTTCCTACCGGCACAGGCACGAGGGCACGCGACAACGTCCGCCGTCAAAACGACTAGGTTTCCGGTCTGTTCATGAGCAGGGAGCTTGAAGAAAATGCCAACCCCCCATATATCGGCCGAGAAGGGTGCCTTCGCCGAGGCGGTCCTTCTTCCCGGCGACCCCCTCCGGGCCAAGTACATCGCCGAGACTTTTTTCGAAGACGCGGTCCTCGTCAACGAGGTTCGCAACATGCTCGGGTACACGGGCACTTACAACGGAGCTCGTGTTTCGGTCATGGGCACGGGAATGGGTATACCTTCTGCGTCCATCTATGCCACCGAACTCGTGAATGAGTACGACGTGAAGCGGTTGATTCGAGTTGGAAGCTGCGGAGCGATCTCGACCGACGTGAAGATTCGTGACATTGTGATCGGGATTGGTGCCTGCACCGATTCGGTTGTCAACCGGGCTCGGTATGGCGGCTGGGATTTTGCTGCGACAGCCGACTTTGAGCTGGCCCGGGCGGCGGTCGATGCGGCAGAAGCGGCCGGGAAGAACGTACGGGTTGGCAACCTGCACTCGGCGGACCTCTTCTACAATCCCGTGGCCCACGTCTGGGACACCCTGGAGAAGATGAACGTGTTGGCTGTTGAAATGGAGGCAGCCGGCTTATACGGCGTCGCAGCCGAGCACGGCGCACGCGCGTTGACGATCGCCACGGTTTCTGATCATATTCGGAGCGGCGAAGCGACTACCAGCGAAGAGCGCCAGACGACGTTCGGTGACATGGTCACCATCGCTCTGGATGCTCTGGCTCGAGACCGGGGCTAACGGCCGTTCCCGTCTAGAGGTCGGGTTTAGCCGACGGTCCAGGTGCCAAGCGACCGGATGAGATCGTCGATATTGCCGTCGCCCTTTTTGCTCTTGGCTTCGGCCAACTGTGCGTTCACGCCGTCGTCATAGGTGCCGCGCTCTTCGACGTTGCGCAGAATACCCAAAGGGGTCGGACCGGTCGGCGAGTGACTTAAGCGGCTCAGAGCGAACGCCATTGTCATGTTGGTTTGGTCGTGGATCAGAATGGCGGTCTCGTCCACAGCAGCTGCATCGACGATGGTTGCTTCTCCGTTGTGCATGACGACGGCTTTCTCCATGTCCTGGCCGAAGCGGATGGGCTTGCCATGTTCGAGATAGATTCGGTTGCTGTCGCGGTCTTCCTTACCCGTGAGAGCTATGAAGGCCTTGTCGTTGAACACGTTGCAGTTCTGGTAAATCTCGATGAACGCTGATCCTTTGTGGGCATAGGCGGCTTCGAGCATCTCGCCGGTGTGCTTCGGATCCATATCGAGCGTGCGCGCCACGAAGGTCGCTTCGGCACCAAGGGCCAAAGACATGGGATTGAACGGATAGTCGACGGAACCCATCGGAGACGACTTTGTCATCTTGCCGACCTCGGACGTAGGTGAGTACTGACCCTTGGTGAGCCCGTAGATCTGGTTGTTGAACATGAGGATCTTCAGATTCACGTTGCGTCGAAGGGCGTGAATGAAATGGTTCCCACCGATCGACATCATGTCGCCGTCCCCGCCGACAACCCACACCGATAGGTCGGGGCGAGCAATGGCAAGCCCGGTCGCTACGGCCGGTGCGCGCCCGTGAATCGAATGCATGCCGTACGTGGACATGTAATACGGAAAACGAGCGGCACATCCGATTCCAGAGACGAACACCGCGTTCTCTCTGCGGATTCCTGAGGCAGCCATGAACTTCTGAACGGACGCCAGAATGGTGTAATCGCCGCAGCCCGGGCACCAGCGCACCTCCTGGTCCGACTGGAAGTCACCGCGGGTGTATTCAATGGTCGTCATTTAGATCATCTCCAAGAGCTTGGCTTCGATCTCGGTCACTTTGAACGGCAGCGCCGAAACCTTATTGAGCCCCACGGCATCGACGAGGTACTCGGCCCGTATCAACCGGATCAATTGGCCGCTGTTCAACTCGGGAATCAGGATCTTCTCGTAGGATCTCACGACCTCCCCCAGGTTGGCGGGGAATGGGTTGAGATGGCGAAGATGGGCGTGCGCAATCGGTTTGCCACTGTTCCGTACCCGACGCACCGCTGCCTTGATGACCGGCAGTGTCGACCCCCATCCGAGGACCAGCGTCGACGCCCCGTCCGGATCATCGACGGCCACCGGCGGAATGTCGTTGGCAATGTTCGCCACCTTCCAAGCCCGGGTGTCGGTCATAAGCTGATGGTTGGCCGGGTTGTAGGAAACATTGCCGGACACTTCTTCCTTTTCAAGCCCACCGATGCGGTGCTCGAGTCCCGGCGTTCCCGGTACCGCCCACTGGCGGGCGAAGGTCCGAGGGTCGCGGACATACGGCATGAAGTCGCCGTCGGGAGAATTGGGCTTGGTGGCAAACGTGACCTTGAAGTCGGGAAGCGAATCGCGCTCGGGCAGGCGCCAAGGTTCTGATCCGGTTGCGACGCTGTTGTCGGAAAGGAGGATGACGGGGGTCATGTATTTGAGGGCAATGCGAACTGCCTCAATGGCTGACTCATAGGCGTCAGAGGGCGAGCTCGCTGCGACGATCGGCAGAGGAGACTCGCCGTGACGTCCGTACATCGCAAAGAGCAGATCTGACTGTTCGGGCTTGGTCGGCAGACCGGTCGACGGTCCCCCTCGTTGAACGTTTATGACAATCAGCGGAAGCTCGATCATCATCGCCAGCGACAACGCTTCAGACTTCAAGGCGAGGCCAGGGCCACTCGTTCCAGTAACGGCTAGATGTCCGCCAAACGCTGCTCCGACGCTGGCGGAAATTGCCGCGATTTCGTCTTCGGCCTGAAAGGTCCGTACACCGAAGTTCTTGTGACGGGACAGTTCGTGGAGGATATCCGACGCCGGTGTGATCGGATAGGACCCATAGAACAGGGGGAGATTGGCGGCCTTGGCTCCGGCGATGAGACCCCACGCCAGTGACAGGTTGCCCGAGATGGTCGTATATTCGCCAGCCGGAAGGTTGGCTGGTTTTACCGTGACGGCCGAGTTCTTGGTGGCTTCGGTCGTGAAGCCAAAGTTGTATCCGGCCTTGAGGGTGGCGATGTTGGCCTCGGCGACTTCGGGCTTCTTGCCGAACTTGGCGTTGATCCAGTCGACGGTTGGCTCGAGCGGACGACTGTACAGCCAGGCCATGAGTCCGAGCGCAAACATATTCTTGGACCGAAGGACGTCACGGCCGGAGACTCCGGTGTCCTTGACCGCCTCCTTCGTGAGCGATTCCATCGGGACTTCGATGACCTTGTACGCGTTGAGCGACCCATCGGTTAGCGGGTTTTCCTTGTAACCGGCCTTGGCGAGGTTGCGCTCTTCAAAAGCTTCGGTGTTGATCACAATGGTGCCCATGGGGCGGAGGTCAGCCAGGTTCGACTTCAAAGCGGCCGGATTCATCGCCACCAGCACGTCTGGCTCGTCGCCGGCGGTCAGGATGTCGAAGTCGGCGATCTGGACCTGGAACGAGGACACGCCTGGCAGTGTGCCGGCCGGGGCGCGGATTTCGGCGGGGAAGCTCGGGAAGGTGGCGAGGTCGTTGCCAAAGGCGGCAGAAGCATCGGTGAACCGGTTGCCTGCCAGTTGCATACCGTCTCCAGAGTCGCCCGCGAACCGGATGATCACCTTGTCGAGTACTTCTGGGTCTGTATCTTCAATCGTGGTCGACACGATTCCGTCCTTTGGTCTGGCTACTTTTGGCACAGGATGGAGCAGGGAACCCTGCTTCTCCCAGAATGTGCCCCAATAGAGTACCCACTCTCACGATATGTCTGTTCATTACATCGGGGTCCAACGGCCAAACCTTTTGGGATTCCGTGTGGTGTGAAAACGAGTCTGGTGGCTCTTGTTAGTGACATGATGAGGAGCACCGTGAGAGCAGCAACCACAGATCAAGAGTTCCGCACGTATGTCCTCGAAGCCGAACCGGTCCTTCGACGGGCCCTGATTGCCGGGTTCGGACCCCAACGAGGCCGGGACGCGACCGCCGACGCGCTGGCTTATGCCTGGGAGCATTGGGACAAAGTCCGCGTCATGCAGAACCCGAACGGGTACCTATACCGGGTTGGCCAGACCTCCGCCCGCCGGTCACTTCGCCGGCCCCGACCGGTGTTCCCTGAACCCCCAGGTGACCGCCTCCCGCTGGTGGAGCCCGGTCTTCCCAAAGCACTCGAAAAGCTGAGCCCTCGCCAGCGCCAGGCCGTGACGCTTGTACATGGCTACGGCTGGACTCATAAGGAGGCGGCCGATCTCCTCGGGCTGTCGAGTTCGGCAGTCCAAAACCACGTTGAACGAGGCCTCACCAAGCTGCGAGCCTCGCTGAAAGCTTCGCTAGGGAGCGTTGACTATGTCTGATTTCGAAAACGACATTCGCAACTACATTGAGAGTTCGGCCAGTCCAGTCTCTGCCGATGAGGTTATGGGATCGGATCAAGCGGCCCGTCGAGTGGATCCTTCGACGCGTCGTGGGTTGGTTGTTGCGCTGGCGGCCGCGGCTGCAGTGCTCGCCGCCGTGGTCGGTGCTTCGTACTTCATCAATCAGGCTCCCGACCAGGTGGTGCCGATCGGGACGACCGCCACCACCGCTGAACCTGACCCGACATCAAGTTCAAGCATTCCATCGACTACGGAATCGGAATCGCCTTCGAGTACGACCCCATCGTCGGTGGCGATCCCGGTCTCCGACCTATTTGACGGCGAGGGCGCCCGTGATGCTCTGGTGTCCGCGTTTGTGGTGTGGGATTCTGCCTCGGCCCAATTGTGCGATTTACTGTTGGAGTCGTTTCCGCCACAGTGTGGCGGTCTGGCGGTAGTAATCGCCGATCCAGAGAACATCGACTCGGATTTGCTCGGCGAGACCCAACTCCAAGCAGCTCAAGGTGTGAGCTGGACTCCTAGCCCCGTTGAGGTTGAGGGCCGATTCGACGGCAATCGTTTTGTCGTCGGCGGGCCGCAATCCGTGGCGCCGACAGAAGGAGAGCTAGCGATAGTCGACGCGTTTGTGGCGTTGGCAGGCTCTCCGAGTGCCGATACGGCTGGGGCAGTGGCCTTTGCGCCGGACGTGGCACTGGGCCTTGGTCCAGACATCGTCAAGACAGTGTCGAGGGATACCCTCGGGGATACCGCCACGTGGATTCTCCAGGCCGAGTTCTTCCGAGCCTACGTCGGACCGTTCTCAGCATTGGACCTGGTCGAAGAGCCCTATGTGATCACGGTGGGTGCCCATCCCCACTGTGCTTCGGCTCCGGTGTCGCCCCCGTCCGGCTTTGAAACGAACCGTCGAGTGAGCATTCAGCCCGAGTCTCCCGAGAGCTGCCTGATGTGGTGGACGGTGGACTTCTTCCTCGATGAAGTCGGGGAGATCGCGGCGGTCACCCTGGACGTGTACGAGCCGTAGATCACCGATGCCGGCTCTCGCCCTGCCCGGCACGACGAAGAAGGATCCGACCCGCCAGTAGGATCCTTCTTTGTCATCTGTCCTACGGTATCCTTCCGGGTGCCCAAATCACCGTTCAGGAGACCAGTGCCCGCTATCACCAGGCTTGCCGGTTCGCTGCTCCTGGTCCTCGTGGTCGCCTGTTCCGGTGGGGCGGGCGACTCGACAACAACCTCGGTGGTGGCGGGTTCAGCCAGCACCACGACGCCGTCGGACTCAACGGTCGTCACGTCGACCACCGCGGCGGCAAGCTCTCTCGAAGTGACCGCCGAGGTGGTCTGCTACTCGTCGGGATCGGGTCCCGATCAGCACGACATAACGATTACGGTTACCGGCGATCCCGGCAACACCTATAACGGTGTGTTCGCCTGGGGCGGAGGTGGAGCCGAGCTGTTTGACGGAGTCTTTGACTCGTTGCCATCGCAATTCTCATTCTCGAAGACCATTGCAGGTCCTGGTCGGGTGGTGGTTTCGGACAATGTTGGCGGTCGGGTCGAGGTCCCGGTCCGGGCGGGGGTTTGTGAGACAGTTGTGCCCGACACGATTCTCGAGATTGAGGCATTCACGTTCTGCTTTGAAGGCGCCGAGCCGGTCGTCGAGTACACCGTTTCGGCTTCTCCGGGGATTGGCGCAGGCGGTGACGTCACTGTATTCGTGACCGCGATGAACGGTACCCTGATCTACGCCGAAACGTTCGATGGCCCCATGGCCGAGGGATCGGGTGGGATCGGGCTAGGGAGCCGTACCGGGCAGATCACGGTGAACGCAGTGACTTCGGGCGGTGAGTCGTCGCCGATCAGCGTTCAACCCATCCCCGACTGCGCCGAGGCACTGCGCATTGTCACTGCAGAAGCAACCTGTATTAGCGCGGACGCCTGGGAGTTGACGCTGGAGGCCGAGGGCGAACCCGGGATGGCGGGTAACTACTTCTACTCATGGGATGGCTCACTTGACGGTGAAGTCGGCGAGTTCCTCATCGGGCCGGATGGTTTCTGGGAAGAAGCGTTGTTCTGGCCCGGCAAAGTGAATGGGCAGGTTTCGCTCGCGTCGTTCGAGGGCGAGGGATTTGGGCCGGTTGACGTGGACTTGCTGGAGTGCGGCTAGCTCGGTGCTCGGAAGCCGATGATGTTGTGGTCTTCGAGTCGTTGACCGATCTCGAGGAGTCGGTCTTCTGACCACGGTGGGCCGATGATCTGCAGTGATGGCGGGGGATCACCGGGTCCGACCAGCGGTGCCGCCAGTGCGGGAAGTCCAGCATGGTTGACGAGCGCAGAGAACCACGAGAACACCTTGCGGTAGAAGTGGTCTTGGCCGTCGAAGGTCATCGTGTCCTCGCCAATGCGTTTCACTCGCGCCGGGACGGTTGGAGTGATGAGGACATCGACATGGTCGAACGTCTCCAAGAAGGTGTTGGTAAGGGCCGATCTCCAGCGGTTGGCGTCCACGATATCGTTCAAGGGGGTCTCAAGGGCCGCCCCAATACGCTCGGCGACGTCAGGGCCGTACTCCTTGGCAGGGTCGTTGTACCAGTCACCGTGCAAGGCGGCCACTTCGGCGGCCAGGGTCGGGCCGATCATGCCTGGCATCGAGAAGAACGGGTTGCGGATTTCGGTTACGGATGCGCCGATCCCTTCGAGTGATGCGATGGCGTGCTCAAAAGCGCGCCGGACGTCCGATTCCATCGGCGCACTCTCAACCCAGGGTTGGGGAACGCCTACCCGTAAGCCGCCCAGTCGCGAAATCGGCCGTGGAACCGCCACGGAGTCGGGCACCGACCAGGGATCCGCATCGTCGTAGCCGGCCAGCACCCGGTAGGTCGTCGCCAGGTCGCCGATGTTTCTTGCGAACGCTCCTACGGTGTCGAGTGATTCAATGAGCGGGAATACCCCGGTGATCGGCACCCGACCATGCGTTGACTTGAGACCGTAAATCCCGCATAGGCCAGCCGGTACCCGGATCGATCCACCCGTATCAGTGCCGAGTGCGACCGGGACGATTCCAGCGGCAACCGCCGCGGCACTTCCCCCCGATGAGCCGCCCGGCGACGTCGCCTGGTTCCATGGGTTCAGAACCGCCCCGTACCAGGGGTTCTCCGAGGAGAACCCGAACGCGAATTCATGAAGCCCGGTTCGTCCGATGATCACCGCCCCGGCTGCCTCGAGGCGTTTGATTACCGTGGCGGAATCAGTGGCTTCATGCCGGTAGAACTTTGAACCGCACGTCGTGGTGTGGCCGGCGTGGTGGATGATGTCTTTGATGGCGATCGGAACGCCAGCCATCTGGCCCATGGCAGGTTTGATCTCGGCGGCCGAGTCATCGACCTCCATGAAAGCGTTTAGTTGGTTGGCGTGGGCCATCTCGATCGCTGCAGTAACTCCCGCCCGGGCCGGAGCCCCGGCGAGCACATCGGCGGCGATCGAGCGGGCGGTCACCAGGTCACCGTCCGGTTGTCCGGGAAGATGTTGATCCACGGGCGGCCCGGCGGAACCTCCAGGGTCGATCCGTCGGCGTTCGTCAGCACGAAAAGTTCGTCTGCCGAATCCCGCGACCACGTGCCCTCGACGACCTTGCCTCCGGAGAAGACCTGCACGAGACCGGTCCCGACGGCGTCCATGGCCGGAACTGCCGACCCGCTCGAGCCCGACGCGGTATAGCGACCGGCGTAGATCACGATCAACGTGTCCATCTCGATCGGCTCGGTGGTTTCGCCGTCCTCGGAGATCCAGTCGTGGGTGGTTTCGCCAATGTATCGCTCGTACCCGGAACCGTTCCATTTCCAGGTGATCTTCGTCACGGATGTCCAGTCGAAGAAGATCTCGGTAGCCGGTTCGGCGTCGGCAGGGAACTCGCCCCAGGTAAACATGTCAGGTGGCGGATCATCCGGGAACCCCCGCCGATCGGCTTCGGCCCGCACCAGGAGGGTGTTCAAGTACAGGTTATGTGGCGCTCTCCGGGAGGATATGCGGAAGGATGGGCCGCGCACTTCGCCAAACCAGTCGACGTCGTAGTTGTTGATGACCGACTGCACCCACGGTTGCGCTCCTGAGATTACGAAGGTAGCGCCGAGGGGCTTCACCAGGGTGGGATCGGTCGGTCGCCCTGACCGGTTGGGCCCGACGTAGGTGCTGTCCTGATCATGGAACATGGCGATGAAGCGGGTCAGGCTTGCTTCCACCGGAAGCTCATAGACCGCCGCAGCGGTCTCGAGGCCCGATTGCGGTCGAGCGTTGGCATGGTTGTCGATCTTGATGGCGACGACCCGTCGATCGAGTTGATCCGGGTATTCGCTTTCCAGGCCGGTGAGCGGCGAACTCGGACCGGGTGGAAGGGTGGTCGTCGTGGTCGACGTCGAAGTCGTGGTGGTCTCCGCCGCCACGGCCATGGTGGTTGAACTGCTCGTGGTGGTGGTGGTTTCCTCCGCCTCGGACCCGCAGGCTGCGAATATCAGGGAGAGCACGATTAGGAATGGGATGGTTCGTTTCATCTGCTGAGGGCTTTCGGTCGGGCGGCTGCCTGGGAGGTTGGGGTGGAGCATACGGATACGTTTTCGCCGTCACAGCACTCGGCTTGATTCAATCCGAACATCGCACAGGAGCCATCCAGGCAGGCCGCATGGCCGTGTAGGTAACCCATCTGGCCGTGGCACCATGCGCAGTTCATGAGTTCTCGGTCATTTCTTGCTGTCCTTTTCGATACTTGGTTAGCGATTGGGGCCTCTATACACTCATCGTGCCCGCCATCGGACACACACCATCCCACATGAGAAATGAAAAAAGGGTGCTTTCGAGGCTCTTCGGTCGTCGATCAAAGGCCGAACTCAACGTTCCCGACCTCAACGATCTTACGGCTCATCTTGCTATCGACCTCGACGCTATATCAAGTCGTGCAGGTGAGCCGGCCTTTATGGCGCCGCCCGATGGTTCGGGACCGTACTACGGGTTTCGACTGCTGCCGGAGGTAGCGGTCGATGGCTTTGTGCTCGGGGCGATCACCGACTTCCAACAGTTTCCTGGCCTCGAGTCGGGAGACGGCTTCGTTCAGGCACCTGACGGAAGCCGGGCCGGACTCGAATGGCGAATCAGTAATGAATCCTATCTACTCATGATGGCCCCGCCGACGGACGAGCGGTGGGGTGTCTGGATGGCCGGCTTCACCGAACCGATGGACTCTCTGGCCTCCGCACGGATCAACCTGGCATCCATCAAGCCAGGACTGGAGGAGCGGTGGCGTAGCTGGCATGAGGCTCGTGCCGAAGGCCAGTTCGACGTCGAGCCCTAGCGAACAAACCCGATCTTTCCGAGCGGAAAATACCGGAGGCGTGCCCGCCAACACGTATCGATGGCGATTGGCCCGAGGGATCGACTGTCCATTGTTGAGAGTTCTCGCCGGTCGCCCAATGCCCAGACATGACCGGACGGGATCGTGATTGGATCGAACGGTGAGGTGAGCCCGATCGCCCATCGGTCGAGTTCCTGATTCCCGTCGATTGAGACCCGGCCTCCCTGAGCGAGGACGGTCTCGCCATCGAGGGCCACGATCCGCTTGATCATGAAACGGCCGTCCGGCTCCTCGAACACGATGATTTCCCCCCGTTTCGGCGGCCGACTGCTCCTGCTGGCCAGCAGAAAGTCACCGGGTAGCAGGGTGGGCGTCATTGATTGGTGGGCGACTTCGAACCGTTTGAACACGCCGCTAACGGTAGTTCGTCAGGCGTGTAGTCTCGGTCGGACACTGCCAAAACGGAGGAGTTCATATGACAATCTTCAAACCGGCCACGACGGCTCACGCGCACTGTGATCTGTTCTGCGGCGTCTATGACCCGGCTCAGGCAAAGATCGAGGCGCTTTCGGTTCTCAAGTCGGCTCAGAAGTACCAGGACAGCGACGACGAGGTGTTTCGCGCCCGAGCGCTGGCCATCAAGGAAGAGCGGGCCGAGGTCTGCAAACACGATCTGATGGTCCTGTGGGCTGACTTCTTCGGTCCCGAGCATGTCGAGGCCTTCCCCCAGCTCCATGACTTGTTCTGGCGCGCGATTCGGGCGGCAGGTGCGGCCAAGAAATCAGTGGATCCTGCTGACGGCGAAAAGCTCGTGGCGCTCATCGACGAAATTTCCGAGATCTTCTGGCAGACGGACAAGGCCAAAGGGATGGGCGTCTACCCACCCGCCTAACCGACCTAGCTGGAACCCTGGGTTAACCCAGGGTTCCAGCGCACGGTTTCCGCGTACTGTCGCCCTGAGAACAACCCTGGGTTCTAGCCTTCGCTAGGCCATGTCCCGTTTGCGGAGCAGCCAGGTCGTGACTCCGATCGAGACGGCCGCCAGAACGAGCGCCTTGGCTAGTGCTCCGCCGACCCCTGGCGCAAGATTGGCCAAGAGATCGTCCACGCCCCGGGGGAGCCCATCGTTGAGATCGGCGTAAGCGGTCAAGCCGATTCGCCAGATCGACGATGCAGCGGCGCCGTCAACCACACTGGTGATGATCCCTTCCCAAATAAGGATGTAGGCAAGCCCGATCAGCGTCGAGCGTCGTGGCGAGTAATCCGATCGGCACGAACACCGCCGAGTAGGCGATTGCCACGATGACCATGGCAACAAAGGCCGGCCAACCGATCATGTTGTCTCCGGTCGCCCTGGCCCCGAGCAGCCAGGCGAGCAGGATTCCGATCATGGAGACCGTGAAGACGGTCGCAATTGATGCGAGTAATGACGAAACGGCTACGACCCAGCGAGGTAGGGGTTTGACCAGCAGGAACGGCATGGTGTTCTCGGCCCGTTCGTCGCCGAGAGCTGCTCCGGCCGTGATCAGCGTGGTGACCGGCAGTGCCACCGCCAAAAATAGGCCGACGGTAACTTCGCCAAAATTGCGTTCGGTGAGATCGAACGTGAGCATGAGCAGGGCATGGGCGGCGGTCGCAAAGACCAGGAATAGTGCCACCCGCCTCTGCATCAGACGACGGAAGATGTTCGCGAAGATGGCCGCGCCCGGCTTGACCGCGGTTCTCATCGTCGATGAACCAGGTAACTGAAGACACTTTCGAGTGACTCATCTTCGGGCTGAATCCGGGTAACGATCACGTCGTGTTGCTTGGCGAGGCGAGCGATCGCTCTGGCGAGCCCGGCCGGATCGGCCGCCTCGACGTGGATCGTATCGCGTTCCAGTTTCACGCCCGATGCATACGGTGTTCCGATCAAGGCTGCAGCCAGAATGCGGGGGTTGTCAGCGTCGATGCGGATGGTCTGCGGTATATCGGTCATCAGGGCACGAAGCGATCGCACGTCGCCCGAAGCAGCCATACGTCCGTCGGTAATGGCGATAATCCGGTCGGCCATACGTTCTACTTCGTGCAGGACATGGGATGAAACAATCACGGTATACCCGCGGCTCCCCAGAGTCTTGAAAAGGTCGATGAGGTGGGATCGCTGGACCGGGTCAGCACCGTTCAGGGGTTCGTCGAGCAGCAGCACTCGGGGCTTGTGTACCAGCGCTGCCGCTACCTTGGTGCGTTGGCGCATCCCCTTTGAGAACCCACCAACCGGTCGGTCGGCGGCTCCCTGGAGGTCAACGAGATCAATCACTCGATCGGTATCCGCGTCAGGGTCTTCCACTCCGGCCAATACTGCATTGAACCGGACGAACTTGCGGGCGGTGAGGTGTTTGTAGACGGCCTCGTCTTCTGCGACGAAGCCGACCGCGGCGAGGGCCCGATAGTCGTCGTGCGGATCAATCCCTTCAATCGAGATGTGTCCTTCGGATGGCCGAACCAGTCCCGTGATCATTCGGAGCAGGGTGGTTTTGCCGGCACCGTTTGGACCGAGAAGGCCGGTCACGCCAGAGCCGAATTGGGCCGTGACTTCTGAAACAGCCACTTTCTGGCCGAACCATTTGGAGACGTTTTGGACGATCACGGTTGGTTGGCTGGGGGTGGTCATGGCAACTTCCGATACTGGCCCCATACGATGAGCGCCGATACGGCAACCACGAACACGATGCACACCGCAGAAACCCAGGCGTCGAATCCGGCATCTTCCATGATCAGGAACCCGGCATTCGAGTCGAAGACCCAATCTCGAACGTAACGCGGATGTTGCTCGATCGCGAACAGGGCGGCGTACTTGGCGCCGGCGAAGTTAGCCGACCCAACGATTAGCCCGGCGACGTTGTTCGTGATGATGATGAATCCCAGATACAAACCAGACGCCAATCCCGACTTGCCCAGAAACGCCGAGATAGCGAACGCAATCGACCCGTGCGTTCCGATGTAGGCCAGCGCCACGACGGGGACCTTCCACAGTACGTCAAGGTTGGCGCCCAGATAGGTGAAGAAGCCGTCGTCTGAGAGGCCGGCCAGCCCCAGGTGGAGGATGGCTTGCGGTACGAGGTAGAAGGTGAGCATCAAACTGACCAGGGCGGCGGTCTTGGCGAGGAGGTAGTCGACCATGCGGAGGGGACGGGACATATACACGGCCAGCACGCCGTTGACCCGATCTGGCACGAGTAGCAGCGGACCGGTCAGGGCAACAAAAAGTAATCCGAGTTGGCTCGTCAGATCGAAGTACTCGGCGTAGCTCGGGAGATCGGGGATCAGGTCGCCCACGAACCAGGCAACCGCGATCACCACGAAGGTGATCATCAACATGAGGGCAATCAAGCCCCATGGTATAACTTTGGACCAGGCTCGCCGCCTCAGCCCGAGCGCCCGACGGTACCCGTCCTTGACGATGGCCCACATCGACGAGCGCAAGGTGCCACGCGGCCCCTCGTAGGGCCGGTAGCCCCGGTCGACAATGATTGCTTCCTGGTTCATGTCGGCACCGGCGGAGGTAGATCAGGGCCAACGGCGAAAAAGGCTTCTTCGAGCGTGACCTGGGTTTCGGTCATCGAGCGAATACCGGAACCCGTCTCGGCGAAGGCGTCGCGAATCATTGTCGTTACGCCGTCCGCGTACGGAATGGACATTCTGAACCCGTTCACCGTTACCACAAGCCCGCGACTCCTCAGGATCTCGGCGGTAGATTGCGGGTCGTCAATGAGTTCAAGCTGAACGACGCCATGACTCCCCAGTCGGTCGAGGGGGCTATTGCGCTTAACGCGGCCGTTGTCGAGAAGCACAACCCAGTCGCATGTGCGTTCGATATCGCTGAGAATGTGCGTTGAGAAGATCACACTGATGTCGTAGTCGGCCAGACGGTTTACAAGCTCGAGCATCTGCTCTCGGCCTTCGGGATCGAGGCCCGCCGTTGGCTCGTCGAGGAACACAACCTTGGGATCGTGAACGATTGCCTGAGCAAGTTTGACCCGCTGGAACATGCCGGTGGAGAAGTCTTTGAGGTAGCGAAAGCGTTCTTCGCCGAGTCCGACCAGAGCCAACGACTCCGAAGCTCGACGCCTGGCGGCCTTGGCAGGAACCCCGGCCAATTCGGCGGCGTAGGCGACGAAGTCGGAAGCCGACTGGTCAACCGGGAGGCAGTCGCCCTCGGGCATGTAGCCAACCCGGGACCGGGCCTGGCGAACGTGAGTTCTTACATTCTCACCGAGAACCTCAACCTCGCCGGAGGTTGGCGTCAGCAGGCCAAGGAGGATTTTGATGAGCGTCGATTTTCCCGCCCCGTTCGCCCCGACCAGACCGATAGCACCGTCAGGTACCTCGAGCGTCACGTCGGTCAATGCCTGGATTTCCCCGTAGTCGTGGGTCAGGTTGTCTACGGAGAACAGGGTCATGAACGAGTAAAGCTACTCGGATCTGTGGATGAGCGAGCGAATCCGATCCACCGCCCGCTGGGCAGCAGGAACCTCAGGAGCGAGGACGGCTAGGCCGGCGGCAATGATGACAATGCCAGGAAGTACGGGAAGAGCCAGTGACGCGACGCCTACACCAGTAAGTGCGGTTCCGCCGACGATCCGCCCGAATCGTTTTGTTTGCATGACCTATTAGACGCAGGTTTGGGGGCTTAAGTTCCCCACGATTCAATCGTCTTCTGGCGCAACCAGTTCGGATCGACGAAACATCGGTTCCGGTTTGACGAGCGGCGACTTTGGCGTGACGACCGTGCGCACCCAACCCGCGTCGCGGACCGTGCCAGGCTGACCGAGCCAATGGTGAATGTCCTCGCTGGTAAATGGGAGGTACGGGTATAGGCCAGTCTTGATCCCGTTGATGGCTGACAGCGCCGTGTGGAGCACCGTGGCAGTGCGATCGAGGTCCTTTTTGGCCAGTTTCCATGGTTCCGTTGCATTGAGGTAGGCGTTCACCTCGGCGGCTGCTTCCATCATGGTTCGTAAGCCCGCCCGCAGTTCGACGCCTTCGATCTGGCGTCCGGCCGTGACCAGCGCCTCATCGATCGTGGCCAGAAGGCTTCTGTCCTCTTCGGCGAGTTGACCGGGTTGGGGGATGGTGCCGTCAAAGTTCTTCCAGGACATGTTGAGCACCCGGTTGACGAGGTTGCCCCACGTCGAGATCAATTCCTGGTTGATGGCCCGATCGAGCTCCGCTTCGGTCAGGTCGGTGTCGTTCTGTTCTGGCAGGTTCGACGCCAAGGCATATCGCAGGGCATCGGGTTCCATTCGATCCGTGTAATAGCCGATCGATCTGCCAACCCCGCGGCTAGCCGAGGCTTGCTCGCCCGAAAAGGTGATGTACTGATTCGCCGGTACATCGGTTGGCAGGTTGAGCCCGCCGTAGCCGAGGAGCATGGCCGGCCACATCACCGCGTGGAACGGGATGTTGTCTTTGCCGACGAAGTAGTAGGTCTCCACGGTCGGGTCTTCCCACCAAAGGCGCCACGCCTCCGGAGCGCCGACCCGTTTTGACCACTCCTTCGAGGCGGACAGGTAGCCGATCACAGCCTCGAACCAAACGTAGATCCGCTTCTCCGGGCCGACGTTGTCGAGCGGTACCCGGATTCCCCAGTCGAGGTCCCGGGTGATCGCCCGGTCATGGAGTCCGTCGTTGACGAAGCTTTGTGCCCAGTTGATGACGTGGCGGCGCCATCCCTGGCGGGTCTCCAGCCATTCGGAAACGGGCTTTTGTAGGTCGGACAGCTTGAGGAAGTAGTGATCGGTCGATCGGACCTGGGGTGTGGTGCCGCTCAGTTTCGAGCGCGGGTCAATCAGGTCTTCGGGGTCGAGCGTTCGCCCACAGTTGTCGCACTGGTCACCCCGGGCGTCGGCGTATCCGCAGTGCGGGCAGGTCCCTTCGACATAACGATCGGGCAGGAAACGACCAGCGTCTTCGTCGTAGAACTGCTCGGTGGTCTTCTCCTCCATGTAGCCGTTCTCGACCAGTTTGAGGAAGACGTCCTGAGCAACGGCGGCATGGTTCTCGGTCCCGGTGGTTGTATAGAGGTCCCAGGAGATGCCGACTTTCCGCCAGTGTTCGAGGAACTCTGTGTGGTACCGGTCGACAATTTCTTGAGGTGTTACCCCCTCGTCTTCGGCTCGAACGGTGATGGGGGTACCGTGCACATCGCTTCCGGATACCATGAGGACACGGTTTCCCGCGGTCCGGTGATAGCGGGCGAAGATGTCGGCAGGCAGGTAGGCACCGGCGAGGTGGCCGAGGTGGCGCGAGCCGCTGGCGTACGGCCAGGCAACTGCTACCAATATGTGTCGTGCTTCGCTCATAGTCGGAGAAGCGTAGCGCACCCGACCCGCCGCGCTGAAGTCGATTCGGTGCGATCAGACTGACGTTTTGGCTGACTACGCTTCCGGTCGATGGCCATTGTTCTCTCGGCGTTTTCCTCTCTCGTGGCCGGTTGGTTCGCATTCGATCTCATTCGATCGGCCGCCACCAAACGACGACCCCACACTGCGGCCTATGCGGCAGGGATGACCATGTTTGCCGCCGCCACATTGGCTTCGTTTTTGTCTATCGCCTTCGGATGGACCGACACGATCTACAAGACCTTTTATCTATTCGGCGGGGTGCTCAACGTTCCGTTCCTCGCCCTCGGATCCGTCTACCTGGTGGGTGGCGAGCGATGGGGTAAAGCAATGCTTGGCCTGCTGCTTCCATTTACGTTGATGGCCACACTGCTTGTTGTGCCGGCTGCCGTCGGGCCCATCCCGGATGAGATTCTCCCCAGGGGCAGTGAGATCTTTGCGTCCGGCGGAATCACCACCCTGGTGGCCATCGGATCTGGGATCGGCGCGTCGATCCTCATCGTGGCCGGGCTGATGTCGGTTTTTCGGTTTTGGCGACGTTCGAAGCCGCTTGTTGCAGGCAACCTCTTAATCGTCGGAGGGACCTTCGTCGCGGCCGCACAGCGGACGGTCGTCGATGCCACTGGCTCCCAGGAGCTATTCACGGCGACGCTGTTGACGGCGGTGAGCCTGATCTGGGCTGGCTACCGCTTGGCGGTGGGCAGACGGGCGACCATTATGGCCCCAGGGCCGATCGTCTAGGCAGGCTCAATGGTTGTGCAAGTCAGTAGATGAACGGGGTAGCGAATGAGTGAGATTCTCTTTTACGGGGCCGAGTGGTGCGGTGATTGTCGCCGGTCGAAAGCCTTCCTCGAAAAACACGACATCTCCTACACCTACGTCGACCTCGAGGAACACCCGGCACTTATTGAAGAAGTTCTTCGGCGCAACGACGGCCTGCGGTCAATTCCGACGATCGTCTTTCCCGACGGGAGTCATCTGACGGAACCAAGTGATCGGGAACTCGGTGCCAAATTAGGCCTGGCGGTTTAAAGATCCCCTAAACCGCAGACGGATCATTGGAGCTCGGGCAACGAGTTGGTCGAGCTGTTCCTGGCTCGAATACCATGACAACTGTGGGTCCGATAGCACCCGTCGTCTTTCGGTGGGATCATCGACTTCGGTGGCAGTGATCGGGATGTCCCGCCCGCCGACGTGCACGATGCCGTCCGGGTCGGATCGTAGATTGGCGAGCCAGTCCCTGCGACCCCCGGTTCCGGTGATGTAGAAATGTCCGTCGACCCGAAACCACCAGATCTCGATACGTCTCGGCAATCTGGATCTTCGTCCGGTGGTCGTAAGGTCGATGGTCAGGTGCCTGGCCAGTTCGTCGGGAGACATTCCTCGACGGTAGTACCCGCTACGCTCCAGTTCCATGGAAATCGCTCCGAATGCCGGCCGTTTTGAACCGCTCAAACCGGCGCTTCGCGAACTATGGATGGGCTATGCCCGCTGGGAGACCGAGTATTACCCCAAGTTCGTCGGGCTTCAGATGGAGGACGTCCGGGTGGATTATTGCCGCATGCGCCTTCCCTGGAGAGACCCTCAGCTGATTCAACCCCAGGGGGTTATGCACGGCGGTGCCATCTCGTCGATGGTTGACACCGTGGTCGTCCCTGCGATTGCGTCGGCCTATCCGGAGCGTCGACGAATGGCCACGATCAACCTGGCCGTCAATTTCACCGGTCCCGTCGTGAAGTCAGACATCATCGGAGAAGGCTGGGTGACAAAACGGGGTCGGTCAATCGTCTACTGCCAGGTCGAGATCTTCAATGATCAGGCCGAACCGGTGGCGTTTGGGACGGTCGTCTACCGGATCGGTTCGCCAACTGAGGAGTTTCGCGACCTTGGCTGATCAGCCCGATGATCGGCTGGTTCTTGCCGCTCCGGATGGTTTCAACCTGGCGCGATCTCTCGGCTCGCTGAAAGCGTCCTTGTACCGGGGTCAGATTGAGTCGACGTTCTCGACGGTCATCAAGTCGAGTCGCACACCCGACGGGGTCGGGACCATCCGATTCGAACAGACTGGCTCCCAGATTGTCTGCACGATGTGGGGGCCCGGGTCGACGTGGTTGGGAGCCCGCGCCGAGACGATGTTGGGTTTCCATGACAATCCCGATTCGTTCCGTCCGCAGCATCGGACCGTTCGAGAATTGCAGAAGCGTTCGGCGGGAGCTCACTGGGGACGAACCGACCGTGTCATGGAAGCGTTGATCCCGGCAATCATCGGCCAAAAGGTGACCGCTCGTGGAGCCGTTCGGTCGATGCGCTCCCTCGCCCGCGCTCACGGCAATGCGGCGCCCGGTCCCCAGCAGACCTGGTTGCTTCCGACCAATGAGTGCCTCGCCGAGTTGCCCTATTACGAATACCACCGGTTTGATATCGAAAAGAAGCGGGCCGACACGATTCGGGGTGTGTCGTCGCGTCAGTGCGGTCTCGAGCGGCTCACTACCGATCCCATTCCTGAGGCATACCGGGTGCTTCAGGCGTTTCGGGGGGTCGGGCCGTGGACGGCCGCCCTTGTGGCGGGGGTAGCGCTCGGAGATACCGATGCGGTTCCGGTTGGCGACTACCACATTCCCAATACGGTCGCCTGGAATCTGGCCGGCGAGGAAAGAGCCGACGATGCCCGCATGCTCGAACTTCTCGAGCCGTACATGGGCCATCGGGGTCGGGTGATCCGCTTGTTGGAAGCTTCAGGAGTGAAGGCTCCGGCTTACGGACCCAAGAACTCGGTTAGGTCAATCCGAGGCCAGTGATGCCAACTTGAAGATGATGTCTGCCACTGCCGGTCCATCAGTGAGAGGGTCGACGATCGTGGCATGATCGGCTCCCTCGATGATGTTGTAGGAAGCATCGAAGTCGTTGGCGAGGAGTAGCGCTTCGAAATCGTCACTGAAGCCAAGCTGGACAACCTGGTCCCGATCGCCGTGCACCAGCACGAAGGGAATCTGCGCCGCCGTCGCAAGATACCCGTACGGGCCACCCAGAGACCAGCTCTCGGGATCGGTCTGGAGCGTGGTTCCAAACCAACTCACCAGGAGCGGGCCGTACCGGTCGGCTTCGTAGGGGCCGGCCAACCCGACGAACCCGTTCAAGTTCAGGGCGGCAGCCGACGTGCATTTGTCTGATTTGAACGTCTCACCGGACAGCACGACTGCCGATGCCAGTTGAGCCCCTGCCGAGTAGCCAACCACGGTCAGCGGGGCTCCGCCCGATAGCTCACTGGCTTCGGTGAGGGCACAGCGAATGTCTTCGTAGGACTGCGGGTACCCGCCCCCTCCGCCGCCGACGGCGTAGGTGGCGTTGTAAACGACCAGGCCCCTGGTGGCGAGAAGATGCGCGAAGTCTTCAACATCGATGCGCTCGCCTCCATACCAACCGCCCCCGTGGAACAGGACAACTGTCGGGAACGCCTCGTCGCCTATCGGAGAGAATATGTCGAGGTCCAGGCTGTCCGTGAAGGCCACGTTGCGGGTCACTTCGACGTCGTAAACGACTGGCGTCGCTGCCGAACAGGCGACGAGGATCAGGGTTAGGGCGATGAGTCTTTTCATTCGTTCAATGTTTCCAGCAGCAGGTGGGTGACGAGGTTCGTGGCGCTTCCCCATGGACTCGCCAAATCCCGGACGACTTCTTCCGAGAGCAATTCGTCCGCACCACGGTAGTGATAACTCACCGCTTTGCGGACGCCCAGGTCCCCGGCGGCGATGACGTCGGGACGGGCCAGACACCGGGCGAGTAGCCATTCGGCGGACCAACGCCCGATGCCGCGCAGGTTGACGAGCTTCCGAATGACTTCGTCGTTGCCGAGTTGATCCAGGCCAGCCAGCGCGCCTTCGGCAGCCGCCTGAGCGACCCCGACGATGTACTCGGACTTCCGTGTTGTGAACTGAAGTGACCGCAATGACGACGGCTCGACGCGGGCTAGCCGATCGGGCGAAGGGAACTGCCACACCACGGTGCCCAACAACGTGTGTGGGGTGCCGTATGCCTCGATGAGCCGCGATCGGGTCGTCGTCGCCCAGGTGAGGTTTACCTGCTGGGCGGTTATGGACGTGATCAGAGATTGGAACGGATCAGCTTGCAGGGGAGGCCGGAGACCGGGGTACCGATCTATCAATTGCGCGACGACCGGATCCGATCTACCCAGTTCAACGAGCGGGGTCCGGTCCAACGATTCGGCCAGGCGCCACTTCAGGTCGTCGAGCGCGTTGGCTTCGGCAGTCCGGTCGGCGGCCTTGACCTCGATTGATCCGTCCGGGTGTTGGGTGGCGGCGTAGGCGTGTCCCTCGCTGTCGACTCGATAGAAGGTCCCGTCGGCCACCACATTGGCGAGGTCGACGCCCCAGCGCTCATATCGGGCGACGCTGGCGGCGAGGTCAATCGCCTCGGTAGGGGTCCATTGCATTGATCAGATGAAGAGTCGGGTGAGCTTGGTCGTTTTGAGGTGCATGGCGGCACCCTCATCGATCAGCCAGGTCACCTTCTTGGCTCCGTCGGCGACCGACTTGGCGGGGAGCGGCTCGTCACCCTCCAGAATCGCCGCCAGCGCGGCTGCTTTCTCTGATCCTGACACCAGGAAGATGAGATGGTCGGCAGCATGCAGCAAAGGGATCGTGGCGGTGAGGCGCCATGAACTCTTCGACTCGACCCAATTGGCGACATACGCTTTCCCGTCATGTTCGAGCGCGTCAGTCCCAGGGAAGAGCGAGGCGGTGTGAGCGTCATCACCGATCCCGAGCAAAATGATGTGCGGTCCTGGACTGTCCCCGATCAGTTCCCTGAGCTGATCGCTATGAGCGGCCGCCGCAGCGTGGGGGTGTGCGTCGGTGTCGAAGGTCGGGAAATGAAACGCGGCCGGCGCATCGAGATGGGTACGGGCGAGATTGGCGTTGGAATCCTCATGATCTGCCGGAACCCACCGCTCATCGGAGAGCCACACATCGATTCGATCCCACTCGAGGTCGGCGTCCGCGAGGTGCTGATACATGGCCTTTGGTGTAGAGCCACCGGCCAGCCCGAGGTTCACCCGTCCGGTTTCGTATCGGCGGATCTCCTCGGCGACGTAGCCGGCGGCGTATTTGGCGAGGGCGTCCGGCGTTGGCAATACGATCACATTCATGTGTGGGTCCTTGTTTGCTCTCTACCAATCTACGAGGAACGAGTAGGTCACCTGCGCAACCGTCCGAATGGGGTACCACTAAGGTCACATTGATGTCCGTTTACGCACCGTATCTCCGTGAACTCACTGGTCCCGGAGGGCGCTTCGAACTCGCTGAGGTCAGCATTCGTGGAGTGCGTCAGCTGGGATTCGTCGATCAGCCAGACCATCTGAGTTTTCTTATTGGGGTCGGCCAGGAACACGGCGACCGGGAGTTCCTGGTGCAGGGAGCCACTCGGTACACGTATGCCGCGGCGATGGAGCGAGCGTTACTTCTCGCCAGAGGTCTCGTTCAGCGGTTCGGTCTCGAAGGTGGTGACCGGATCGCCATCCTCGGTTCCAACGCGCCGGACTGGGTGGTGTCCTTTTGGGCCATCACGGCGATGGATGGCGTAGCGGTTCCCTTCAACGCTTGGTGGACCGCAGAAGAGTTGGCCTTCGGGATAGCTGACTCGGAGACGAGAGTTGTTCTCTGTGATGCTCGCCGAGCCGGGGCGGCCATTGAAGCGGGCATGGCGTCTGATCGGATTGTTGTGTGGGGCGAAGGGGAGATACCTTCCGGTGCTTTTCGGCTCGGTGATGTCCTTGCCGATCAGCCCCATGAGTACGGGCCGCACCGCGACAGGGACGAGCCGGCCGGTTTGTTCTATACGTCCGGGACGACTGGACGACCCAAGGCCTCGGCCAACAGCCATCGCAACATCATCGCCAATCTCATGAATGCTGCCGCGGTCTTTGGAGCGATCGGTAAACACAACAAAGCCTCCAATCAGCCGGACTCGACGCCGTCGAAATCTGGCGATCGGGACAAGAATCGAACCCAGGACATCGACTTAACGGTCATTCCTTTGTTTCACACCACGGCGCTTATGTCGACGATGATTCCCTACGTCTACGCCGGACATAAGTTGGTATTCATGCCGCCTGGTCGGTTTGACCCGCATGAGGCTGCCCGGGTGATCGAAGCGGAACAGGTCACTCGATTTGGTGGGGTGCCGACCATCGTGGCTCGCATCATTGATGAGCAGGCCTATGTCGATCGCGACTTTTCGTCGGTCAAGGCCATCTCTTACGGCGGGGCGCCATGCGCGCCAGCGCTACTCCGGCGCATCGAGCACGTTTTTCCTGGCTTGAAAGGGCGGGTGATCCAGGGCTACGGACTGACCGAGACTTCGCCGTTGCTGACACTCAATGTCGGCGATGACTATCACGACCATCCTGATTCGGTCGGTGTCGCCGTCCCTACGACCGAATTGAAGATCGCCGATCCTGAGGGGAACGCGTTGCCGGCCGGGTCAACGGGAGAGATATGGGCGAAGGGATCCAACATCATTTCCGGCTACTGGAACCGACCAGACGTCAACGCCGAAGCCTTTGTCGATGGATACTTTCGTACCGGCGATATCGGTTATCTGGATGAGCTGGGGTTCCTATACATCACGGATCGGGCCAAGGACGTCGTGATTCGAGGGGGTGAGAACATCTATTGCGTCGAGGTCGAGAACGTGTTGATCGCCCATCCGCAAGTCATTGACGTTGCCGTGATCGGGGTGCCGCATGAAGAACTCGGCGAGGAGGTCAAGGCTGTGGTTGTTGTCGAGGACGAGAGCGCCAGCCTGGCTGGCGAGCTCGAAGAATTTGTCCGTCGGCATCTGGCCGCGTTCAAGGTGCCGAGCCAGTGGGAGTTCCGCACCGATATGCTGCCAAGGAACGCGTCAGGCAAGGTCCTCAAGCCGGCATTGCGTGATGGTCACTCGGCGGTTTTTGCGGTTGGCGAAGAGAGCGACTCTGCCCTATGAATGTCGAAAACGTGACGGTGGACTGGGACGGCGGAACGGTGACCGGCCGCCTCATCAGGGCGGACAAGCAACCCGGGGTGCTGCTCGCTCACGGAGCCGGGACCGATCAGGACCACCACATGATGGTGGCGCTGCGAGATGGTCTAGCCGGTCTCGGCTATCCGGTCATGACGTTCAACTACGCCTACACCGAGCGCGGCAGCAAACGACCTGATCCACAAGCGAGGCTTTTGGCGGTTCACCAGGCGGCTCTGGACTGGTTCAAAGCAAATGTCACCGATCGGGTGGTCTTGATGGGCCGTTCCATGGGCGGACGGATGGGTACCTACCTGGCGGCCGAAGGAGTGGATGTTGAGGGCGTGATCCTGCATGCCTATCCGTTGCATCCGGCTGGTAGACCGGAGAAACTCCGGAAGGATCACCTGCCTGATGTCACCGTCCCCATGTTGTTTGTGGTCGGCACCAGAGACCCGTTGTCACAGATGGCCCTCTTTGATAAGTGGGTACGGCCGCTTCCCACAGTAGAAACGTTCGAAGTTCAAGACGGCGACCATTCCATGCGAGTCCGCAAAGCGTCGGGGCGGAACAACGAAGAAGCGCACGAAGAGATAATGGCCAGGATCGGCGAGTGGTTGACTGCTCGCTGACTAGGAAACGGGGTCAGTCGGCTTCGAGGGCTTTGACCTTGTTCAGTCGTCGCACGTAGCGTTCTTCTTTGATGAACCCGGCTTTGAGGAACGAGTCAAGAATCTCATAGGTGACCAGTTCACCTTGCGTGCGTGACCCAAAACAGATGACGTTGGCGTCGTCATGCTCGACCGCCTGATGGGCGGTGTAGGTATCGCACCCCATGAGGGCCCGAACCCCTTTAATCTTGTTAGCGGCGATGACCGCCCCGGCGCCCGATCCGCAAATGACCACACCCCGCTCGGCCCTCCCATCTTTCACAGCATTGGCAACTGCCGCCGCGAAGTCTGGGTAGTCGACCGATTCGGCCGAGTGGGTACCAAAGTCGGTAACGGCGTGGCCGGCTTCGGCAAGTCGCTTGGCGATTTTGTCTTTGAGGACGTAGCCGGCGTGATCGGCTCCGATTGCGATACGCACCAAAATCTCCTTCGCGGTTGAGGGTTACGTTAGTCGGCGTCCCTCTGGGGCTGTGCCACCTGTCAGTCTTCGGGTGACCCGGCCGAGTTCAGGTGGAGCGCATCACCAGTGTACGGATGAGCGTTGGCGACAGCTTCGTCGAGTTCGACTCCCAGACCCGGTGCGTCCGGGGGAAACGCATAGCCGTCCTCCCAAGCGATCGGCTTCTTGAGGATTTCGGCGTGGAATCCGCCCCACATTTCGATGCCCTCGAGGATCAGGAAGTTGGGGATGGTCGTCGCCAACTGAATGGCGGCCGCGGCAACCACCGGACCGCAATAGACGTGAGGGGCGATCTGAGCGTGGTAGGTCTCGCCGATCGCGGCGATCTTCTTGGCTTCGAGGATGCCTCCACAGCGCCCCAGGTTGGGCTGCAGGATGGTGGCAGCCTTCGCTCGGAGCACCGCCGCGAATTCGTGTTTCGAGGTCAGGCGTTCGCCCGTCGCCACCGGGATGGTCGTGGCCGCCGCCACCTGCGCCATGCCGTCCGGATGGTCGGGTGGGGTGGGTTCTTCGAACCACAGCGGGTCGAACCGCTCGAGGCGTCTGGCTAATCGGATGGCTCCCGCCGGGGTCATTTGTCCGTGCGTTCCGAACAGGAGGTCGCATCGGCTGCCGACGGCTTGGCGGACCGCTCCGAGGAGCGCTTCTGACCGGTCGAGGGCTTCGAGGCTGAGTTGGCGAGGATCAAATGCCGTGTAGGGGCCGGTCGGGTCGAACTTGATGGCCGTGAAACCAAGGTCTGCGTACTGAACCGCCCGTTCGGCTGCCCGAGCGGGATCGGAGTAGGTGCCATCGTCGGCCCCGTCAAGAGTGTCGGGGTACAGGTACGTGTACGTCCGCAGTCGCTCCCGGACTTGGCCACCAAGCAGGTTGTAGACCGGTTGATTGGTTTCCTTTCCTACGATGTCCCAGCAGGCCATCTCGATGGCGCTCAGAACCGCACCCATGGAAATGTCGGGACGCTGGGTGTAGCCGGCCGAGTAGATGCGTCGCGATAGTGCTTCGATATCGAACGGGCTGGAGCCGATCACAAACCGCTGGCAGGTGTCGCCGATCATCGTGGCCACGGTCTTGGGTCCGAACGGTGCGCAATAGGCCTCACCGATGCCCGTCACCCCGTGGTCGGTGGTGAGCTTGACGAACACGAAGTAGGGACCGCCGAAGTGAGGCGGAGGGTTGGCGACGACGAACGTTTGGGCGTCGGAGATCTTCATAAGCGGGCCGGGCATCGCATCAGAAAACGATGACGTTGCGCAGTGCCGTTCCGGCCCTCGCTCCGTCGATGGCCTCGTTGATGTCGTCGAGGGCGAATTCGCCGGATACCAGTTCGTCGAGCTTCAGGCGACCTGCCCGGTACTCATCGATGAGGTGGGGAATATCGTTGGCAATCGTCGACGATCCCATCTTGGATCCAACGATGGACTGGGATCGGGTCGCCAGGTTTGCGGCCTCAGCGGGAACCATGACACCGTCAGCTGGCATACCGACCACGACGACCGTGCCGCCAGGCCGGATCATCTCGACGGCCTGCCCGATTACCGGTCCGATGCCGACGGTTACGAATGCGTAGTCGGCTCCCTGCCCGTTCGTAAGGTCCATGATTGCGTCGACGGCGTTGCCGGTGGACGAGTTGACGGTTGCCGTAGCTCCGAATGATTCGGCAACCGTGAGTTTGTCGTCGACGATGTCCACGGCGATAAGCGGACTCGCTCCGACGGACACCGCCCCCTGGATGGCGTTGAGCCCGACCCCTCCCATGCCAATCACGACGACGGAACTCCCTCCCGGCACGGATGCGGTTTTGGTCACCGCCCCGTAACCGGTGATGACGCCGCACGACAGCAGAGAAGCGACTGTCAGCGGTATGTCGGGCGGTAGCGCAACGACCTGGGATTGATCAACAGTGACGTACTCGGCGAAGCCGCCGGTATTCATTGCAGCCCAGACTGGCCCCGTCCGACCAAAGACGTGTGGTTCGGCGTCGAGGGCGAAGGTCCCCGAACACAAAAACGACTGGCCGCGTCGACAGAATGGGCAACTCCCACACCGACGAATCAAGGAAGCGGCCACTCGTTGTCCAATCAGGAGTTCCGAGACGCCCGGTCCAACCTCGGCAACCGTGCCGGCGATTTCATGGCCATAGAGGGCTGGCAATTCGCCACCCCATGCCCCGTCGATGTAATGCAGATCCGAATGGCAAACACCACATGCGGCCACCTTGACGGTGATCGATCCCGTAGTTGCCGGACTCAGCTCGAGGTCTTCCACCTCGAGAGCTCCTCCGAATTGGTAACAGACTGCGCCACGCATAGGTTCTGACGCTAGCGGTGCGCATACCGTGGAGCGTTAGAAACCGATGGCTTGTTTGATCCAATCGTCCGAGAGTTCCCCGAACCGGTCCGGAGCGCCGTCCAGGATGAATACGTGGATCATCTCGTTGGTCATCGGAATCGCCACCGATTAGTGAGCACGCTCCCCGGCGACCCTCACGGTCATTCCGGTAAAGGAAATACACACGTGGTCATGCGCATGCCAGACGGTTAGTGGACCACCGATGGCGGGGCCGGTGTCACCCAGTTCGTCCATCTGGAACATCGCTCCCACGAGAACCGGTCCCTCCGGTCCGGCGGCATAGACGAGGGTCTCGGGATAGGCCGGGTCCATGATGCGCCCGTCTTTCTTGAGGGCCGGGTTGTCGGCATGGAAGTCGAGTGTGGTGATCTGACCGATCTTGTAGCCCGCTTCGGCGGCAACTGCCGGGTCCTGGTACGGGGCCAACTCCTCAACCACCCGTTGGTGAAATTCGTCTGCGGCGAGTAGTTCACTGTCGGTCGGACTCCGATCTATCCCGTAGGGAAGTGCCACCGCTGGTGGTGGGGTTTCGCCCGTGGTGATGGGCGCCGCCACCCTGAGCTGAACGCACCCGCCCAGGATGAGATCGACAATGCAACTGTGACAATCACCAGGCTGGCTGTACCCGCTCGTGCCAGCCGAACGCCTGGCTCCGGCGAGAGGGCAGCAGCCAGGCCGATGAGCTCGGCCAGTTTGGTCAACATGGCAATCTGATCGGGCGCCGTGCCGCCGACTGTCGCGACTGCGAAAGCGGCCAACGAGCCACCCAGGACCCGGCGCTCCAGCGGCGCCATCGCCCGCCGGCTATCACAACTCGAATTCCGTATCCCATCGCGATTGCCGTCGCGAGGTAACCGAGCGTCAAGACCGTTTGGTTCATGGCCGAACACGAGCCCGAAATGGGCCACCGAGCTGAATGCCATGGCCGCGACCGCCGTCTTGGGAGCGGGACTGAGTTGGCTGAAGGACTCGTAAAGGTGCCCCCGGCGGGTGTCGGGGCGACCCATTCCGAGCCCACCAGAACACCAGCGCGGCGATCACCAGAGCCGCAGCTGCAGTCTGGTGCTCGTCGATGATTCGATACAGGGGGGAGATGAGGTACTGGTCAACGGGAACCATGAACGAGATCCTTTCGGGCGGGTAGGGCGGGAGGTGTGATCGAGAGTTTGAGGAGTCGCAGAACTGCGATCGGAGTGATGACCTGGGTGGCGATCACTACGGGTTCGAGAAGGCGCTGGTTCATAAAGATGGCCAGCACGAGATTGATGGCGGCCGTGACAAGAACCGTCCATTCGACAACACGGGATTCAGGCACGACCACGTAGGGATACGGTCGATGCGCCGGATCGCAGATAACACCGCCGTAGCGAGGCCCGGTATCAGGAGCGCCAGCAGGTTGCCCAAGACCAGGCTCTCGAGTCCGCTGACGCCCAGCAGGGTTGCCTGAACGATCAGGATGATGCGGAGAAGCAGTTGGTGTGATGTCATGCCCGTACCTTCGGGTATGACGATTGGTCTCAGATTGGCGCTGGATTAGAGGTTGATGAGACTGTCGCGAGCATCGGCAAAGACACGATGATTCGCCCTCCCGGGTCGGCGTTTTCAGCCCGAATGGTGCCCTGGTGGGCCTCTGCTGTTGACCTGGCGATCGCGAGACCGAGGCCTGTTCCGTGCGGCGACCGGGCGGGATTGGCGCGATAGAAGCGATCGAACACCTTGTCGAGTTGGTCCGAGCGAAATCCCGGCCCTTCGTCCTGTACGGTCAGTAGCGCCTCGTCGAGTATCCGTCCAAGGCCGAGCGTGATCGTGCCGGCACCATATCGGAGGGCGTTGTCGATCAGGATTCGGACGAGGCGTTCCAGGGCTGCTCCATCACCATTGATCGTCACCGTGTCCGTCACGGCTAGCTGAATCGGCCGACGAGCAGACGTGAGGTCGTGGGCCAAGCGAGCGAGCATACCGGTCAGGTCGACCGGTTCGGATCGGAGTGCCCGCTGTTCGTCGGCTCTGGCCAACGTGAGAAGGTCGTCGACCAAAATCGACATTCGCTCGGACTCAGCGACGATGTCGGCCGCGGCGTTTGTGATGTCGTTGGGTGCGGCGTCGGGCCGGGACATCAAGAACTCGGCGTTGGTTCGGATGGTCGTCATCGGTGAGCGCAGTTCATGCGAGGCGTCGGCGACGAACTGTTCCTGCCGGGTCACGCTTTCGTGCAGCTCCTTGCGGGCCGCCGCCAACCGGTCGAGCATGCGATTCAGACTTGAGGTCAGCGATCCGATCTCGTCGTCGCGGGTTGGTGGTGGAAGTCGGTCGGTTGCGGTGTCGGCGATTTCGTCGGCCGCCCGGGCGATGGCGCCCAGCGGTCGCAGAGCCCGGCCCGACGCAAACCACGCAGCCGCTCCGGCCGTAACCGTCGCGAAGATGGCTGCGATCCAAACGACGGCCCGCAGGCCGGCCAGTTGCTCATCGACGCCGTCGGTGCGTTCATACACGATCGCGACCCCGGACCGGTCGATCGCCTCGTTCGTCCAGGGGACGGCACTGAGCCGCGATATTCAATGGTTTCTGTTGTGATGAGTCCGGTGGTTGAACCGTCGGCGTTTGGGCTGTCGGCGAGTTGGACGAGTTCCGATTCGGCGGCAACTCGCCTGGTTGCTGGATCACCTGTCGGTCTTCGTCGAGCAGGTAGAAATCGGCTTCCGGGAACATGACGGCTTCTGGTCGGCTGGCTGCGGCCAGGGCGGCGAGGGCGGTTGCCTGCGCAGTGACGCGTTTGGTCAGGTCATTGGGGGCTGACACAGGTCCAGCCACCCGATGGCGGCTCCGAACACGAAGATCGCGACAAACACGGCCGCCATGCTGCCAAGCGTGGAGCGAAGGCGAAGACTCATGATTCCTTCAGAACATATCCGGCGCCCCGCACGGTCTGGATGCAGTCGGCAGCATCCGGCAGTTTTTGCCGCAAATAGCGGACGTAGACATCGACCACATTGGAGGTCGTGAATGCGTCGAGGCCCCAAACGGCGTCGAGGATTTGGGCCCGGGACAGAACGATCCGGGGGTTTCGCATCAGGTACTCGAGCAGTCGAAATTCAAGGGCAGTTAGGGATGCGGCAGCACCGTTCACGCTGACTTCCATTGCTTCGACTTCCAGTCGGATTGGACCGTAGGCAAGAATCTCCGTCGTCTGGCTCGTTCTGAGCAGCCGGCGCATCCTGGCGAGCAACTCTGCTTGAGCGAACGGCTTGACCAGGTAATCGTCCGCCCCGGTGTCCAGGCCCGCTACTCGATCGGGAACGGAGGAGCGGGCGGTAAGCATCAGGATCGGTGTTTCGTCTCCAGCGGCCCGCATTCTCCGACAGACCTCGAGCCCGTCCAGTTTGGGCAGCATCAGGTCGAGAAGGTATCAGGTCAGGGTTCACTCGCAGCGTCTCGGCCAGGGCGGCCTCACCGTCGGAAGCGACCGAAACGGTGTATCCCTCGTAGGTCA
>CAWIFX010000013.1:0-245236 GCA_963835515.1 uncultured Acidimicrobiia bacterium | reverse complement strand
ATCGGAACGCCTCCGAGTCCTTCCGACTTCAAGTCGCCTACGACCGAGCCGAGATCCGCAACGCTGGTGACTGCCAGCACGTCAGCCCAGGGGCCAAGCGCGGCGTCTACCGCTGCTGCCATGTCAACCGGGATGTCGAGCGCTGAAGCGATCGGGCCGGTCACCTGAGCAGCCGACTCGGCTCGTTGCCGGGCCGCTGGATCAGCCAGTCCTGCCACAGCCCCTTCGAGCGCCTCAACTCGTGCGGTGGAAGACGCCAGGCTGAGTTCCGACGTTTTGTAGGCCGCTTCGGCAGCTTCGTATCGCATCTGCTCGGCGGATGCGGCCTCACTGGCGGCCGTGTGCTCCGTCTGGGCCGTCCCCTGCTCGACGTCAAAGTCCAAGATGTCCGTGTTGGCGCGCACGATTTCGCTCGTCTCGCGTTCGACCTGAGCGACAAGCGCGTCAAGACGCTTCGTGATCTGATCGCGTTCTCGCCGGTCGCGGTCGTTGGCCGCCTGGTTCGACCGAAGATCCCCGCGAACGATCGCAATAGCGCCCTCGGCCGGCATGGCTTCTTGCTCGGCGAGGGACCGCTCTTCGTCCTCGAGCGTGGCAAGGACACGGGCGGTTCGTTCGGCCGCATCAGCTGCGGCCGACTGGTCCTCTATCGACAGCGCCAGGTTGATACGCAACTCTTCGGCCTCGGCCAGCAGGTCCCCACGTCGCTCGCCGGCGCCCTCAAGGCGGGCAATGAGGCTCCGACATCTTTCGGCAGCCACGGTCGAGATGGACCGCAACCGCTCGGCAGTTGTCTCGAGTCGCGCGGCAGCCGCCGTGTCACGATCGAGGGTCTGGCCCGCCACGCCCGCCAAATCTGCCAGTTTCTCAAGTGATGCTTCGATTTGATCGAACTCACGGACCGTCAGCGCGACGGACTCGACCCGACTGGCTTCCTCAGCCCCTGCTTCGGTGAGTCGGTGTGAGATGCGACGAAGCTCTTCGCCGCCAAGAAACAACCGGAGAGCATGGATCTCGGATCGCACGTCCTCGTGCCTGTCCGCATCCTCGGCCTGGCGCTTCAGCGGCCGGATCTGGCGTTTCAGCTCTTTGAGAATGTCCGTGAGACGTAGGACGTCGGCATCCGTGCGTTCGAGCCTTCTGATCGACCGGTCCTTGCGCTGGCGATGTTTAAGGATGCCGGCGGCTTCTTCAATGATCGCCCGGTGTTCGTCCCCCTTGGCGTTGAGGACCGCATCAAGCTGGCCCTGGCCGACGATCACGTGCTGGTGCCGTCCAACGCCCGAGTCGGCCAGCATCTCTTGAACATCGAGCAAGCGGCAAGCGACTCCGTTGATCTCATAATCCGATGATCCATCGCGATATAGGCGACGGGTGACGGTGACCTCCTCGAGGTCAAGCGGCAGCGAACCGGACCCGTTATCGAAGGTGAGAGCGACTTCGGCCCGTCCGAGCGATGGGCGCATCGCCGTGCCGGCGAAGATCACGTCTTCCATCTTCTCGGTACGAAGGTTCTTGGTGGACTGGGTTCCCATGACCCAGGCGACCGCATCTACGACGTTGGACTTCCCTGAACCGTTCGGTCCCACAATCACCGTGACGCCCGGCTCGAACTCGATGCGGGTTCTATCGGCGAAGGACTTGAAGCCGGTGATTTTCAGCGACTTGAGGTACACGTAATTACATCCCTGTGATTAGACCGAAAAGAGGATATCACGCCGTCACCGCTGCGCGCTCACCCATCACACCTGACAGGTGTCACACCAGAAACTGGAACGGCCTCCTAAAACGGTGCGGGTGATGGGCGTGCCGCACGTTCGGCAGCTCTCCCCCTCACGGCCGTACACCCGGAGGCGACGTGTGAACTGTCCGGCTCGGCCATCGGGAAGCAGATAGGCCAGGTCGTCGAGGCTGGTCCCACCATGCTTGAGTCCTGCTCTGAGTACCGGCCTGATCGCTGACCGGATGGCCTTGATTTCGTCGACGGTCAAGCTCCCGGACTCCCGGTCGCCGCGGATTCCCGCCCGGCTGAGCACCTCGTCAGCGTAAATGTTGCCGAGGCCCGCCAAAAAGCGTTGATCGAGCAGCAGGGTCTTTATCGCCACCTTTCGGCCCGCCATGACTTTGCCCATCGAAGCTGCTCCCGGCAAGGATTCCAGTGCGTCGGGTCCCAGTGACCCGATCGAAGAGAACTCCAGTTCTTCGGGGGTGTGAGCAGCTACAAAACCGAAGGTGCGCGGATCCACCAAACGGATCTCTTGACCCGCGTCGGTGGTGAAGACGACGTTCGTGTGCTTGTCCTCAGGCTCCCCGATTTCTTTGATCTGGAACTTGCCGGACATGCCCAGATGGAGGATCAACGTGATGTCGCCCTCGACCTCTCCAACCATAAACTTGCCGATTCGTCCGAGTCGGTCGAGTCGGCGACCCTCCAGACGATCCACCACGTCGGCCGGTCGGACGTTGCGTCTAGCCATGCGGGGTCGTCGGATGGCAACGGATTCGAACCGATGACCCTCCATGACCGGAGCGAGAGAACGCCTGGTTGTTTCGACTTCAGGTAGCTCTGGCATGGGCTTTAGAACGAATCGAGAGCTTCGGCTGCGGCCGCCTGCTCGGCTTCTTTCTTGGACTTGCCCTCGCCGGTACCGGCAGGTTTGCCGTCGACCTCAAGCTGGGCCTCAAATGTTTTGGCATGGTCCGGCCCTGACTCGGTGACCCGGTATCTCGGCCTCAGACCCCGGGCAGCGAGTTCTTCTTGGAGGCGAGTCTTGTAGTCACGTTTTCCGGGTTCAGCCGCCCGGGCGTCGACCAACGGGCCCCACAGTTTCAAAACGACCGCTCTCGCAACCTCGATCCCAGCATCGAGGTACACGGCGGCAATAACCGCCTCCATGGCATCGGCAAGAATCGAGGCCTTTTTGCGCCCCCCGGAGGCTTCCTCCCCACGCCCGAGCGCCAGGTTCGATCCGAGATCGAGGCTTAGCGCCAAAGTGGCGAGTTCATCACGGTTCACGCAGGCCGCTCGCACCTTGGCCATCGTCCCCTCACGCAAGTTCGGAAAGGCCGTATAAAGGTGATCTGTTATCACCAGCTGCAAGACCGCATCGCCCAGAAACTCCATCCGTTCGTTGTCATCGCCCGAGGGACCTTCAGCGGCGAAGGAACGATGCAGCAGGGCGTGTTCAAGGAGCGACTCGTCGGCGAAGGCGTGCCCGAGTCGTGTCTGAAGGTCTTCCCTCATTACGAATCGGATCCGAGCTGGTTGGCGATTTGAGCGACGAGTCCCCGACGCGCCCCGTCGGCAGCCACTTCCAACGCGTTGGCAATGCCCTTGGCGGTAGCCGAACCGTGTCCGATCACCACGACCCCCTTGGAGCCGACCAGGTGGGCTCCGTTGTCCGCCGACATGGCCTCAGCCATCTGCTTCACGTGTGGAGCAAGTTCAGCTTGGCCGGCATCGGACAGCGAGTTGGCAACATCGGAAAACATCCCGAGAGCGATACGAATCATTCCTTCGGCGGTCTTGAGGGTGACGTTCCCGGTAAATCCATCCGTCACGAAAACATCTGCGATGTCATTGGCGAGGTCCCGGCCCTCAACGTTGCCGACGAAGTTCACGGCTGGATCCCACTCGAGCAAGTCGTAGGCAGCCCGCTCCAGATCACGCCCCTTGCCACGTTCCTCCCCGATGGTGAGCAAACCCACGCGGGGGTTTTCACAACCAACGTACACCCTGGCCACCTGGCTTCCCATGATGGCAAACTGGTTGAGGTGCTCGGGTTTGCAGTCCGGGTTGGCACCGCTGTCGAGCACCACGGTTGGCTTGATCGGGGTTGGAAAAATGGTGGCGATGGCCGGGCGAAGCACCCCCGGCAAACGACCGATCACAATGGCCGCTGCGGCCAGCGAGGCACCGGTGGACCCGGCTGACACCAGAGCGTCCGCTTCGCCGTCACGCACCAACTGAGCGGCGCGGACGATTGAAGCGTCTGGACGTTCTCGAATGGCCCGAACCGGATTGTCCGCCATGCCGATCCGTTGGCTGGCGTGGACTACCGGCAGGTCGGCCTGGTGCTTTTCGAGTTCCGATCGCAGTTGAGGCTCATCGCCGACCAGGACAACGTCGACGCCTCGCCCCGCGGCTAGGACCGCACCGGCGACAGTTTCGACGGGGGCGTGATCGCCACCCATCGCATCGAGCGCTACGCGGGCCAGAGCCGCATCCTACTTGTCGGCTGGAACCGCGACCGTGCGGCCACGATAGGTACCGCAAGCCGCGCAAGCGCGATGCGGCATTTTTGGTTCATGACACTGCGGACATGTCGAGGGAGTCGGATGCTCCATCTTCCATTGCGACTTACGTCGGCGAGTGCGCGAACGCGACATTTTTTTCTTGGGGACCGCCACGGCGAACTCCTTACAGGTCTTCGGGGTCTAAAAGCTGAGCCAATATAGCGAAGGGCGACGAACTTACGTCCTCGTGGCCTTCACACGGTTCCCTATTCAAGTCGGTTCCGCACGTAGAACAAAGTCCAGCGCAATCGGATCGACAGATCGGCGAGAGCGGAAGGCTCAGAAGAACCTCATCCCGGATTGGTTCTTCGATGTCAATCCAACCCGGGTCGGTGATCGCCAAGACGTCTTCGGACTGGGGATCCTCGGCGTAGAGCTGACTGAAACGGGCTTTGCCCGGATGTTCGAACTCGATCAAACAGCGGATACACGTGGCTGTCGCCACGTAGTGCATACGCCCTGATGCCATGATGTCCCGGACGCCCGCGTCGTACCGAACCAGGCCGGTTACGGGACCGTCGAGCTTGGCAGCATCCATGATCGCCGTGATGTGAATGGAAACCTCATCCTCACGGTGCGCTCCTGGCGTCCCGATGAGGTCGGTAACAAGTACCTTCATCATCAGCTCAGCCTACTCCCGGTGGGTTCAATCGAGAATCGGTACATCACCGGCCGCAGGACGCGCCTGATGAAACTCAGAACGGGTTTCGCGGACCTGCCGTACGAGATTCCCGAAAAGATGCTCCAACTGGACCAAACGGTCTTCGGAATAGTCTTCGGCTTGCAGACGGATCCGGCGCCCTTCGCCCTCGGCGTTGCGTACGAGGATGTTGGCCTCTTCGACAGCTTCAGCCACGATGTTGGACTGCGAGACCATCAGATCGGCCTGATGCCTGGCGTTCTCCATAATGGCGTGAGCTTTCTGGTTGGTCTGGGACATGATCTCTTTGGACTTTTCGTTGGCCCGGGCGACAAAGGCCTCCTGCTCGCGAATCATCCAGCGGGCAGCCCTCACTTCTTCGGGCAACAGCGAAAGGATCCGCTCAAGATTGGTTATGAAAGCGGCCTTGTTGACGAGGACATTCTGGGACAGTGGCATCGTCTTGGCTTCAAGTAACTGAGCAATGAGCTCTTCGAGCATCGACTCAATCGCCCCGACCTCGGCGCTGTCCAACGGGTCGGAAGCCAGGTCGACTCCTACCCCGGGCATGGGGATGACTTTTGAAAACACGTCGTCGTCAGACTCGACGGCTGCCAGGTCGATGAAGTCGTCCTTCTCATCGCCGATGATGTCAACAAAGTCGGCGAGCGGGTCTTCGGATGTCCGGGTCCCCGACCCACCTGGTTTGTCGAATCCACCAAATTCGTTTTCAGACATAGCGTTACTCCTCTAGTGCGATGGTGACCGACGCAGGTACCAGACCTTCGATCGAGCCACCCAGGGCAAATATCTCTTTGACCAATGATGATGAAATGTGAGCAACTGCCGGGCTGGTCGGCAGGAAAACGGTGTTGATCCCGGTCAACTGGCGGTTCATGTGGGCCATCCGCGTCTCGGCGTCGAAATCGGACACTCCCCGCACGCCCTTGACGATGACATCGGCACCAACCGAGGTAGCCAACTCGACAACCAGCCCCGAGAAAACCACGGTACGCACGTTCGAACGGTCCGACAGAAGATCAGCGAGTAGCTGCTTGCGTCGGTCTGCGGTCAGGCGGGGCTTCTTCGATGGGTTCGAAACCACCCCAACCACGACTTCGTCAAACATTGTCGCGGCCCGATCGATCAGGTCCAGATGGCCGTTGGTCGGCGGGTCAAAACTGCCCGCACACAAAGCCATCGTCATGTTGACTCCTTTTTGAAACGCCAAAGTTGTGCACCACCGTATCGCCGCTCGTCCACCAACACGAGGCTTTCCGTTTCGGGGGCCGTCGCTCCGACCGGCCGGTGCAGGACCACCAGGCCATCGGTGGCCATACGCCGGCTGAGCGCCGCCATAATTGTGAACACAGATTCGTCGCTGTCTGGATAGGGCGGATCGACAAAAACAAGATCGAAAACCTCGGACCCGCCGGCCAGGAATGGGGCCACGTCACCTGCCACCACGTCACCACCCAGATCAACCGCAGCACAGTTGTCCCGCAGCACCGCAAGGGCCTTTCGGTCTCGCTCGACGAACACCACCCTGCTGGCGCCACGGCTCAGCGCCTCAAGTCCCATCGACCCCGTTCCGGCATAAAGGTCGAGTACATTGGCTCCGACCACGGCTGAGCCGAGCGAGGAAAACACCGCTTCCTTGATGCGATCTTGCATGGGACGCGTTCCACGATCCTTCGGGGCCTTCAGGCGGCGCCCCTTGGCCTCCCCGGCGATGATCCTCATGAGACGAACAGCCAGTCCTTGCGGTCCCCGAGAATCGCCTCAACTTCCCTGCCAACTTCATCGTCGAGTTCCAGACGGTCCCCAACCATGGCAAACGCCTCACGTCGGGCATCAACGAGGATGTCCAGGTCGCGTAACAAGTCGGCGATTCGCAGGTCGGCCGCCCCGGCCTGCCGCGCCTCAAAGACGGTCCCCTGGCCGCGGATCCGCAGATCCTCTTCAGCGAGACGGAATCCATCCGTTGTCTCGACCATGGCCGCAATCCGGGCGATCCCTTCGTCAGTGGTCGGATCCGCCAGCAGTACGCAATACGAAGCGTGCTCTCCGCGACCGACCCGTCCCCGCAGTTGGTGCAACTGACTGAGCCCGAACCGTTCAGCATCCTCGATCACCATGACCGTTGCATTGGCGATGTCGATCCCGACCTCGATGACCGTCGTAGCAACCAGAACATCGATCTCACCGGCGCGCATGGCATCCATCACAGATTCCTTCTCAGCGGGCTTCATCTGACCGTGCAACAGACCGACCCGGAGGTCACTGAACACTTTCGCCAATCGGGCGTGCTCGGCGGTAGCCGAAACTGCCTCAATCTTGTCGGACTCCTCAACCAGCGGACACACCACGAAGGTCTGGCGTCCCGCCGCCGCTTCGCTCCTGATCAATTCGTACACTGGACCCATGGCGTCCTTGGACATTTCCGTAGTCACGACCGGCATCCGGCCCGGGGGCATTTCGTCCAACAACGAGACGTCCAGGTCGCCGTAGAGGGTCATCGAAAGGGTACGCGGGATGGGCGTAGCCGTCATGATGAGCAGGTCGGGATCCTGTTCACCGGCCTTGGCTTTCAGGCTGATTCGTTGGTGTACCCCGAACCGATGCTGCTCGTCGATGACGGCCGCACCAAGCTTGGCGAAGTCAACGCCTTCTTGAATCAGCGCATGAGTGCCGATCACGATATCCACGGCTCCAGACGCGATGGCTTCGAGAACATCGGATCGAGACGCGTCGACCTGTGTCGAGAGCTCCGAGTTCGATCCGGTCAAAAGGGCGACCACCACGGGACGGTCCGGTTCACTCACCGCAACCTCGGGCTGCGGATCGTCAAACAAGCTCACCTGGTCTTTGACCGGATGCGAGGTCATCCCGGCTCCAACGAGGAGATCCGACACGCCCAAGTAATGTTGCCCCGCCAGAACCTCCGTTGGAGCCATGATGGCGCCCTGGTACCCACCAGCCACCACCAGCAAGAGTGTGGCGACTGCCACGACGGTCTTGCCGGATCCAACCTCACCCTGCAACAACCGGTGCATCGGGTGCTCAGAAAACAAGTCGTCCATGATTTCGCCAAGGACCCGATCCTGTGCGCCGGTAGTCGAGAACGGGAGACCAGCCAGGAACGTCTCGGCCAACTCCCGGTCTGGCGAATGGGTAATCCCTACCGAGGTGTGCGCCCGTTGGTTCTTGGTCAACGCCAGCGCCACTTCGAGGCGGAAGAACTCATCGAACACGAGACGCCGACGGGCGGCGCCGAGGTCGCCCATCACCTCGGGAAAGTGAATCGACCCGAAGGCCGACTGGCGATCCATCAAGTCCAACCGGTCGAGCAGGGACTCCGGTAGCGGATCCGACATCGGCATCGACCGCAGCAGGGCGTTGTGCATCGCCCGACGGATATGGCCGGGACCGACGTCACCGACGGATGGATGGATGGGCACCACCCGACCCGTGATGAGCGACTCACTCGAGCGAACCGAGCACGTCGACCACGGGTGATTTCATCTGTAACCGTCCCCGGTAACGCTCCACCTTGCCCGACAGGGCGACCTCGGTTCCCTCGGTCAACTGTCTGGCCCGGAACGCCTGGTTGAACCACGTCACGTTGAGGATGCCAATCCCATCGGTACAGACCGCGTCGATGATGGTGAGGTTCTTGCGGATCCGGCGGACGTTCACCTTTTGCACGGTGACGATCACGGTGACCTCTTCTCCGACCGGCACGTTGTCGAGCTCGACCTGAGTCGATCGATCGACATAGCGGCGCGGCACATGCAACAGAAGGTCGGCCACGGTCTCGATCCCCCCCTTTTCAAGGGCGGTTCCGCGCTTGCCGGACAGGCCAGACACTCTCGTGACTGGGACCGTGCTCAGGTAGGCAAGGCTTCGTTCGCTCATGGCCGCGCTCATGGCCGCATTGTGCCAGCCGATCGTGACAACATTGGTAATCAGGCAGGTGGCAAGCATTTTTCTCCCTTCGCTAGCGCTGCTACGATTCCCCGCCGATCGAGGAGATCTCAAATGGCAAACCGTTGCGAAATCTGCAGCAAAGAGCCCACGTTCGGTAAGAAAGTCACTTTCTCGCATAAGCGCTCCAGCCGAACCTGGACCCCAAACATCCAAAAGGTGCGTGTCAAGCACGGGTCGAACACCCGCCAGGCCCGCGTCTGCACCTCGTGCCTCAAGGCCGGGAAGGTCGAGAAGGCCTAGATGCAAGGAATCGTCAAGCTGTACGACCCCGTAACGGGCGCTGGCATTGTTGTCAGCGACAGTGATCGACGAGAGATCTTGCTACGTGCCGGTGGCCTCCGGGGGTCGGTTTTTCGTTCACTCCGCCAGGGCCAGCGCATTGTTTTTGAAGTCGTCGACGAGGGCGGTCAATCGTTCGCGTCCAACATCCGGCTCGGCGCAGACGGCTCATAGCCTCGCCGCAGGGTTCATAGCCTGGCGCGGTGCGCGTAGACTGCGTTCTCAAAAGGAGATCACATGGTTGAAGCGTATTTGTTGGTTCAGAGTGAAGTCGGCCGAGCAGCCCACGTAGCCACCGAAGTCCGAAAGATTCCAGGCGTTCAGTCAGCTGATGACGTCACCGGTCCCTATGACGTGATCATCAAGGTGAGCGCCGACGATGTCGACCAACTCGGCAAACTGGTTGTTGCCCGGGTCCAGGCAGTTGAGGGCATCACCCGCACGCTGACCTGTGCCGTCGTAAATCTGTAGCGGCTAGCCCAACTTCGAAGCGATCGTTCCCGCGCTCCGCAACGCCGTGCCGTCTGCTCCGGCGGTCGTGTACTGCGTTGGCGGCAGCGCGGCGACCTCGTCGAGCATGTCGCCGAGGAGTCGGGCTCGACTGATCGGCGGATCGATCCATAGATAACCGGCCAGGCTCCCCGGAATCGTGTTTACCTCATTGACATAAATGACCCCGTCGTTGGCCAGGAAGTCGATCCGGGCTACCGATCGCAACCGGGCAAGAGCGACAACCTGGGCGGCCATCTGGCGGATGAGCGCCGAATCCTCAGTAGGAAGATTGGCTGGCAACTCCCGCTTGGCCGCGTCCATGCCTCCATCACCTTCCAAGTACTTTTGGGCGTAGTCGTAGATCTGATCCGACTCGCGCAACGGTGCCTCGATCGCCGATGTTTGTACGGTCGGGTACGTGCGCACGGCAATATTTAGATCCTGGGAACCGGCCAAGAATGGTTCAAGGACTGCGCCCTTGCCCATATGCGGCGAGGTGTTGAGTAGAGCCAACGCCGTGTCATAGTCATCGACGACGCTGATCCCGATGGACGAGCCTCCATACCTTGGCTTGACGATATACGGGCCATCAAACGACGGCGCTGGCCCACCGACCAGCATGCGCGGCAGCGTCGGAAGTCCGGCCGCGGCCGTCAAACCACCGAAGGCCAGCTTGTCCATCCCGAGCGCCGACGCCGACGAATCCGGCCCGGTGTACCGGAGACCGGCCAGGTCGAACATTCCCTGGACGGTTCCATCTTCGCCAGGACCACCATGACAAGCGTTGAGGACGACACCGATGTCGAGACGCTTCTTCTTGTTGAAGAACCCTCCACCGGGTTCGGCCTCGAAACGAAGCGGCTTTGCTTTGGATGGGACCCCCTGCGAAAAGTTCGTGGCTTCGGAGTCGGGGTCGACCAAGAACCACTGGCCAGTCTTGGTCCAGTAGATGACATCAACATCGCGACCGGAGGTGGTGAGCGCCCTGGCTGCCTGCAGCCCGGTAAGGATCGAAATGTCGTGCTCGGGCGAGGGTCCACCAAAAACGACGGCTGGTCGCGGACTCATGGGATGCTCCTAGGGATGATGATCAGGCAGGTCGTTTTCATAGAGAACGGCATCACCCGGCCGGAGGTGTTCACGCACCCAGGCGACCGCTGCCTCTCGTGATGCAACAACGATAACCGGAAGCGCCACGTTCCCTGCGCCTTCGAGAAGGGCCGCCCGATTCGTTTTGGCGACCACAATCAGCTGATCGGCGACCGCACCAGCCTGGGTGGCGAAACGCCTGTTCTCTTCGACCTGTAAGTCGCCGAGTTCGACCATACCGGGCGTGACGACGACTCTTCGACCCGAGCCAACGGCAGCCAACCGGTCAAGGGCTGCCTGAGCCCCCGCCGGATTCGAGTTGTAGGTGTCATCGACAATGATCACGCCGGCATCGGAAGTGAAAACCGTCTGTCGATGGTCAGGCGTGCCGGCACCTTTGAGAGCTTCAGCGATCCGATCCAGTGGCAGATCAAGTGCGACCAGCACGCCAACCGCACACGCCAGATTCGACAGCAGGGGAAGCACCGGAACCGTACCGACCTCGGATCCGTTGACGAGAACCGCCGCCCGGTCCCCGTCGGGGACCAACCGAACGTTGGCGTCGGCTGCTCCCCCAGCAGAAACCCGAATGACCCGTTTACCCGTGATGGTGCCCGCCAGGCTCGCCAACCGGTCGTCGTCGACGTTGAGTACCACCGCGTCTGCTTGCCCGAAGATCTCGGACTTGGCTTCGACGACTCGCTCGATCGACCCGAACCGCTCCAGGTGAACCGGACCGATGGCGGTTAGGACGGCAACGTTGGGGGCCACCCAGGCACACATGTCGGCAATCTCGCCGGGGCCGTACGTTCCCATCTCGGCGATGAAGAATCTGGTGCCATCGCTCAAATGCTCGTTGATCGCCCTGGCGAGTCCCATCTTGTTGTTGAAACTGGCGGGGGTGGCAACGGTTGGTGCCTGCTGGGCTAACAGCAACCGGACGTACTCCTTGGTGGTCGTCTTGCCATACGAGCCAGTGATCGCAACGACGGTGGGACTCACCAACGACATCCGTTCGGTCGCCTGAGCTATCCATTTCTTCTGCGACCTCATCTCAAACGGCCACATGATCGCCAAAGCCAGATCAATCACGAGCGGCAGAGCCACGGCCTCGTAGGCAAGCAGGCCAATCGATCCAGTAATGCCCCCGATCGCCACCATCAGCGCCCAGATCCCGCCACTGGCTAGCGCTACCCGACGCAGGCGATCGGTCCACATGAGCGGTGACGACGTGCCCCTGATCGATAGTCCCACCGGACCTACCAGTACGCACACCAAGGTGACACTGCCGGTCACGAGCGGCAACACGCCGATCAGCGCGAGTGCCGCTGATGTGGCGGCCAGGGCGATGATCGAGAGGTTCGTTGCGTCGATGAGCCACCACCGCTTGGCGAAGACTGCCACCGACCAGGGCAAATAATGTTCTCGCTGGGCGACCCGCAACCATCGGAGGGCCGAGATCGCACCGACCACCGTCGCAGCAACGACAAAAACGCCGTTCACGTCAGCAACTCCTCGATCAAGTCCGTCACAACCTGCGGACGCTCGGCCATGACGTGATGCCCGACGCCGTCGAGCACCCGCAGTTCTACGTCGGCACCCCGGTCGGCCAATCGACGGTAGGCGATCTGAGCCTGCTCCAGCGGAGCCGCCGAGTCGTTGGCTCCCCAAAGCATACGAACCGGGATTGTGAGTCGGTCAAGCTGTTCGTCGTACGTTTCATTGACAACCCGAACAAACACTTCACGCATCACCCCGGAGGTGGCCCGATAGTCAGCTGACCCATACTTCTGGCGGAAGGCTTCCATGCGTCCGTCCGACAGGACGCCGAGACGATGCAGGCGTCGTGCCACCCGATATGCCGTGGCAGGTTGGTTCGTGTTCCTTGGTCGAATCAACGGGACCCCGATGAGAACCAGTGACCGCATCGGCAGTTCCTGGGCTATATGGACCGCAACCCGACCACCGAATGAGTGGGCCACAACTACCGGCGGCTCGTCGAAGGCCGACCACACGTCCCGGATCGCCTCGCCGTACTCCGCCGAACCCCAACCCGAAGACGGTGGCGGCGAGCTCCCGAACCCGGGGAAGTCAACCGCCACGGCTCCAATGCCGGACAGCACCGTGCGAAAATCACTGCTGGATCGGCCCCAGCCATGGAGGGCCAAAACCCGGGGCGAGCCGGTCCCGGTTACCTCAGCAAACACCGCTCCCCCACTGAACGCTTTCAGCGCCATCGGAAATCGACCGATGTCTTAGGCAAGCTCGTTTGCTCAGGATTCATGGCGGGCAGGTTACCCTTGCCGGTGAGAGGAACCGACTATCGCCGTTCATCTGACACATCAGCAAAGAAGAGAGATCCTGGCCCCGTTTCGGGCTCGCCTCTGGAGAATCGCCATGGGGGCGGTTTGGTTTCTGATGGCCTTAACCTCGTTCGGTGCCTACCGGCTTCGAGTTCCGTTGAGCGAACCACGATTCTGGGCACCGGTCCTGGCCGTATCGATCACGTTTGCCATCCTGCCGTTTATTCCGTGGGAGTCGGCACTTACCCGTATCGGCGGCGAGATCCTCATGGGGCTCAGCGCCATTCTGGTCATCGCCGGCCTGGCCCTGCTTTCGACCCTGGCTCCGATCAGCACCCTGGTATTCATCGACTACTTCGCCGTGATCTCATTCACAGCAGCACTCGGAGGAAGATGGATCCACTTCTCGGCGACGACGCTACTCCTCGTACTCAATATCGTGATGCCCTTCGCCTTCGGCCAGGAGCTGCGACCGAGTCAAGAGATCATCGTGCAGAGCGCCACTCTCATCGTCGTGGCCATCGTCCTGAGTGCTGTGACCAGTGAATTTCGGTGGGAGGCCTACCAGAGTCACACGCGAGAGCTCGAACTACGTAGGCGCGAGACTCAGTTGGAACGGCTGTACGAAGTGTCCCGAACCATGGCAGACGGCCAAAGCCTTGGTGACGTCCTGCCGACCCTGGTCGGCAAAATCGGGCGGTTCCTCGAGGCTCAACTTGGATTTGTTCTACTCCATCAACCCCGGTTCGGATCCCTTGTCGTGGTGAGCCCGATCTGGACTTCCGGGAACGAGCTGGACATCGGCAATTACGACATCTCGCTTCGGGACCGCAACTACCTCACGTCCGTTTTTCTCAATCGGGAATCGGCCTTTTATAACCAGCAGTCCGAGACCGAAGCCGGACTCCTGTCCGAACTGGGGATCACGACCGCGATGGCGGTGCCGCTGTTGGTCGATCAGCGGCCCCTAGGAGTACTCGTCGTCGCGGACAAGCTGACGGGAGAATTCACGGCAGATGACCGCGAGATGTTCGAATCTTTGGCGGCACCGGCTGCTCTGATCCTGGCCCAACTAGAACGCTACGAAGCCGCTGCCGAGACCTCAAAGCGCATGGAGGAACTCGCTCAAATGAAAACGGACTTCGTGAGCGTCGTCAGCCACGAACTCCGGACCCCCCTTACTTCGATCATCGGCTCGCTGGCCACGCTGGCAAGACCCGAGCTACTTCCGCCGGTTCCGGCCGCCCGGGACCTTCTGCAATCTGCTCGCACGCAATCGGACCGGCTCCGGCGCTTGATTGAGGACCTGCTCATGGTCTCAAGAATCGACAACAACGCCCTCCCCCAACACCCGGTGCCAGTCAGCCTGCGCACATTCGTGACCGAAACAGCCTCGATTATCCCCGGCGCCGAGGGCCTGGTGCGTTCGTCGGTCCACAAGGATGTCAGCCTCGAGGTCGATCCCGACCATCTAGCCCGGATCCTGCGCAACCTCATCGAGAACGCCTTGAAATACGCCCCCGACCAGGTGATCGACATCAACGCCCAACAAACCGGAAGCACCGTACGCATTCAGGTCATCGACCACGGTGAGGGCATCCACGAAGATCTACGCGACGTCGCATTCGAGCGATTCGCTCAGCTAGCACCGGCCTCGACCCGGCTGCAGGGCGGAACCGGCCTCGGCCTGTGGATCGTCCGATCGCTTACTGAAGCGATGGGTGGCCTCATCGACCTCACGGACACACCGGGCGGAGGAGCCACGTTTACGGTTACCTTGCCTCTGCGGGCCGGCTTTATGACCAACCGCTCTGATCCTGAATTCGCTCCGCTCGGCAACATGCCAGGGCGAGGACCCACCGCTCGCGAATAGTGACCGGTGTTACTCCTCGGGCGCCGCTGCGATGGCGTCGAACCCACCGTCAACGTGCACGAACTCGCCCGACGTCATCAGCGCCCAATCCGACATGAGAACACACGCCATCCGTGCCACAGGCTCCGGATCGGTCGGGTCCCAACCCAAGGGAGCACGGGTCTCCCAGATGGCCTCGAACCCTTTGAACCCGGGAATGGATTTGGCGGCGACCGTACTCAAAGGACCCGCCGAAACGCCGTTGACACGAATACTGTCGCCTCCGAGATCACGAGCGAGGTATCTGGTTACGGTTCGCAATGCCATTTTGGAGACCCCCATCCAGTCGTACACGGGCCACGCTTTGGAGTTGTCGAAATCGAGTGTCACGAGACCGCCCCCACCGGCTGCCTGCAACAGCGGCCGCAAACCTACCGCCAGGGTCTTGTAAGAGAACGCCGACGTCACGAACGCCACCTGGGCGCTCTCGGCCGGCGTGTTGAGGAAGTTCCCACCCAGGGCGTCTTCGGGCGCATAGGCAATGGCGTGGAGCGCCCCATCGACTTTCCCCCACTTTTCGGTGAGTGCGGCGACGAGCGCCTCCATGTGTGATGGGTCGTTGATATCAAGCTCATGTACCTCGGCGGGCTGCGGCAAACGAGCCGCAGTTCGCTCGGTAAGGCGGAGCCCCCTACCGAACCCGGTCAACACCAATTCGGCGCCCTCTTCCTGGGCGATCCGAGCGATATGGAAAGCGATTGAATCGTCTGTGAGCACTCCGGTGATCAGAAGTTTCTTGTCCGTCAGGATTCCCATGTCATTGTCCTCCTAGAAACTCTGTCCGAAATTCATCCAACCCCGGATCCCCAAACCCATCACAAACAGCAGCAGGAGCCCCCAGCGCAGACCGGGTCGCCCCGCCAGCGTCGACCGGTAGATATAGGCGAAAGCCAACGCAAAGAGCGTGACGATTCCGTAGAACATATGGATCGACCCGGGGTTGTTGTCTTGACCGTACATGATGAGACCGAGCGACACTTGGACAAGTGCCGATCCGAGCGCTACGTATTTGGCAGCGGTGAACCACCCGGGCAGGTCTCGTTTGGCGACCGCCAGCCCGATGCCCACCAGGCCGGTCACGCCGCACGCACCCACGACGAAGTACGCAAGGCCCCGGTGTATCTCAGCAATCACAAACGCGCTCCAAGCGGTAGGACGAACGCCACACTAGACGGATGGTTGCTTAGACCATTCCCACGAGGACAGTGGTAACCGCCGCCACGATTCCTGGCATCGGAACGGGCTGGCGCATAGAACGGGGTAGCTCTAGCTGCACGCCTGCCTCGGCGGGTCCGTTGACCGGGTTCCGGGCATGCTGACCCCGCAGCGCTTTCGGGATGGATCCGAGATCGGAAACGGCCGGAATACCCTCATCGCTGAGCGCCAGGTGCAGGGTACGAGCCAGCGACCGGTTGTTCCCTCCCAGGAGGACGACATCAGGCAACTCGGGGCGGTGATACCCGTGAAACGAAAAGACCGTGCGAACGTGGGCGAGGAACCCACTCAGATTGGAGCTCAAGGCTGGGTCGTAGTTGGTTGAAGGAAGATGCCAGGCGAGATCGGACGCCTGCACGACCGCATACAAGCTGGCCGCACTCTGTTGGGCGATTGTTTTCGCCAGGCGACTCGTGCCGAATTCCAATCCTCCATGGAGGGCCATCACGCCGACCCCGGCATCCATGATGACTTCTTCCCGCACACCTTCGGTTGCGAGGAACTCACTAAAGGGGCTCACTCCATTTCAACGAGCTCACCGGTGGTGAGATCGAGCATGAACTCCTTGGGAGAGTGGGAATCAGCAATCCAGTTGGCCAGCCGCGACCCGGGCTGGCGCACCGTCCACCACGTGTAGTCCGGTCGCTCCGACTCGATGAACTCGGCCCGCACCGCGCGCCCGGCTTCTACCGCATCTTGCTCGACCTCAAACACTCCGATCGACCGCTCCAGCGGAGTCGGGTTCGGGTTGTCAATCGACGGCCGTACGTCGGTGTACTCCATCACTTCGTACATGCTGTTTTTGGCCCCTTTGCCACCGGTACTACTCAGCCTGTTACCCAGGATACGTGATCGGACGCATAAACGTCCAGATTCAACCCGATTTCGTCACGTCGGCGATTCGAGCGTCGAACGCCGCCACCAGGTCGGTCGGGTCAAGATGGATACCCATCCCGGCCCCTCCGCCGCCGATCGCCACCTCGTTCAGTTCGGTCAGACTGGAGTCCATGACGACCGGCCAAGCCCTCGACGACCCGAACGGAGTGATCGTTCCTCGTACATAGCCGGTGACTTCGAATGCCTCGTCGGCGGATGGCAACGACAGGCGGGACACGCCGAGCTCGGAGCGCAGTTTGGGCCATTCGATCGCTCGATCACCAGGGACGAGTACGAACAGATAGTCATCGTCGGACCGTCGAACAACGATCGACTTGATGAGCGCCCCGACCGGCACTCCCCGAGCTGCCGCGGCTTCTTCTGCGCTCGAAACGCTGCCGATGACCGTCAAACGGTGCAGGATTCCTCGCGCCTCGACATCGATGGTGGCCCTCGTCGACGCTGACACCTAGATCTCGCCGAGCAGCTTCTGCTTCTTGGCCGCGAATTCCTCGTCCGTGAGCACTCCGTCGCGGTGGAGTTGCGCCAGTGTTGCCAGGGTGCCTGCGGGAGTCGTGCCCGTGTTGAGCGCGGCCATTCGATCCTCACGCGCCCGATAGACCAGCGTTTGGATGTCTTCAGGTGTTGGGACGTCAGTGAATCTCGACTGGCCTAGTTCCCCGGCCGATTCGAGTAATAGGTCGCCTGACCCGAACATGCGTTCCAGCAGGCTTTGTGAGAAGGCTACGTCATTGATGACTTCCAGAGGTATCTCTTTGCCCTTTCTTGCCAGGACTCCCGATCGGACGATCACCCGTTCGTTGGTGATCACGTACTTGGTGAAAGCCCATACGGCCAATTTGGGGAGGGCTACCGCTAGCCCGATGACGAGGCCGACCACGGTCGGTATCGCCCCCTGCGCCAGGACCGCCCCCACCACTGCGCCGACGACCGTGAGACCAACCGCGGTCGCCACCGGAACCGCGATGGCCTGCCAATGCGGACGAAATTCTCGAATAACGGCTTCGCCTTCGCTGAGTAAACGGGTGGGATATGCCATGGCCAAACCCTACCGTCATCGCCCGGGCCGTGGTTTGCAAACGACGCCTTGAACGCGAGAAACCCCGAGTAAGTTCCGACCGAAGTCTTCACCCTCTCGGGGTTGTCTCGTCGCCGGTGGGGGTATCCCGAAGGACTCCTTCACTGGCGTGCACCGTTGCCCGAAGGCTTCGATGCGACCAACTGACCCGAAGGCCAGATGGCAGGCGGTGAAGTCTCCCGTTTCCGCTCGACTGTCACCAGCGTTCGTGCGCTCTTCCTTGCGGTCCAACACAGTCACACTTTGCCCAAAAAGGGCGGACCCTTGCGGGCCTCGGCGGTCAGTTCGAACGAACCCGAAGGTCCATCCCCCCTTTCCACCTACCGGTCGTCCAGTGTCGCCACCCGAAGGTGGTCCCAGCCGTTCGTCCGGCTGTCCCGTTGCCGGGACTCCGGCTCCGACCCGAGGGCCAGACCTGTCGCCCGAAGGTTTCAGGTTGCCGGTTGCTCTCTGCGAGTTGCCTCGCTTCGAACAAGAAGAAAAGTAGAGCACCAATCCGGGAATGGCAAGCTGAGGAGGTGGTTAAATTTCGCGACTTGAAAGTAGATTTCGCGACCAAGTCTGAGTGAAGGTTTCGGGCAGGAAATCAGGGTTAAAAGCAAGAAGCCCTGCCGAGACTCAGACTTGCGCCTGTGCCACTTCAGGGCTTCTCCGCTTTCTGGAACTCCGCTGCCCGAAGGCCTCGTTCTCCCAGTAGCTTTCACTGAACCCTCTCGGTTTCAGCAATCCGCTCCGTCGATAGTTCCGGTGAGTTGCCCCTCCGGCATTCCCGTCGATGCGGTTCAAGTAACGTAACCCACCGATCCCCCGAATGCCAAATTATTCGGCTATCTAATTTTCGCGAACTAGCAAAAGGTTTCGCGCTTTGTTGTGAAACGCCCACCAACATGGGATTTGGCCGGTTCCGATCAACACAACAAATCCGGTGAATGACAAACGTGTCACTCGCTTGTCGTATAGTCACCCTATGCCATTAGAGACCCTGTCCCCCAGCCGAGCGAGCGACTTCAAGCTGTGTCCGCAGCTGTTCAAGTTCCGATCGATCGACAAACTCCCTGAGCCAACCACCGTGCACCAGGCGCGTGGAACCACCGCGCACCTTGCGCTCCAGAACCTCTACGACCTGGAGCCGGCCGAGCGAACTCCCGAGAAGCTCTATGACCTCTTCCGGGAAGCATGGACCGAGATCCGCGGCGAAGAAGAGTTCCTCGATCTCTTCACGACCAGAGAAGAGGAGCGCGACTGGGGCGTGGACAGTATGAAACTCCTGGCCAACTACTTCTCGGTTGAGAATCCCCTGGAGGTCCACCCGCTCGAGCGAGAGATGGACATGCTCGAACCGCTGGGTGACATCACGATTCGAGGCATCCTTGACCGGATCGACGAGACCCCCACCGGCGAGCTCATCATCACCGATTACAAGACCGGCAAAGCACCACCCGAGCGTTTCGCCGAGCCGGCCTTCTTCGCTTTGAAGATCTACGCACTGCTCATTCGAGAAAAGCTCGGTCGAACTCCGGCCGAGGTTCGGTTGCTGTATTTGAACGGTCCGACGCTGTATCGACTGGCCATCACCGACGGCCAACTTGATGCTATGAACCAGCAACTTCAGGCATTATGGAAGGCGATTGATCGTGCTATCGAGAGCCAGACCTTCCCACCCCGGGTCAACAAACTCTGCGACTGGTGCTCCTATCAGGACCTTTGCCCGGCTTTCGCCGAAATCACGGCGCCTGCTGCCGTAGCCGGCTAGCCGGGCGCAAGTCGCCCAGCCCAAGTAGTGAGGTGCGAATCAGCGCCTGAAACCTGGTTTTTGTCACACCTACCATCTATAATTACACGTATGGAATTCATCGATCTACTAGCCGAATTGGAGATTGGTGCCGAAGTCGATTTTGACGGCCCAGCACCCTCTTGCCCGGTATGTAACGGCACGTACGATCACACCGCCCTGGTGTTTGACGTAGCCGGCATCGAGGCGCTCGAGTGCTGGACGTGCGGAGTCGTGGCCGCCTAACCAGGCTGAGCTCTGAACAGGCTCATGCCCCAGCTGAGGGGGCTTAAGAGCAGACTCGATGAGGCCGGCGCAATCACGCCGCCGCAGCCTGTTGCGCACCCGGAACAAGCGAGCGCAGACGTATCGAAGCCGTCACCAGAACCTCCTCGCCCCCCAAAGCACAGGTCGCTTCAAGAATTCCTCAAGCCTGGAATGCCACCGTGTCGCTGAGCCCGGACCACCGGGTCAATCGTTCTCGAAAGGGGAGAAGAATGATGCGACACAAGGCTATGTACCCAATGATGATTGTGGCCATGCCCCACCAGCGGGAAAGGAGGCTAGGCGGCAGATCAGTTACGCGAATCAGCGCGACAAAGGAGTGGACATGAATCACACACAAGGAAGGTCCGTCAACCGTCGGAGACTCGTTTCGGTCGGCATCTTGCTGGCGGCCCTGCTCGTACCCACAACCGCCAGTGCCCGCCAGGACGAACTCGCCGACATCCGGCGTGCCACCGCCCAATATCACCGGGTTGATGCTGCCATCGCGGCCGGCTACGAACTCGGCTGCGTGAACGGAGATGGGATCCGGATCATCTCCGGCTGTATCGCTCACCCAACGTCGGGTGCCATGGGTTATCACTATTTCAACAAAGCACTTATCGACGATCTGGTTGTCGATCCCTTGACTCCCGAAGGGCCTGCTCTACGAAATGCGGCCTAATGGGAAGCTGAAGTTGATGGCCGTTGAATACATCGTGCCCGGCCTCGGAGCCAATCCGCCCGGCGTCTCAGAAGCGCCGTCTGTGCTCGGAATGGAGATGCCATCCTCGTTCCGGCGGTCGGTTGGTACATCCAGCACGCCTGGATCTGGAGCACCAATCCGTCAGGAATATTTACGGATTGGAGTCCGGACGTGGTCTGCCCGTAAGGGTACGACCGAGAAGAGGGTGGTCTGGCGAGTCTCGGCTCGCCAGGCCTTCGTTTTCTGTGATCGCAATACACCGTGGGGGCCCTAATATGGTGCGTCGGAGGTCATGAATGTTCGAACAAACCAGCCCGATTCCGGTCAGCCAGACCACGGTCGAGCGACGCGCCGTCTTCATTGCCAAGACGTATCGCCTCCTGTTCCTTTCGATCCTGGCGTTCGCAGGGGTTGAGTACGTGTTGTTCACCACCGGAATCGCTGAGCGGGTGGCTGATTTTGCCTTCAACACCAACTGGTTGTTGTTCATGGGGGGATTTATCCTCCTGGCCAGCCTGAGCCGCCGTTTCGCCCGGTCGGGTGCCTCCACCCCCACGCAGTATGCGGCCCTGGCCGCCTACATCGTGTTTGAAGCCGTGTTCTTCGCTCCCCTGCTGTTCATTGCCGATTCTTACTTCCCCGGCGTCATTTCCTCGGCTGCCGCAATCACCGTCATCGGCTTCGCGGTACTCACGGGGATTGTGTTCGTGACCCGCAAGGACTTCTCGTTCATGCGAACGGCTCTCATGTGGATCGGATTCGGAGCACTTGGCCTCATCATTACGTCAGTCCTATTCGGATTCCAGCTCGGGACCGCGTTCTCGGTCGCCATGATCGTGTTCGCCGGCGCGACGATCCTGTACGACACGTCGAACATCATGCATCACTACCCCGAAGACGCCCACGTCGGTGCCGCCATCGACCTCTTCGCGTCAGTGGCCTTGATGTTCTGGTACGTACTTCGCCTCTTGATGTCGAGTCGCCGCTAACCCAGTTCTTTGGCCATCAACGAAACGGTCTTCGAGCCGTCGCGTTGGGCGCCAACTTGCACAAATCCCATTCGGCGGTGAAACGCCATTGACGACTCGTTAGGTGGATCGAGATTGACCTCGCACGTCATCTGCCGGGCGGAACCGACATACTCTGCTGCCAGGCGCTCATAGAAGGCTCGTCCGATCCCTTGCCCTTTTGCGGTTGGCGCGACCACGATCCGGTCCACGTAGATGAAATCATCGGAGCGATCGTCGAACCACTGATAGTTGGTCGAGGCGTAAGTGGTGCCTGGCTCGAAAGCGACCAGCAGGCCAGCCAAGCCGTCAAGACCGTCAACGTTCTGAGCACCCCAGATCACGCCGCGATGACCCATAAGCTCGGCGAAATGGTCCGGATCAGTGGCCCCGACATGGGGGATTTCAGCATTATTGAGGTCGACGACTGCACTGATGTCGGAGGTTGTGATGGGTCTGATGATCATGCGTCAAATTCTGTCACAGGCACATCGTAGGGTGACCCTATGAACCACATAAACGAACATCTCATCGCCAAAGCCGAGCAGGCACTCACCGAAGCGGGGATTGGCTTCATCGTGATCGAGGAAGCCCCGGCGTTGCTGCCAACCGCGGCCTAGTGCCCGTCTAGGGTCTACCAGGCCGTGAACGAACAGCACATCAACCCCGACGACTGGGATCGCGCCCTCTCCGACACCGACGGCCCTCAGCTCATCATCGCCGGACCGGGTACCGGCAAAACCACCTTTCTCGCCCGCCGAGCGGCAGCCATCCTCTCGACGGGGGTGGCACCTTCTCAAATCCTGGTCCTGACCTTTTCCCGTCGGGGAGCCTCTCGCCTCCGCGAGGCGATCGCCACCGCTGCTCCCGGGCAGGTATCCGGGCTCAACGTCTCCACCTTTCACAGCTTTGCGTACCGACTGCTCGAAGCGTACGCCCCGGTCGCGCTGGCGTGGCAGGAGATGCCAACCCTGCTCACCGGACCAGAGCATGTCAGTGTGGTGGCCGAGCTACTCGCCACGGAAGATCCGGCCAATTGGCCGCTTCCGTTTAGGCCGCTCCTGTCGAGCCGCAGCTTCGCCGAAGAGGTCGCCGACTTCATCATGCGATCCCAGGAATATCTGCTCGACGATGCCGGGCTCAGCGCCATTGCGGCTCCTCGCTCCGATTGGCGGGGCCTCGTCGCATTTCGCCGCAAATATCTGGACGCAGTTATCGGTTCCGGCCGGATCGATTACGGCACCCTGCAAGCTGCGGCCGTCGATCTGGCCGGGCGCCCAGAAGTCCAGGAAGCCCTGGCCGACCAATACCACTATGTGCTCGTCGACGAATACCAGGACACCACCGCCGCCCAGGCCGCGCTCCTTGACGGGGTGACCAATCGACTCGGCAATCTGACCGTGGTCGCCGATCCGCTGCAATCGGTCTACTCGTTCCGGGGCGCTGAACTCGACAACGTTGACCGCTTTGGCGAGCGATTCGGCCACGCAGACCGACCGGTCAAACGCTCGGTGCTGACGACGTCATTTCGGGTTCCGGCAGTCATCCTTCAAGCGGCCAATCGACTGGTCCCGCATGCTGAAGACATCAGGCCGGTGATCCCGGCCGCGCACGCCGGACGCCTCGAGCGAATGGTGTTCACCCAGCAGTCTCATGAGGCCGAGTGGATTGCCAGGACCGTGCAGCGGTTGCATGTAACCGAGGCCATTCCCTATCGCCAGATGGCCGTGCTCGTCCGATCAAAACGGAGATTTCTGGCAGAGCTTTCCCGCGCCTTGGAACGCCGCCTGATCCCCCACGAATCACCGGACACCCGCCTCGCCGACCACCCCGGAGTACGGGCGGTTTTTGATATCGCCAACGCCGCCTATCACCACGACGCCCCGGTCGGAACCGGTCGGGCTGATGATTGCGATCGGGCCATTCGGCGGCTACTCCTCGGCCCGCTATTTCGCACAGCTCTAGCCACCGAGCGGGACCTCCTCCGGCTACGCCGGACTACCGGGCAGACCTGGGCAACCATCCTCGAGGCGTACGATCCCGACCGTTTTGGCCCGCTGGCGGTACTCGTCAGCGATCCGGAATGGGCGTCGGAGAAGCCCGCCATCGATGGATTCTGGCATGTGTGGTCTACGCTCCCCCAGTTCGAAGACCTGGTGATGTCTCCGACCGCCGGCTCGTACCGGGCGGCCTGGGCGGCTTTGGCGCAAGCGGTGGAACGCCAGTTTGATCGTGACCCACGGATCGGCCTCCACGCCTACGGAAAGCTGACCGAACAGGACGACTTTGAAGCCAACCCACTCCTCTCTTTTCGGCCAGAAGGAGATCGACTGACCCTGACGACCCTCCACCAGTCCAAGGGACTTGAGTTTGAAGTCGTGTTCGTCGCCGATGCATCAGAAGGTACGTTCCCGGATCTGCGACGGAACCGGTCGCTCCTCCAACCGCATTTACTGTCACCCAACCACGACGCCACCGACAGCATTGGATTCCGTCTCGCCGAGGAAAGGCGCCTGGCGTACACCGCCACGACCCGGGCGGCCCGCCGGGCGATCTGGACTTCTACGTCAGCTGGCATCGATGAAACCGACCGACGCCCCAGTCGCTTCCTCCTCGCGTTGAGCGATGAGCCTCCCACCCCGGTTGGTGACGAAACCGAAGACGTCCCGGTCACGCCACTCGAAGCCGAAGCACTCCTTCGGCGACGCCTCACCGACGCTGAAGTCGGGGCTGGCATCCGCTTGGCTGCTGCCGAGGTACTCGCCAGACGCCCCAACCGCAACGTCCGACACCCGCTCGATTTTGCCGGGGTCCGACCACGCGGTTCGGATACCGGATTGATCTCCGAACACGCCACCTTTTCGCCTAGCCAGGCAACTTCCTATGACGCGTGCCCGCGACGCTACGCCTTTGAACGCCGCCTCGGGGTGGCCAGCGAATACGGACGGTACGCCACGTTCGGGAGCCTCATCCACGACGTGCTCGAACAGGCCGAAAAGGGCGCGGTCGCCCGAGGTGATGGTCGGTCGACGATCGACGACGCCCTCGAATGGCTCGACCGGTTGTTCCCGGATTACGACATGGATGTCGGAGCTCGCCAGCAAGCCTGGTACCAAAAGGCGATCAAGTTGCTCACCGAGCTCTATGCGGATTGGATCCGACCTGGCGCACCTGCAGTCATTCTCGAGCATCCGCTGTCCATGGAAATCAACGGAACTGTTTGGAATGGGCGCGCCGATCGGATCGAGCGTCAGGCCGACGGCGAGCTCCGGGTCGTCGATTACAAAACCTCATCGAGCATGCCAACCGTGGCTGAGGCATCCGAATCCATTCAGCTGGGTTTCTACCTCGCCGCAGCCCGACAAGATCCACACATCACCGCCTATGGAACCCCGACCGAAGCTGAGTTCTGGTACCCAGCCGTCAACCGGAAGAAGAAGTGGGTGGCGTTCGACCCGGCCCGCCTCGACGAAGTCCTCGAATCGATGGCCGGCATCGCGGCAGGAATCCAAGCGGAGGATTGGACTCCTCGGATTGGCAGCCACTGCAGCTCATGTTCGGTGAAATCGGTGTGCCCGTTGTGGCCAGAAGGGCGAGAGGCGTTCGTGCGATGACCTCATTCTCTCCGAGCGACGAACAGCGGGCGATTATCAGCGCTCCAAATGGCCCGATGCGGATCTCCGCCGGAGCCGGAACCGGTAAGACCACCACCCTCGCCCACCGCATCGCTCATCTCATCGACGCCGGATCCGATCCCGAGCGGATTCTCGGCATCACGTTCACCAACAAGGCCGCGGCCGAACTGGCCGATCGGGTCCGCGAAGTGTTGGCGGACCAGGTCGATCCCGCCCGGACCGTCGAGATTCACACCTATCACGGGTTTGCTCACCAGATCCTCTCCGAGTTCGGCCCCCTGGTTGGCGTCGAACGCGACACCCAACTCATCACCCCCACCTTCGCCCGGCAACTCTTCCACGACGCCGTTGAAGGGGGCACCTACCGATTCCTCAACATCACCTGGAATGGCATCCTCGACCGGCCCGCCCGGTTGGCAGCGGCCCTGGCGGACAACCTGGCCGAACCAGGCCAGCTCAACGCCTTGGCACCACTCGAGCCAGACGAACTGTGGGAAACCCGCCAGGAGATCGTCGGGATCATTGATCGCTACGAACAAGAAAAGCGCCGGTTGGGCGTGGCCGACTTCGGCGACCTGATCTTTCGCGCCAATCAGCTCGTCAGCGGATACCCTGATCTCGCCACCCGCATACGCGACCGATATGACGCCGTCTATCTCGACGAATACCAGGACACCAACCCGGCCCAGCGAGAGCTTCTGCGAACCTTGTTTGGCGGGGGGTTTCCGATCACCGCGGTCGGCGACGCCGACCAGACCATCTACGAGTGGAGAGGAGCATCGCTTGCCAACTTCGCGGGTTTCGGCGAACACTTCCCCCTCATCGACGGATCACCCGCTCCAACCTATCCGCTAACCCTCAACCGACGTTCCGGCCAGGACATCCTCGACCTCGCCAATCGGGTTCGCGAGGAACTCGGCGAGGTGAGCGATCCCCTCCGAGCCCTCGAAGGCGCCGGGCCGGCCGTGGTCACGGTGCGATGGGAAGGCAACGCTGTAGAAGAAGCCGACTTCATTGCCGAGCAAGTTCTGGCCCTGCACGAGGAACAAGCAGTCGCCTGGCGGGAAATGGCGGTGCTATTCAGAAAGAACAAAGACATCGAAGCAGTGCGCGGAGCGCTCGAGGATCACGGCATCCCTGTCGAGGTGGCCAACCTGGGAGGACTACTCGGAATCCCCGAGGTTGCCGACGTCTTCGCCTGGCTGCGGCTGCTCGACGACCCATCGGATGAACCTGCCTTCATCCGGGTGGCCATGGGCAGCCGGTACCGGTTGGGAATGCACGACCTCAAGCCCCTATCCCGATGGGTCAAGGACCAACCCGAAATCGGTCGGTCGATGATCGAAGCGCTCGATCAGCTCATTCCAGCTGACCCCGATCAGGTTTCGGAAAGTGACCTGCGGGTCGACCAATTGGACGAACGGACCGTCGACGCTCTGATCCATCTGCATGGCGCATACCGTCAACTTCTCGAAGCGGCCCAGGGCGTCAACCTTATCGAGTTGGTGCGCCAGATCCTATCGCGCACCGGAGCCTGGCCCGAGGTCGCTGCGATGCCAGCCGCCGCCCGCCAATCGGCCAGGCTCAACCTCTACCGATTCCTCGACCTTGCCGAAGAATGGAGCCCCCTCGAAGGCCGACCGTCGCTCCGAGCCTTTGTGGATTACCTCATGCTCATGGTCGAAGAACAAACCGAAGAACTCGACACTGCCCGACTCTCGGGCGAAGACGCCGTGGCGCTCCTGACGGTGCACCGCTCCAAGGGCCTCGAATGGGATGCCGTGTTTGTACCCGCCCTCTACGAGAAGAACTTCCCGAGTTCATCGATGGTGTCAGACGACCCTTACAAACACCCGTACATGCTGCCGTACGAACTGCGCCTTGACCGCCATACGCTCCCGCCGTTGACGGCCGACATGCCAGAAAAGGACCGCAAAGACCTCCTCCGCCAACGAGACCTCGACCAGGAATGGCGGATTGCCTACGTGGCGGTCACCCGGGCACGCCGATGGCTGACGATGACCGGTGCGACCTGGCACGGCACCACCGAAGTCCGCAAAACCGAAGGCAAACCTTCTCCGCTGTTCGATCTGGCAGCAAACCTGCCGAACGTGGTGAACCTCGGCAGAGTCGAAGATGCTCCGCGACCCGAGACCCTGCGACGTTTGCCCCTGGCGGGCGCTCCCGACCCGACATTTCCGGACGGATGGGACGGAGCGCTCCGATCGACGCTTGCCGACCCGAAGTGGGCAGGGAACCAGGCCGACCAGATCGGGGTTCGGGCCACCTACGATCAAGCTGTGTCAGATTTCCAACAAATGCTGTTCGAGCTTCCCGACGAACCGGACAGCCACGGTACCGCCGGCCAGGCGAGTACATCGGTGACATCCCTCGTCACCTACGCAACCTGCCCGAAACGCTACTACTGGTCGGAGGTCGATCGTCTCCCCCGGCGCCCCTCCTCGGCCGCCCGGCGCGGCGTAGATGTACACCGAAAAATCGAACTCCATCAGCGTGGCGCGGTCCCCTTTGACGACGTAACCGACGACTTGTACGACGTACCCGAAACTGGACCTTCCGACGTGCTCGGCGCCTTCCGGGTATTTGAGGAGTCCCGCTTTTCCGATCGGGCCGCCCGCTTCATCGAAGCCCCCTTCGAATTCGTACACGACAACCTGAGGATCCGCGGCCGGATCGATGCCGTCTACGAAAACGAGCCGGGCCAGTGGGAGATCGTCGATTTCAAGTCAGGTCGCCCGTCGGACAACCCGGCGATGATCGTGCAGTTGCAGGCGTATGCTGTTGCCGTCGACCAGGGGTCACTAGGTCCGACCGCCCCGGTCGAGATGCGAGCGACTTTCGCCTACCTCGGCGGCGGCGCACTCACCGAGAAGTCAGAAGAGCGTCAACGACGATTGGATGGAATCGGCTCGGGAGCGACTCACCGAGATCGCCAGCGGGATCGGATCGGCCGCGTTCGAACCGACGCCTTCCGATGCCTGCCACGGATGTGACTTTCTGCGCTTCTGTCCTGAAGGCAAGGCGTTCGTCGCCCGCTAGACGAGTTTGCCCTGGAGCGTTTCGAGGATCAACGTCACGGGACCATCGTTGAGCAACGCCACCTGCATGGCTGCCCCAAACTCCCCGCTGGCCACCCGCACGCCGTGACTGGCAACTCCTGCAGCAAGACGATCGATGAGCTCCACTGCCACCACCGGATCACCCGCATCCGTAAACGACGGTCGGTTGCCCTTACGGGTCGTGCCGTACAGCGTGAACTGGCTGACGATAAGTAGCTCACCACCCGTATCGAGCAACGACCGGTTCATCTTCCCGTCCTCATCGGAGAACACCCGCAGCGCCACCAGTTTGTCGGCGAGCACCTCAGCGTCGCGCTCGGAATCGCCATGAGTGGTTCCCGCCAGCACGAGTAGCCCGGCCGCAATCGATCCCACAATCCGGCCCCCGACTACCACCGAGGCTTGCTTCACCCGCTGAACCACCAACCGCATCGTGGCACCCTACCGGACCTAGGATGCGCCCATGCCCCAGCGTTGTTCATGGGTTCCCGACGATGACCTCCTCTATGCCGAGTACCACGACCACGAATGGGGCGTCCCCGTTCATGACGATCGCACCCTGTTCGAGTTCCTCATCCTGGAAGGGGCCCAGGCCGGCCTCAGCTGGCGAACGATTCTGGGACGTCGAGACGGGTATCGGCATGCGTTCGCGCAGTTTAACCCGGCGGCCGTTGCCCGGTTTACCTCCGAGGACCACGCTCGCCTCATGACCGATCCGGGCATCATTCGCAACCGGCTCAAAGTGGTGGGCGCCACCAAAAACGCCGTCGGTTTCCTTGACGTCCAGGCCGAATACGAATCGTTCAACAACTACCTGTGGTCGTGGACGGACGGCCAGGTCATCATGAACCGTCCTCGATCATCGGACGAGGTTCCAGCCAGGACCAACCTGTCAGAGCAACTGTCAGCCAACCTGAAGAAGCGCGGCTTCACGTTCGTCGGTCCGACGATCATGTACGCCTACCTGCAAGCGGTGGGCGTGGTGAACGATCATGCGGCCGATTGCTTTCGTGCGTAAGATCGCCTCATGGTTTTTGATAGAGCGTTGCCCAATAATCCAGGATGGCCCGGGACTCCTGGCCGACCGACCGTGCTCCTCACCGACGCATCGAGCCAACTCGAAGAGAAGCTGATTGCCGGCTGGGCGGCTCGTCACGGAGAGAACTACGAAACGATTCGTATTCCCCCATCCCGGCGGCGGCGTCCCGGCATCAGGCCCGACCCTCGCCTCGAGGCCCGTCTCGGGAGAGACGACGATCCGCTGATCGTCCCGGTGCGGGTCGTGTGGCAGGCAGCCGATCGCGACGGAACTCGTTCGGTTCGTATTAGCGACCTGCTCAAGTTCGGAGATCCACGAGACCCGAACATCCTGCGACAGCAACTGTTCCTGCGGAGGTTCCCGGATCGCTGCCAAATCGTGCTCGGCGAGCCGGCCGGAGCGGCCGTACTGCGTGAAGCGTGGAAAGCCTCCGATGATGTCGTCGCCCTGCGCGAATTTGTCGCTCGCCGCGCCTGGTTGACCCTGGAACGAGCCGAACGTCGGGTGCGCGGGAACCGGTACAAAGTCCCCAAGTTCCTGACCGAAGAGATCGTCCGGACCGGCTCATTCCGCGACGGCATCTCGCGCCTAAGCACCGAAACGGGCAAAGCGTATGCGTCGGTACACAAAGAAGCGCTGAACAACCTGCGCGAAATCGCCGCGTCACACTCGCCGCTCGTGATCGACCTGGCCGCCAACTTGATCAACCGGCTCTACCGACAGGGCTACGGGTCGATCAACTACGACGCAGCCCACCTGAACCGGCTCTACCAGCTCGGTGAGCAGCATCCACTCATCTTCCTGCCGTCTCACAAGAGCCAGTTGGACCGGCTGATGCTCCAATACATCCTTTGGGAGAACGACCGTCCGCCTAATCACACCGCCGGCGGCATCAACATGAACTTCTTCCCGATTGGCCAGATCATCCGCCGGTCCGGGGTCTTCTTCATCCGGCGGACGTTCAAAGACAAGCCGATTTACAAGTTCGCCCTTCGGTCCTACATCGACTTTCTCATCGAAAAACGATTCCCGATCGAGTGGTACCTCGAGGGGGGTCGGAGTCGCTCCGGCAAACTCCTCCCGCCGAAATTCGGCATGCTCAGCTACGTGACAGATTCCTATCTCCGCAGCAAGGCCGAAGACATCATCCTGTTGCCTGTCTCGATCGCCTACGACCAGATCCAGGACGTCGCTGACTACGCCAGAGAGCAACGTGGCGAAGCGAAGAAAGGCGAGAGCATCTCATGGGTCGTGCATGCCATTTCTCAGCTGCGCCGTCGGCACGGCAACGTGTACGTCCGGTTCGGCGAACCGGTGTCACTCGCCAAGGCGCTACCCGCCGGCACGACCGATTCCGATGAGAAGTCGATCGCCATTCAGAAGGTCGCTTTTGAGGTGATGGTGCAGATCGGTCGGGTAACGCCGATCTCGCCAACGGCCGGGGTGTGCATCGCCCTCCTCAGCCGCCCGAATACCGCTCGCAGCGCTCAAGAAATACGGGATTCGCTGGCCGAACTGGCGGAGTTTGTTATCCGCCGCCGGTTGCCAATCACCGAGCGGGTTCTCCTCGACGGCACCGATCAGGTCGTAGAAGTCCTCGAGCGCCTCGTCGAGCACGATATCGTGACCCGGGTCGATGGTGGAAGCACCCCTGTGTACCAAATTGGCGCCGATCAGCATCTCTCCGCCGCGTACTACCGCAACGTGGTGATTCACTTCTTTGTGAACTCAGCAATCGCCGAACTGGCCCTGCAGCGGGTCGCAACCGAGCAGCCAGCTGACCCACTCACCGTGTTTTGGGATGAGGCAATGGCGATTCGAGACTTGCTCAAGTTCGAGTTCTTCTTCGCTGCCAAGGAGGAGTATCAGGCCGAAATCGGCGCCGAACTTGGCTACGTTGACCCCGACTGGGCAGCGGTGGTGAGCCGCGGGGACGCCGAGGAGGTCCTCCGAGCGATCCGGCCGACGATGAGCACCTGGGTTCTCGCTCCGTTTCTGGAGTCCTACGCCGTGGTCGCTGAGGTCCTCAGCGCGCTTCCGGCCACCGTCGAGGACAAGGCTTTTATGGCTCAGGCCATCGGGCTCGGTAAGAGCTACCAGTCGCAAGGGAAGATCACCGCCGCCGAATCGGTGTCGCAGGTGTTCTTTAAGACCGCCCTTGACCTGGCGAAAAACCGCGGCTTGGCCGGGGAACGGGCAGAGGCGCTCGACGAAGCGACTCTGGCCAGTCGACGCAAGGAGTTCGTTGACGAAATCGACGATCTACTCAACCGGATTCGGGCAATCGGCGTCCTCAAGGACAACGACGTCTGAGATCGCTGCCCTACTCAATCATGGTCGAGTAGGAGGCGTAGTGATGAATAGCCACGCCTCCGTATCCGCTGGCTCCCGTAAAGGCAGCTTCCACCTTGACGAGTTCGGTCGCCATGGCCGCCGCACCCTCCTCATAGAACGTCACCTTATCGAGCGACGCCGCCCCGGTTTCGACCCCAACGACCACTCGCTTCGACATCTGCGAGCCGAGCGCAACTTCAAAACCGGCCAGGTCGACGATTCCATCAACCCCATCAGCGTGGTCGCGATAGGCCATAACGACTACTCCGTCAGTGGCGGCCAGGGTCTGTTCGACCAGAGTCTTCCCCTTGGTCTGGTACTCGTCGAGATCCCACCAGAACGGCACGGCCACCAGCATCTCGGTTGATCCCGCCGCCGCAGTGGCTGCCTTCAGATTCTTCAAATACGACGAGATCAGCCGGGAACGTTTGCGGCTGTTCGACCAGTCGGCGAGCAGATAGGGTTCGACATCAGCAACGATCCCGTCAAATCGCCCGAAGCCGACCACTTCGTTGGTCCAATCGACCCAGGCGGATCGATTCTTGGCCCAGCTTGCGTCACCGGCGACTGCCCACACCCGGAGTCCCCGGGCATGGGCGTCGTCGATGAACGGCACATACCGGGCATCTGATGAGAAGCCCGGAGGTGCGCTTAGATACACGTCGGTCACGCTGTGGCTGGTAGCAAAGTCAATCACTCCATCCACCGGGCCGTCCCAAACCCACATCGCCCGATCCGATGATGCTCCAGCGGGAACCGCCAGAGCCATCACGAGTCCGACGAGTACGGACGTAACCAACCTGTGTTTCATTCAGAAGCTCCCATAGCTTGACCTGGACCTTAGGCAACGATACCGGAAAGCTAAAGGAACAACTTATGTTCACTCTATGTGACTAGTCCTCGAGCGAGCCGACCTGGTCCGCGGATGGCTCAGCTCAGCAGAACCACGGCTCGGTGAGCCGTGGCCTCCCTTCAAAACTCCCTATTTCAAGCGTTTCGGGAGGTAGTTCGGCGGACTCCAGAGCCATGGCGAACAGGTCGCGAATGAGATCTGAGGGATCGGCGTTTGACCGCGTAGAGTGGTCGACGTGTTCGGAATAGCGCATAACCAACTTGTCGGCACGGGGGTCCATCGCCACCCATTCGTACGTCAGGCGGTCATGGTCGTAGGCACCGAGGTAGGGGGTCAACTCGGGTCGCTTGAGGAGTACGGAACCCTCCGGGATGAGCAATTTGATCGTGAATTGGATCGGGTCGGTTGGCAAGTCGTACTCGGCAACAAACCGGAACATCTCGACGACGTCTTCGGCGGTGGTCCAGGGCGTGAAGGGCAACCAGGAGGGGCGAATATCAATCCCGACCGATCGCATGATCTCGACCGCTTCGGCCATGTCCTCGCGGTCGTGCCCCTTGTCGAGAATGGTCAGGACGTCATTGTTCATCGACTCAAACGCGGAAACCGCGAACACCACCCCGGCGGCGCTCACCCGGTCCCACAGGGTCCGGTGTTTCAAGATGTGTTCGACCTTCACAGTGATATCAAAGGTCAGGTCGGGAAACTGCCGGTGCGCCTCTTCGAGAATCCGCATGGCATGGTGTGGCCCGTTGAAAAAGTCAGGGTCGCCGAACGTGATGTGCTCGGCCCCCATGCCAACCAACTGGGCGATGTCTTCGAGAACAACGTCGGCACCGACCACCCGGAACAGTCCATCGTAGATAGCCGGAATCGGGCAGTGGCCGCACCGATGCCGACACCCATGGCTCGCCTCGACGTATCCAACAATTCGCTCGTGTCCGGCGCTTTCCAGCTTGGCGTAACGGTCGAGCGGCGGCAGCAGGTCTCGGGCGGGAAGCAGAAACGTCGACTTGATGAGGTCGCTCGAAATCCCCGAGTCAAGCGTATTGGCCCAGGAGGCCAGCGCCGTTTCGTACTCACCGACAATGATCCGGTCCGCAACCTGTCCGAGCGTCGCCGCTTGGCTCATGCCGGCATACAGGCCGTAGAGACAGATGGGTTTATCGGAGAACCGTGCCTTGATCCGACCGGCCACATCGATGGCGAGTCGCATGGCGGTATGCATGGGCACAGAAATGGCAATGGCGTCAGCCCATTCGACATCGTTCCAATCAATCGGATCGATCGCCAGGTCCCCGGCCCGTACGTCATGACCGTCGTTGCGGAGCACGGCTGCTGGTGAGGCGACGTGGAGAGGCTGATGGCCCAGCTCATAGGTTGAAATCAGGAGGGCTTTCACCCACTTAGCCTATCGCCCTAGGCTCCCAACATGGCCGAAGCAGTCTTTTTCAGGGGATCCAGGGGTGACGAGCTCGCCGGCATCTTCCACCGACCATCAACGGACATCAAGGCTGGGATCGTCATGGCACACTGCTTCACGTGTTCCAAAGACCTGTCAGCTTCCAGTCGAATAGCCAAGGAGCTGGCCCGGGAAGGGTATGCAGTGCTGCGGTTCGACTTCACCGGACTCGGCGAATCAGAGGGTTCCTTTGAGTCGTCGACATTTGTGGCGAACGTTGGTGACCTCACTCAGGCGGCTCTGTGGTTGATCGACCAGGGCCTCGGACCGTGCGGCATGATCGGGCATAGTCTCGGCGGGGCCGCAACCCTCGTAGCCGCCAGCCGGATCCGGCCGGTACGCTCGGTTGCGACCATCGGTGCACCGTCGACCGCCAAGCACGTGTTGCATCTGATCTCGCCCGAAACCCGTATCCAGGCTGAGGCCGACGGATGCGCCTACGGGACTATTGGAGGGCGGGAGTTCCCAATCTCGTACCAATTCCTCGCCGACCTCGAACACTACGACGAAGACGCGGCCCTCAAAACGTTGAATCGGCCACTGCTCGTGATGCACTCGCCGAGCGATGAAACAGTCCCGGTAAGCGAGGGAGAGCGAATATTCGCAGTCGCTAAGCAGCCGAAGGCATTTACGCCTTTGTTAGATGCCAACCACCTGTTGACCGGGCCGTCCGACGCGGCGCAGGCGTCTAAACTTCTCGTTGACTGGTTCGATAGGACGTTGTGATGGGATTCGATTTCGTCGAGGAACAAATCCGATTGGCTACCGAACGGGGCGACTTCGACAACTTGCCAGGCGCTGGCAGGCCAATCGAGGGACTCTCCAGTATCTACGACCCGAACTGGTGGGCTCGCGACTTCCTGAAGCGCCTCGCCACCGAAGACAAAGACCGAGAACACTCAGCCGAACTTGAGCGGAAGCTGACCAGGGTGTGGGGTATGGAATCTGAAGGCATGGTTCGAACCGCCGTTCGGGACCTCAACGCCGAAGCCGGGTCCGATACGTTCGACGTTGAAGCAGTCCTGGTGAGCTGGCGCAAGTTCCGGGCGTCGATACGCGCACGAAGTGACCAATGAAAGGCGTTCGGTAAATCGTGGACATCGCCTGCATCTGTGGAGAAACCAACGCGCTGCAGGGCGAGAAAGTCGGCGAAACCATCCGACTGACGTGTGACAACTGTGGACATAGCTGGACTAGAAATCCGGCATCGGTTTGCCGCAGCTGCGGAAGCCAGGACCTTCAAACCGTCCCTCTTGCCATCGTCGAAAAAGGACGCGGTACCCAGTTGTCCGTGGTTGGCGTTCGATCGGTTTCCCTCTGTTCGTCATGTGACAAGCAGCGCCTCCGCGAGTATCACGACCATCGACCCAACCCGCTCATGCCAGACGAACTCCCGAACATAGCTCCCGAGGAGCGATTGAAATGACCGAACAGGGCCCCGACTGGCTGCTCATCATCAACCGGGTCGTCGGCACGGCCCTCTGGGTCCCGGCCCTGGTCTTCTACGGCGTGTCCGGTCTAATTGCCCCGCTCCTTGGTGTCCTCGCTCTGTGGGTCGTCGGAGCGATCTGGTTGGGTATCGGCGCTCGTTGGTGGCATCAACGCAGCCTGCTGTACGCCGCCTCGCCTGCTCTCGCACTGGCGACGTGGATGCTGGTCGTCTACCTCGGGGATCGTTTCTTAGGGTGGACAGCCTGACCGCTTTTTGTGTCACACCGCTGGCCTAGCCTGACCAGCATGCACCCGGCACCACCCGCCAGCCTCGGTCGCGGCATTGTCCTCGACAATGGCGCCCCCGCCCCTGAGCACTGGTCAACGTGCGACCGGGTGGTGATCGATGCCGCCGTTCTCGCGGCTCCGTCGAAGACCATCGCCCGACTTGCCGTAGCTTGGGCAGAGCGCACACCTTTGGTGATCGAGTTCCAGGTGCCCGTTGAGACGCTCCGCACCACCGAGGTCAACCATGAGGAGCCCTACACACTTCCTGCCTCGTTCGAGTTTCCAAAAGAGCGACTCCAGTTCCTCGTGTGGGCCAACAACTACGACGGACGCAACGAAGGAAGCCCGGTTTGGTGGCATGCCCGCAAGGCGGAACGCCTGGGCGCCGGGCCAGGCTCGACCACCGATGTGGTGCTGCCTGACGGTCGAGCAGCCTGGTGTGATGGTGGGCCGCGCGGGCCGGTAGATGTCGACGACTTAATCGTTCACCGCGAGTCAATCGAGATGGGGTCGCTCAACACCTCACCCGCCCGACCGCGCTCAACTGCCCAGGGACTCGCCACCGACCAGACCGCCGCCGTCAACCATGCTGCCGGACCGGCGAGAATCATTGCTCCGGCCGGATCGGGTAAGACGAGGACGTTGACGGCCCGACTCACCCACCTGGTTCGCGATCGCTGGGTCGAGCCTGAGCTCATCACCGCCGTGGCCTACAACGCCAAGGCTGCCAGGGAAATGACCGAACGACTCGACGGCGCCACGACCTCGGTTCGTACCATCCACTCTCTGGCTTTTGCGATCGTGCGGACGGCGCTCGGTGAGGTCACCATGCTGAACGAGCGAGACCAGCGATCCATCCTGGCGCCCATGATCCCCGCTCAACCCGTGCAGAATCGTGATATCACCGCTCCCTACCTAGAGGCACTCACCAGTGTGCGGATCGGCCTCATTGAGCCATCGATCGTCGAAGAGCAGCGTGACGACGCTCCCGGGTTCGCCGAGGTCTATGAGAAGTACCGACAGGAGCTGAAGCATCGCAACGCGCTCGACTTCGACGAACAAATTTACCAGGCCATCCAGATCCTCCTCACGAACCCCCAGCTGCGTCAGCGGGTCCGTAGCTCGGCCCGGCACCTGCTCGTCGACGAGTTTCAGGACCTGACACCCGCCTATCTCCTGCTACTCAGGTTGATCGCAGCTCCTGCCTACCAGCTCTTCGGCGTCGGTGACGACGATCAGGTGATCTACGGGTACGCCGGTGCGGATCCGTCCTTCCTCATCGATTTCGACGACCTGTTCCCCGGTGCTGGTCACTATGCCCTTGAGACGAACTACCGCTCACCAGCAGTCGTGGTCGAGGCGGCCAAACACCTGCTGAGCTACAACGACCGCCGGATTCCCAAGTCGATCGTATCCCCGGCAGCCATATCCCCGCCCGATCTGCGCGTCGAGGTGGCCCCGTCGAGTGTCCAGGGGACGGTCGCCGTCGACATCATCAGTGGATGGCTGGTCGATCACCAACCGGCCCAGATAGCCGTTCTCAGTCGAGTGAACCATGCGCTGCTGCCGGTGCAAGCGATTCTTACCGAACGCGGCATTCCGCACACCGCCCCGGTTGGCGCCGACTTCTTGCGGCGGACCGCGGTCCGGGCCTTTCTCGCTTACCTCCGACTCGGCCTCTCGCCCGAGGTGATGAGCCGCGATGACCTGCGCGAGGTTCTCGGTCGACCGCCGCGACGGATGACGCGGGTGGCGTCATCGCTGATTTCAAGCCGGGGACGATGGAGCCTGGGCGAGCTTGCCGCAGCTTCAGGTCGACTGGAAGACCGATTTCAGGACCGTTTTGACGAATTCGTGGGCGACCTCGAAACGGTCGCCAATGCGGCACTCGGGTCGACGAGCGAAGTCGTCGAAGCAGTCCGCAAGTCGGTGGGACTCGACCGGGCGGCCATGCTTCTGGATCAGTCCCGAAAGGTACCGGACCGATCAGGCCACCAGGACGACCTCGACGCCATCAGCCAACTCGCCGATCTGTATCCGGATCCCGTCGCCTTTCAGTCGAAACTGGAATCGCTGCTCGCTGCTGAGGGGTCACCTTCTGGCGTCATGCTTTCAACGATCCACAAAGTAAAAGGAGCGGAGTGGCCGTGTGTCCTGGTCTATCACGTGACCGAGGGCGTACTCCCCCATCAGTTGGCCGACGACGAAGAGGAGGAACGCCGGGTTTTTCATGTGGCGATGACCCGGGGCATCGAGTCCGTGGCGGTAGTCGGGGATCAGAGCCGACCTTCGCCCTTTATCGCCGAAATGTCGGGAAGTGCCAAGCGTAAGCCAAAAGGGAAACCAGCGACGCGGAGCCGGGGGCCCGTACCACCGGCCACCGGAGGGATCGCACCGAGCCTCGGGGATCGGCTCCGCTGGGGAGGCTATGACGGCACCGTGGCGGAATTCACTACCGAAGGCACGGTCATCGAGTTGGCGACCGGAGCGCGTTTGACGGTGCCCTGGCGCGAGCGGGTTCGAGTCGGATCCATCTCCGCACCACTGGCGAGACCGACCGAGGACGCCGACCCGGTACTTGTCACTGCACTGAAACAGTGGCGGACCGAAACGGCCCGAGCCCAGAATGTTCCGGCGTACATCGTGCTCACCGACAAACATCTCATCGGGATTGCTGCCAGACGGCCCACCACCATCGAAGAACTGCTCGACTGCCCGGGAATTGGCTCGACCAAGGCCGAGACCTACGGTGAAGCAATCCTCGAAGCCATCGAGGGATAGCTCGCTTCGCCCGATTGGAGTGCCGACTGTGACCGACAACCTGGAAGTAGCTCGCAGCCTGCTCGCTGACGCCAGGAACGTCGTGTCGTTCTCGGGCGCCGGATTGTCCGCCGAGTCGGGCATCGCTACCTTCCGAGACCCCGACGGCGTCTGGAAGCAGGTTGATCCCGCCGTTTACGCGTCGGCTCACGGATTCCAGGCCCAGCCAATCGAGGTGTCCGACTGGTATGCAGCCCGTCGACGCACCCTGGCGGGCACGACCCCCAACGACGCCCACCATGCCCTCGCCCGGTCAGGCTGGCAGAGTCACATAACCCAGAATGTGGACAATCTGCTGGAGCGGGCAGGAGCCCGCAATGTCGTGCACCTTCATGGGACCCTCGACTCGGATCGTTGTCACGCCAACTGTGGGTATGTCATGGGCGTCGACCTTGCCCAACCGCCTTCTCTCGGCACCTGTCCAGACTGTGGTGCAATGCTCAGACCGAACGTCGTATGGTTCGGCGAGATGCTTCCGCCCTCGGCATGGGAGGCCGCTGAATCCGCCATCCGCAACGCCGACGTCGCCGTGGTGATTGGGACCAGCGCCGAAGTTTGGCCCGCTGCAGGATTGATCGCCGAAGCCAAACGGGTGATCAGCGTGAACACGGAACCTACTTTTGCCGGCCGGCGGGCAACCATAGAACTCATTGGATCAGCGGCAACTGTCGTGCCGAAGCTGCTTATTTCTGCCGGCCCGAGTACTCCGTAAGTTCGTACGGGCGCACAATGCCCACTGGTTCTCCGCCGGCAACCACCACCGCGTTGAAATCGCGTGAACCGAGCACACTGAGCATCTGGCCAACGCTCGTACCGCTTTCGACAATCTCAGCGGTTCGCACGGCAACCATCGCATCACGAACTTGCGGCGTCGTCGCCGGGTCCACTGCCGATCGGTGCAGAACTCCGAGTACGTCTCCCCACGGACCCATCACTGGAAGAATTTCTTCGTCGCCGAAATCGACGGTGTCAATGCTGGCGGCCGGCGAAATATAGGCTCCGACCGGCCGCATCACACGATCGACCGGAAGGTCGAGTAACTCGTTGTCGGTGAACGGCTGGGAGTAGGCAACGCTGGCCGCTCCGAACAATATCCATCCAATGAACCCGATCCACAAACCGTCGAAACCCAGCCAGCCAAATAGGACGAGGCCGGTCAGCATGACAACGGCACCCAGCGCCTGGCCAGCCCGGGCTGCCACCCGGGTTGCCTGGACCCGGTTCCCGGTCGCTTTCCACACGGCCGAGCGTAAGACTCTCCCCCCGTCGAGTGGGATACCCGGCAGAAGATTCGTTACCGCGAGCCAGATATTGATCCACCCCACCCACCGCAACGTTGGATTGAGAACCGCTGAGGAAGTGAGGTTGGTGGCGGCCAGGAACAGCACACCCATCGCCGCTGACGAAATTGGCCCGGACGCAGCGATCAAGAACTCGTCGCCGGGGGTTCGGGCCTCATGGGCAAGTTCTGACACACCACCGAAAATCATCAGCCTGATCCGCTTAACCGGCACACCGCGACGGATAGCCACCACGGAATGGGACACCTCATGCAGCAACACACCGACGAGGAACATCGCAGCACCAAATCCTCCAGCTACCCATCCGGAAATACCGGCGTCAAGATTGCGCTGCAAGCTCCAGGTGAGCAGCCCCATGATGGCTACCCAGGAAAAGCCCGCGCTCACCGGGATACCGAATATCCGGCCGAGGGAGATGTCACGACGCCTGGGTTGACTGGTGGGTGGTAACGGCGGCGGGGTGGCCGCTTCGCTCCCGGAGGGACTGTGCATGCCGACAGCCTACGCGCAACCGCTGCCTACTCCGGACGTTCATCCATGTCGGACATGTCTGTCAGTTCGGGCATATCCGGGGTCGCGTCAGCTAGCGCGGCTGCATAAGCCCCGGCCAGCGGCGCCGCAGATACGCCATGCAAGATCACACTGAGCAGGACCGTGAACGAAACGACCGTAAGCGTCAGCTGACTTAGCGCTGCTTCCTCCTCGAGCGCTTCGGCGGCAAGAAGGACGAAGACGACCGACGCAATACCTCGTGGACCGAACCAGGCGATCATCGCAACGGTCACGGGCCGCAGCTTCGATCCGATCAGCGCAATGGCGACCGGTACCGCCCGAATAACCGTGAGCGACAGAACCGCATACCCGACGATTGGCCAGGTGAGGTTCCCCAACGCAACCGGCACCGCCACTGCCCCAAAGGCGAGGAACGAGAGCAGGGTGAAGAGACGCCCTTCGTTGTCGGTGAAAGCCAACAGGGTTGAGCACAGTTCACGCGCCCGACTGCCCAGGACCATCCCGGCTACGAACACCGCCACAAACCCGGACGCCCCGACGGTTTCAGCTGCGGCGAAGGTCGCCAGCGCTAACCCGAGCGTGCCAATCCTCGTACCCATGGTGTCAGACCAACCCCGGCTAGTGGAACCGAGCAAGGCTGACGCGCCGAGGCGTCCAGCGACTATCCCCACGGCCACGCCAAGGATGATGGACGCCAGGGCAGAGGCGATACCTTCGGCGCCCGTTTCCATCGAGACGGCGAACGCAATGGCTGCGGTGAGCGCCGGCACGGCCAGACCGTCATTGAGTCCTGACTCAACGCTGAGCGATTGGCGGACAAAGACAGGCACCCGTTTGTCACTCACGACCGCTTCACCGAGCGCCGCGTCTGTCGGGGCAAGCATCACCGCACACAATGCCGCCGCACCCCACGATCCCAGGAGTGGTCGCCCGACCAGCAGACCAAGTCCAATCGTCAACGGCAACCCGATGAGAAGAAGCCGCACCGGAATATGGAGGCGTTCTCGAACAACCTGTAAATCCACCCGGGCGGCATCGGAGAATAAAACCAGCGCCAGGGTCACCTCGAGGAGACCCTCGATCAGGGGCCTCGAAATCCCATCGAACCACGGCGACCAGGCCAGCAACATCCCGGCCCCGACGAAGATGATGGGGGGCGTAATCAGCCCTGGCTCAAGGCGTTTCGCCACAAGCGAGAAGCCAAAAACCAGGCTGGCTATGAGCAGAAGGGAAACAGCATCCATGTCGGCAACCTACCGGAGCCAGATAGTCAGGACGCTGAAGGCGGCACCAACTTCCCGAACCAGGCAGCTACGCTAAGCGTCGCTTCAGCGACTTAGTACGACTACAGAGGGTCCGATGGCCAAACTCGATCCGCTCTTTCGGGGGCTCCACCAACAAGGGGGTTCGGACCTTCACCTTGTCTCCGGGCAGGTTCCGATCATGCGCATCCATGGTGATCTGGTTCGCGTCAAGTCTGAACCACTCAATGATCAGACTGTCAGGGCCCTCCTGCGCGAGATCACCCCACCGGCCATCTGGGAAACATTTGAAGAGACAGGTGACGTCGACTTCGGCTACGAAGTTGCCGGCCTGGCACGATTCCGTGCCAACCTCTTTGTGCAAAAGAGTGGCGCCGCAGGCGTCTTTCGTTTGATCCCCGAGGAGATCCTTACCTGCGACCAACTGAACCTGCCCCCGCAGGTTCGCAACCTGGCGCAACTCCATAAAGGTCTGGTGCTCGTAACCGGGCCGACCGGCTCGGGTAAATCAACAACTTTGGCCGCCATTATCGACGAGGCCAACAAGACCCGCAACGATCACATACTCACGATCGAAGACCCGGTGGAGTTCGTCCACAAGAGCCGCATGTCGCTGGTCAATCACCGTGAAGTCGGCAGCCACACCCAGTCGTTTGCCGCCGCCCTACGGGCCGCCCTGCGAGAAGACCCTGATGTGATTCTGGTCGGCGAGATGCGCGACCTGGAAACGATCCGTCTGGCGATCGAAGCCGCTGCGACCGGTCACCTCGTGTTTGGAACCTTGCACACCAACAACGCTGCCAAAACTGTTGACCGCATCATTGAGGTTTTCCCGGCTGACGAACAAGAGCAGATTCGTTCAACACTGGCGGACTCCCTCAAGGCCGTTGTCGCCCAGACGTTATTCCGGACCATTGACACACCGGGACGGGTGGCAGCGCTCGAGATCATGATCTGCACCCCGGCGATTGGCAACCTGATCCGGGAGGGCAAGACGTTCCAAATCCCGTCCCTGATGCAGACCGGCCGATCAGGAGGCATGCAGACACTTGATCATGCGATCCTCGAACTTCTCAACGCGAAGCGAATCGATCCGGAAACGGCCGTCGAACGTGCCATCAACACGGAATTGATCCTGCCGTTCCTACCGGCAGGGCATCCAGCCAAACAGGCGACATGAACGACTACCGGGTCGCCAAACTCGAGGCGCCAGCCTCGTTTTACCTCACTAACTCACGGGTGATTCGCGGCACGGTGTTCCTGGCCGAGTTCTCGGCAACTCACAGCGGACCCGAAACAATTCTCGATCTGGTCAGCTCGACGGAGCCGATGCTCCCCATGCTGGACCTTTCCGGCCGTTTCGTGCTCCTCGGGCGCCACCACATAGTGGCCGTTCAGACTTCTCCGGCGTTAGCTGGAGCACAAAACGTATTGAGCCAGGTCTACGCCCAGATTGAGACAACCGGTGGCCACGTGTTCATGGGCGACCTTCATGTGCCGACCGGGTTTGGGGATCGTATCTCTGATGCCTTCAATGGCGCTTTCGAGTGGCACGCCCTCGAATCCGGGTCGGATTTGACCTGGCTAAGCAGACGCCACATTGTCAAAGCACAAACCGACCAGTGAAATGATCCCCCGGATGGCCATCTCGCTGACGAAAGCCTCAGCCAAGGCCCCCGCATGTCTAACGTGAGACCGTAGTGGAAGCTCTACACATCAAGAAACAGCCGGTACCCGCCACCCTCTACCTGGTCGATGGCGCCGTTGACGCCGGCACCATCTTCCTTGCCCAACAGTCCGTGCATCGCAGCGGAGCCGAAACAATCGGGGAACTCTTGACGGACGACCATGAACCGATGCTCCCGTTCCGTATCCGCGGCGAACGGTTTCAACTGATCGGCAAAGCAGGAATTGCGGCGATCCGGGCAGTGTCGGGGGCCGAGCCGATCGGATTCTACGGAAAGGCCCATGCCGTGATCGAACTTGTGGGTGGCCATCGATTCGACGGTCAGCTACTTTTCGAGGAAGGACACGGAAAACGGATTTCCGATGCGCTCAAGGAACCGTGGGTGAGGCTGGAAACCCAAGCCGGCCTGGTCTGGACCAACCGCCCGCATATCTTGCGGATTGAAACCCGCTGAACTATTTCTTGGCAGCTTCGTAGTACGGATCGGTTCCCGACGCATGATCGGTGACGTCCTCGACGGCCAGCAACTCAGGAATAGCATCCTTGAGAATCCGTTCGATCCCCTGCTTCAATGTCACTGACGCCATGCCGCATCCCTGGCAACCACCCATGAGCTGCAGGTACGCCGTACGGTCATCAACCGAAACGAGCTTGGCCGCTCCGCCGTGCCCGGCAATGGCCGGGTTCACCTGACGCTCGATTACTTGCTGCACCTTGTCGGCGAGGGGGCCAACCAGATCTCCAGGAATGCTATCGGTGTTCATCAGCGGGGTGGCCGGTTGATTCGGATTATCGATCGCCAACGCAGGGTTCGCCGGATCGGATCCAAGCGAAAGCGTGGCACCATCGAGGTTTTCGGTGTCCTTCTTCGGGATCAGTACCGAGAGCTCACCGTAGCTATATCGCTCGTCGGTGTCCTTCTGGTCAGAGACCGGCATGAAGCTGAGTTCATACACAAACTGCGGGCCTTTGATCCCGGTGATTTCGATAAAGAGGGCGAGTTCGTGCTCGGACTCTTCGCCGTCGCGAATCTCAATGATTTTGCCGACTGCGTCTTCCGTGATCGAAAGCGGCTGGGTACTCACGTGAATCTCCACTGTCCGTGTCAGCGCATCTTAGTTCAGATTTCACCATCGTCATCCCCACCGACCATCATGGCCACATGGAGCGGGTAGCCATCATCCTTCCTTCGGAGACCTACCGGGCGAAAGCGTTCGTTGAGGCAGCGCGTGATCTCGGCGTCCATCTCACCGTCGTATCGGAAAAGCGACAGCTACTCCTGAGCGAAGCGGACTTTTTGCAGGTCGACCTCGCCAGCCCGATGCAGGCTGCCGCTGACATCGTCGAACGCCATTCGGCAACGCCATTCGCCGCCATCATTCCCGTTGACGACCAGGGGGTGCTCGTGGCTGCCTACGCCGCCCACGATCTCGCTTTGGCCCACAACCATCCGGCTGCGGTAGCCACCACGCGCGAAAAGGCCATGCTCCGACGAGCCCTGCGGGACAAAGTCCCTCAGCCGCCATTCGTCGTTGTCGAGCGTTCAGCTGATGCCGCAGAGGTCGCGGCCGGACTCAAGATGCCACTCGTCATCAAACCGCTCAGCCTGGCGGCGTCACAGGGTGTCATCCGGGTTGACACGCCAGACGAGGCACCGGCCGCCGTCGCGCGAATTCGTCGGATCCTGGCGTGCAGCGACCGAAATCCCAACGAGCCACTTCTCTTCGAGCGGTTCGTCCCCGGCGACGAAGTTGCGGTCGAAGGGGTTCTGGTCGACGGGGCGCTGAAGGTCCTGGCGGTGCTGGACAAACCTGATCCGCTCGATGGCCCCTATTTCGAGGAGTCGATCTACGTCACGCCGTCGCGTCATCATCCCGAGATACTCGCCGAGGTCGCCCGGGTAACACAGCTGGCCGTCGATGCGATCGGGCTCACACAGGGACCGGTGCATGCCGAGCTACGGATCGATGGATCCTTCGTCCGGCTGATCGAGATGGCGGCCCGCCCCATCGGGGGCTTATGCGGCGAAGCGCTGCAATTCGGCCTCCTTGGAACGAGTCTGGAGACCATGCTGCTGCGCGCCGCCCTTGGAATGCGGATCCCCGAGATCCGGCCGTATCACCCCTCGTCCGGCGTCATGATGCTTCCCACGCCGACCAGCGGGATCTTCCGGGGAGTATCGGGCGGTCCCCGGGCACTCGCCGTCGATGGCATCACAAAACTGACGGTCAGCGTCCCGGTCGGCGAGCAGGTCGAATCGTGGCCAGAAGGCAACCGCTACCTCGGCTTTCTGTTCGCGGCGGGCCAGACCCCGGCCGAAGTTGAACACGCGCTGCGTACTGCCTTTGCGCGCCTCACTATCGAGATAGACGAGCGCCCCACCGAATCCGCTTAGGGGGCGCCCGATGGATACTCGATCGGTCCGAGACCCAGGGAGCGTATGGCGCCATGATCAACTCGGCAATCTCTAACATCACGGCCTCATAGTTCACTCGCCAGCCTGCAAAATCCATCCACGCTTGATCGCGATCATCGACAACGGCAAGTCCATCTTCGGCCAACCGGTCAAGCGCCTCTTCAAACTCGGCCCTGCTTAGCGCGATCGGGTCGCCGTACTGAGGATCGGGGTCGTAAGCAATCCCAAACCCATCGGCGATACGCCTGAGGGTTATGAAGCCGGCCCTGATGACGATCCGACCGCCGGGGCTCGGTTCGCGAACCAGCGACGTTTGTGCAAGGGCGGCCGCGTCGAGCGCCGTACCGGCGGCAGTGATCCAGGACAGGCCCATTTGCGGTGAACGCAAGAAGTTCAAGGCCGGGAACGTCGTGTGGGACTCCTGCACCTCGGCGAACCACTGCTCCCATGCCGCCCACTCCTGATCCAGTTGTTGAATCCAACCGATTCGATGGAATCGCAACAGGAACTCCGCGGCGCTGGGAGGGGTGCCCGCCCGAACCTCCATCAGCGTGACCATCGACTCGCGCTGGGCGAAGGAGGCATAGAGCGACGGCAAGAACGTGATGAGGAGAGCGACGAGTCCCAGTCCAAGGGCTGCCTCCGAGAACGCCAAAACGTGTTCAAGCGTTGAAGCAACCGGGGTGAATCCGAGTGTCAGAAGGCTTGAGCCTGAGACTTCGAACGCCCCGATCCATGAGTAATCGCCAACAGCCATGAACATCGCCGTATATCCGGCTCCCACGACCACGACCCACACCAGCGGCATCAGGACCAAGGTGATCGGGGCGAATAGTGCCATCACGCCATCACGAGCTTCGAACGACCTTCGCTCATTGGCGAGAAGCCGGAAGAACTTGCCTGACGCTCCGAAGATCATGCCAGTCAACCACGATTGCGCCGACCGGGGCAGTACCACCGTTCGAATCGCCGATATCAACGTCGCAACCACCAGGAACGATCCGACGAAGAAAAGCAAAACCGATCCGAGCGTGGCCACCGGACGATCCTAGGCCGCTAACGTTGCACCCCGATGTTGCACGAACGGTCAAGCGGAGTCCTTCTCCATCCGACGTCTCTCCCGGGTCCCGTATGGGATAGGCGATCTCGGTCCAGCTGCCTACCAGTGGGTGGACACCCTCGTCGCGATGGGCTGCACCCATTGGCAGGTCCTTCCCCTCGGTCCAACGGGCTATGGCGATTCGCCCTATCAATGTTTCTCCTCGTTCGCCGGCAACCCGCTCCTCATTAGCCCTGATCTTCTGATCCAGGCCGGGCTGCTGACCGCTCCTTTGGAAACACCAGCCTTCCCGGACGGTTCCGTCGATTACGGCCCGACCATCGCCTGGAAGACGGACCTGTTAGCCAGTGCCTTCAAGACGTTCGTCAATAACCCTGACCCGGAGTTGGCGGCGGAGTTCGAGTCTTTTCTTTCCGCGGAGAGTTCATGGCTGGACGACTTCTCGATGTTCATGGTGATCAAAGCCAACCAGGGCGGCGGGGCCTTCACCGACTGGGCGGCACCGTTCCGAGATCGCCACCCAGCTGCCATCGCCGAGGTGCGACAGAATTACAGCAACCGACCTGAGGCGCGTGGCGTTCTGGCAGTTCCTGTTCTTCAAGCAATGGGCCGAGTTGCACTCCTATGCCTCCTCGCGGGGAATCAGGATCATTGGCGATCTACCGATCTTCGTCTCGGCCGATTCAGCCGACGTGTGGGCGAACCGTGAACTCTTCGAACTAGACGAAGCCGGTAAGGCAACGTTGATAGCCGGAGTCCCCCCGGATTACTTCTCGGTAACGGGTCAATTGTGGGGCAACCCCCAATACCGGTGGGAGGTGCACCACGGACAGGACTTCAGCTGGTGGATGCAACGTCTCACGGCCACGCTCCGCTTCGTCGATCTCGTCCGCATCGATCACTTTCGGGCCTTTGCCGACTACTGGGAGATTCCGGCTGGCAGTCCGACGGCCGAGACCGGACGCTGGGTTGATGGCCCCGGCGAAGCGTTCTTCAACACCGTTGCTGAACATCTACCCGATATGCCGATCATCGCTGAGGACCTCGGTGAGATCTCCCAGGCGGTCTTCGACTTGCGCGACCACTTCAATCTGCCGGGGATGAAGATCCTTCAATTCGCCTTCGACGGCGACGTCGATAACCCGTTCCTCCCGCACCACTTCCCGGAGAACTGTGTGGTCTACACCGGCACCCACGACAACGACACAACGATCGGGTGGTGGATGGCATCCGACGAGGAGACCCGGCACCAGGCGCGCCTATACCTGAGCATCGACGGGTCCGACATCGCCTGGGATCTCATCGCGGCTGGCTGGTATTCCCGCGCGGCGCTGGCTATTGCCCCACTGCAAGACTTGCTGCGGTTGGACACGATTGCCCGGATGAATGTACCGGGAGAACCCGCCGGGAACTGGAGCTGGCGGATGGCCGACGACCAGGTCCCGGACCACGTGATCGAGTCAATGCGAGACTTGAACGCCCGAACCGGTCGTTGACGAATCCCGGCTCAGAGCGACAGAACTCCCTGGATATCCTCCATGCGGCGCATGCGCCGTTTGGTAATCTCCGACGAGCCATCAAGCAGCGCGGTGGTTTCTTTCAAAACGGTTGGAATGTCGAAGAGCTCGACCATCGGGTCCGACGTTGGTCGCCCCCCGTCAACTGTGGTTCTCCAGGCGGTCATGTGACCGGTGACCCCATTCATAAGCGCCTCGACCGCTACCAACCCGAGCCGACCCGCCAGCATCCGATCGTGGAAAGATGGAGCACCTCCCCGAACGATATGACCCAGAACCGCACCTCGGATATCGATGTTGGCGTCGCGCAGACGCAGGTCGACCTCTGATACGAGACGGTCGGTCGGGATACTCACTCCCTCGGCCTTGATAATCAGTACCAGTCGTTTGGCTCGTTCGGTCGCGAGGTTGCGGTGAATGAGATCTGCAATCGACTCAATGATCTCGTCGTCGGGAGTCTGATGCTCCGGCAGAAGCACTGCGTCGGCAGCGGAAGCAACCGCCGCCGACATGGCGAGGTACCCCGACTGGCGACCCATCACTTCGACAATAAACGCCCTCTTGAGCGACTGGGCTGTGTCCGATATTCGATCGCAGGCCTCGACGATGGTGTTGAGGGCGGTGTCCACTCCAATGGCATCCGATGTGCAACCAATATCGTTGTCGATCGATGCAGGGATCGCTACCACCGGGATCGGCGACTCAACTGCGAGATGATGGGCTCCGGCGACCGATCCGTTGCCACCGATGACCACGAGGCCCCGGACGCCAAGACTTTGGAGGCGGTGCGACGCTTGTTCACGACCCTCCGGCGCCATGAACCGGGCACTCCTTGCCGACCCGAGCATCGTTCCGCCCTTGTTCCCCTCCGACTGGAGAGCTCCAATCGGAGCCAGTCCCCAGCTCACGGCCCGGGTGAGCTGGCGAAAACGGCCCTCGATAAGACCGTCATAGCCGCGTTCGACCCCGAGCACTCGCACGTTGCGGGCCGACGCCACCTTCACGACCGCTCGAATGGCGGCATTCATTCCTGGTGCGTCCCCACCTGAAGTGAGGACCCCGATCGTATCCATGGACAAAAGCATAGACCGGCCGATTTGAATGCTCAGTACAGTGTCAACGTGCGGTCGGTCTCCTTTCTCGTAGCTACAGCTGCTTTGGCAGCGTGTACCTCCGTTGCCGGCCCGGTCACCACGGCGACCCCGGTGGTCTCCACGACCACCCGTTCGGGGGCTACAGCCACCGATGACGAACGGACGTTTCTTGAGTCATTACCGGGTTATGTCGTCACATACGACACTTCGCCGACCGTGTACTCGCCTGCGGGTGTGCCGTTGTTCGAACTAGCTGGAGCGATTCCCGGTGCGCAGCCAACTTTTTCAGGCGAGGGGTCGATCGCCTGGACTGCCAGTGACGGCCTCACCCAATTCATACGCATCCGGCGCTCCGATAGCACGATGCTCGACCTGCCACCCCCGATGATTCCTTTCTACTACTACTGGAGTCCGGACGGGACGGCCCTGGCGTTCCTCGGCAACGGCCCCAGTGGAAGAGTCGAAATTGCGATCGCGGACCGAGTCGGAGCGATCATTCTCAAAGACGGCGGTACGACCTATTTCTTCGATTGGGCGCCAGACGGGACGGCTATTGCTGCTCATGTCTCCGGCGACACGTTGCGAATCTACCCGCTCGATTCCGATCAGATCGACGTAGCGGTGAGCCCGAACTTTGGTTCGCCGCAGTGGTCACCAGACGGGATCACCTGGTTGACCAACGGGGAATCTCTGTCGGCGTCCGCCGGTGCGAGCGCGCTCCAAACGACCCAAACGCTCCTGGTCGGCGACCCAACTGGTGATCCGACCGAGATCACCCAAGTCGATGGAAGTGCCAGTTTCGCATCGAGCGCGGGACGGGTCGCAGTGCTCGATGGCCTGCCCATTGGGTCGCTCAGGGTGATCGAAGGGGACCAGGTGACTGAGGTCGGCCAGAACATCGGCGCCTATCAATGGAGTCCAGATGGGTCTGCTCTCGCCTTGCTGCAGTTCTTCCCCCAAGAGGAACTAGCCCGATGGCTCGTATGGACGGGCGATGACACCCTTGCCTTCGACCGTTTCGTGCCGACCCCTCAGTTCATGGCAACGTACCTGCCGTTTTGGGACCAATACATGCGGAGCCAAACGATCTGGTCACCCGACGGCACCGCGTTCGTGTATTCGGCCACTACCACGAGCGGCTTTGAAATCCTCGTGCAGCCGGTCGGGGCAGGTCGCCAGTCAATCGCTATCGCGGCGGGTGGGTTCGCTTCCTGGGGGCCTGTTAGTTTCGCACCATGAGTAACCCAATCACATCAGAGGACCTATGGGCGATCAAACGGGTGGGTGCCCCCACAACCGCCGCCAACGGTCGCGGCGTCTTTCCGGTCACGACCTTTGATATCGCCACAGACGAAAGCCTCACCCGGCTGTACTCAATCCCGGATTCTCGCCCGCTCACCAGCGGACTATCTGCGACAAACGCCGCAATCAACCCCTCCGGGGACACCGTGGCTTTTCTGAGGAAGGTCAACGACGTCAACCAGGTCCACATCATGTCGATGGACGGTGGGGAGTCCGAATCACTCACCGATTTCCCACTCGGCGCCCAGGGCATGAAATGGCTGCCGGACGGGTCCGGGTTGATTGTGGCCGTTGCGGTGTTCGGGAACGATCCCGACCGTACGGAGGCGGTTATCAAAGAACGCTCCGAATCGAAGGTGACCGCCAGAGCTACCGAGTATCCCTTTTATCGCTTTTGGGATACCTGGCTAACTGATGGCTACCTAACACACCTGTTCCGGGTCGACCTGGACGGCCGGACGATCGACCTTACCCCGGACCTCAAAGCGTTCATCAGCCTTGCCTCGGCGGTCCCGGTGACGGCCGACTTTGATGTTTCACCTGACGGCAGCCAGATTGTCCTCAGCGCGGCCTCGCTTGACTACGGCTCAATGATCCGACCGAGGTATGAACTCTGGTCAATATCGACTGAATCCGGCACCGAACCGATACGACTCACTCCCGACAACCCAGGAGACGACATCCAGCCGGTATTTCTGGCAGATGGTCGGATCGTGTTCGGCGCCTCAACCGAAATGGACTACTACGGGACGCCTGTTCATCTGACCGTGCTCGACGCCGGCACCCAAACGTCCCTGGCCGGTGATTGGGACCTATCGCCTTCGTCGTGGATCCCGACACCAGACGGAAAATCAGTGTTGGCGATTGCCGAAGCTTTCGTCAAGACTCGCGCCTACGTCATCCCCCTCGACGGATCCGGACCCCGGCCCATCGAAAGCGACGGCTCCGTTTCGAGCCCTTCGGTCACGAGCGACCATCTTTACCTGCTCCAGCAGTCGTTGTCCCGGCCCCCGGAACTCGTCAGGACCGATTGGGCGGGAACGAACTTTGAGGACGTCACCACCTTCAACGCCGACTTGCTCAGCAACCTAGAACTCGGACGGGTTGAGAACACGACGTTCGTAGGAGCGGACGACGACGAAGTTCAGATGTTCATCATCTACCCGCCCGACTTTGATGACAACCTGACCTATCCCCTCGTCCATATGATTCATGGCGGCCCTCACGGAAGCTTCGGCGACGTGTGGCATCAACGATGGAACGCTCACGCTTTCGCGGCTCCGGGCTATGTCGTCGCGATGGTGAACTTTCACGGTTCGTCATCTTTTGGTCACGCGTTCACCGGGTCCATTTCCGGTGCCTGGGGGGATCTTCCCGCCACGGATATTCTGCGTGCGACCGACGCTCTCATCGACCGAGGGTTCATCGACCCCGACCGCATGGCTCTCACGGGCGGTTCCTACGGAGGGTATCTCACAACCTGGCTGGCCACCCAGACCAATCGATTTACCTGCGCGATCGCCCACGCCGCCGTCACCAACCTCGCGGCGATGTACGCCACCGACTGGAGCACCGGCTTGGGACGGGCCGCTGGTGCCGAACCGTGGGAAGACCCGGCCCGCAACGCCCGCTGGAGCCCGTCGGCGCACTATGCCGGCTACGAGACGCCGACCCTCGTGATCCATGGCGAGCAGGACTACCGGGTTCCGGTCGGCCAGGGGCTGGAGTTGTACGGCATTTTGAAGGCCAAAGGTGTCGACGCCCGGCTCGTCTACTTCCCGGACGAGAACCACTGGATCCTCAAACCAAACAACTCCATCTACTGGTATTCAGAAGTGCATGCGTGGTTGGATCGCTACCTCAGGTCAGATAATGCTTGAGGACCCAACCACTGCCGTCGTACTGGCCGGCGGCGATGCCGTGCGCCTTGACCAGATAGAAGACGTTCCTGACGACGCATACGTAATCGCTGCCGATTCGGGCCTGGATCAAGCCCGCCGTCTTGATCTCATGGTGGACCTCATTGTCGGCGACCTCGATTCGGTATCAGCCAGGGCGCTGGCCGACGCTGAGGGCATTCCCATCGAGCAGTATCCGACCGACAAGGATTTCACCGACCTGGAACTGGCGCTCGATGCCGCGGTCCGACTGGACGCCGATAGGGTCATCGTGCTGGGCGGGCACGGTGGCCGACTCGATCACTTCATGGGCAATGCTGCCGTGCTTACCGCACCAGCACTGCGAAATCGACGCGTCGAATGGCTGGCCGGATACGCCCATGTGTACGTCGTCAATCGGTGGACTCAACTACATGGATCGGTCGGAGCGACGGTGAGCCTTCTAGCGGTCGGCGGCCCCGCCACAGGTATCGTGACCCAAGGGTTGCGTTGGCCGTTGGAATCCGAAGTGTTGGAAACGTGGCAAGCCCGCGGACTTTCGAACCAGTTCAGCTCGCCAGTGGCCACCATCAACCTTACGTCAGGCACCATCCTGGCGGTCATCCCCGGTGCCATTTAGTGGCGTATCCCTAGCGGACGACGCAAGCCTCTTCGTTGGCAAGCAACGGGCGGACGAGCGCCCGCCAGGTATCGCCGGCAGATTTGTAGAAGGTGGCTGAGTTAGCTTCGTCAAACAGGTCCACGGCTTCAGCCAGGTCGTCGCCGCCGATCTCGAAGCAACGGACATCGTTGAATACCGCCGGGGCACCGCCGATGTCGCTGAACGGCCAGTCCACGACCGTGGTGAAATCCTCTGCAGGGCCGCTCGGCGACAAGACCACCTGAAGTCGCTCAATTGCGGCCTCCGAGGTTTCGCCTCCCCGAACAGCTTCAATGGCGTCAGCCAGTGCCTGGAACTCTGCAACGTCGTCGTCGCCCGAAGCGATTCCAAACGCATAGATCGAATACTGGCTCGTGGTTCCATCGGCATGATGGAGCACGAACACGCTGGTGTCGGCATCAGCCACCGTTTGGTTGGCAGACTCGTTCGATCCTTCGGCCACCCGCACCAGCTCGGTGTTGCTGATGGCTTCGAGGACTGCAGACATCTGAGCCTGATTCAACTGAACTATCTGGAAGCGGACCAGTTGCCGGCCGGGATATTCAAGCGTCATCGGGCCCTCCGAGTACAGCTCACCTCCTGCGGTTAGCACGTAGCGAGGCGCCCGACCAATGTTGTATTCAACCGGGACAAACCCTCCAACGGACAGCCACTCGAGGAGTACCGCATCCGGGTTGGTCGGGACTTCGAACCCCCAGATATCTGTATCCGGGTCCGAAGGCTGCGTGGTGGGCGTGCCACCTTCGACCGGCGAGGGATCTGGTTGCCTTACCTCCCCACCTCCACAGGCCGCTAGAGCGACCAAAAATACCAACACGAGAGCACCATAAGAACGAGTCATGGTTGTGTGACGCAAGACGCTTCGATTCGGTTCCTTAGGAACGCGGGACATCTTTCCAGGGAAGGTCCTTGTCGACGCGCGGCTCACCCGGCAACCCGAGTACCCGCTCCCCGAGAATGTTCTTCATGACTTCCGAAGTTCCGCCTTCAATGCTATTCGCCCTGGCTCGCAGGAAGGCCCGCTGGGCCGTCTGCCCGCTGGCCCCGGCGAGAGACGGGCGGTTGTGCTTGTAACCCCCCGGCAGGACCAGGCCATCGGGCCCCAGCAGATCAAGCGTGAACTCGGTAATCCGTTTGTTCAGGTCCGCCCAGTGCAGTTTTCCCGTTGATCCTTCGGGGCCAGGAACGCCTTTCTTGCGATGGTCGGAAGCCCGCATGTTCGTTAGTCGCATCGCCTCAGCTTCCACCCACAACCTGATCAATTTGTCCCGTTTCACCTGGTCAGTGACACCCATCTCGTTGAACACCCGGACCGCGTCTCCGATCGCCCCCGATCCACGCGGGGTCACGTTCGAACCGATGGCTACTCGCTCGTTCATGAGCGTGGTGAGCGTAAGCCGCCAACCGTCGCCGACTTCGCCCACCCGGTTGCTATCGGGAATCCGGGCGTCCGTGAAATAGACCTCATTGAACTCGGCTTCACCCGTGATTTGATAGAGCGGTCGCACCTCTACTCCGGGAGCGTCCATCTCCGCAATGAAGTAGGTCAGCCCCTGATGTTTCGGCACATCAGGGTCAGTACGGGTGACGAGCATCCCCCACTTGGAGACATGGGCGAGCGTCGTCCACACCTTTTGTCCGTTGACGATCCATTCGTCACCATCGCGCACTGCTCGCATTGACAACGAGGCGACATCGGAACCGGATCCGGGCTCCGAGAACATCTGACACCAGATCTCCTCAGCCGTATACATGGGCCTGAGCCATCGCTCTTTCTGCTCGTCCGAGCCATGCGCAGAGAGCACCGGCCCACCCATGCCAATCCCGAGCAGGTTGACCTGGTAGTTCGAAAAGGATGCGCCTTCGCTGCGGAGCCTGGCGATGATGTCCTTCTGGTATTTGGGGCTTATCCCGAGACCGCCGAACCCTTCCGAGAAGTGAACCCAGGCGAGCCCCAGGTCATACATCGCTCCCCAGAACTTAGGGCCCTCACGGTCGGGAGTCGTGGCGAGCAGTTGATCGATACGTTCGTCGACGAGAGATTGGGCATCAGAGGGTCCGGTCGACATCCGCTATCCCTTGAGAGCCTTGAACAGCAAGGCCATCTCTTCGTTGTTACTCAAAGGCACGATGTAGTCGTCGATATCCTGAATCGTGTCCAGATTGGCGTGGATGTCTTCCACACTCGGAACTACGTCCTTGCCCGCGAACCAGCCATCGTTGACCCCAAGGAAGATGCGGGCGTAACGACCGCCTCCTACCGAGAACACCTGATGGGTGAGCGTGCACGTCTCCGAGGCAAGGTAAACCACCAAAGGAGTGACCTGCTCGGGATGGACCATATCGGCAAGCGGCCCCAATAGGTCTTCCGTCATGCGGGTCTTGGCGACCGGCGCAACCGTATTGACCTTGATGTTGTATTTGACGCCTTCGATGGCCATGACCGATGCCATCCCCATCAGGCCGGCTTTGGCGGCTCCGTAGTTGACCTGGCCGAAGTTGCCGAACAAGCCGGATGGCGAAGACGTATTGATAATCCGTCCGTATCCGCGCTCCTTCATGAGAGCGAAGGCTGGCTGGGCTACATAGAAGGCGCCTTTGAGATGCACGTCGAGCACCGCATCGATCTGTTCTGTGGTCATCTTGGCAAACGACGTATCACGCAAGATCCCGGCATTGTTCACCAGGATGTCCACCTGCCCGAAGGCATCGATGGCGGTTTGCACGATACTGGCGCCGCCGTCGGGCGATGAAACTGAATCGTAGTTGGCAACGGCTTCGCCGCCGGCTGCTTCGATCTCCGCAACAACGGCGTCGGCCGCCATCGCCGAGCCGCCAGAACCATCAACGGAACCGCCTAGATCGTTGACAACCACCCGGGCGCCCCGGCGAGCGAACTCCAGGGCATACGTTCGGCCGAGACCGCCGCCAGCTCCGGTGACTACGGCGACCCGATTATCAAAGGTGATGTCGGACATACGACTGTGGCTCCGATTTCGACGACTCCCACAGCTTAGCCACGGCCAGTTAACCGTCGTTCACAACCGGGCGGCTTCGACGATCGACGCTCCTAGAGGAAACGGATGGTCATCGGGTAGCGGTACGCCACGCCTTCGCCAGCCCGCACCCCTGCAATAACTGCCAGGACGATGTCGGCGATGAGGACAATCGGAAACAAAACGAAGCCAACCAGGACGAGCATAAGAATCGCCGAGATGACGAGGTAGATGAACATGCTGATCTGGAAGTTGAGTGACTCTTTGGCCTGCGCGGCGATCACGGCCGACTCGTCCTTCTTCATGTACCAGATGACCGCTGGTCCGATAAAGCCCGGGATTCCCACGAGAACTGAAAGCGTCGAAAAATGCGACCACATTGACCAATCGCGTTCTTCCTTGGTCATACCGATGGCGGGCGAGATGGCAGGTTCGTTGATGTCCATGTCCATAAAACCTACACCGTCCAAAACGGTTCCGAAGATATCCGACGGATCGCCACGGAAGTAAATAGGCTGAGCGGCACTCAAGACCGAGGAGCGGGAACGTCAATGGCCCATTTCAAACGCAAGAGCGACAAGATCGCCCATATCCAGTCCATCCCGCTATTCAGCAAGCTGTCGCAAAAGGAACTCGCGGAAGTAGCCCGCCGTTGCGATGAAATCCAGGTGAAGGCGAAACAGGTTCTGGCGAATGAGGGCAAACCAGGGTCCGAGTGCTTCATTGTGGTCTCAGGCGAGATCACCATTCGACGCAACAACCGAAAACTGGCGACCATCGGCGCGGGAGGGATTGCCGGGGAAATGGCGCTACTCGACGAAAGCCCACGATCGGCGACCTTGATTACGAGTGCTGATTCCGACTTGCTGGTCTTCAGCCGACGCGACTTCCGGTTGCTACTTGACGAACTGCCAAGTGTCTCGCGCAAGCTGCTCGCCACGTTGTCCGAGCGTCTCCGCGACACTGATAAAGCCTGGGTTGGATAGCAACAAGTAGGGGCCCCGCATGGAGGCCCCTACCTTCACGACCGATCAATCGGTTAGTTACTTCTTCTTGTAGATATCGGACAGGACATAGCCGTACTTATCGTGCACCACGTTGCGCTTCACTTTCAGCGTCGGGGTAATCTCGCCACCCTCGATGGTGAAGTCGGCGGGCAGAATGCGGAACTCTTTGATCGCTTCCGCTTTCGATACGGCTCCGTTGGCTTCGTTGATCGCTTCCTGGATGGTCTCTCGCAGCTGCGCGTCGTCGATGAGGTCTTGAACCTCACCGTCCTTCTCGTGCTGTCCCTTCCAACGTACGAACTCCTCAGGGTCGATAGTGACCATCACCGCAATGAACGGCTGTGCGTCGCCAACAACGACGCACTGGCTGACCAGCGGGTGGGCTCGCAGTCGGTCCTCAAGGACTGCGGGGGCAACGTTCTTGCCACCAGCCGTGACGATGATCTCCTTCTTGCGACCGGTGATCCGCAGGAACCCCTCGTCGTCAAGGGCGCCGATGTCGCCGGTGTGGAACCAACCATCGACGATCGACTCGGATGTGGCCGCGTCGTTGTTCCAGTAACCCGAGAACACGTGATCGCCAGCGATCAGCACCTCGCCGTCCTCCCCGATTCGGATCGACACACCCGAAATCGGCTTACCGACCGTTCCGATCTTCATGGCTCCGTCACGGTTGAGGGTCGACCCGGCCGACGTCTCCGTCAGGCCATAGCCCTCGTACACCTTGACGCCGATGCCCGAATAGAAGTGTCCGAGACGTTCACCGAGAGGCGCTCCACCAGAGATGGCGTGCGTGGCACGCCCGCCCAGTGCCGTGCGAATCTTGGAGTAGACCAGCTTGTCGAAGATGGCGTGCTTGATCTTGGTGACAATCCCCACCGAACCGGCTTCTGTCTCTCGGGCGAAATCAATCGCCGTTTGCGCAGCCGTGTCGAAGATCTTGCCCTTACCGTCATCCGCTGCTCGAGCGGCCGAGCTGTTGAAGACCTTTTCGAACACCCGCGGCACCGAAAAGATCCAGGTCGGCTTGACCATTTGGAGCTCTTCCATGAGCTGGGGAATGCCGGTCGAGTAGGCGATTTTGGATCCCATGTTGACCGAGCCAACCTGCACCAACCGGGCAAAAATGTGGGCCAACGGCAGAAACATCAGGGTTGAGGCGCCTGCGTACAGAACATCCTTGACATCCTCGGCTACGTTCCGCGTTACGAATACGAAGTTGCGGTGAGTCAGGTGACAACCCTTCGGCAAGCCGGTCGTGCCCGACGTGTAGACCAGGGTGGCGAGATCGGATTGATCGACCGAAGCGCCTCGGGCCATGACGTCGTCATCCGATATGGCCGCGCCAGCTTCGATAAGCGCATCAAGTCCACCGGAGTCGATGGAGTACACGTTCTCAACGGTGCCAAGGGTTCCGGCTCGCTCGTTGAATACCTCGACCAGGTGATCGTTCTCGCAAACGATGGCCGTGGCTCCCGAATCCTTGACGATCCACTCAACCTGCTCGGAAGACGATGTCTCGTAGATTGTTACGGTTGCGGCGCCGGCTGCCCAGATGGCGTAGTCGACCTCTGTGAATTCGCGACGGGTCGAAGAGAACAGACACACCCGGTCACCTTTTTGGATTCCGGCGGCCATGAAGCCGGCGGCGATGCGCCGCACCCGGTCTGCGAGCTCCTTCGTCGATACGTCGACAAAACCCGATCCGTCTCGATACGCCAGAGCGGCTCGATTCGGGTGGGCCTTCTCAGCTGCCCACAAGCCGTCTGGTACTGTCTCACCCGGATCAATCTGAACCGCGGCTGGACTCGAGTATTCCTGCATCATTCCTCCGGCTAAATGGTGAGCTGTAGGTCTTTATCGTAGTCGCCCTCGATTGAGGCCGTCCACGCTCCGTCAAGCGATCACACCACTGGCCCGGAGGCCCGCAATCGTTGAGGCGTCGATCCCCAACTCACCGAGCAAATCATCGGAGTCAGCGCCAAACTCAGGTGGCATCGTCGGCGGATCTGCAACCGTTCTGCCGAATCGAGGAGCCGGAGCGGGCTGCACGATGCCGCCCACCTCGATGAACGTCCCACGCTCCACATTGTGAGGATGGGCGGCGGCTTCACCGAGATGAAGTACCGGCGCCACACAGGCATCGGTACCCTCGAACACGGTTGTCCACTCAGCACGCGAACGCTCGCGGAACCGGACGGTAAAAATCCGACCCAACTCTGGCCAGGCTGCCCGATCATGATGCTCAGGCAAGTCGGAACCGGTCAGGCCGAGCCCCTCAATGAACGCCTCATAGAACTCCGGCTCGATGGCGCCGACCGCCATGTATTCCCCGTCGGACGTCTCGTACGTGTCGTACCAGGGGGCACCCGAATCGAGGATATTGACGCCCCTCTTCTTCAAATCCCACAGTCCGGCTGCTGCCATGCCATGCATCATCGTCGAGAGCACCGCCGACCCGTCAGTCATGGCAGCATCGATCACTTGTCCGAGACCCGACTCCCGGGATTCGAGGAGCCCACAGACCACACCGAACGCCAACAGCAAGCCCCCACCCCCAAAATCACCGATGAGATTGAGGGGCGGCACTGGGCGATCGCCGACTCTTCCGATCGCGCCGAGCACTCCTGACACGGCGATGTAATCGATGTCGTGCCCGGCGGTCGCGCTCAACGGCCCCACCTGGCCCCACCCGGTCATTCGGCCGTAAACCAGACCCGGGTTCCGTTCCCAACAGGCATCGGGACCGACCCCCAACCGTTCGGCTACCCCTGGCCGGAAACCTTCGATCAGACCGTCAGCGGTCTCCACCAGCTTCATGAGGATTTCGGCGCCCTCGGGGTCCTTGAGATCGATCGCGATTGTCCGTCGACCCCGATTGAGTACTTGCTGGGACAGACGGGCGATATCCGTTTGCCCGTCGACCCGATCGACGACGATCACCTCAGCGCCCATGTCGGCCAGCATCATCCCGCAAAACGGCGTCGGCCCGATCCCGGCCAGTTCCACAATTCGGTAGCCGACGAGTGGACCGCTCACCGGCCAGATACCCGATCAGCTGCTTCGGCGAGGCGGGCCGCCCTCCGGAACAGGATTGGGGCTTGTTCGGAGTGGGTAAGCACGTAGGGCTCGTTGTTTTGGATGGCCCCGACGACCATATCAGCCACCTCTTCGACGGTGACAACTCCCCCAACCAGATTGGCCGTGACCTCGGGCGGGGACGCATCATTGCGGAGCTCGACCGGCCGCATGCGGGAAGAGTTCTCGCTGATCGGCGTGTCTACCACCATCGGGCAGAGCACCGTTACCCCGATCCCATGCGGGGCTAGTTCCCGGCGAAGAGACTCCGAGAGACCAACAACTGCGAACTTTGACGCGCAATACACGCTGAGGTTCTCCATACCGATCAGACCGCTCATCGACGCCGTGTTGACGATGTGGCCCGCGCCCCGACCGATCATGGCCGGCACGAACACCCGGAGGCCATTCACCACACCCTGGAAATTGACCCCCATCGTGAACTCCCAGTCGGCGACTGTGGCACTGACAAACGGCCCGAACACGGCCACCCCCGCATTGTTGAACAACAGGTCACACCCGCCGAGTTCTCCTTCCACAAAGTCAGCGAGCGCCGCCAGCGACTCAGGGTCCGTGACGTCGGTAACCCGTCCGTGGGCGGTGATTCCTTCGGCTGCCATCTCGGAAACTCGCCCGTCGACGGCGTCGGCGTCAATATCCGCCAGCACGACTGTCGCTCCAAGCCGTCCGAGCTTGCGACCGAGGCCGAGACCAATGCCGCTCGCCCCGCCGGTGATTACCGCAGTCTGACCTTCGAACATCTTGACCTCCATCGACAACCGACGCTAGCCGACGCGCGGGGTATCAACTAGCGTCCCGGAGGGAGGCAACCATGGACGACTTTTCAGGAAAAACGGTCATAGTGACCGGATCAGCCAGCGGTATCGGCGAAGCCGTCGCCCGCGGTTTCGCCGCGGCGGGAGCGTCGGTTGTCATCAACTCGGTGACGTCGCATGAGCGCGGCACGAAGGTCGCTGGGTCATTACCTTCTGCGATCTACATCCAGGCGGACATAACCGACGAGGAAGACTGCATCAGAGTGGTCTCTGGCGCCACCGAAACGTTCGGAAGGGTCGACGTTCTCGTGAACAATGCCGGATTCACCAAGGTCATCCCGTACCGCGACCTGGACGCCGCTACCGACGAGATCTGGGATCGAATCTGGCGAACCAACGTGATGGGAACCTGGTACATGTCACGAGCTGCAGCCAAAGTCATGACGTCGGGCAGTTCGATCATCAATATCACGTCCGTGGCCGGACTGCGGGCGATGGGTTCGTCGATCCCCTACGGGACCTCCAAGGCTGCCTTGAACCAGATGACCGTGTTCCTCGCCAAGGCTCTCGGGCCAGACATTCGAGTCAACGCGGTCGCTCCCGGTTTGATCGACACGGACTGGACGGCCGGCTGGGACGAGATCCGGAGCACCGTTCAAAAGAACGCACCCCTACGGCGCTCCGGCCAACCTGAGGAGGTTGCGGAGGCCTGCCTGGGGATTGCTAGGTCCACCTACATGACCGGCGTCGTCGTCAAACTTGACGGCGGCCTAACGCTCTGACCGGCTAGGCGGGAGCCGGCTCACCTTCGTCGTCAACCGGAGGAGCGGGAGGTTTGCGGCGCGAAACCATGCCGTCGTCCGTAAGGCGGGAGGCAACCACTTCATGTTCCTGGAAGTAGGCGGAAATGAAGGCCTGCATAATGGCGACCAGCGGCAGGGCAACGATCGCTCCGAGAGCGCCCATCAACGAGATACCCGCGAGCACCGCGGCGAACCCGATCGCTGGGTGAAGCGACATGGTCGAAGCCGTAATCCGGGGGGCTAGGAAGAGGTTCTCGAACTGCTGGTACAAGACGAGCACCACCAGGACCGCAACAGCCTGGCGCCAGTCGGTCAACAAGCCGATCGCAACGGGCAATGACGCGCCGATAAACGCCCCGACCGCAGGAATGAACTGTGAGATCACCCCAACCCAGATACCGAGCGACAAGGGATTCGGGAGCCCGATGATCGCCAGGGCCACCCACGTGAAAACCGAACTGACGAGCGCCAACATCAGCCGGCTGTAGACGTAGCCACCGGTCTTGTCGATCGCCAGCTCCCAGATCCGCATGACCTCGGCTTGTCGATCACCTTCAAAGCGGGAGAACAACTTCCGACGAATGTTCGGACCGTCGGCCAGTAAGTAATAGGTGAACAGGAGCACCGACAAGACCTGCACAATGAAGTTGCCAATAAATGAACCGGCACCCACAACCCGGAACAGCACATCGTCGACGTAGCCGGAGGCGTTGTCGGCTAGACCGGTTGCCCACCCGAGGATCGTGTCTCCAGTGAGCTGAATGCTGAACTGTTCGTCTGCAAAGTCGATCGCCGACTCGACAAAGACGGGAAGTCGTTCCGAGACGACGCCGATCTGCGTTGCAACCGGAGGGATCATGATCGCCACGAAACCGAAGATGAAGCTGACCAGAATCATGAAAACCGCAAACGTGGCCAAGGGGCGCTTCCAGCCTCGCCGAACCAGTCGCACGACGGCCGGCTCGAGGGCAAAGCTCAAGAACAGCGCAACAAACAGGGCTAAAAGGATTGACCGGATCTGGACCAGCACCCACAGTCCGGCCGCGATGGCCAGGATCGTAAAGACCGCGACAGCTGCGGCTCGGGGCACCCAGGAAGGCATGTCCTCAAGACGGCCGACCTGGTCTGTGGGTTCCGTTGGATTCTGCACGACTGCAACCCTAGTTCGCCATCGGCGGGCGCTTTGTCACTTCTCGATTGGCGCTCCGACGAGATTTCCCCACTCGGTCCATGAGCCGTCGTAGTTCCGTACGTTTCTGTGACCAAGCAGTTGGGTGAGGACAAACCAGGTGTGCGAGGATCGTTCACCTATTCGGCAATAGGCGATGATGTCGTCATCGAGACCGAGTCCCAATTCATCGTGATAGATAGCCTTCAGGTCATCGGCCGACTTGAAGGTCCCGTCATCGTTCGCGGCGGCCTTCCAGGGTTTCGATGCAGCCCCCGGGATATGCCCTCCCCGCATCGCCCCTTCCTGGGGATAGTCGGGCATGTGGAGCTTCTCACCCGAGAATTCTTCGGGAGATCGAACGTCGACGAGCGGGCCGGATTTTTCGAGATGCGCCATGACATCATCGCGGAAGGCACGAATCGGAGCGTCGTTACGGTCCGGAACCGGATATGAGGTGGGCGTGATGTCGGTTTCGTCAGTGGTCATCGGTCGGCCCTCGGCGACCCACTTCATTCGGCCGCCGTTCATCAACCGGGTATCGCTATGTCCGAAGAGGCTGAAGACCCAGAGAGCGTATGCGGCCCACCAGTTGAAGTTGTCTCCGTAGAAGACCACGGTGGTCTCGGGACCGATTCCCTTGCGTCCGACCATCTCGGCGAAACGCTCGGCGTCCAGGTAATCGCGTACGAGCGGGTCGTTCAAATCATCATGCCAGTCGATCTTGACCGAACCGGGGATGTGACCGGTCAAATAGAGCAGAACATCTTCGTCCGTCTCAACTACCACCACATCGGGGTCGTCTAGGTGATCTGCCACCCACTGGGTCGAGACCAGCTTGGACGGGTTGAAGTACTGCTGGTGATCAGCGGTCGGGTCGGCAGATACGGTCATCGTGGTTCCTCATCTCGGTGGTCGCCATTAACACTACCCCCATAGGAGAAATTCATCTAGCCGAGTTCGGAGCGTCTAGCCGGCCGCCACCAGCCGCACCACCTCGGCGTCGGTGACCTGGACAAAGTCGTGGTACCACTCGCCTACCGACCGGAAGGTCGGTGGAACGAGCGAGCAAACCAGGTCGTCGACCAACGGTCTGATCATGGCAACCGCTTGGGCTCCAGCGACGGGAACGGCTGCAATGATTCGATCGGGACGTTGCGATCGGACCGCCTCGATAGCGACCCGCATAGTTGCCCCGGTGGCCAGTCCGTCGTCAACGATGACCACGCACCTGCCTGCGAAAGACGAATGGCCCACCCCGTACGCTTCAACTCTCCGATCGAGCTCTCGGCGCTCCCTACGAATCACGTGCTCGACTTCTTCATCCGAAAGGGACGATGCAACCGAGGCGTTGAGAACCCGAAACCCACCTGAGGCAATGGCTCCGAAAGCCAACTCCGGGTGGGTGGGGACTCCGAGTTTCCGGACAAGCAGCAGGTCGAGCGGGACCTTCAGAGCCGAGGCAACTTCGGCCGCACAGACGGCTCCCCCACGCGGCAATCCCAGAACGACTGTGTCGGTGGGAAGATGGAGGTTGACGAGCGCCTGACTCAGAACCTGACCGGCCTCCCGACGATTGCGATACCGATTCATGCCTTAAGTCAACCACGGCCATGTGCCCAAAGCCCGATCGCGGGAGGTCGAATCGTAACCAGCCATCGAGACGTAAACTGTCGCCATGAGTTATCCAGCCAAACTACAAAGAATCGTTGACCTTTTCGCGAGCGCTCCCAAGGACATCCGCATTCAGGCACTGCTCGACTACTCCAACCGGGTTCCACCGCTACCGCCGCGGTATGCAGACAACCGCGACAACCTCGAACAGGTACACGAATGCCAGAGTCCCTTCTTTCTCGCAACCGAGGTCGACGAATCAGGGGCAGTCACGATGTTCTTCGAATCACCTCCCGAGGCACCGACCGTGCGCGGCTACGCAGGCATCCTGGCTGAGGGCCTCAACGGCGAGCAAGCCTCCGCCGTGCTCGAGCTCCCCAATGATTTCTATTACGGCATGGGCCTCGAGGACATCGTGACCCCGCAGCGACTGCGAGGCATGGGGGCGATCGTCGCGCGACTCAAGCGGCAAGTGGCCGACCAGGTCGCGGGAAGTATCGACGGATCGGGTGAGGTGTCGACATGAATTTGTTCGAGAAATCGGTAATTGTCACGGGCGGTGCTTCAGGTCTCGGCGCAGCGACTGCTCGCCGGGCCGCTGTCGGCGGGGCACGGGTGGTCATTGTGGACCTTCAGGACGACCAGGGCGACGCTCTGGCCCTCGAATTAGACGGCGCCTACGTACACGCCGATGTGACCAACGAAGCTGAACTTCAGACCGCGGTAGACACAGCCGTCGAGATGGCCCCGCTGTTCGGGCTGGTCAATTGTGCAGGTATCGCCCCACCTTCCCGGACACTCAACCGTGAGGGGCTCCCCCACGACCTCGGCCTGTTCCAGAAAGTTATCGAGATCAACTTAATTGGCACCTTCAACGCGATCCGTTTGGCATCCGCGGCGATGGCCAAGAACGACCCGCAGGAAGCGAATGAGCGGGGCGCCATCGTCAATACGGCTTCGGTGGCCGCCTACGACGGCCAGGTCGGCCAGGCCGCCTACTCGGCCTCAAAAGGCGGCATTGTCGGCATGACACTCCCGATCGCCCGCGATCTGTCGGCAGTTGGCATCCGGGTGAACACGATCGCTCCGGGGATCATCGATACACCGTTGTTGGCTGGACTCCCCGAACCGGCCCGACAGTCACTGGCGAATCAGGTTCTCCATCCCAAGCGCCTCGGTAGGCCGTCGGAGTACGCCGAACTCGCCTGGCTGCTCCTCAGCCATTCCTACATGAACGGAGAAAGCATCCGCATGGATGGCGGCATCCGGATGGCTCCGAAGTAAATCTATGGCGCGGCCAATCGGGATCTTTGACTCCGGTCTTGGTGGGCTCTCGGTACTGAGGTACGCCAGGGAGCGTTTCCCCGACGAAGCCTTCATCTACCTGGCCGATCAGCGGCGGGCTCCGTACGGCGATCGCAGCCGGGAAGAGATCTTCTCCTACACCGACCTGGCCGTGAATCGGCTCATCGAACTCCAAGTCAAAGGGGTGGTCATTGCCTGCAATACCGCCAGTGATGTGGCACTCGAACGTATGCGAGAGATCCACCCTGACCTTCCGTTCGTAGGCATCGAGCCAGCTGTTAAACCGGCCGTGGCGTCGAGCCAAAACGGCATCGTGGGCGTCCTCGCCACGACCGGGACCGTCACTGGATACCGGCTTCGATCGCTCATCAGCAAGTACGCAGGGGCGAGTACCGTCCTCACCCAAGCTTGTCCCGGTTTGGTGGAGCTGATCGAGGACGGTCTCGGCGACAGCAAGCAAGCCGAAGCATTGCTGCGCGAATACGTCACCCCGCTCGTGGCAGCCGGGGCCGACACCCTGGTCATCGGCTGTACGCACTACTCGTTCGTGGCCGACCGAATAAGCGAAATCGCCGGACCGGGAGTCCAGATCATCGATCCTGCAGACGCCGTGGCCAAGCAAATCGGCCGGGCTATCCCCATCGATGGAACGGCTGGCCTAACCCGCTACGAGACATCCGGGGATGCCGTCCGCATGCGGCGACAGCTCCTCGAGATGTTCGATGAAGAGTCGCCGGTCTATCCGTCGGCTTGAACGGTTCGGATGTATTGGACGAGGCCGCGGATCTGTGCTTCGGTGAGCTGATTGCGAAATGACGGCATCCTGGCTCGGCCATTCGTGATGGCGGTAAGTAGCGATTCGTCGGGTTTCGCCTGAGCGGCGGAGCCTGGTCCAAGTGCCGGGCCAGTGCCTCCAGCCATGCCGATGCCGTGACACCTCGCACAGGTTTGCTCGAAAACCTCCGGCGCGGTGGCGTTGGGATCAACCGAGGAGCAAGCCGCGGTGAACAGCAGAATCGTCACGAGTAACCCAGCGAGGCGCAACATCCGGTGGATTGTAGATTCGGTGTTCTCGCTAGAGTCTCGGGTCGCATGTCAGACTCAGATGAATCAAGCTCAGACAAGTCAAGAATCCCGGTGGTGGTCACCGGGTTTGTAATGGGAGCCGCAGATCTGGTTCCAGGCGTCTCAGGCGGCACCATCGCCCTCGTGTTCGGGATCTATGACCGCCTGCTGGCGGCTATCACGTCATTCAACCTGACCAACCTCCGAGTGCTGCTGAAGGGTGAAGGACGAGACTTCGCTCGCGCCACCAGCCTCCCGTTCATCCTCACGTTGGGATTGGGAATCGGCACAGCCATCATTGCCCTTTCCGAACCTCTTGGCCGCTTGCTCGACGACTCAAACGGACGCATCGTCCTCTTCTCATTCTTCTTCGGACTGGTAATTGCCTCGGTCTATGTAATTGGTCGACGGGTGAGTTGGATGACACCGACGCGGATCGCCTTCACGCTTGGGGTCGTCGCTGGTCTGGTAATTGTGCAACTCACCCCGACGACGGGATCGACGGCCCCGTTGGCCCTCTTCGCTTCTGGAGCCATCGCCATTTGTGCGATGGTTCTTCCGGGTATCTCCGGCTCGTTCATCCTCGTAATCCTCGGCCAGTACGACAACGTCCTTGACGCCGTCCGGGATCGCAACATCGGGACCGTGCTGATCTTCGGTGCCGGGACCGTGGTCGGATTAGCCCTCTTCGCTCGACTTCTTCAACGGCTCCTCGCCCGCCATCATGACTTGACCATGGCGGTTCTAGCCGGGTTTATGGGAGGCTCACTGTGGAAGATCTGGCCGTGGCGAACCTGCGTGACCCTCGGGTCAGACGGACATTGTTTGACCGACGCATTGAGCTCCCCAACACTCGATAGTTATGCACTTTTGGGGGCGATTCTGGCTCTCGTCGGCGCCGGGGTGGTGGTGTTGGTCGACCACTTAGGGCGCGCACCAAATAGAACCGCTTGACACCGCGCGATACACCCCGATACGATGATCAGGCACCGGAGCAATCCGGATGCGACCCCCAAAAAGGGCGAGCAGTTGAGCACGGTCTTACCCTGGCGCCGTACTCGCTACGACTCTCGCTTAGCTCCTTCGGGAGTAGAGGCTCCGGAACCCCCAACCGGAGCCTCATTTTCTTAACCCGTCATCGATGACCGATGACGGATCTCGTTTTCGGGGTCACGAATCGAGCCGACGGGCACGGGATTGTCGCCCCACTTGGGACGGCCAAACAGAATCGCATGAGCGATGTCTTCAGCGTCTACCCAGTAATCCCCGGCGGCGATCCGCTCTGCCAGATCGTCGAGCCGCCGATTCCACCACGTCGTTGAGTCCTTATTGTGCACCCTTAGGTATCGGCAGCGACCTGGCTGTAATTGAGGAAAACCCTCAGGTTTAGCTACGTTCCCAGCGACCCTCACGCATGATCGCCACGGCAACGATTTCTGGATCCACTTCGTACTCGCCAGCTTGAATCAAACCGCGCAGTTCACCAAGTAGGGCCTTGCGCTCCTGAGGGGTAGCCATGGGAGACAAGTGAGGACCGTCGAAAGGGTCGACGTTCGAAAACGGATCGGCCCCCAACATCTCGTTGTTGGCTGGAGTCTGGTTGGCTGAAGTCTGGCTGGCCGACTTGGCGTCGGCCGCACCATCGATTGCCAGATTTTCGTCGCTATCTGAAGCCCCCATGACCAATAGCCTACCCACCGGTCGACCAATCGCCTAGTAAAAACAACCGGCGCCCGGGCAACGCAACGAGCCTTTGACAGGCAGTTCGATACGTTGTGGCTACCCCGAACTCTGGTTGGTTGTACGCTTGCCTCATGACTATTGGTGTACTCGGGGCAGGTTCATGGGGAACCGCAGTGGCAGCGTTGGCAGCAGCAAAGAACGCCACGCTCCTGTGGGCGCGCCGATCGGATGTCGCCGATTCCATCAACCACGACCACGTCAACCCGTCATACATCAGCGAGTTCCCACTCCCCGAAACACTTGTGGCTAGTTCCGATATTCACAAGGTCGCCGGCAACTGCGAGGTGCTCATCATTGGCGTGCCTTCGCACGGATTTCGGAGCATCCTCGAGGTCGCGGCTGGCTCGATCCCCGAGTCGGTACCCATCCTGTCTTTGACCAAAGGGATCGAGGCCGGGACGCTGATGCGCATGACCGAGGTCATCGCCGACGTCTTGCCTAACCACCCGCGCGATCAAATCGGAGTCCTGTCGGGTCCGAACCTCGCTAAGGAGATCATGGCCGGCCAACCCGCCGCCACCGTTATCGCTTTGCCAGACCTCAACCTCGCTGAAGAAGTTCAAACCCGGTTCATGACTCCGACGTTCCGGGTGTACACCAATCCCGACGTAATCGGTTGCGAGATCGCCGGAGCTTGCAAGAACGTCATGGCGATTGCTTCGGGAATGGTCTCAGGTCTCGGTTTCGGCGACAACACCCGGGCCGCCCTCATAACGAGAGCGCTCGCCGAACTCGTCAGACTCGGGATTGCGGTTGGCGGCAATCCACTCACGTTCGGCGGATTGGCCGGCGTCGGCGATCTGGTCGCAACCTGTTATTCATCCCAGAGCCGCAACTACACGGTGGGGCATGGTCTCGGCGAAGGCAAGGCCCTCGACGACATCATTGCCGAAATGAACATGGTTGCCGAAGGCGTGAAGTCCACCGCCGGCGTCCTCGCCCTGGCGGACAAGGCCAAGGTCGAAATGCCGATCGCGGTTGAAGTCGGGCGGGTGTTATATGAGGGAGCCGACCCGAAGTCGTCGATGATGGCGCTGATGGGACGGACTGCCAAGTCCGAGGGACACGGAATCTTCTAATTACCGACCACGATGGTGGCGCCCGTCGCCGGGTCCTTGTCGAGGACCAACAAATCTTCGATCCGGTCTTTCATGTCGGGCACGTGGCTAACGATCACGACCAGTCGATCATCATGCCCGGCCACCAACGACTCAATTCCGGCCATGGCCAGGTCGAGATGCTCCGCATCGAGAGAACCGAACCCTTCGTCAAGGAAGAATGAATCGAGCCGGCCACTACCGCGCGACACCATTTCAGCGAGGGCCAGAGCGAGGGCCAGGGAGGCAAGAAATGTCTCCCCTCCCGAAAGCGTCGACGATTTTCGTACCTGTTCGGCTGCGTTCAAGTCGAGGATGTTGAAGTCACCATCATCGGAGAAGCGGTAACGGCCTCCGGAAAGTTGTTCGAACTGTTCCGACGACACCCGGCCCAGTTCGGCCCGCTCCTCTTCGAGGAGGTAGCCAAGAAAGGCGCCAGGACGAAGATCCTTGGCAAGATCGTCGTAGAGCTCGGCGACCGTCTGGCGAGCGACGATCTGTTCTTCGAGGTCTGCCGCCTGAGCCAGCCTCTCATTGCGGACATCAACCTCGCGCTGAGCGGCCGCCACGGCCGCGACTGAGTCGGAAAGGGCCTTGCCGAAGTCGTCTTCAGGCGATAGCCCAACTGCCTCCATTGCCTCAGCTCGAAGTCGGGTCGCTTCGGCAAGGCGAGCGACAGCGGCTTCCCGAGCATCCAATGCCTGCTTCTGTCTTTCCACCCAGACCTCCCGCACCGAAGCCAGGAGCTGCTCAGTATCGGTTGCCTCAAGCAGGTCCTCGTGCTCAACCGCCAACTGGGCCGCCAGCCTCGAAACGGTCAATGTCAGATTTCTCAATCCAGCTTCGGCTTGATCGACCAGTTTTTGGCCGTTCTCAACTTCGGCATCCGCGTCCTTTTTGGTGGCTTCGAGGCTCTTCATCTGAACCTCGACGGCCAGGAGGCGTTCCTCGATATCGGCGAGTCGCTCAACCGGCTTTTTGCCAAGGATTGCGACCAGCGCCTGCTCGATCTCTTCCACCAGGCCAGACGCCTTTTCGGAGGCTTGTTTGGCTTCAGCGGCCACCGCTTCGATGTCGGCCAGAGATTTCTCGGCGCTGTTGACGGCTTCGGTCGCTGTGGCCGACTCGGCAAGGGCATCCTTCTCGGCGGCCGTGGCTTCCGACAACTCATTCCGAGCTTTGTCCCTGGCCTTTTCAAGTTTCGCTAGAGCCGTTCCTGCCTTACTCGGGGCAGGTAGTTCGGCGACTGGTTGGGCGCAGACCGGACACTCGTCATCGGCGACGAGTCCGGCGCGCAAGGTCGCCGCCATTTCGGCGTGGCGCCCCTCGTGGAGCGCTTCTTCGGCAGCCTGCAGCGCCGCAGTCGCCGAGGTGGCCTTCTCGGCCAACGCGGTGGCTTTTGCGACGAGCTTCTCGGCCTCCTTGGTGGTCTTCTTGACGAGCGCGCCAGCCGCTTCAACTTTGGCGACAGCGTCGGCATGTCTCAACGATTCGCGCTCCGCCCCGGTACGTGCATCGGCCAACCGGGTCACCTGCTGGCGGGCCACGGCTAGCTGCGCTTCGTCGCCGACCAATTCCAGCACGTCGAGTCTCTCCCGACGGGCCGCGTCTATCGCCGCTCCGGCTTCTCTGGCCCGCGCCTTGGCGGCGACCAATTCGGATATCTTCACACCGTGATCCTTAAGGATCTTCTGGCTTTCCCCGCTGTCGGGCATCCGTTCGGCCAGCACTTTCAACGACGCGGTCTGTTCGCCTGCGCGGTCTATCTCTGTCTGAGCAGCCTGGCGAACGGCCTCGGCCGATTCGATCACCGGTGCACGTTCCAGGAGAGCCTTGTGCCGTTCCGTCGACGTCACGAGAACTTCCCCGGCCCGAACCGCGAGGGCTTTCACATTGTCCAGATCGGCCTTGCGGCGGCCGAACTCTTCAAGGTCTCGTTTCGCTTCGTCGCGAATCCGCTTGGCCACGGACTCCATGACATCAACCTTGTCGAGTCCGAATACGCCTTTGAGCACCTTGTCGCGCTCGGTGCTCGTCGCTTTGAGGAAATCTGAAAACCGACCTTGCGCCAACATGACGGAGCGATTGAATCCGTCGAAATCGACCCCAAGGATCTCCTCGATCCGCTCATCAACCGGGCCTTTCTGCAGAACGGTTTCCAGCGGCTCTCCGTCGGGATCATCCGGGTCGACCCGATACAAGGCGTGGGCGCTCTGTCCGGTTCTGCGGAGGGCTCGAACCGATTTCCAACGTACCCCTTCGACGTCGAAGACGAACTCAACCTTGCCGACGTCGGCCCTTTGATGAATGAGGGACTTCTGATTGGACTTCTCGGTCGGAGTCTTGCCATATAGGGACAGGCAAATCGCGTCAAGGATCGACGATTTCCCGGATCCGATCGGGCCGACGATCCCCACCAGGTGGCGGTCGGTCCAGTCGATTTCGATCTCGCTGGCGTATGACCGGAACCCGTCGAGACGCAAGGTGACCGGTCTCATTCCTGGCGTCCGGCTTCGTCGAGGACTGTCCGGAAAGCGCCCAACAGTTCGTCGCGCGGTTCGGACCCGGTGCGTTCTATGACAAAATCCCGGTACAGCTCGTCCCAGGCCAGCCCGGTGCGCGAGGGACGATCCACCTCGGCTCGCGCATAGCTAGCGGACACCTTGACGAGGAACGGGAAGTGTTGGCGAGCCCGATCGGCCAGGCCAGCGTCAGGTCCATCCGTTTCAACAGTGAGATCAACGAACGCATCCACCAGGTCAGTACGTTCGGCTAACTCTTCCCACCGACCTGTTGCTCGGATGAGTCGACGGCCACCGGACAGATCAACCGATCTCGTCGAGGCCGGCAGACCCGGTTCCGCTTCCACGATCACGACTCGCTTCTGTTCGCCTGCCTCGCCAAAATCGAGCTCCAGTAGTGATCCGGCGTACTCGGCCGGCACCTGGGCACCTGGCACCGATTGGGGAGCATGGATATGTCCCATCGCCACGTAACTCAAAGATGTTGGCACAGCTTGGGAAGTCGCCGAATAGGCTTCGCCCATGTGCAGCGCCCGTTCCCCTCTGGGACGGCCATGGCCGCCGACCTTGGCACCGGTCACCATGAAATGGGCGACCAGCAGGGCCACCCCATCGGGTCCAGCCAACTCCGACGCTCGGGCGGCATAGGCTGTGGTGATTTGGCGAACCCGATCGGCATAGGAGCCGTACCAGGTGCCCATCTCTTCCATGAAGTCGACCACCCGGCCTTCGCGTAAGAACGGGAAACAGCCGATCGCCGCGTCACCGTTTCGGGTGGTGACGGTCAGTACCCCGCCCTCTTCTGGTCGTTTGACATCCCCAACCAGCCGGACGACGCGGGGCGCCATCAACGGATCGAGGACCTCAAACAGGGCAGCGGAATCGTGGTTTCCGGCGACGGCCACCACGGGCCTGGTCCCGTTGGCCGAGAGAGCCGTCAGGGTTTCCACAACGAGTGACAATGCTTCCATGGGTGGGGCCGCCCGATCGAACAGATCACCGGACACGATCACCAAATCTACGTCCTCGGCTTCTGAGACCTGAACGACTTCGGCGAGGACCTCACGGTATTCGTCCATGCGGTCGTACCGACCGAGCTTTTTGCCGACATGCCAGTCGGAGGTGTGCAAGATCTTCACTGGTTAGAGCCCGACAAAAGGATCGACGTCCTCGCTCACTTCCTCGCGGCGAGTCGCCCAGGGCGGGAATGGGAAGTTGACTACGAGCGGCACCGGTATAGCCGGTTGCGAAATCACCATGGTGCCCGGCTTGAGGAGACGCGCCCTGGCCCTGGTCGAAGGAAGCATCCAGCCGTATTCGGATCGTTCTGCTTCGGCCGCATCCAACCGGCCCGCCACCCGGATCGCGGCGTTCTCCATCACCTCTTGGGCAATACGTGAGGCAGTCTGTTGTGCACCAACAAGCAGAACTCCCAGGGACCGTCCCCGCTGAGCGATATCAATGAGCATGTCCTTGAGTGGGGAATTGCCTTCGCGGGGTGCATATTTGTTGAGCTCATCGAGCACGACCACCGACAAAGGAAGACGCTGTCCGGTCTGTTCCTTTTCGGCGAAGGTTTCCTGAAGCAACGCACCGACGACGAACCTCTGGGCAAGGTCGTGCAACGACTGGATCGCCACCACGGTTACCTGGGCTGAGCCCCGATCGATTCGGTTCGAGTCGCCTGCCCGGATCAGTTCACCGAGGCGGGATTGGGCGGCATATAGACGTCGCATGAACGCCGATACCGTGCCGCCCTGTACCCGGCCCGACCAGGTCCGGTCGGGCTCCTCACCATCGGGTGGATCAAGGTATTCCTCCAAAGCTGCGACGAGGCTGGGCAGATCTTCGATGACCCGCTCCCCCGGCTCGACCTTGACTTCCGCCCCGCGTTTCCATCCTCCAATGGGTGGCTGACGGATGACGACAGCTCCTGGACGTCCGACGATATCGACCGCCCATCGTTGGAGCTGGGAACGGACTCGCTCTTCAACAAAGGAGAGCTGGTTGCGGCTATCCCCGGCGTCGGTGAACAGAAACCGGAGGAGCCCCTCATCGATGAACTCACGAGGCGTCCACGCAAACGGTTGGACGCCTTCCTGGCGACCTGCCACATCGGGCAAAAGGACGTCACCGGACTTCTTTCGGGGTGGCGCCCAGAAGGCAACCGAGGGGAACGGAGTCGGTTCAACGCCGAGCGCCTCCCACTTCTGGCGGGCGTCGTCATCGAAAAGCGCATTGGGCTTGTCCAGCCAGAGCAGGTCTTCCCCTTTGACGTTGAAGACCAACACTCGCATATTGACGCCCGACTCACCGACAATGTCCCGGCGGCCGGTCAGCATCCGGAGAAAGAACAAGGCAAACGAAGTTTTGGTGGCCACTCCCGAAATCCCGGAAATCGACATGTGCCCACCCTTGCGACCGTCGAAGAAGTCAAGATCCACGTAGAGGGGTTGATTGTCGCGGCCGATGCCAACCGGAAGCGGGCGACCCATCTCGTCGGCATACAGGGCTTTGTCTCTCGCCTCGCCGCTTGCCCGCTCCACAAGCTCGCCGGGGTCGGGCGAGACCCACACCTCGGGATCGACCCTGGTCACCTGAATCTGAGCAGACCGCACCTTCTGGGCCGGCAAGATGCCGTGTTCGGCGATCCGAAACGTATCTGATTCGTATGAGGCACCCTCGTAGACAGCTTCTGATTCGGTGACGATGCCATACGTGGCAATCTCACCGGCTTGCGGAACCTGGGTGCGGACGACCACCAGGTCGTCGAGTTGCAAGTACTCCGCATCATCGAGAACGACGCGAAACACCTGGGTTGATGTCTTTTCAGTTCCAACCACGCGCCCGACGCTCATGCAGCTCCGTTTGTCGACTGACCAATACTCTCCCGGAGGGCACGATAGACCAATCCGGGGTCCCCCAAGTTGCGGCGCAGCTCCCGTTCCAAAGCCCCGATCGGCACGAGGTTCTGGGGTGCCCGCGGGTCGATGTGCAACGGTGGAGCGGTCTGGGGCAACAACAGGGCGGCGATATCGGCGTAGAAGGTTGCCTGTTCAATCCCAAGCGAGGCCGCAACCTCGCACCGGACGACACCCGACCAGGTGTGGCCTCCCGGAATGTCGGCCAGTTTCAGGTACCAGGAGTACTTCTGAAACATGACGCCGTCCATGAGAAAGATCGGCGTTCGGGTGCCAGCCGAGAGCTGCCGGACGGTTTCAGTTTCTTCCAGGGGGAGGTAGTTGACGCGATGCGTCTTGATGAATCCGATGACCGACTGGGGCTTGGTTTCGTAGACCGGCCCATCGGCAATGACCAGGTGGCCTTCGGCCGCCAGCTGCGAGGACAGTTCTGCTTCTGCCTTGCGCATCCGTCCATGGAAGTAGCGAATCAGCTCGGCGGGATCCTCGCCGGCGACCGAAACGGGCTCGTACCGCAGGTTGCCGGCCGCGGGTACCTCGACGACACGGCCTGACCCGACCACCGCCAGCCGCTCGATCAGCACGTTGCCGAACGTGGCACGCGGTATCGTCCGGTCCCAATGGGTCGCTCCAACGCCGAGCGATCCGCACAGCCCCGGGATGGGGCCCTCCGGCTCGTCAAGCGTAAGGCGGGCGTCGACTCTCCGCACTCCGTCGACAAAACACATCGCCTCAACTGAATCAGCTGCCGACGCGTCTGGCTGGCGCGGCGCCCAGGTAGTGGTCTCTACGCTGACATCGATAACCGACTCGCTTGGAGCGAGCGCCGGATCGTGTTCGATCGGTGCTCCATATTCGGGTGCCCAGTTCTCTACATACAGCATGGCGCCGATCGTAACGGGCCGGTGTGACAGATTCGGGTTTCCTCGTGACGCTGAGTGCCATTTGCGACCTCCCGGACTATCGGCCCGAGATGCCTAGCGCTGCGGGACGAGGCGGTACACACCCTGGGTGGTTGCCAGGTAGAGCTCCCCGTCGGCACCCTCCCCAAACGACGACACCTGCCCTACGGTCCCGCCAAGCTGGTCGGTGTAGTCGGTGACCTGACCCGGGTCGGACAACGGAAAGCCCCGTACATAGCCTCCGCAATAGTCTGAAAAGAAATAGGTACCAACCAACTCGGGGATGGCGGTGCCCCGGTAGACGATCCCACCGGTGATGGAACACGAGCCGGCATCGGCATGTGAAACCTCGACGACCGGCAGGGTCAGACCGGAGCTATCACAACCTGTCGAAGGACTGAAGCAATGCAAACCTTCGGTGATCGGCCAACCCAAGTTTGCTCCGGCGTCCTCCAACGACACGATGTCGACTTCTTCATACTGATTCTGACCTACATCGCCGATGATCATCGAACCGCTCGGTTCGTCGATCCAGAACCGCCAGGGATTGCGGAGTCCCCACAACCAGATTTCGGGTGTCGCGTCGGTGCGGCCCACAAACGGGTTATCAGGAGGTATCGAGTAGCCCGCCTGGTTCGTGACCTCCAATCGCACGATCGAACCCAGCATCGAAGTGAGATCCTGGCCGTTTCCGTACCGATCCCCACTGCCGCCGCCGTCTCCTAGACCAACATAGAGGTAGCCGGCTGAGTCGAACTGAACCATGCCCCCGTTGTGGTTTCCGGCCGGTTGCTCGACCGCCAGAATGCTCTGCTCGGTCTCTGGATCAGCAACGTTATCAACGACGGAGAAACTCGAGACCTGCGTGTTGCCTACCCGGTCCGAGTAGTGGACGATGAGCAAACTTCCGTCTGGATAGCCCGGATGGAACGCCGCCCCAAGCAGGCCACGTTCACCGCCGTCGAGTACTTTGCCGCTGATATCGAGCACCGTTTCGCCACTTCCCATCAACACAACCAAGCCGGACTTGTCGGCCACATAAGTCTGGGATCCAGACGAGAAAACCACGATCGGGAAGCCAAGGTCGAGGTCGATACGTTCGAGCGACAGGCCCGTCAGCGGCGCTAATGGCGTCGTCGTGGTTGCATCCGGGACCGCGGCACTGGTGGTCGTTGACAACCCAGCGGGCGCAACCGTCGTGGCCGCCGGGAGCGAGGTGGTGCTCGGAACCGGAGCGAGTTCACTCGTCGAACAGGCACCAAGCAGCAGCATCGAAACTGCGACCGTTGACCATCGGGAGCGTATGAGGGCGGGCGCCACGGCTACCAACCGCTGGAACCGCCGCCGCCACCACCACCGCCAAATCCGCCGCCGCCTCCAAAACCACCGAACCCGCCAGATGACCCGCCCCAGGAAGATCCCCACGAGGACGACCCAGATGAGCTTCCGCCCCCACCGAATCCACCGCCGCCCCCGAAGCCGCCGAACCACGAGTTGGTGTCCTGCGACCACGAACGGTCCTGATAGATCGGTTCCCATCCGTGACCATGGCCGGTGCCACCGGTGATGATCCACCGGTAATACAAGAGCGTGAACGGATCGAAGCTTCGCAGCGATCCGGGGATGATCTCGCCGGTCCAGCTGTCCCGACCTCGACGGGTACCACTGTGAGCAAGTTCGGGGGCGTATCGATCGGCATCCTCGATCCCACCCCTGGCCAGGGCTTGCCGCTGCGCCGCATAGGCGACGGCGAAGGCACGTGGGCCCCGGGGGTCCGAAGCGCCAAAGGCGGCGGCTACGTCGGCGTACGCCCCGGCCAGACCTAGCTTGGCAAGCGCCTCGCGGGCTTCCGTCCACTTCCGTAACGCCACACTCGACTCCAGCGAGATTGCGAGGAGCGCGGCGACGGTCTTGCGAGTATCCGTATCGAGCCCCTGGGCGGCGAGGCCGTCAGAGAGTTCGTGGAATGCCTCAATGGCTCGATCGCCCCGATCCAGCAAAGCTGCCGCAATGGCTACCGGAAGGTTGAGCGAGTCTGCTTGAGCTCGAACCTCGGCAATCTCGGACTCCGTGCGGAGTCCGGCCATCGCGAACTCGACACTCATCTCGGCATCATTTCCGAGGCGTTTGGCTTCTGTGTAGGCAGCCAGGAATTCGTCGACCGAGTCGTTGTTCATCAAGATGAAGGCAGCCACCGCCGGAACCGATAGACCATCCTGCTTCAGCTGCGATTTCTCCAACTTCTCCAGGACGACCTCGTAGCGAGCAAGCGCCGCCTCGGCATCGTCTTCGAGGTCGACCAGAGCTGCGGACACGGCCGGGCGCGCCTCGTTCTCATCGAGGCGATCGCTGATCAGTTTCAGTCGGGTGGCCTTGTCGGCAGCGGTCACATAGGCGGAGTCCACCTCGTTGACGGAGTCAAGAATCGGCGCTCCCGGGACCAGCACCGGGCCGGCCTGCACTAGTCGCTCGCCCAGGTCGTTGACGATCACCGGCCCGATCGGCGTGGTAACGGCACGATGAATCAACCGGCGAGCCGTCCTGGTTCGTTCGTGAGCAACCCGATAGGGACGCAGCGAGGAAACCAGCTGCTTGAGTTCCTCGGACTTCAGATCGAACTGGTCATCGTGGGTGGTGGCGATCGTTTCGGTGACGGACGCCTGGAGGGCATCTTCGAGAAGTTGCTGCTCGCCGGTGATAGCCAGTTCCAGTGGCATCTCCCGCTCAGCAGCCACCCGGTCTTCATGGAGAACTTCCAGCAGGCCGGCGGACCAGGCGGCAGACAACGCGTCGCCGTCGCCAGCCTGCCCGTCCATGACCGCCTCCAGTGCCGAAACCACCGGCAGCGTCTCAGCGTTGGGAGGTTCGACCGGGCGCAGCTCAAACAGTTCGTCGCGCAGTGCCAGCTCATGTCCGTAGGGGGTTAGACCTTCGAGAATCGTATCGACTTCAGCTTCCTGGCGCCGTTTCCGAGATGATGAGACGAGGAGGTTCTTCTTGCGAAACTCGCTCGACACGAAAAAGCCACCCGCGATCAAGATGAGGCCCAAAACTGGACTTAGCGAACCAAGCCCCGAACCTGGATTGGGAAGGCTCGGTGAGGGATCAAATCCGGGAATCTCGGTCGGCGTATCCGTGCCCTGGCCGGTATCGCTGAACGTCGCGACCAGCCCGGCCACGATCGCAGATATTCCCCCGTCAAAGTCGCCTGCTGCGAAGGAGCTGTTGCCAAGGCCAGCAATGAAATCCGGATCGGACAGGCTGATCCCGGGGCCCGTCTCCACCGCGGTGATGCGTTGATCGAGGGCTACAAGAACCACGATCCCATCGTCGACGCCCGAACTTCCCACGCCCCAGATGTTGCCGATCTCCTGGGCCAAAGCGTTGGGGTCATCTGCCGACTGCACGATGACGATGGCAATCTCATGACCGTAATTGTTGATCACGCCATCGACGAGACGTTCAAGATTGGCATCGTCGCGGATAATTCCGGCGGTGTCGGTCACCCAACCGTCACAGGTGATGCCGTCAACGGCCGGACATTCAGCGGTTTGGGCGCTGGCCGCACCACTGATCGGTAGCGAGGCGATGAGAAGAAACAGTACGGGAATGAGACGTCGAGCCCTGGTCATGGCTCAGAGACTACCGGCGAAACCCGCCTATCTGGGCCGCAGGAAAACAACCGATCGTCCGTTGTTCGAGGAAGTGGTCCTCTACGCTTGGCCGCCGAACAAGGAGCGGCGTTGAGCACCATCGTGAAGAACGACAAGAAGACCATCTTCGGATGGGCCATGTATGACTGGGCGAACTCGGCATACGCGACCACGTCTGGAGCCATCGTGGCTCCGTTCTTCACTGGTTCAATCGTCCCGGAAGATGGCTATTGGGGCATGACCGGTGGCGCGATCTGGTCGTTCCTCGTCGCTGGCGGAGCCTTCGTTCTGTTCCTCATCATGCCGATCCTGGGGGCTATGGCTGACTTCTCATCGGCCAAACGTGCCTATCTCCGGGTGTTTGCATTTCTCGGGGCCGGGTTCACGTTTGCCATTTTCTTTGTCCCATCTGGCTCGGTGCCGCTTTTCCTGATGGTATTCATCGTCTCCCAGGTCGGCTTCGTCGCCGCCAACGTCTTCTACGACGGGTACCTGCCGATCATCGCTACCGACGAGACCATCGACCGGGTGTCGTCGAAGGGTTTCGCCCTTGGCTACATCGGCGGCGGAATCTATGTGTTGTTCGCGTTCATCCTCATCGTCCTCGCCGACCAAGAGGTGATCGGCCTGAGTCTCGACATGGCCACCCGGATCTCCATCGCCGGTGCCGGTGTGTGGTGGGTTCTGTTCACAATCTATGCGCTGAAACGATTCCCAACCGATGGCGTATCTCAGCCGATACCAGCCAAGTATGCCGGGCAACCAGACATTGTGGCTTACGCCAGAATCGGCTTGGCTCGCACCATCAAAACCGGGCTCCGATTGCGTCAGTTCCCGCAACTCCTGCTCTTCATTCTGGCTTTCATGTTTTACAACGACGGAACCCAGACCGTGATCAACATTTCCGGGGCCTATGCCGAAGACACCCTCAACCTGTCGCTTCAGGAAGTCATCATCGCCTTCCTGATCGTTCAGTTCATCGCCTTTGGTGGCGCCTACGCTTTCGGTTGGATCTCCGGGAAAATCAACCCGAAACGGGCAATCCTTTTCAATCTGGTTATCTGGGTAGGGCTGGCGGTCAGCGCCTACTTCCTGCCAGAAGGCGAAGCCGTCCCATTCTTCATACTCGCCGCAGTCGTAGGATTTGTTCTCGGCGGGGTCCAAGCGTTGTCTCGCAGTTTGTACGGCACGATGATCCCCGAAGAAGCCGCTGCCGAGTTCTACGGGTTCTTCTCGGTCTTCTCGAAGTTCTCAGCCATCTGGGGACCGTTGCTGTTCGGCATCGTCACCGCTCAAACCGGCAGTGGCCGTAACGGCATCATCTCAGTGGCGGCTTTCTTCATCATCGGCGGTTTCTTACTCACCCGGGTCGACGTTGACGAGGCCAGAGCCAGCAAGGAACGCTGGCACTTCGAAGGCGCCGACGTCGACGCCTAGGGCTCGGACTCCGAGGTCACAGCGTTCGCGCCGTGCGCGGAACGTGAGGTGTGTAGGCTCGAAATCGAGCTCCACAACCCGGCCCGGTGATGCTTCTTCAGACAATGTGGGCTGAGGAAGATGTCGTAACGAAGAAGTCGTTTTTGTCGTGCCCCGAGACCCGAATGTTTCGCAGGCTCGACAGGCTGAGTTAGGAGAGCTCATGTTCGGAAACACCCCGCTACACCCCGTTCTTCCGGCGTCTGACCTGGATCGCGCCAGGCAGTGGTACTCGGACAAACTGGGTCTCGAACCCGTCAGCGAGGACGTCTTCGGCGATCTCCATTACGAAGTCGGAGGCGGGACGTTTCTCGTCTATCGCTCCGAACTCGCCGGCACGAACCAGGCGACGGCAGCGGGGTTCCAGCTGGAGGACTTCGATTCCGTGGTCTCCCAGCTTCGCGCCCGCGGCGTGGTCTTCCAGGACGTCGACTTCGGCGACGCCGGTTCGTCGGTCGATGGTGTCATCGCCACGCCCGACGGCAAAGCCGCCTGGTTCAAAGACAGCGAGGGCAACACCTTCGCTCTCTCAACAAAACGAGCGAACTCGAACGAGTCGTAGACCGTTGACGTTCGGAGCCGTCAGTGCGGAGCCGGTAACGCCTTGCGATGCGTGACCGTTGCCTCGCCATGGATCGGCAGGTAGCCCAACCCCTCATAGAAAGTCGCGCTGCGTTGATCGACCGTTCGCAGTTGAATTGTCGCCATTTCACTGGCAGAAGCTGCAGATTCAATCGCCTCTACGAGGAGGGTGCCAACACCTTCTCTTCGAGCATTGCTCAGCACGTATAGACGCCGAATTCGACCGACATCTGGGCGATTCGCGTATGGGTCGATATTGAGCCCGCCGATGCCCGCCATTCGGTCACCAATCCAGGCAGCCAACAGGACCTCTCTCGGTTTGGCGAAACGATTGACTCCAGATCGCCAGTCGTCGACGAGACGGGTGATTGCCGCGAACCCGGTTTGAAGAGCATCGTAAAAAAGCGCTTCGAAGTCCGGAGTGTCGAGCGACCTGACGGCAACAACCCTGCGGACCTCCACGGTCTCGTCAGCGGCTGGCATCAGCCAGCGGGATCGAGAATCGGGAAGTCAGTCGGGACCGAGCAACCGTCTGGCGCGATCAAGTCGGCGATCGCGTAACTGGCGCCGTAAGCGATCGAGTCACCGGCCATGGCAACGCAGTAGTGACGCCCGTCGGCCATAGCCGCCACGAGCAGAGCGGAATCCTGTTCGATCTGCACCCCAACTATTCCTGGCTGGAGGTCGTCGACGATTGGTTGCCAGCCATCGATCAATCCGAGGCGAACCATCCCGTCGAGTTCTTCGGTTCCGAAGGCCCCGTCGGTCGCTCGGGAACGCGCAACTGCCGCCTGGACGCTGCGGAGGTCTTCCTGGAGTCGGGTCGGATCAGTCGGGTCCTGGCCTTCCAAGAATGCGAAGTACTCGGCTTGGGATATCGTGTTTGTCGGGCGCTCGATCGGATCCGATGCCTCCGACCACCGATACGTGAAGGAGAGTTCGGCAGAATCCGGGTCGCTTCCGACCACACCGGTTCCGCCCAGGATCAGTCCGTCGCCGTTAACCCACCACGAAAATCCGCGGGGCTCAGGGGCCGCATATTCGAACGCCGCCTGACCTTCGAAGTCTCCGGAGCCAACGAGTACGAAATCGCCGATGCGAAAATCGAAGGGATCCATGTTCTGTGCGGCGATCGCGCCTGGTTCGAAGAAACCGTCGGCCAGTGCCGCAAAGGTCGTGCTGGCCTCTACCAGGGCACCGCCAGGGGTGGGGCCAAACCTCGCCCAGACCCCGCCGCCGACCAACACCACTTCGATATCGTCTCCGTCGGCCGTCCCTACGATGTGCCCGGCCAGGGGATCGCGCTGATACGTGTAGACAGCCTCCTGATCGACTTCGGCGCCGACCATCCGGTAGGTCACCTCATACTGTTCGACCTCCAGGCGGCCAAAAATGTCAAACGCAGCAAGGTCGAGTGTCTCGGGAAGGTCCACCGTCGGCGACACCGCAACGGTCGTGTTTGGCGAGCCATTCGACGGAACCGTCACCGCGATCGGGATTTCAAGTGGCGGAAGCGTCACCGCCGTGCTTTCCACTGCGACCTCAGCGCCGCAGGCCGACACAAGAATCGTCAGCACCAGACCTACCACCATCCCCCATCGCAACATCCGGGAAGTGTAAATGATCAAGTGCTACATCGGGCCGTGGTGGCTACGATGCTGGGCATGAACGACGAAGAACCGACACCCATCGACGACGAACTGGAACTCGACCCGTCCGACGGCATCGACCTCACGGACACCGAGGCTATGCCACTCGAATCCGGGGAGCTACCCGAGGTAGATACCCCGGTCGAAGAAACCGCCGTGGCGCCCGTGACCCCAACGACGGTCTACAAGGGCTCCGGCTTCCGATGGTCGATGCTGTTCGGCGCCCTACTCCTGGCGGTCGTGATCATCCTGGTCTTCCAGAACACGCAGACCACGAGGTTCGATTTCCTGCAGTGGAGCATCGAAGCTCCGTTGGCGGCATTGCTGCTGGGCACCACCCTCATCGCGGTCATCATCGATGAAATCGTGGGGTACGTGATCCGGATTCGGCGGCGACGCGTCAAGCGCCAACTGGCCGAACTCAAGGAACTCAAGGCACAGCTCGAACCACCGAAGGAACGCCGCTTCGGCAAGAAATCGTCATGAGCGAACGCCTCGTAGTCATCGGCGGCGATGCCGCCGGAATGTCGGCCGCGTCTCAGGCGCGACGGCGACGCGATGCTGACGATCTAGTGATCGACGTATTCGAGATGACCCAACGCGTCAGCTACTCGGCCTGCGGTGAGCCCTATTACGTATCGGGCGACGTGCCCCGAATCGAGCAGCTGATCGCCCGAACGCCGGCTCAGTTCGCCCAACAGGACATCTCCGTACATCTCGGCCAGGAAGTCACCGAAATCGACATCGACGACCGGACCGTCACCGTCCGAAGTGACGGCGAGTCCCGGACCGTCCCGTTCGACCAACTGGTCTACGCGACCGGCGCTCGACCGATTCGGCCGCCCATGGAAGGCATCGACCTCGACGGCGTGTTCCACGTCAAAACCCTCGACGACGCCGAAGCCATCAGATCGGCAGCGGAAAGCGCCAAAACCGCAGTGGTAGTCGGAGGCGGATACATAGGCCTGGAGATGGCCGAAGCTTTCCACGTACGGGGCCTGACCACCCATCTCGTTACGTCAGGAACGGTCGTCATGAACCGATCACTCGACGAGGACCTCGGCGCCAAAATCACCGCGGGAATGCGTGAGCGCGGTATCGAGGTGTATCCGGGGCATCGAGTGAAATGCCTGGCAGACAAAGAAGGACACGTTCGGGGCGTCGAAGTTGGTGAAGCGGTCCTGGAAGCGGACCTCGTCGTGCTGGCACTTGGTACCCGTCCGGTTTCAGAGCTCGCTGCCGAAGCGGGGATTCGGATCGGCCCGACCGGGGCGGTCCATGTCAACAACCGACAACAGACGTCCGTTGAAGGAATCTGGGCCGCCGGGGACTGTGCGGAAGCCCTCCACCGTCTAACCGGCCGACCAGCCAACGTGCATCTTGGCACCGTCGCAAACAAGCAGGGGCGGGTCGCCGGTATCAATATTGGCGGCGAAGATGCAACGTTCCCGGGCATCTTGGGAACGGCGATCACGAAAGTTTTGGACATAGAGATCGCCCGTACCGGGTTGACCCAGCAAGAAGCGGAAGAGGCGGGCCTCGATGCCGTGACCGCTACAACCGAGTCGACGACGATGGCCGGCTACTGGCCGGCTTCCGCGGACATGACGCTGAAGGTGACCGCCGAGCGAGGGACCGGCCGCCTGCTCGGAGCCCAAATTGTCGGAGGCGGAACCGCCGGCAAACGCATCGATCCGCTGGCCACCGGCATCTGGAACAACATGGACGGGCTCTCGTTCTCGATGATGGACCTTTCGTATGCGCCACCCTTCTCGGGTACCTGGGATCCCGTTCTCGTAGCTGCCAGGCGCGCCTACGAAAAAGCCGTATGAGAGCAGCCCGCCTGGCGCTGGCAGGGCTGGTGGTATTAGGAGGATGTGCCGGACTGGCCAGCCGATCGTCCTTCGAGACCACGCTGCCACTCGACGAAGACTCACCATCATCATCATCACCATCGGCCGAGTTCGTCGCACCACAACCACCCGCAGATGCTCGATTGGCACAGGTGCTATTCGTGCAGGATGGCGATTCGATCCGGGTCGAGATTGACGGACAAGAAGAGCGCGTTCGGTTGATCGGTATCAACACCCCCGAGCAAGGTGAGTGTTTCGGAGATGAAGCACGCGCACTTATGACAGAACTGGTTGCCGGCAAACAGGTGCTGGTCGGCACTGATGTCGACGCCTATGACCAGTTCGGCCGAATCCTCGGATATGTGTGGATCGACGACCTCTTCGTCAACGCCGAGTTGGTGCTCCAAGGCGCCGCCCTCGCCAGAGCTTACGAACCCAATACGACCCTCCAATCGTTCCTCGATGATGCCGAGCGGATCGCTCAGGATGTCGGACGTGGCATGTGGTCAGCGACGGCCTGCGGGTCAACTGAGCAATTCGACATAACGATCACGGCCATAAACGCCGACGCAACGGGGCGCGACAACGAGAACCGCAACGGCGAGTGGATCACGATCACTTCGTCCAGTTCGACCGAAATCGACCTAACGGGGTGGACGATCAAGGACGAGTCGTCGGTTCACCGATACACCTTTGCCGACGGCGTCCAGCTGGGTCCAGGCGCGTCAATCGTGCTGTTCACGGGGTGCGGTCAGGACCAGCCGCCCGAGTTCTATTGGTGCGACGACACGCCGGTCTGGGACAATTCGGGCGACACCGGCTTCCTGCTCGATCCCAACGGGACGATCGTGAGCCAGTACGGTTACTAAGGCTGATCTGCTCGCCCGGCCTCAATACCGGACATCGGGTACGAATGAGCTGGTATATATACCAACCACCACAAATGAAGGGACGATCGACGAATGGCGATCATGGACACGATCAAGAATATGTTCGGCAAGGCGAAGAATGTCGCCGCCGAAGCAGCCGAGAGCGCTGGCGATGCTGTCGAAAAGGCAAAAGATATGGCAGAAAACCTTGGCGACGGTGTCGGAGACATGGTCGAAGGCGCGATGGACAAGGCAGAAGGCGCACTTGGCAAAGCCAAAGACGCCGCCGGAGACATGGTCGATAAGGCCAAGGACAGTGCCGGGGACATGGTTGACAAGGTCAAGGGTGGAGCGGCCGAAGCTGCCGATGCGGCCAAGGACGCAGCCGGCGGAGCGACCGAAGCCGTTAGCGACGCGGCTGGCGACGCCACCGAAGCGTTGAGCGACGCAGCCGAAACTGCAACCGAAACCGTATCTGACGTAGCCGACGAGGCTGCTGAAAAGCTCGACGAGGGATAAATTCCCCCGGGTTCGACGGGAAAATGGGGACGGCATCGCCGTCCCCATCTCGCGTACAACCGGACGCTCGATTAGCGAACTCCTCCTGACGCTCCATACGGACACGACGTGAAACCCCACGACATGCTCAATGACATAGCCCGCGACGAATGGGCCGACCCGGTGACGACCGCCGCCAAGGCCGCGCACGCGCTACTAGGGCTGACCGGTCAATCGTGGGCGGAGGAAGGTGTGGCGGCAGCCCAAGCGCTCCGGAAACGGCGCCCGGACCAACCGCTGCTGCTGGCGGTCACCGAGGTCGCTATGGACTTGAACGCAGTCAGGACCGCAGTCGCACTGGAAGCCATCATCGGCCGCCTCGAAGACTCCCGCTGGTCGATGGACCTGGCCTACGAAGCCGCCCGTTATCCACGCCTGGGCGTCCTTTCTCTCGGTGCCGGCACCCGCACGGTTCTGCGAGGCGTGACCGAAGCGGCCAGTCCCGAACTCCTGACGTCAAGCCGGGCAATCCGTCGTGGACTCCTTGAATTCATTGCGCCCGTCGCATTAGTGGAAGCCGAGACCGCCGACTGCCTACTCCTACCCGTGATCGCCCGCCACACCGACCGGATGTGGACGACCGGCCCATTCGCCCGAAGCGCCCATGCCGCGCTCGGCAAACGGCAAGGCCGTGCTGCCGATCATTCATCCTCTGGCCGAATTATCACCGCTCAGTCGGCAGGCGTTTCGTCCGGCCGCGTACGTAACCGACATTGTCGTTGAACGACAGGATCCAACCAGCTGAGAGCGTTGCTCGCCCCCACTAGGGTGTCGGCAACAGACACACGGAGAAAGACCCATGGGCCGCATTTCCCAGCGCATCGCCGCGATCGAACCATCGGCGACAGTTTCCATCACCGCCACCGCCAAGGCAATGAAAGCGGCGGGGATTCCCGTAATCGGCTTCGGTGCGGGCGAACCGGACTTCCCGACTCCCGACTACATCGTCGAGGCGGCCATCGCAGCATGCCGTGACCCCAAGAACCACAAATACACAGCTGCTCCTGGCCTGCCCGAACTGCGCGAGGCCATCGCCGACAAGACCTTCCGTCATTCGGGCCTGGAGCTCGAGTCGAGCCAGGTTCTCGTGACCAATGGCGGGAAGATGGCGGTCTTTGAGGCGTTTGCCACCCTGCTCGACCCGGGTGATGAGGTGCTCATGCCGACCCCGTATTGGGTTACCTACCCGGAAGCCATCCGCATGGCTGGCGGGGTCCCTGTCAACGTACCCACCGACGCAGCGACCGGATTCAAGGTGACGGTCGACATGCTCGAAAAGCACCTCACGCCGAAGACAAAGATCCTTCTGTTCGTTTCGCCGTCGAACCCCACCGGTGCGGTGTATCTACCAGACGAGGTGGAGGCGCTGGGCAAGTGGGCAGCCGAACGGGGACTCTGGGTGCTCACGGACGAAATCTATGAACACCTCGTCTATGGCGAGGCGGTGTTCTCGTCGATGCCCACCCTCGTGCCGGAGATTCGCGATCGGTGCGTGATTGTGAACGGCGTGGCGAAGACCTACGCCATGACGGGGTGGCGGGTTGGTTGGATGGCCGGCCCGAAGGACGTGATCAAAGCGGCGTCCAACATGCAGTCGCATGCGACAAGCAACGTCGACAATATCGCCCAGCGGGCCGCCCTGGCGGCAGTCAGCGGACCGCTCGACGCAGTCGTGTTGATGCGTGAAGCCTTTGACCGCCGACGACGCACCATGGTGCGAATGCTCAATGAGATTGAGGGCGTTACCTGTTTGGAGCCGGAAGGAGCGTTCTACGCGTTCCCAAACTTCGAGGGGATATTGGGTCGGTCCATCGGAGGCAAGCAGGTGCAGACCACCCTTGACCTGGCGGCCGCCATCCTTGATGTCGCCCAGGTCGCCATCGTGCCTGGCGAAGCGTTCGGTGCTCCCGGCTACGTACGGATGTCCTACGCGCTCGGGGATAGTGACCTGGTCGAAGGCATCGAGAGGATGGCTCAAGCGCTGGCTTGATGTCCGGCTGACACCTTCGCCACCGCCACTACAATTCGCGGGCGCTAGGCGAGGTCGCAACAGTGTCGGTATCAGGGAACAGTGCACGGGCCATGATCCTGGTCGAGCCGCGCCGTTTCACACCCACCCGCCTCAACGTCGCCGAGATGGATGTTGGCGGTTGGCTGGCCGTCGAAGCCACCGGGCTTTCCGGGGTCGACGTTCAAGCCTGGGAAGGCACCAGTCGATTCGTCAAGTATCCACTCATTCCCGGCCATGAGGTCGTGGGTCGAATCGCCGACTCCATGACGGATTTTGGTATCCCGGTCGGCACCCGGGTTGTCGTCGAAAGCTCGATCCGATGCGGTGCATGCCGCAGGTGTATGAACAAAGTCTCATCGTGCAGCTTCCGCCGACCGATCAACGCCTACGGGCAACTTCCGTCAACGGAGAGCCCGGCGCTGTGGGGTGGATTCGCCGAAATGATGTACCTCGACCCGGGTTCCCGACTGCACGTGGTGTCTGACGATGTCCCGGCGGTTGTCTCTGCGTTTGCACACCCTTTGGCGGCCGGATTCACCTGGGCGGTCGAGGTACCTGAACTGGAAGCTGGCGAAAACGTACTGATCATGGGACCAGGCCCTCGTGGGCTTTCTGCCCTGGTCGCAGCCAAGGCCGCAGGAGCAGGCTGGGTTGGCATCTCCGGCCTGTCCCATGACGCCGATCGCCTCCGCCTCGCCAAAGAACTCGGCGCCGACATGATTGTTTTCTCGGATGTCGACGACCCGGCCAGTGCCGTGGCTGACAGTCTCGGAACGAGACCCGACGTCGTTCTGGACGTCACGTCGAATGACACTGAAGCGATACTCGTTGGCCTCGACCTGGTGCGGGTCGGAGGTCGACTCGTCCTCGCATCCACCAAAGGCACCACGCCCGTGAACCAGCTGTTCTCGGACATCATCGTTGTGAAAGAGCTCAGCATCCGGGGGGCGTTTGGTGCCTCGTCGGCTGGATACCATTGGGCGACCCGCCAGTTGGCGGCCGATGATCGGCTCGACCACATGGTCTCTCACGAATTCCCCCTTGAGGAGGCCGACAAAGCCATCCAGGCTTCGGCCGGCCACTTCGGCAGAGACGATCTCATCTCTGTCGCTTTGGCTGTTTCGTAATGCCCGCCCGACGCCGCCTGGTCCTGGTTGCGAATCCGGCAGCTTCTCAATTCACCGGCGGGATGCATCGAGAGGTACTCGCCCGCCTCCGCGCTGAGTTCGAGGTCGACGCACAATGGCCAGAAACGGCCGACTCCGTCACCCAGGTTGCTGCCGACTCGGCGCAACAGGGCATCGATGTCGTGGTCGCAATGGGCGGGGACGGAGTCGTGAATCGCGTAGTGAACGGGATCGCTCTTACGCAAACCGCATTGGGCATTATTCCCGTCGGGACGACCAACGTGCTCGCCGCGATCCTCGGCGTCGATCCCGACCCGATCAAAGCCACCGCCCAGATTGTGGCTCAACCCCCGGTCCAATCGATTGATCTGGCCCGAATAACGCTCGACGGCACTCCTCCGGTTTACGCCACTTTCGCAGCCGGGGTGGGGTTTGACGCCGAGGTCGTGCACCATGCCGAGCGGACCCCCCATAAGAAGCTGTTTATGGGTGGCGTGCATTATGCCAAGACCGCAGCCACCGTTCTCTGGTCAGAGTTCAGACACCGCCTCCCAACGCTGCGCGTCTCGGTGGATGACAAAAGCTACGACGCCGTGGTCGCTCTCGTCGAAATCCACTGGCCATACACGTACTTCGGACGGGTTCCCCTTTCTCTTGCCAAGGAAGCGCCGACGAACGGGTTTCACGTCGCCGGTGTGGATCGGCTCCCCATGCGCAGGATCCCGGCCATCGGGATAGCGGCCGCCCGGGGCGCATCGTGGGGAGACATCAAAGGTGGCTTCCAAGCGCTCAATCAGCAACAGGTACTTATCGAGGCCGACCCTGCAGCCCTCGTGCAAGCTGACGGCGATGTGCTCGGGTCGGCGAACCGGATCGAGATTCAGTCGATCCCCAATGGCGTCCGGGTGGTCGTCTAGTCCTCTTGTCGTCACCTCGTCGACCCCACCATGCTGACAGGTGCTGATCAACGAAGTTCCGGGGCAACCCGTCGTTCGGTTGCGAGGCGAGACACATCCCCGGGCGTCAAAGCACCCTGCTCAGAAATGACGGCCGAGAACCACGACAACGGGACGAGATCCATGTCCATCGCCTCGGCTCGACTGGCGGCCGTTACGAATAGCTCTTCGGCGAGGATCTTGTCCGTAGCGGCGATCACGTACCGGGGAACGTCCGCATCAAGGCCCGCCCGAGCGATTTGGCTCGTACCCTCTTTGTTGATGACCCGACCGGGGCCGATGGCGTCGGCTCCGACGAGGATCAAGTCGACGCCCGCGACGTAGGTTGCCGCGTGATTGACCGACAACATCTCGATCGAATACCCTGCGCCAGCCAGTTCTGCCGCCATCTGGCGCCCTTCGCCCGAGACCTCTTCAACGGTGCAAGTCACCGAAAATGAACGGGTCTGGCGCGCCCGGTCGAGCACGGCACGCACCGACGACGACAGCGAATGAACCAGAACGCTGTCCCCGTCCTGAATGAGAGCTGCTCCTTGTTCGGCGAGTCGGGCCGGTACTTGGCCGAGCCGTTCGATTTCGCCGTCAAGCGTCTTGAGTAGGAGCGGAAGGTCAGGAGCGTCGTAGATCAGGTTCCGGAGGTTGGCGATGGGAGCCGCGGTAGGGTGAGCCTGGAGCACGACATCAATGCCCTCACGCACTGGAAGACAGGGGTCCTCAACCTGAGCACTTCGAGCCGCATCGCCGAGCGATCGCAGCTCCATGGCTGTCTGGATCGCCATGGTGGTGGAACTCGACACCTGATCAACTGCGATTCCGGCCAGTCGACGCCAAACCGGCCAAGCCGTCCATATCGTCACGAGCCGTTCCTCGCCTCTGCCAGCCAACCATGCCGTCCCATAAACAAAGGCTCCGGTAAGGGGGGTAACCGGAGCCCTTGTTGCGGGACGTAAGAGGTATAAGCAGAATCGATGCCAGGGAAAGTCTCGAGACGCGACCTCTTACCCGCAGAACTATCCCCATTATATGCACGTTCGACAATACTTACCCGATAGTACTGGCCTACCCGATACCAGGTATCTCCGATTTTTCTTCCAGATACTGATGGATTCATGCGCCAGAATCGCCCATCTTGACCACGTTGACCGTCTGGAATGGGATCACAATGTTCTCGGACCGAAAACGTTCTGCGATCCGTTCGAGGGCAATTCGTTTGACCTGCCAGCGTGCATCGGCTTGCGTCACAAGGATGGCCCGGACCACGATCGCCGAACCAGCCAGTTCGTTGACCCCCTGCACTTCGCCCGGTTCGGCGAACAGATCGGGAAACTCTGCTTCGATGGCCCGAATCTCATCCTCAAGTAGAGCTTTAACCTTGGGGATGTCCGAATCGTAGGCGACCCCGACATCCACCACGGCCCGGGAGAACTCTTTGGTGAGGTTGGAAGCGACGCTGATTTGACCATTCGGTACAAAATGTACGGCGCCGTTGAGGTCGCGCAGCACGGTAACCCGAAGGCGGATGTCCGTAACCGTGCCTGACACCCCGGCGACAGTGACCGTGTCGCCAATGTCGAACTGACCCTCGGCCAGGATGAGGAAGCCGGCGATGAGATCTTTGACCGAATCCTGGGCTCCGAAGCCAACCGCCAGACCCACAGCCGATCCAACAGCCAGGAGAGGCGTGATGGGTACATCCCAAATACTCAGGAGCATCAAGAGAACAATGACACCGAGCAGGATCGTGATGACCCGCCGACCGGCTTGCCAAAGGGTGGCAACTCGTTGCTGACGTTCCGGCTCGAGCGGGTCGACCCGGGCGGCAGCTCGCCGGCCAATACGGGCAATGACCCACCAGGCGAGCAGCGTCGTGGCGACGACACCGATGCTTTGTGCCAGTTGGGGACTGATATTCGACCAGAAGTCAGACATGCGGGGACGATCTTAGGCAGATTGCCTGGCACGCTCGGTCTCGACGGCAATCTCCGTCAGCAACGCCCCCAGCTGAGCCCTTTGGCGTATGGCCGAACGCAGCGGCGCGCCCAGGCTCCGCTCAAGCTGAGCATCGAGATCTCCAGCTATGTGCTGACGGAACGCGTCGATCCGAACTCGGCCGAGGCGGCGCCCTGAGATGTCAAGCAGCCGACTCAACCCGAGCCCGACGAGCACACCACCGACGACGAGCACGACCGGCCAGGGAACTGATCCACGGGCGGGCGGACTTGCGTACCACCAGACGGCCCCAGCAACGACTGCGATGCTGAGCAACCACTTGACAATGGCGACAGTCGTCCACCACGATCGGCGATCGAGTTTGGCATCGACGTTTCGATGGAGGGCAACGTCAACCGTGTTATCTACGGCCGCGGTGAGGCGCCCGGTGTCGAACTCTGCCCTGAGCGTTCTCGCATATGGACCCCCGGCCGAGAAGGCCAGCTGAGAGACCAGGGCTTCCATCGTCCCGAGGGCCTTGTCACGGCCGGGCCGAGAGGCCCATTGGTTGGCAGCTTCCGATGCGAGGTTGCCCGGTGGTGACAGGCCAAGCGCTCTGGCGACCCGTGTGTCACGGAGGCGGGTAATGAACAAACCGAACGGCCCGAGCCCCGCTCTAAGGGCGGCTGCTGCCCCTTCAGCTTCGGCTTTGTCGACCACGTCATCGGCCACCACCATCCCGACCAGGCCGGCAACGACTTCCGATCTCGCTTGTTCCCACTGGTCGTCGAATCCGAGCCCCTCCCCCGTCACTCCGGTCACCTCGGCGAGCGCCAAGCCAGCCCGGCGAATATCGACGAGCGTCTTGGCGGTTACTGCTTTCTTGGCGTCATCGAGTTGGGCCAGCGAGTCCATTAGTGCGTCCATGCCAATCGGACCACCGCCACCAACAGGGTTGGCGGCGACCGGAATGATGACTGGATCCTCGATGCCAATTTCGCGCAGCCGCCCGGCAAAGTCGGCGACCACTGAGGCGAGCTGGGCCGGATCCAGCCGGTCAATCTGATTGAAAATGAAGCGGAATTGCCCTTGGTAAGCGGCCAGTGGGCCCAGGAAGTCGCGATGCAGCAACCGATCCGAGTACTTCTCGGGGTCGACCACCCACCAGACAACGTCAACTCGTGGCAGGAGTTTTTCAAAGACTGCCCGGTGGGCGCCGACGACCGAGTCCGTGTCTGGCATGTCAATGATGACGATCGGGCGCTCTTTGGCGTGTCCCACCCGGCGCTTGACGCCCATGTCGTCAAGAAGTCGGACCACCCCTGGTTCAGGCACTTGCGGGATCCAGGCCAGCGGTTCAGAAGTAGTTGGTCGGATCGCTGCCACCTCGGCAACGTAGTCGCCGGCGATGGCGTTGAGCAACGATGATTTGCCCGATCCCGTACCGCCAGCCAGAGCTACGACGACCGACGATCCCAAGTACCCGACTCGCTTGCGAGCGCTTCTCGCGAGCTCGGCGGTTGCCGCAACCGAGTCCTCTCCTGCCGACGCGGCCGCCTGGCCGACAGCTTCGTCGAGGAGATCAAGCAGGCGTGAAATGTCAGACATGCCAGGCTCGCAAGGTTTGGCTGACCGTTTGGGATACCGCATCAAGTTCAGACCGGTCGGACGGCTTCAGGTCGGCCAGCAGACTCAGGAATCGGTCCGCATCTGCTTCAAGGACCGCGGCAATGGCGTTGAGCAGATCGGCTCTCGCTTGCTCGGCGAGGCTCTTGGCGGCGGCCGACCCAAAAAGGTGCTCGAGGAGCTTCTGCTGAGCGGCTGCAGCTCCAGCGGCGATGCCCACCTCGGTCCCGGTGATCCCACTCGTGTAGGCAAAAACCGTGACCATCAAGCTCACCGCCACCGCGTTGACACCAACCGAAGCGATTTGAGCCCAGCGCTTTTTCCCCATGCCGTTCGCCTCAATCATCCGGCTCAGGCCCGAAATCCAGTCCTCTACAACCTGTTGGGCGCGATCGGGGGTCTCGGGCGCATGCCTCCAGAGGCTGGCATTTCGAACGTAGGCGGCAGTTCCCTCCTGCAATTCCCAAGCACTGGCGACGGCATTCGAGGCAAGGTCGGCCCGCCGGCTGACGAGCGCAACGAGTTCATGCTCAGCTTCGTTGCCTACCTTCTCCGACTTTTCTCCAACGCCACCGAAGACGCGTGCTGCCCAGCCGCGCACTCTGGTTGCCCCGTCGGCAAGCGCCTTGGTCAGCTCGCCGGTGCCGATGAAGCTTTGCCATCGGGCCAACACCTCGCCGCGGATCAGCGTCCCCTGGCGCAGCGCATCCTCGATCTCCCCCATCTGATGCGCATAGGCGCGCCGGGTGAGTTCTTCGAGTTTGGCCAGATCGGCATTTTCGGCTTCGACCAGTTCGGACAACGCCTCGGTTTTGTTCAGCAGGCTGGCGACAGCTCCTCGTACGGCCTGCTCGGCGGTTGAACGTCGATCCTCTCCACCGGAGTTCGACAGCCGCTCTCTCACGTGAGCTACGGCACTGGCCGGCAATCCGCCCCAGTCGCTGGCCACCGTTTGTTCATCGATCGTAAGCACCGAATCGCGCTCGCCCATCACCCCGGCGGCACGGAGCCTGCGGGAGAAGTCCGCAACGAGTTCGGCCTGGGCTCCCCACGGGACCCGATTCAGCACAAACAGCAGAGGAAGGTTTCGGCGTGCGGCCGCCTTCAGGATTTCCCATGGCACCGAGTCTGCGTAGCGCTGGGCGCTGGTGACAAACACACAGAGATCGGCGGCCGCCAATAGCTCCTCGGCGATGTCGCGGTGTACCTCTTCGACCGAGTCGATGTCGGGGGCGTCGACGAGAGTTAGGCCTTCAAGCATCGGATCGAGCATCGGCACGATGTCGAGCGAACGGGCGGCATCGGGTCCGTAGCCAGTAAGGAACCCGCTTTCGTAGCGATGAACGTTGGCCTGGTGACACCAGACCACCGGATGGCGTGTGGTCGGTCGTACCGCCCCGGGCATGCTGACGCTCGTTCCAGCCAGACTGTTCATCAGCGTAGATTTTCCTGCTCCCGTCGAGCCGATCAGTACGGCGACAACCGGAGCGTCGAGATCTCCGAGGCGGGTAATCGCGTATTCGTTGATCGACCAGATGATGTCATCGCGAAGCTCGGCGGACGCCGTACTGCGGCTTGGATCCAGGCCCAGTTCGATGGGCGCCACGGCCTCAGCGAGGTGGTGCAGGGCGGCGCGTAGTTGGGTGGTTTCAGCCAGCTCAGGAGACATCTGGGCCGATTCTCGCATAATGCGCGAATGTGTCACACCTTCTGGATAGGTTTACAAGCATGGAACCAAACGTCACCATCGACGGCTCGACCGTTCGCATCTGCCAGCTGGAGTCGCTTGACCCGGCTCTGGCCGAGTTACTGCGTTCCCAATCGGAGGAGCGGTGGCCCAACCTCATCGAGCGGGCGCTGGCGGTAGGAGCCAGAGGACTCATGACGATGGGACTCGGCGTCGACCTTGCCGAAGTCGACAAACGGGTGAAACAGTCGGTGCTCTTGGTGACGTCGGAGGCCGAACGCCACGTTGCCTCGACACTCGATGCGGCCCAGAAGGCCATGGCCGAACAACTCGACCCCGACCACAGATCCTCGGTCGTCGCCAAAGCCATCGACGAATTCACAACCTGGCGCGACGACTTCATGCGAACGATGGATCCCGGTGTTGTCGACTCGCACACCGCCCGCCTGGTTGGCAGCCTCACCGAGCTGCTCGGGCCGGACGGAGCCCTGGAAGAGCGCCTGCGATCACTGCTCGACCCGGACGCCGACGGGAATGCGCTTTCGGCGCTCGCCGGTTCCATGGATGCTCGATTCACCGAACTCAGGGACCTGATCATGCAGCGACAGGGGGCGGAAACCGAATCCGAACGAGGAACCCAGAAGGGATTCGACTTCGAGGATGCCATTGAGGCTGCGCTCCGGGCGATCGTGACGGGGGCGCGCGGGGCGTTTGTGGAGCGGACCTCCCTCGAGCGAGGTTCCCTCGAGGGAAAGGTAGGCGACTTCGTCGTCACATTGGGCTCTGGCGACCGGGTCGTCATCGAAGCCAAGAACACGACGTCGACCATTTCCCTCGGTGGCAAGGGCGGAATTCTTGCTGAGCTCGACCGGGGCGCCGCCAACCGACAGGCCGGATTTTCGATATGCGTGTCGGCCCATGCGGTGTTTCCACAGGAGGTTGGCACCTTCGGCGTCTTTGGTAATCGGGTGTGTGTAGTCGACGACGGCGAAGGAACCATGCTGGCGGCCGCGCTTGCCTGGGCCGAAGCCTCGTTGGCGGTAGCCGCCAACCGATCCGAAGGAATCGACGTGCGGGCCATTGAGGAACGGCTGCAATCACTCAAAGCCATCGCCGCACAGGTGTCAAACGTTCGCCGCTCGCTCACATCAGTCGTCACGTCGGTCAACACGATGAAGGGAACCCTCGACGAGATGCGATCTGATTTGCTCGCCCACGTCGACGACATCGCCCGCGAGCTCAATCGGCGCGATGACGAGGGAGACCACCGGGTAGTTGAGCTGCATTCCGCCTAGCTCAATCTCGCCCCGTGATACGCCGTAGAGCGGTGGCAAGATCTCCGTCAAGGTACTCAAAGCCGGTACTCGTCAGGACGCTTGGTATAACCCGCTGGCTGGCGAGGAGCACCTCATCCGCAAACTCGGATCCCAACAGGATTTTCAAACCAAATGCTGGGGCAGGAAAGAACGAAGGGCGCCCCATCGCCGAGCCAAGTTCCTTGGCGAACCGCTTGTTGAGGACGGGTTGGGGAGCGGTCAGGTTCACCGGACCGGTAATCCCGTTGTCCATGATGTGCTGCAACGCCCGGACTTCGTCGCGCAAACTGATCCAACTCCACCACTGTTGGCCGGACCCGATCGGTCCCCCGATGCCCAGCTTAAACGGCAGCACCATACGTGGGAACGAGCCACCCTCAGTGGCAAGCACCAGTGAGGTGCGCCCGAAAGCGGTCGGGATGCCAGCGTCGATCGCTGGCTGGGCGGCCGCTTCCCATTGGGTCGTGAGTTCGGCCAGAAACCCGGTGCCAGGCGAAGCCGACTCATGCAGTTCCTCGTCGCCGCGTGAGCCGTAATAGCCGATCGCTGACCCGGAGATGAAATGCTTCACACCCTTGTCGATGGCCAGCTGCGCCATGGTGGCCGTCCCGTCGATCCGACTGGACACCAAAGCCTGCTTCTTGGCCGCTGTCCAACGGTCCCCGATGCTCTCTCCGGCGAGGTGGACGATCGTGTCGACGTGACCCGCTACCTCAGTCGTGCGAGCGGCTGGATCCCATCGCACGGTTCCCGGACGTGAAGACCGCGACAACGCCACCACCTCATGGCCGGCAGACGTCAACACTTCGGAAAGTGCCGAACCAATAAATCCGGTTGCCCCACTTACGACAATCCTCACGGTGGTTTCCCCTTCGTCTGTTTCCTCTTGACTGTGCATCTTGGTAAATGACGCGGCCAGCGGATCAGGCAGATGCCACCCGGGCTGCCGCCTGACCTTCTGAGCACTCGCTCAGGATAGGACAATATTGGCAATACATGCCGGGCACCCGACCGAGCGGTTCGTTGGCTTCTTCAGAGTGCCTGATCGTGCGGACCAGCCCGGCTACTTGAGCCGCGGTGGCTTGCACATCTGCGTCCGTTGGATGCGCGCGGAACTGCTCCCCCGACTGAACCGAGAAGGCCTCGATGGTCTCGGGAACCGAACCCGTGTGTCTCGACCAGAGCAAAGCGTAGAAGTTGAGCTGTTGAGCGACTTCCCCGAGATCCCCGGATTTCCAGTCGACCAGTCGAACGCCACCATCGTCGTCGTATACCGCGTCGATGCGGCCGAGCAGCGTTACGTCGTCGGTGAACGCCACTTCGAGGTGAACTTCCGAGGAGCGAAATCCGTCGCTCGGGAGCTTCTTGAACCGCTGATACATCTCGCCTACTTCGGCGATCGTCTCACGCACTCCCGTGATCCCCAACCCCAGATTCGCCATCTTGTAATTGATGACCGAACCACCGATCGCCCGACGACACACGTTGTCGAAGTCATGATCGGCGATCTCGCCGCCCTCCAGGTGCCTGGCGAATACTGCGTGGGCCAGTGCACCCCGGAATGAGGCGAGGGACTCGGCACCGTATATACCGTCAAGTCGGGCACCAAAGAGGGATGGGCAATTGAGAAACGCCACAAAACCGGAAGCGGAGATGCGCAGAGGCGAACCGGATGGAAGTTCAGGGACAGACACGCAGGCCATCGTATTGCGACCAGCGGAGGATTACTACACTTCCTAGCTCGCACGGAGACTGCATGAGCCGCAACCAACGCATCATCGCCACTGCGGTCGGGGGACTATTAGCCATCCTCCTGCTCGCATTCGTGCTGACGCGTCCTGGGGAAGACCTGATCGCTCGAAACGTCACGATCGGCGACCTACCTGTCGCCGGCCTCTCCGAAAGCGAAGCGACCGAAGTTGTCATCGCTCGCGAAGACGCGCTGGCTGCGCTTCCCGTTGTCGCATTGGTTGGCACTACCGAACGGGCGGCGTTGCCCGATCAACTCGGGTTCTCTTTCGATGTCGAAACGTCGATCCAAGAAGCCATGCTGGTCGGTCGGGAAGGCTCGGTCTTTGTTCAGTTTGGATCGTGGATCAAGGGCCTATTCGGACACCACAAGATCGACCTCCCGGCAACCCTTGACCCGGCAGCTGCCGAAGCCGTGCTCGATGGGTGGGACGCCGAGGCGGCGGCCGAATCGGACCAGGCCAGCATCACCATCCAAGACGGTGTGCCGGTGCCGACGTATGCATCGCCGACGACCGTCATCGTCCGGAGCGGCGCCGCCGAGGCTCTTCTGGCGGGCGTTCTCGACGTAGACCGGTCGGTTATCACGCTCGGGACCGAAACCGAGAACATCGGCGTACCTGATGCCGCGGTCGACGAGGCCCTGGCGATCGCTCGCCAACTTCTGGCTGGCCCCATCACCCTGACTATGGCTGACCCGCCCGCCACCCTGCGACTATCGGCCAACGAACTCTCCAACGCCTTCATCACCAACGTCGACGGTATGACCATCACGCCGAGTCTCGACCCGACGGTCCTAGAGACTCGATTCGCGGAACTGAGAGAGGCATTCGCTCAGACCTTCAAGAATGCCGAGCTGGTCGTCGGCGACGACGACACCGTCAGCATAACTCCTGGCGAAACCGGCCTACGGGTCGACAGCGACCGTATCATCGAAGCAATCCTGACTGCGGCACAGACCCCGGACCGCAGCGGTCAGCTTCCGGTTATCGAAGATGCCGAACCCGATGTGACCGTTGCCGACTTGGAAGCTCTCAAGATCGAGCACGTGGTCAGCTCTTTCACCACGTATCACGACTGCTGCCAGAACCGGGTCATAAACATCCACCTGATGGCGGACACGATCAACGGAAGCATCGTGATGCCGGGCGAAGTCTTCTCGATCAACGAAACGGTCGGCGAACGCACTGAAGAAAAGGGGTACCTACCGGCTGGCACCATCGTGAATGGTGAACTCGAGGATACGTTCGGGGGAGGTGTCTCTCAGTTCGCGACAACGATGTACAACGCGGTCTTCTGGGGCGGCTACACCGACGTCACCCACAAGCCGCATAGCCTCTATTTCTCGCGCTATCCCGAGGGAATCGAAGCAACCCTCGACTTTCCTTCGATCGACCTCGCTTTTCGTAACCAAACCGACGGTGCCCTGTATATCAAAACCGAATACACCGACACCTCACTGACGATAAAGATCCTCGGAAGTAACGGGGGTCGGACCGTAGCTGGCGAGCAGCGAAACGGATCGACGAACCTCACCGTGGTCTCGGAGGGCGACGCCGCTACGGCCGTACGAGTATCGGCCACGGTCTCAGACCGGTTTGGGTTCACATCACCGGACACCGTCTATCAAGGCAACCCCGAGATTGAGCCGGGAACGTCCGACACAATTCAGTCGGGCCTCGAAGGTTGGTCGGTCACGGTTACCCGAGTCCTTACCCAACCCGACGGAACCACCACCTCGCAGGAATGGGTGGCACGGTACCGGTCGCGGCCGGTGATCATTGAAGTTCACCCCTGTGAGATCCCGAAGGGCAGTGACGGTTACACGGGCAGTCCTTGCCCCACAACAACGACCACCACAATTGCGGAAGCAACCACCACGACCACGGTGCCTCCGACGACTACTACAGCCCCATAGGGCCGCCGCTATTCGGCCTGCGGGCCTTTGTTGGCGTCGTACACCACGAAAAAGTCGCGGATAGCGCCAGAGACGGCGTCCAGGGAGGCCTCATCCCACCCGGCCGGACGCTCCACCGACACCACATTCGAGTAGACGTATACGTTCGAAAGCACGCGATCTTCGGCAAACAACCTCGCCGCGAGAAGGGCCGGGAACGTTACTCCCGCCCCGGCCTGAGCGCCTGACGAGAAGGCTTCGCCGTCCTGGCCGCCGAACGTCCGGTCAGCGTCAAACAGGGCAACCCGGCCGATAACCGTTGGTGGAGAAACGTTGATTGTCTGGCCCATGATTACTCCTTGGTGCAGCGCAACTTTAGCGCCGCCGGTTTGACGTTCTGCCGCGTTCACCAATGCGGTGCAACTTCATCAGGTTCGTCGAGGCCTGCTGGTTGGGCGGAGTCCCGGCAACCATCACCACCCCTTGGCCCACTTCGCAGATCCCTGTCTTCTCCAGGTGCTTCTCGGCACTCGCCAGCATGAGGTCGGTCGACTCCCGCCGTTCGGCCATTTGTGGTTGGACGCCCCAGTAGGCCGCCATTCGTCGATAGGTGCTCGGTTCGGCCGTGAAGGCCACAATGTCAGCTGCGGGCCGGTACTTGGACAGCAGGCGGGCAGTGCTTCCTGACTCGGTGAAAGCGGCAATGACCTTCAGGTCCAGGTTCTCGGATGCTTCGACCGCCGCTTTGGCCGTCGCCGAAGCGAACGTCCGGTGGGACTCGAGAAAGTCAACCGATTCGGTGACGGTCTTCTCTGCCTCAACGCATATGCGATCCATGTATTCGATTGTCTCTACGGGATACTTCCCGATGGCCGTTTCCCCCGACAGCATGACGCTATCGGTTCCGCTCATTACGGCGTTCGCCACGTCGGTGACCTCGGCCCGGGTTGGGCGGGGTGAGTTGGTCATCGATTCGAGCATCTCCGTTGCGGTAATGGACAGACCGCCGGCCGCATTCGTCCGGTTGAGAATGTCCAACTGAACTCTCGGCAGGGTCTGCAGCGGCAGTTGCACCCCTAGGTCGCCGCGAGCGACCATGGCCCCGAACGCCTCACTCAAAATGTCATCGAGGTTCTCATAAGCCTTAGCGAGTTCGATCTTGGCAATGACTGGAACACCCCCGGCGAGCTTGGCCACCTGGGCGACGTCGTCACCGGAACGAACGAACGAAGCGGCCACATAATCGACCCCAAGCGTACGACCGAACTCCAGGTCGGCCGCGTCCTTAGGCGTAACCGACGGTACTTTCAGTGAAGTCGCGGGGAAGGCTGCACCTTTGTGGTCGGACAGGCGGCCGCCGGTGGTGACCCGAGCCAGCAGGGAATCGTCGCCGACTTCTTCTACGATCAGCCGGATGAGGCCATCGGCCAGGAGGACGACTTCTCCGACGCCAACATCTTCCATCAAGTATTCATAATCAATCGGAACGACCCCATCGGATCCAATCTGGGAACCGGGGACCAGCCGCACCCTTGTGCCAACAACGAGCTCGATCGGTCCGTCTTCAAAGGTCCCGACCCGAACCTTTGGGCCCTGGATGTCTTGCAGAATCGCCACGGGCCGACCGTGGTGGTCGGCCGCTTTGCGAACCCATTCGGCCATCTGGGTGTGCGTGTCGTGGTCGCCGTGAGAGAAATTGAGGCGGGCGACGTCAAGGCCGGCACCAACGAGGTCAATGATCATTTGTTGGCTCGCCACCGCCGGTCCCATGGTGGCAACGATTTTGGTTCTGCGCATTGCGACACCTTACTGCAGTTCTCTTCAACGCCTGAGCCGCGTTAGTGTCCCAGTTATGAGATTTGGAGCATTTGTACCCCAGGGTTGGCGGCTAGATCTAGCCGGTATCGACCGATCAGATCATTGGCCAACCATGCACAACGTGGCAACGTCGATCGAAGCCGCCGGCTACGAGTCGTTATGGGTCTACGACCATTTCCACACGGTCCCCCAACCGACCCAGGAGCCGACCTACGAAGCCTGGACTTTGATGGCCGCTCTCGCAGCTACGACTTCAACGGTCCGGCTCGGGCAGATGTGTACCTGCAACTCGTACCGACCGCCCGCCTACCTGGCCAAGGTGGCGGCATCGATTGATGTGATTTCGAATGGTCGGTTGGAAATGGGCATCGGGGCAGGCTGGTACGAGCACGAGTACATCGGCTATGGCTATCCGTTCCCCAAGCCGTCCATTCGTATCGGGCAGCTCCGCGAGGCCGTCGAGATGATGCGCGCCTTGTGGACAGAAGACGAGGTCGATTACACCGGGGAGTATTACCAGCTGAGCGGCGCCATCTGCTCGCCAAAACCCGTCCAGGAGCCCCATATTCCGCTGTGGATCGCCGGTGGCGGCGAGAAACTCACCCTACGGGTTGCCGCCCAACACGCCAGTTACACCAATTTCGGCGGCTCGCCTGAAGAATTCAGCCACAAGTCAGAGATCCTCGCCCAACATTGCAGCGAGGTTGGGACCGACTATTCGGCAATTGTTCGATCGAGCAACCTCAACATCATTTGCGCTCCAACCGAGGGCGAAGTCGCCGAGCGAATCGACCAGGCGGTCGCCCGATTGGTGCCACTGGTAGGCGCAGAAGTTGCCGAAAGTGCCCGGCGTAACGTGGAGCCAATGTCGGGTACCCCCGACCAGATCCAGGAGAAGCTCAAGCCGTGGATCGATGCGGGCGTCGCCTACATGATCATCAATTTCCCAGACGCCGCCTACGACACGTCTGGCCTGGAACTCTTTGCCCGCGAAGTGGCTGGTTTGGACAAGACCTAGTTAATCGGCCCGATTGGGGATCAATCGGCCCTGGTCTTAGCCGGCGACGACAACCTGCCCCCAAAACGCCACATGGTCTTTAATATTCGCGGCGGCTTCTTTGGGTTCGCGATACACCCAGGCGGTGGCGGGCGCATCAGCTCCGGGAACCGACACGTCGTAGTAGTTGGCCGTACCCTTCCAATGGCATACGGTGGTCTTCGTCGCCTCGGTGAAATGGTCAAACTGGACGGAGGCAGGAGGGAAATAGTGATTCCCTTCAACGATGACAGTCTCGTCGCTGCTGGCAATAACGGTTCCGTTGAGGGTGGCGGTGGCCATCTGAATGCTTTCGGTTGGGTATCTCGGTAACGCTTGAACCGGTGCCCACTATTCCCGCCTACTGCGCGGCTGGGCCTTGAGAAACGCCACTAACGTCCTCACATGCTGATCGGTATCCCCATTCGGAGCTTCGCCACCGCCAAAGAGCGGCTATCCGATCACCTCACTGCCGCGCAACGCCGGGACCTCGCCGTCCACATGGCCGACCACGCGGCAACCGTCGCAGCCGCCGTGGCTGAGGTGATCGTTACAACCGGCGATGGGGACGTACGGCAATGGGCAGCAGCACGATCACTCCCAACCCTCGACGACGGTGGATCACTGGACGGAGCAGGTCAGGCGATCGCCAGTCACCGTGGCTATGCGGCCTGGGGGGTCCTTCATGCCGACCTGCCAAAGCTTTCGACCGCCGACATTGAGTCGGCACTGGTCGGGTTCGGTAACCGGGGATGCGCCATCGCGCCGTCGTGGGACGGCGGAACCAGCCTCATCATGTCGAGCGGGACGTTTCATTTCTCCTACGGACCGGGCAGCTTCCACCGGCATTTGCGCCAACGTCCGTTGGCGGCGGTCGTCATCAGAGCCGGACTCGCTCTCGACATAGACGAGCCGGAACACCTCGATTGGATGCGGGACGTTAAACTCGCCCAATGACCACGAATATCTACTCTCCCGCCCGTTCGTTTGATCCGGAGGAAGCACTACCCACCCCCGCACGCGCTCTGACGATCGGCGCCCACCCTGACGACGCAGAGTTCGGGGCGGGCGGCACCCTAGCCAAATGGGCGGCCGCGGGCTGTCACATCACCATGCTGGTAGTTTCTGACGGATCCAAGGGCACCTGGGATCCGGACCTCGACCCGGAGCTGCTGATCGCCTCCCGCCAGGCAGAACAACGGAGGGCGGCCGATCAGCTCGGTGCTACAGACATCGTCATGCTCGACCATGTCGACGGGGAGATCGAAAACTCGGTTGCTCTGCGGAAGGAACTGAGTTTCTGGATCCGGACAACCCGCCCCAATGTAGTTCTGTCCCATGATCCCTGGAAGCGCTACATGCTTCATCCTGATCATCGAGCTACCGGCATGGCCGCCATTGATTCGATCGTGGCGGCCCGCGACCATTTGTTCTTCCCCGACCAGCTCAGCGAAGACGTGACCAAGCACCGCCCGAGCGCAGTTCTTCTATGGTCGGCCGACGAGATCGACTACTGGGAAGACATCAGCGCATCGTTCGACACCAAAATTGCCGCACTTCTTGAGCATTCGACTCAGGGACCAACGACCATGGCGAGTGCCCAGGAGAACGACCAGGCCCGCGACGAATTCGTGACGAAGCTACGCGTTTGGTCGGCCAGCATGGGTGAGCCCGTGGGCCTCACGGCCGCCGAGGGATTTAAGCGGCTCTCGCCATAACGTCTAGTAGATAGCTTGCGACGTATCGGGGTCGAAGAAGTGCAGCTTCGCCGTGTCCACAGCCAGGCGGATGTCCTCACCCAACGCCGGAGCAAAGTCTGGATTGATGCGAGCCACAAACCTTGTGGTGTCGCCAAGCGTCGACTCGTCGGCGCCCTCATCGGCAAGTAGCTCCCGAATGTCTTCGGTCACGACCGGACGGGAGTCATAGGCGAAATGGACGAATGCTTCCGAGCCGAGCTGTTCCACCAATGACACCTTCACCGGTACGTCGCCCTCGGCGCCGATCGCCGCGGCGGCCTCGAACGCTTCGGGGCGGATACCCAACACGATCTGTTTGCCGGCGTAAGCGGCGAGTCCCGGCCGGGCCGCGACGTTCTGGCTATCAAGACGCAAGACGCTGTCCCCGAACGAAACCGATAAGCCATCCCCCGAATCAGCGAGATCAGCATATACGAGGTTCATTGACGGCGAACCAATAAAACCTGCGACAAATAGATTCAACGGCTCGTCATAGAGCTCACGGGGGCTAGCAGCTTGCTCAATGACGCCCTTGCGCATAACCGCCACCCGGTCGCCCATGGTCATGGCCTCAACCTGGTCATGGGTGACATAGACCGTGGTCGTCTTCAGACGAGCGTGAAGCTGGCCGAGCTCGGATCGCATCTGAACCCGCAACTTGGCATCAAGGTTCGAGAGGGGCTCATCCATGAGGAAGGCTGCCGGTTCACGCACAATGGCGCGACCCATGGCAACCCGCTGGCGCTGACCACCCGACAGGGCCTTGGGTTTGCGCGGGAGGTATTCGGTAATCTCGAGGACCTTGGCGGCCTCTTCGACACGGCGGGTGATTTCATCCTTGGGCATCTTGCGCAGCTTCAGCCCGAACGCCATGTTGTCGAAAACCGTCATATGCGGATAGAGGGCGTAGTTCTGGAAGACCATCGCAATATTGCGATCTTTCGGCGGAATGTCATTGACGACCGTGTCGCCAATCTTCATAGTGCCTTCGGTGATGTCTTCCAGGCCGGCAATCATCCGAGGAGCGTCGATTTCCCGCAACCAGAAGGACCCACGAGGACCATGAACTCTCCATCGTTGATCTCTAGGTTGACGTCGGTCAGCGCCCGAGTGCCCCCCTCGTAGATCTTTCCGATCCCTTCCAGGGTGATAGATGCCATCATTCCTCCAAAAACTGCGGTCGGCCGCTTAACAAATTACCATGTTCAAGACCAGCTTGAAGGGTGAGGGTACGTGAACGGAAATGTTGTCGTAATAACGGGAGGCACAGGCAGCCTCGGGACCGCCCTCGCCAAGCGACTCGCCGCCACCGGTGCATCGCTGGCAGTCACGTACTTGATCCCCGAAGAAGCCGAACAATTCGAGGCCGACTTACAACTCGACGAGTCCCGGTTATTGCTCAAACGAGTCGACGCTACGTCAGCCAGCGGACTTACGGAATTCATGGGAAAGGCTGCCGCCAAGTTCGGCAAGGTCAATGGACTGGCTGCGCTGGTGGGCGGTTGGGCGGGTGGTCGAGATATCGATGAAACCGACGACGTTCGCCTCGAGCGGATGCTCGACCTGAATCTCCGGTCGGCTTTCTACGCCGTCCGCGCGGTGACCCCGCTCCTAAAAGCGAATGGGTCCGGTCACATCGTTCTCGTCGGGAGTCGCGGGGCTGACGACGGACCATCCGGCCAAGCAGCCTTTAATATCGCCAAAGCCGGCGTGGCTGCTTTGGGCAGATCAGCTGCGTCCGAACTTAGCGACTTCGGCATCAACACCAACGTGGTTCAACCGTCAGTCATCGACACACCGGCCACCCGGCAGGCCGTCCCCTTTGCGGACTATGTGAGTTGGCCGACACCCGATGAAATCGCCGCGGTCATCGAGTTCTTGCTGTCAGACGCTTCGAGCGTCATGTCGGGCGCAACGTTGCCCGTCTACGGCAACACCTAATCTGATTCCCCGATCTCAACTACGACAGCCGTGTAGCTGTGCACGTATGAGGTTCCTGCCACCGGACCGATTTCTGCTGAGCTGATCATCCCAACCAACGCCGCTGGTTGACACGCCGACGCCACCAACGAAGCGTCATGGTGGGGTTGGCCAAAGAAGTTTGCCTCCTCGCCCGCTACAGCTAAACATCAGCATCCCCTCGCCGCCGCCCAGATCGGCCACAGCATCGTTGAGGCCACTGGAAGCGGCCCGTCGATCCCTCACATGGAACTGTACGGTCGACCCTATGGCAATCTCATCGCTAACCAGGATTGATCCCGTCGCCCGATCGGCGGCGGTCACACTGATTATCCGGTAGTCACCCGGCCCCCGGTTCTCGGCGTACTCGTCGAGAGCGACACCAATCTGGAGGCCGAGACGGACCTGCTCCTGCGTCGCCTCGTCGAGTTGATCGATAAGCTCTTCGATGAAGCGAACCGCAGACAGCCCGGCGATCTCTTCAAGGACCCTTCCGGCCACTTTGGTCACGGTGGCTGGCTCGCCAACCGGAGCACACCCTTGCGCCACGATCGCTCGGAAACTCACCTGACCCGACAACGCCACCGCAACCGCTCCCTTCGTGTAGATCTGACCATTGAGAAAGAGCACCGATTCTTCAGCCAGTGACCCGGGGACGCCACCCACAATCGGGACGGCACCTAGCGATGTGGCGAACTGGCCGGCCGGAAAGCTGTAGGGATCGGCGAGGAGCAGAATCCCTTTCGTGTCGTCGGGCGTGTCGGCTCCTCCAATACCGATCCCCTCGTCCGTTCGGAAGGCCACCAAACGCATCGCCGACGCCGAAGCGTCACCAAGCCAGGCAGCCCACACCACCAGAGCAGCACCTGCCTCGAACTCTTCAGATCCGGCGATCACTCCACCGGAGATGGCTCCGATACTCACCCCGGTCATCGAGGTCGCCGAGGCCAGCCGACCGGCGATGATGGCAACCGACTGACCATGGTGAAACGTTGCAAAGCAAACCAGCAGATCAGGGGCTTGCGAAATGCCGGTCAGTGCTCTGCGAAGCGCCTCGTCGAGGGCATCACCAGTGTCTTGAGAGATCGATACCCCGGAACCGAACCGCATGCCAGCACGCTAGCCCGTCCTACAACCGACGACCCGATATGTCCTGCAGGGCGTCATAGGCAGCGAACTTGTAGGCCTCAGACCTCGTGGGTGTATTGAAGGTCGTGTGGATGAATCGCTCGACATCGTCTTGGGCATGCATCGCCGCCTGGCCAATGTGGACCAGTTCGGCGGCGTCCTCTCCCAGGATGTGGACCCCGAGCAGTCGCTTGTCGTCGCGGCCCACCACGAGCTTGATGAGTCCGGTGGTCGTACCTGCGATGCGACTGCGACCGTTGTCGGCGAAAAACGCCCGGCCGACGGCGTACGGCTGGCCCGATTCGCGTGCCGCCTGTTCGGTCAGCCCGACCATTCCGACTTCGGGCATCGAATACACCCCGAACGTCGGGACGGAGTCCAACTCGTCGACGACGTGGAGATCGAACGCATGCGAAGCGGCCATCCTGCCTTGCTCGGCGGAAACCGAGGCAAGTGCGGGAGGGCCGACGACATCACCTGCCGCATACACGCCGGGGCGAGAGCTTTGAAAGTGTTCGTCGACGAGAATGTGACCGCGGTTGTCGACATCGATGCCCGCCTCATCCAGACCCAGCCCTTCGACATTGCCTGCCCGTCCTGCTGCGAACAGGACCTTCTCGGGGTACAGGATCTCGCCATCGGGCAGCCCAACTTCGAGGCCGACATCGGTGCGACGGATCGTCGTCCCGGGGGCGTTGAACACAAAGCGAGCCCCATCGGCAGTCAGGGCCTCAGCCAGCCGATCGGAGATCTCCTCATCGGCAAAGGGAATCAGGCGCGGCCCGGCATCGACCAGAGTGACTTCGGAACCCAGTGCGGTGATGATCGACGCATACTCGGTTCCAACCGGACCACCCCCAATCACCACGAGCGACGCGGGAATCGACTCAAGCGAAAGTATGGAATCGGAGTCGTCGACCGCCGGATCGTCGAACGGAACCGTGTCCGGGCGAAACGGTCGTGAGCCAGTCGCGACCAGGATCTTCCCGCCCGTTAAAACGCGGTTCTTGCCAGATTCGTCGGTAACCGTTAACCGTCCATCAGACACGAACGACGCCGATCCGCGGACGTAGGTGATCCGGTGGCGTTCGAGGTTTCCGGCCACCCCGTCGGCCACCAGGCTGGTTACGTCCCGGGCTCGGGACCGTAAGACCTCAAGAACCTGTTCCGTCGATAACTCCAGGCCGACCCCGTACACCTCACGACGGTGAAATCCCGACACATACATGGCTGCTTCACGAAGAGTCTTCGTCGGAATGCCGCCCCGAGAAACCACCGTGCCGCCCGGCCGAGGATCCCGCTCGACTACCGCCACCGACTTGCCAAAGTAGGCCGCCATCGCGGCGGCTTTCTCCCCAGCCGGCCCCGACCCGATCACCACGAAGTCATATTCGTCAGTCACGTTTCCTCCAACCCAGATCGTACTCCGACGGTGCCCGTGCGTGTTGCAGCTTGTACAGCAGTGCTCGTGTCGCGGTAGGTCCCCCCAACGAGCGAAGCGAAGTGGCCGGGGGGGAAGGCCTGACCTGCCCCCTTACCTCCGACCTCCGCTCCGCTCCGGCCGCCACGTGACCGAAGGTCACGCCCTTTCCCCCGAGCGGCCCTATCGGGCCTGGGGGAACCGACAAAGCCGACGTCGGGCTTCACGATGCAGTTGCAAAGCAACCCCAAAACGCAAAAAAGCCCACCAACAGGCAGACTTCTCGCGTTTAGCCGCAGTTGCGAAGCAACTGCCACGAATCGGCGCCGATTCGCCCCGACCAGGATTCGGTTCGAACCTGGGCATCAACCTCAAAACGCAAAAAAGCCCGCCAATGAGCGGACTTTCTGCGTTTGTAGCCCCGACCAGATTCGAACTGGCGTTACCGGCTTGAGAGGCCGGCGTCCTAGGCCTCTAGACGACGGGGCCAGGGCTCGGGGGGGAGGACTCGAACCCCCAACGACAGGACCAGAACCTGCTGTGTTACCAATTACACCACCCCCGAAAAAGGGCGAACGGAAGCCTACGCACCCAGCCCTACTATCGCAAACCTACACCTGAGAGTCGGCCGCTCGTCGCAGCCCCACCGAGATCAGATGGAACGCCGCGCAGAACAACGTGAGAGCAATCGAGGGCGCCAACAAGGCGTTCCAGGCCGGGTCGCCGGTGATCGGATTCACAAATGTCGTGCCCCAGTAGACCATCGTCCCCCAGCTCACATCCGTCGCGGTTTGCCCGAGGAACGAGATGAAACCGTCCGCGATGACCGCCCCGGCCACCGCCAACAACATAAAAACTGCCGCAAGTGGAACCAGATGCGGCAGCAAATGTCGCGTTGCCATCCGCCAGCGCGACACCCCGGCCACCCGGGCACCATCGATGAATGGACGCACCATGATCGATTTGGCTTGCGAGCGCAGCACGATCCCCCCTCCCCCGATCCCGGCGATCAACCCATAGATGATGCCGAACGTGATCGGGCCGATCTCCTGAGACAAAGCACCAGAACCGATGATCAACATAAAGATCGGAGCGGGAAGCAAGAGCAGCGCATCCGAAATGAGCCCCACCGATCGGTCGATCCACGGTGTTGAAACCGCCCCGACCAACGCCACGATGGTGGCAGATATCGCCGTGACGACTGCCGCAACGGTGGCGAGCACGAAGGTTGGTCGAGTCGCCGACAACAGTTGGCTCAGCACGTCATGGCCCTGGTTGTCGGTCCCGAGCAAGTGAGCCGCCGACGGTGGGGCAGGATGGACGACCTCGAAGTCATAGCCTGTGACCGGGTCATAGATCCCGGTCGGCCAAGCATTCCCGAGCAAGAACGTCGGCGCGATCGCCATCGCCGCGAATACGACCAGGATGAAGACTCCGATCCAGAACGGAGTCGATTTCCGCAAGCGGCGCAGCAGACCGGGATTCATGGTCTTCGAATCCGCGGGTCGATCGACACCGTCATCACATCCAGAACTATCCGCACCAGAAGCGATACCGCCCCGATCACCGCTAAAGCGCCCATGACCAGCGGGATGTCCTGGGCGGTGATGGCAAAGAACAAGAAATCGCCAAGTCCTGACCAGCCGAGGGAACGTTCGATGATCACCAAGCCTGTCATGAGAAACGGAACACTCACTGCGAAGCGAGCCAGCAGCGGCAGGATGGCGTTGGAGGAAGCGTGCCGGTTGCGGACCTGGCGTTCAGTGAGCCCTTTGGCCATCCCAGTCAACACATACGGATCATGTTTCACGCCGGTCATCGACGACTGCATGATGAGCAAGAACTCACCGTATGAAAGCAACACGAAAGCGAACAGTGGAATGGCAGCCTCGAACAGGAGATCCAGCGCGAACGCTCCCCGATCTCCTTGCCACCACCACCACAGCGTCAACCCGATGCCGCCTATGACTACCCACCACGGCCGCGGGCGGGCGTTCGTGTAGCGGCGCAGCAGTGCGGTCACCACTGCCACCACCGCCAAACTCGCCAACAATGAAACGGTCATCTGAAACAAGACCTGTTCTTCGGTGAATGGAGTCGTCGACTTCCAGGGATTCGCCGACTCCCCCATGACGGTTCGACGCAATTCGTTCATCGGCGTGTGGACCCGGTCCGTAAGCACGAACGCCAGAAACGGTGGGAAGGCGGTGAGAAACACCAACCCGATGAAGGTCACCACCTCCGAGCGCACCCCCCGATGCCAAGACGACCAACGGCCCTGGGCGGTCCCGATCAAGAACGCGATAACCAAGCCCCCCACGAGCACGAACAGGGTCCGCGGGATGGCGTTGGCGACGAGACCCGAGATCGGCCTCCCGATAGTCGTCGTACCAAGGCTTCCATCAAAGAGCGAGGTCAACCAGCGCCAGTACTGGACGAACACCGACTGGTCCAACCCGTACTGAGCCCGCAACGCATCGACTTCGCTTTCGGTCATTCCCAGCCGAAACGGAGTGAAATAGTCTCCGGGAACGATGAGCTGAACCGCAAAGAACATGACCGTAAGAAATCCGAGGAGGGCGAACAGCCCCTGGACGATCCGACTCGCCACATACCGCATTTGGCCAACCTAGCGGCTTACGAATCCCCCAGGTTGGACACCAGCGCATCCAGCGCCTCGGCAGGTAACTCGCCCGCCACCCTCGCAGCCACCTGCCCCGACGCGCCGATCGCCACCAGATACGGGAAGGACTTAAGACCATAGGCTCCGGCCGCATTCGTCGCCTCGTCATCCAAGAGGATGGGTACCGTGACGTTTTCGCGACTCAGCCAATCGGAAGGTGGGTAGTTCGGCTGGCCAGGGGCAACCGCCGTTGATACCACTGTCAGCTGCACATCAGCGGGGAGGCCACCGGCATCTAACCAGTCGACGACCACGGGAATCTCATTCTGACAATGCGAACACCAGTGGGCCACAAACAGGATTACATGAGCGCCGTCAGCAGGATCGACCGTAACCGGATCCCCCGTGAATGAGACGCCCGTCAATGTCGGCGGGACCTTCCCAATTGACCCGTCCGGTTGGCCGTACTCGGCCAGCGGAGTACCCGCGACCGTCACCGAGGCGGTCTGGGCGACCAAGGTCGTCGACGTCGCATCGCCACCACAGGCGACCAGAGTGAGCGCCAAGCCCACCGCTATCAACCATCGGTACCTCATCATCTGGTCCTCGCTTTCAGGAGATAGAACATGGAGGCGGCGACTCCAAAGAACCCGGCGCCAGCCATAAAGGGAATCGAAACGATCCCGAACGTGTCAACCCACCGCACCGCACAGGAGGCGTCGAGCCCGCAGGCGTCGCCCCCACCGAACATCTGCACGTAATAGTGGTAGGACGAGATACCGAATCCGATGATGGACAGGGTTGCCGCATAGGGGGCAATCTGGGTATCTCGGCGAACGACTGCAAGCACCAGGATGATGGCCAGAGAATACATGGCAATACGTTGGTACCAGCACAGTTCGCAGGGGGTGAAGCCGCGTATCTCAGAGTAATACAACGAACCGAGTGTGGACATGGTAGCGATAGCCGCCGCGACAGGCAGGGCGGCGGAAACTAGAGCAGGGCGCTGCGGGCTCCTTGACAGGAACCCAAAGGCCAGCCCCACCAAAACCGCAGCGAACGCCATTAAGGCGAAGAGGACATCCACCAGATGGATGTTAGATCAGATCCGCGCCATCACTGTACAGGCGTTAGACCCGTCTCGGTGAGGCCAATCAGCATGTCGACCACGTCTCGGAAAGCCTCATCAACCGAAGCTCCCGCTTCGATCGCTTCGTCATAGACCGCTAATTGCCGATCAGCGCTGGTCCCCCGGGCGGCGATAGTGCGGGCGTGCTCAACGAAGGATCGACAGTCCAACTCGTCGAGGTCCGTTGATACCAGTTCGAGAAGCTCTTCGACGAGATCAGCGAAGGGGACCAGTTCACCCCGTCCAAAGTCGATGAGGCTGCCCGAAGCTCCGTAGCGCTGCGCGCGCCAGATGTTTTCATCAATGAGCAGCGAGTGGTAGTGCCTCCACTTCTGGTTCTCCCGGCGGCGCCGGTAGAGCATTGACAGCAGCGCCATGTATAGGCCGGCGATCGTCAGGGCATCATTGATGTCAGTGCAGACGTCGGCGATCCGCAGCTCAAGCGTTGGATAGCGCGCTGATGGTCGAACATCCCACCACAGTTTCGTCCCATCTTCGATCACGCCGGGCACGACGAGAGCATCGACGTGACGTTCGTACTCGCCGTAACTGCTGAACTCGGGCGGGAGCCCGGTCCGGGGCAACGCCTTGAAAACCGACTTTCGGTAACTCTTCATCCCGGTGTTCTCGCCAGCCCAGAACGGTGACGAAGTCGACAAGGCGTAGAGGTGGGGAATGAAATAGGTGACCTGGTTCATCAGGTCGATGCGGATATCGGGATCCTCGATACCTACGTGCACATGCATCCCGCAGATGACCAGACGCCTCAGCACCGCCTGGAGGTCGCGGGCTAACCCTTCGTATCGTTCTCGCGGGGTGGTCAGCTGCTCTTGCCAGATGCCGAATGGGTGGGTGGATGAAGCGATCAGGGCGTACCCGTATGGCTTGACGGTCGAACATACCGTGCGCCTGAGCATTTCAAGGTCGACGGCTGCTTCACCGAGGTTGTTACACACCTTGGTGCCAACCTCTATCTGGGATCGAAGGAACTCCGGGCTGACCTGCTGTCCAAGGAGGTCTTCAAGTTCGGTCATCAACTTCGGAGACGGATCAGCGACAAGGTTTCTGGATTCGCGATCTACGAGCAAATACTCTTCTTCGATGCCAACCGTGAACGCCGGACGCGAGATAGCCATGGGTGCAAACTAGCTGGGCTTCCACCTGTCGCGTCGGCGCACCGGCCGGTATCCTCACACGCATGCTGATCCGACCCATGACGGCAAGAGACCATGCGGCTGTGCTGGCCATCTACGAGGACGGCATCGCCACGGGAGACGCCACCTTCGAGAGCGAGGTGCCGACCTGGGAAAGCTGGGATTCGAGTCATCTCGGCGCCCACCGGTTCGTGGCCGAAACGGATCGCGTGGTCGGTTGGGTCGCCGGATCGGCAGTTTCGGGCCGGTGTGTTTATGCAGGTGTCGTCGAGAGCAGCGTGTACGTGGCCTCCGAAGGGCGGGGTCAGGGGGTCGGATTCGAACTATTGAACGCCCTCGTCGAAAGCACGGAACAAGCTGGGATCTGGACGATCCAGGCTGGCATATTTCCCGAAAACCGTGCGTCGATCCACGTACATGAAAAGGCTGGCTTTCGCACCGTCGGAATCCACGAAAAGCTCGGTCAGATGAACGGCATCTGGCGAGACGTCGTACTCATGGAACGACGAAGTTCGAAGATCTGAGCGTTTCCGACGTGCCGTCGTATAGGATCCCGGCATGGACAGGGACCATGACGCCGATGAGGCAATCGATACGCTCGCCACGACCGTCGTTCTCAGCGACGGCATCCTCCAGATTCGATCCAAAGGCATCGTCAGCACTGACGAGTCCGTCCAACAAACCGTGGCGGCCTCTCTAAGTCTGACCGACGGAAAGCGCCATCCGGTTCTGTTCGATGCTCGAATCTGGCCCGGTGGCGACCCGGGAGGGTGGATGACCGTGATCAACGAATTGCGAACCGCTTTCTCCGCAGGGGCCATGGTGGTCAGCCCCGCTGCTCTCGAACGCCTCAGCGACCGGATGGACGCCTTCGGCCGCCTCCTCATCCCCTTTCACGTTTGTACCGACCTAGATGAAGCCAGAGCTTTCCTGGAACCGCACATCGGCCTTCCATGAAGCGACCCTGTGCGAGCGGCGCTACCAGCCAGCACTGAGCTCAAACACAACCTTCTCCAAAGGATCCGACAGGGCCACAGCCCCTATGCGATGTCAGCCGGACGCGCTTTCGCTGGCTGCCAGGAGCTTGGGCCTGGCCATTGTCACGTAGAGAATCGGACCAATCGCAAACAAGACGATTATCACAATCGCCCAAACCAACTGATTCTGCTCGGCTCGCTCCCATTGAGACGTCGAGGTCTTCAGCAAGTCAAGGAGTGCCCAGAAATGAAAAATCAACAGCGGCAAACCGGTGAATATGAATAGCCCGAATCCGTACGATACGTTCATTTCCTACCCCCGAGTGGTGCTTTTCGGCTCATATTAAGCAGACGAGCAGCAATCCCGCTCTCATTTGTGGCCAAAAGATCCCGTCAGATCGCGCCAAATCCCAACCCCTCGACGCGACGGCAGTTTCACGCAAGCAATCCGCAAGCCGCCAGGCGAAGCCAGACACCCAGAACACAGGCCTAAGCCCACCGTTAGGCACGATACGGCAGTTTGACGCAGGCAAACTGCAAGCCGCCGGCGTAGCCGGCGGCCAGATTCAGGTCGAGTCCCGAACAACAGAAATCAAAAGAACCCACCTACGGCGGGTCCCTTTTGATCTGGTAGCCCGCAGTTGCAAAGCAACTGCCACGAATCGGCAAAGCCGATTCGCCCCGACAGGATTCAGTCGAACCCCGGCAATCAAACCAACCATAAGAAAAACCCACCTACGGTGGGTCCCTTTTGATCTGGTAGCCCGCAGTTGCAAAGCAACTGCCACGAATCGGCAAAGCCGATTCGCCCCGACAGGATTCAGTCGAACCCCGGCAATCAAACCAACCATAAGAAAAACCCACCTACGGTGGGTCTTTTCTCATGGGTAGCCCCGACGGGATTCGAACCCGCGTTACCGGCTTGAAAGGCCAGCGTCCTAGGCCGCTGGACGACGGGGCCACAGGTAGTGACGCCACACAGAACGACTAACGACGTTCTGGGAGCGACGCAATAATAGCGCACTCAGACGGCGCCCCTGTCGGCTACTCGAATTGAGCGCGAGCACGACGGAGACGTTCGAGGGTCGTCGACTGACCGAGCACCTCCAACGACTCGAAGAGCGGTGGGCTGATCATCGAACCGGTCGCGGCGACTCGCAACGGCTGAAAGCCCTTACGGGGGTTCAGTTCCAGGTCGTCGAGCATCTGACGCATCGCCGCTTCGATCGACTCGGTCGTCCAATCAGCAAGGCCCTCCAGACGAGCCAGGGCGTCGTCGATGACTGCCGCTGCCTCCGGCTTCATGACTTTGTCCCACGACTTTTCGTCGAAGACGACCTCGTCGAGGAATAGCCATTCCGACATCTCAAAGACTTCCGGAAGTACCTTGACCCGCTCCTGGATGAGCGGAGCGAGAGCTATGTACTTATGGCGCTCTTCGTCAGACAGCGTCCGCTCGTTTTCAATGAGCGCGAGTGAGCGGGCAGTGAAATCGTCGGGGGCCAACTCCCGCATGTACTCCCCGCTCATCCATTCGAGCTTCTTCACGTCAAAGATGGCCGGATTCTTCGACACATCGGCAAGATCGAACTTCGCGATCGCTTGCTCAGCCGTGTAGATGGTGACTTCGGGGTCGTACGACCAACCGAGCAGACTCATGTAATTGAACATCGCCTCCGGCAAGTAGCCAGCCTTCATGTAGGCATCCATTGACGTGTCGCCATGGCGTTTTGAGAGCTTCTTGCCATCAGGGCCAAACAACAACGGAAGGTGCGCATACGTCACCGGTTCGGCTCCCATCGCCTGGGTCAAGAGGATGTGGCGAGGCGTTGACGACAACAAGTCTTCACCACGAGCGACGTGGGTGATCTCATAGTCAACGTCGTCCACCGTGGATGCCAGGTGGTAGGTCGGCGTGCCATCTGATCGGAGGATTACGAAGTCGTCGATGACGTCATGATCAAAACGCATGTCGTCGCGAACCAGATCAAAGAACTCGGTGACTCCAGGTCGCGGAATGGCCAGACGAACCGAGAACGATTCACCGGCAGCGACCCGACCATCGGCGTCAGCGGCTGTCAGGGTCCGGCAGGTTCCGTCATAGCCGGGCGGGCGCCCGGCAGCCTGAGCGGCCTGACGGCGGGCATCCAGTTCGTCGGGCGTACAAAAGCACCGGTAGGCGGTTCCTTCTTCGATGAGTCGGTTCGCAACCTCCCGATACCGATCGAACCGGTCGGACTGGCGATAGGTGCCGTGTGGCCCGCCGACTCCAATCCCCTCGTCCCATTCCAGACCGAGCCAGCGCATCGCTTCCATCATCTGCGCTACGTACTTCTCTTCGGAGCGGGCGGTGTCCGTGTCGTCAACCCGCACGATGAAGGTGCCGCCGTGGTGGCGGGCATACAGCCAGTTGAAAACTGCCGAGCGGGCATTGCCTACGTGCAATAAGCCAGTCGGTGACGGGGCGATACGAAGACGGACACTCATGAGGCAGCCACCACCGTGTTCGTGAGTTTCCCGATCCCCTCAATCTCAACGTCCATTCGATCGCCAGGCACAACGGGGCCCACACCAGCAGGTGTTCCGGTCATAATCACGTCGCCAGGAAGCAAGGTCATCACGGCTGTCACGTATTCGATGAGTTCAGCCACTCCGAATACCAGATCGGCAGTCGAACCATCCTGGCGGACCTCACCGTTCACCTTCGTGATCAGGCTCATCCCTTCGGCCGCATCGAACTCCGTTTCGATGGCAGGGCCGAGCGGGCAGAAAGTGTCGAAACCCTTGCCACGTGTGAACTGGACGTCTTTTCGTTGCAGGTCACGGGCCGTCATGTCGTTGCCGATGGTGTAACCCAGAATCACCTGCCCGACGTCTTCGGCAGGAACATGCCGGGCAACTGCGCCGATAACAACGACCAATTCCCCTTCAAAATGTAGATTCTTGGTGAGTTTGGGATATATCACCGGCTGATTCGGTCCAATCACCGAGGTCGAAGGCTTCAGGAAAATGAGGGGTTCTTCGGGGACCGGATTGTTGAACTCGGCAGCGTGGTCCACGTAGTTGCGTCCAACCGCAACGACCTTCGAGGGAAGCACCGGGGACAGCAATTGGATGTCGTTGAAGTCAACGAAGACGTCGGTAGCCTCCCAATGCACCAACGGTGACCCTTGGTAGACCCGGATCCCTTCCGGTTCCACGGTCCCGTAGGCAATGCCTTCGGCGGTTTGCATGCGCACAATTTTCACGGGTAGTACTCGTCACTTTCGTAGATCGACTTCAAAGCGTCCTGGAAATGCTCAAGCCCCACCGACAAGAACAGTCCAGTGGCCTCAAGATAGTTGGTCCCCTGGTCGTCGAAAGCCACCGATTCGGCGAACATCTTCCGACCGTCGATCCTGGTCATCCAGGCTTCGGCTCGCAGATGCATTCCCACCGGGATGGGCCGAAGATAATTGACGCTCAGGTTGGCCGTTACCCCGGGCTGGCGGTGCGCAATCATGACGAACCCGATAAGGTCGTCGAGAACTGCTGCTGACATGCCGCCATGGACCAGTCCGGGACCGCCCTCATGGCGCTTGTCGAATGCCACGTCAACGACAACCAGGTCCTGCTCATAGCGCACCTCAAGATGCAGGCCGTCGGGGTTTTCTGAACCACAACCGAAACAGGTCGGCAGATGCTCGGTAGGAAGCGACGGCAGCACCGTCGGGTCCGGAACCGGCAGGATGGTTCCGGTTAGATAGCGATAGTTGGTCATGAGGTAGCGAGGAGTGTCCGGATCCGGTTGGGCGATGCCGCCAGCAACGCCGGATCCAGGGATCCCACGAAGGCCGCTCCCTTGGAATGCTCATGTGCCGAGATGTCCAGCCACCGATTTCGTTCCTCCGCCAACCGTTTGGCAACCACCGGCGGCACGTCCTCCGGGCGCAATCCCATCAGGGTCAAACCAACCTCAACATCGTGCATGGTTGGACCGCGTCCGAACAGAGAAGCGCGGGCCGCTACGACCGTTGCGAGAACAGCTTCGGCTTCCGTGCCGCGCTCAGAACGATCCCATTCGGTGCTTCGAATTAGCTTCAAAGCCCAGCCGGTGTCGGGGCCGGGACGCCCGAAAGCACCCCCCCACCGCATCTCGGATGGGCTATTGATCTCACCCGGTCGGTTCGGCTTCCAGCGGCGCGGAACGCCAGGGGCGGGAGTTTCGCGAGGCGCGTCGGACTGCTCGAGCTCAATATTCGGTTCTTGACCCATTAGACCCGATCCAACCAATGTTCGTAGGCAGGAACCTTGCCACGCACCGCATCGGAGAAAATCGCCTGGACTTGTTTGGTTATTGGGCCTGGCCGACCGGTTCCAACCGGACGTCCGTCGACCTCTTTGACCGGAGTCACTTCGGCGGCAGTGCCACACAGAAGAATCTCGTCGGCGTAGTAGAGCTCCGATCGAGTAACCGAGCGTTCAATCAGTTGATGGCCGTTGTCGCGCAGAATTTCGATGACAGCGTCCCGGGTGATACCACCCAGGCAACCGTCTGACACGGGCGGAGTGGCAACGACTCCATCTTTCACAACAAAGATGTTCTCGCCGGATCCCTCTGAGACGAACCCTTCCCGGTTCAGGAGAATGGCTTCGTCGTATCCGGCTCGGACCGCTTCGCTCTTGGCGAGAATCGAGTTGAGATACCCGCCGGTGCCTTTGGCCGATGGGATCAGGGACGACGAATCGATACGACGCCACGAAGATACGGCCACCCGGATTCCGTTGGTCACACCGTCTTCGCCGAGATAGGCGCCCCACTCCCATGCCGCCACCATGACATGGGTAGAAGCGCCGGCCGGGTTGAGACCGATCGAACCGAGCCCGAGAAAGACGAGCGGGCGGATGTAGCCGCCGGGGAGTTCGTTGGCCGAAATCACTTCGCGAGCAGCCTTCATGAGCTGATCGGGATCGAGATCGAGCGGAATCCCATAGGCCTTGCACGACATCACGAGACGTTCCATGTGCTCACGATGCCGGAAAATCGCCGGTCCGGTATCGGTGGCATACGCCCGAATACCTTCAAAGGCACCCGATCCGTAGTGAAGGGCGTGGGTCAAAACATGGACCTTGGCTTCGTCCCAGGGAACAAGCTCACCGTCCATCCAAATGTACTTCGATGCATCCATAAGCTCTAGTTTGCCAGGTTCTCAGGGGTGGTGAGTAAATGTCGACTGTGCCAGTCGAGAATCGCCTCGAAACGCTCTTTTCGATGGCGCGGCTTTCCCAAGCGCGACAGTTCGTGCGACTCCCCGGGGAACCGCACCATTTCCGCTTCAACCCCCGCCCGCAGCAGCAGTGTGAAGAGTTGCTCGGCCTGCTCAATCGGGCAGCGATAGTCTTCTTCGGAATGAATGATCAGGGTCGGCGTCCGAATCTCGTGGGCACGAGCCATCGGACTGGCCTCCCACAGCTCCTCGGGCGCGTCCGGCAGGCTCGCCCCCACATACATCTGAGGGAAGAACGGGCCGATGTCAGACGTACCTGAGAACGATGACCAATTGAGCAGCGCTCGTTCAACAACTGACGATTTGAACCGCGGATCCCGGGCGGTGATCCAGGCGGTCATGAATCCACCGTAAGAGCCGCCCATTACCCCGATCCGGTCTCCGTCGAGACGCGGATAACGGCTGAGCGCTTCGTCGAGTGCCGCCTGAACATCAGCGAGATCGTTCACGCCCCAGCCGGCCCCGACGACGGCTTGTACGTGCTCAGAACCGCGCCCCGACGAACCCCGCGGGTTGCAGGCCACTACGCCGTACCCCGCACCGACATACATCTGGAACTCGTCGAAAAAGCCATAGCTGTATTGAGCGGCTGGTCCACCGTGGATGTTCAGCAGCGTCGGAACCGCCTCGGACCCGGCGGGTAGATATACCCACACGTCGACGTCGCCACCACCGGCATTGATGACGAAATGTTCGCCCTTGACGAGTTTGGTTTCGAACCCGGCGTTGAAAGATGTCAGCTGCGCGGCATCGCCACCGGTGAGCTTGATAAGTTCGCCTGGCCGGTCGTAGGTCGATTCGACAAACGCGACGCCTCCGGCGCTTACGGATAGCGAATCGGCGGCTGCGTCGGCGGCATGAACGTCGATGACGACACTGTCCGGACCGACCTGCTTGACGACCACCCGGCCTTCATCTTCTACGAGCACGTACGCCTGGTCGCCCTCGAACGCCACGTCGGCGACCCCCCGGTCAAGTCCGGGGGTCAGCGACACAGGACCGTCGGCGTCCAGTCGCCACAGTTGCAGCATGTCGGGCCAGTCGAATATGTCTCGCAGGCCAATCGCATGCAGTACACCGGCTTCGGAGTAGGCGAGCGTCGACCACATCCCGAGGTCGGCGGCCATCGTCAGGTCACCGGTTTGGATGTCTCGTTCCCAGACTTGCGTGCCCATCGTGGCGACCAGTTCGCCCGATCGGTCAGAGCAGAAGGCAACTTTGGTGCCATCCGGCGAGAAGATCGCTCCCACCTCGCGGAAGGATTCAGTGTCTGACAACTTCGTCTTTTCCTGGCCGTCGACACCGATTATCCAGGTCGTGTCGACGGTGTTGTGAAACTGCCCGATCGTGTCAAAGCGCATCGGCAGCCGCCTGACGCGGACTGGTTTTCGCTTTCGTTCGTCCGATTCGAGCTCGGCCCATTCCGCCACGTACTCCATGGCAGACACGACCAGTCGGGCACTGTCTGGCGACCAGTCGAACGTGCGCGCCCCCATCGAGAAATCGGTCAGCACCTGAGCTTCACCACCGGCGACCTCAATGACGGCCAGCTGCGGTTTGTCCGTCGGCTCAGAACCCTTGCGCAAGAACGCCACCTTGGTGCCGTCGGGACTGAACTGGGGGGTCAGGTCGGTCGGCCCTGCGGTGAGTTTGCGAACGACCTGCCCATCCGCCACCCATATGTGGGCGTCATAGCGGTCATCTTCAAGATTCATACGCTTTGAACCGAAGGCAATTCGTCCATCTTTGGCGATGGATGTCCCGGCAAGAGTTACATATCCGTTCAGGTCTTCAAGCTGCAAATGATCCTCCCAATCTGCCGAAACTGTAGCCTGCCCCGATGCACCGTACGATTGCTTCCTGGTTCGGGTCAGGCCTCATACTCGGCAGGCTGCGGGGTAACCATTCGGGCTCTGGAACTATGGGCGCGGCCGTGGCACTGGGCATGACGCTCCTCATCGCCCCGTTCGGATGGCCATGGCAGCTCGTCGCCGCCCTGGTTGCTACCGGCCTGTCGCTATGGTCATCGGCCCCCTTCGCCGCCGATGGTGCGGACCCCGGCTGGATCGTCGCCGACGAGGCCGCCGGCATGTTTGTCGCCTCGATAGGACTTGGTCTCCCGGCAACGTTGGTGGCGTTCGTGGTCTTTCGGATAGCGGACATCACCAAGAAGTTTCCTGGCGTAGCAGCTGCTGAGCGACTCCACGGCGCGCTCGGGATTACTGCCGACGATCTCGTCGCTGGATTGTGGGCTTTGGCTGCCGGGTGGGCAGTCCAGCTACTCGTTCTTGCCTAGGCGTCTGGCAGTCGAACGAAACGGGCGGTGATAATGCCATCCAGCTTGCGAAGTGCCTCAATCTGACCGTCGGTCAGCACCGAATCGGTGGCGACACCCATCATGGCCGCCTCGCCGGTTCCTGGCATTCGACCTACCACCATGTCAGAGATGTTGATATTGAGATCACCAAGGAAGGTACCCACCCTTCCAATGACCCCTGGCGAGTCCTCGTTACGCACCATGAGCAGGTTCTGATGCAGGGGAAGCTCTAATTCGAGGCCTTGCACTTCGACCAGAACGTGACCCTTACGGGTGATCGTCCCGGATACCGAAACCGGTTGTCGGTTGAAGGTGCCGGAGAGCTGAACGAGCGATAGGTAGTCCTCGGCATCGGGCGCCTTCTCTTCAACCACCCGAATTCCGCGCTCTTCTGCAATAGCAGCGGCGTTCACGAACGAAACCGTATCGGTGGTGGCTTCAGCCAGGGCACCTTTGAGAGCTGCCAGCCGCAACGGCGTTGCCGGATGCTCAGCGATACGTCCTTCGAGTCGGAGAGTCACAGTGGGCGGCAATCCTTTGGCAATGCCGACGAATACTCGCGCCAGGTTCTCCACCAACGGCAGGAACGCTCGGACCTCGGGAGATACTTCCCGACCCAAATCAACGTTGACTGCCGTCAAGACCAGTTCTCCGGCCAAGGCGTTGGCGACTGCCGTTGCCACGTCTGTGCCGGCCTTGTCCTGTGCCTCGACGGTCGACGCTCCGAGGTGGGGAGTTAGAACAATCTGTGGAAGGTCGAACAATGGACTGCTGGTCAGCGGCTCGACCTCGAACACATCGAGGCCCGCCCCAGCGACAACACCGTTACGCACCGCCTCGGCGAGGTCCGCCTCGACGACAATCCCGCCGCGCGACGCGTTGATAATCCGGACTCCTGGCTTCATCGAGGCGAAGGCGTCGGCGTTGAGCATGCGGTCTGTCTCGCGAGTCTTGGGAAGATGAACCGTTATGAAATCTGCAACGGCATATAGATCGGAAACATCCTCAACAACTTGGACGCCCATCCGGTTGGCGATCTCGGGTGATATGAACGGGTCGAATCCAATGAGGTCCATTCCGAACGCTCTGGCCCGTTCAGCAACCAGCGATCCGATCCTGCCAAGACCGAGGATGCCCAGGGTCTTCCCGTGAAGTTCAACGCCTTGGAAGCTGGACCGATCCCAGACGCCCGATCTGAGCACTGCATCGGCCCGGTGAATATTGCGCGCCTGCGAGAGGAGCAGTGCCATGGCGTGCTCGGCTGCTGAGATCGTGTTGGCAGTCGGTGCATTGACAACGAGCACCCCGGCTTCGGTCGCCGCCTTCAGGTCAATGTTGTCGACCCCCACGCCAGCCCTACCCACGACCTTGAGCAAGGGGGCGGCGGCGAGCAATTCAGCGTCAACCATGGTGGCGGATCGCACCACGAGACCCTGCGCGCCTTCAAGGCGGCGGAGGAGTTCCGGCCGATCAGCCGCAGAAGCGTCGTCCACCGTGCACGTACGCTCGAGCGCCTGGATTCCGGCTGGTGCAATGACTTCGGCGACGACGACTTTGGGCTTGTCCATACGCAATTGTCCTCTGCACACAGATCAAACACAAAACCGGAGCGGTCGCACGTCTCCGGCGCTTACTGCCGTGTAGATTCCGCATTGGAGGTATCACATGGCATGGAAGATGATCGTTGCAGCAACCGACGGATCTGAGCGGTCGATCGCAGCAGCCCAGTTTGCGGCCAGCCTGGCACGAGAGTGCGAGTCCAAGCTCCACATTGTGACCGTGGTCCGTCCACCCGAGGGTTGGTGGGGTATTGAGGGAGCGCCACCCCCGCCACGAGCGATGTCCGAAGCGGTAGTCGACGCCCGGCAATCGATTCTTGAAGCAACTATGTCCAAGCTCGACCAAACGGGCCTTGACATCACGACGGCCCTCGAAATCGGGGAGCCTTCGGGCACCATCGTGAAGTACTGCGAAGACGTTGAAGCGGACCTGCTCGTCATCGGCAGACGCGGAGCCGGAATCATCGAGCGGTTCGTTATGGGATCAGTCGCCGATCGTCTGGCCCATTACTCGCCATGCCCGATTCTCATCATTCCCTAGCCATCACCTGAGCTAGGGGCGTAGACGATCGCGCCAAAGAGCGCCTGGTTGATCCGGTTAATGGCGTCGCGCCCGGCCTCGCTCCGCATCCATTCGGCGAATTCGAGCGCCCCATCGGGCGCGTCGGCCGTCACGGTGATCCGATAGGGGTTGGCAGGCGGATCAACCAACTCCACGGGAGTCAGGTTGCTCAGATTCTCCGAACCAAGGAACGCTCCGGCTTCAGCGAGAGTGAACGCATCGCGCTGGTCGGCGACCTGGAGGGTGAGGCCCATGGCCTGGCCTGTGGAAATGTACCAGGTGCCAGTTGGAGCTATGCCCTCCCGCCACTGCTCGAGTTCCGTTTCGTGCGTGCCGGACCCGTCGCCACGCGACACGAACCGATAGCCGTTGTCGAGGATCCGGGCAAAGGCATCGACGGTTGACAACCCGTCGAGCATCGGGGCCAGGTCCGGAGGTCCGACCAGCAAGAACTCACTCGAAACGACAATCTCTGACAGCTGTGGATCTTGTTCGGCAAGAAAAGCGGCTTCCTGGACCGGGGCGTGCGTCAGCAGAACATCAACCGCGCCGGATCGCCCAAGATTGAGGATTTGCGCGCTTGACTCGCCAAGAACGCTCAACTGGATACCGGGATGGGTCGACTCGAAGTCAGCCACCAACGCCTCAATGAACCCGCTATCAACGAGCGTCGTGCCGGCTCCAACGATTACCCGTTCTGACGCTTGACCGCAAGCCGACAGTGCAATGAGCGCCAGCACGACAGTCATCTTCATGACACGAAGAGCCATAGCGAACCGGATCATGTCGGGGTCATGAGGGAACGCGTCATGAGGGAACCACGCGCACCGCAGTCGCCTTGACGACGGCCGTGGCCGGGACTCCCTCCTCCAGCCCGAGCGCCTCGAGAGAACCAGGGGTGAGCATCGCAACGATCGGAATCCCTGCATCGAGAACCACCTCGTAGAAGCGCCCGATCGGCCGCACGTCGGTGACGATTCCAATGAAACTGTTTCGAGCCGAGCCGACCGACGGAGGAGTTCCCGCATACATGGTCACCGTCTCGGCGCCGAACATCACCCGCACCGTCTCCCCAAGCTCGTGGTCCCCCACACCCCAGATTGTCGCTCCACCGGCTTGCACCGAACAAAGCGGCCCTTCGGTTACGCGTACTGTCCCGTCGAGAACGTTGCCCAGACCAACTGCGGCGGCCACCGCCCCGTCAGCAGGCTGGGCAAACACGTCGTGGACCGCCCCTGATTGATGCACCTGGCCGTCAATCAACACCACCATGTGATCTCCAAGAACTGCTGCTGCGTCCTGGTCATGGGTGACGATCACGGCGCCGCGGTCTCCGATGGCATCGACGATGACCCTGGCCACCTTCATCCGATCCTGTGCGTCCAGCGCGGCCAGTGGTTCGTCAAGCAGTACCCACGGTTCGGGACGGGCGAGCGTTCGGGCGAGCGCCAAACGTTGCCGTTCACCACCCGATACGGCCCTCGCCTCCAGCAGATGACCCACACCGAGCCGATCGGCGAGTTGGCGAGCCCGGGCCGCCTGCTCGGCCGACAGTCCCAGGCCCAGGTTCCACCCGGCCGTACCCCGAAAGTGATAGGTGCTCTGGGGTAGGTAAGCCGCATCGAGCGGCGAGTCGCCGATGGTGCCGGCCAGCAGCCTCAACAAAGTCGACTTGCCGGCGCCATTCGGTCCGAAGACGACGGTCCGGGTCCGCTCCGGAATGTCTATCTCACAGTCGAGCTGCGAACCGTCGTCGGGGTATCTGAGTTTCACATCGCCCTCAGTCGCCCAAGGGCGATATTGACCAGGAGAACGATGATCAGCAGCACCATTCCCAAAGCTAAGGCCGAGTCGAAGTGAGCCTGGCGTGCCTGCTGAACGATCGCCGTGGTGAGAACCTGCGTCTCGCCCTCAATGTTGCCGCCGACGATGAGAACCGCACCAACTTCCGACACCACCCTGCCGAAGGCGGCCGCTACCGCGGCGATGACGCCAGGAAGGGCTTCTCGGCCGGCAACAAACCCGGCCTTGCGACCCGAAAGCCTCAACGCAAATAGTTGTTCATTGGCGGCCGGGCCAAGGCCTCTGATGGCGCCAGCCGTGATCCCGGCTGCGATCGGAATGGCCAGAAGCGCCTGGGCGCCGATCATCGCAATTGGAGTGAATAGCAGCTCAAGCGACCCGAGGGGACCATCGTTCCAAAGCAGAATCAGGATGAGTAGCCCGGCGAGAACCGGCGGGATCCCCATTCCGGCGTTGACGAGCACATCCACCAGATTCCGCAACCGGTGACGGGTCAGGGCAAGCCAGGCTCCCAATGGCACGCCAACGAGGACACCGATAATCGTGGCGGTTCCGGCGACGACCAGCGTAAGGAAAAGGATCCGGCGGAGTTCGCCACCGAATCCGAACAGCTCCCTAACTGCGTCCGAAAGAAGGCCAGCCAGGAACTCCAATGGTCAGGTGCTGAACCAGAACCAAGCGGCCGCTGCCACGATCGCCGCATAGATCGCCAGCTTGAACACTTTCTTGACGACCCAGAAGATCACCAGTCCGGTTGCGCCAACGCCGAGTACAAGAGGTAGCCAAGTTTCCATCAGCGCAGGTTAGCTTCCGTGGAACAGTGCAGGCGTCAAACGCGGCACGAGCACGTCTGCCTCAGACAGCTCTTCTGGGGCAAAATCCCCTCGGTCAACTGCGACAACCCGCATGCCGGCAGCCTTCGCCGCGGCGATACCTACCGGTGAATCTTCAACTGCGGTGCACGTTTCCGGCGCTACACCAAGCAACTCGGCCGCACGGAGAAATAAGTCTGGAGCTGGCTTCACGGCAGGTACCTCATCGCCGGCTACCGACACCGAGAAGAAGTCGGCGAGGCCGGTCGATCGCAACGAGACATCGAGCCGGTCGCGGGCGGAGGCCGAAGCGACTGCCAACGCCAGCCCCCGTCGAGCGAGTACCTCGAGCGTGTCCTTGGCGTCCTCAAATGCCTCCAGGTGTCGCTCGAACAGGGCGAACATCTCATCGGAAATGGCCGCGCCGACAGACTCAATCGGTGGCAAGTCAGCCGTTTTCGAGAAGTACTCGTATTCATATTCGAACGGATGCCCTACGAGATTTTCTCGATCGGTTTCGGTCACGGTTACCCCGAACTGCTGCATCGCAGCCGAGATGGCTGTCCATGCCAGTGACTCGGAGTCAACGAGGACCCCGTCACAGTCGAAAACGACTGGCATCTATCCGATCCGAGATCGAATGATATCGGTGACGGCTCGCGGGTCGGCCTTTCCGCCGGTGACCCGCATCACTTGCCCGACGAAGAAACCAATCAGCTTGTCTTCCCCACCGGCCAGACGCGCGAACTGATCTTCGTTTTCGCCAATCACCTGGTCGACCGCTGATTCGAGGGCGCCCGAGTCATTGATCTGGATCAAATCGTGAGCTGCCGCGACCGCTTCGGGATCGCCTTCCCCGGCCAGCACATACCCGAGCACTTCTTTGGCAGCCGTAGACGAGAGCGAATTCGCCTCAACCATGCCGGCTAGCTGGGCCACATGTCGGCCCGTCAAGGCCGAGTCGGTGATGTCGGTCGATTCGCGTCGCGACCAGGCAGTCACTTCACCGGTGAGCCAGTTCGCGGCGACCTGAGCGGGCGCTCCTTCCGTCAATGCCGACTCGAACAGCGCCATGAGAGCCTCTGATCCAGCCAGAGATGTGGCGGAGTCTGCGTCGACCCCAAGACCCACATAACGAGCCGCCCTAGCGGCCGGCAACTCTGGCAATGTGGCGGCTATCTCGTTGCGCCACTCGTCAGTCACTTCAATGGGGAGCAGGTCCGGCTCGGGAAAATAGCGATAGTCGGAGCTGCCTTCTTTCGAACGCATGGAATGCGTGACACCCTCGCCCTCGTCCCAGTGGCGGGTCTCCTGGTCGACCGTGCCTCCCTGATCAAGAACATCGGTCTGGCGCAGAATCTCGTAGTCGACTGCCCGCTCCAGCGAGCGGAACGAATTCATGTTCTTCACTTCAACCTTGGTACCGAAGGCCTCGGTTCCAACCGGACGAATCGACACATTGGCATCAAATCTTATGGAGCCTTCTTCGAGCTTTGCATCGGAGACGCCGAGCGCCGCAACCACCGTACGGAGGTCCTGCGCATAGGCGCGAGCCTGAGCCGCGGACCGGATGTCGGCCTCGGAAACGATCTCGACGAGCGGAACACCGGCGCGGTTGAAGTTGAGCAGTGTCTCGGTGGCGGAATGAATCCGGCCGCTCTCACCGACATGGATCGACTTGCCGGTGTCTTCTTCCATGTGGGCACGATTGACCCGGATTCGACTCGTATCACCGTCAACCGTGACATCGATCCAGCCGTCGTGGCAGACCGGGACGTCGAACTGGGAAATCTGATAGTTCTTCGGTTGGTCCGAATAGAAGTAGTTCTTCCGGTGAAACTGGGACCGTTCGGAAATCGAACAGTTGAATGCCAAACCGATCTTCGTAATCCATTCGATGGCTTTTCGGTTCGGAACCGGCAGCGCTCCGGGCAAGCCCAGGCAGACAGGACAGACATTTGTATTCGGTTCGGCTTCGAAGTCGACCGCACATCCGCAGAACATCTTGGACTCCGTCTCAAGCTCGACATGCACCTCGATACCGATCACCGGTTCCCAGTTCATGACGCCACCACTTCCAGGACCGGGCGGCCGATGTCATCAGCCAGCTTCTCGATGGTGGCCGCGACCTGGAACATGACCGTCTCACCGAGGGCCGGGGCCATGACCTGGAATCCGATCGGCAAGCCGGTGGTCGATAACCCGACCGGAACCGAAATCGCCGGGTGCCCTGACAGATTTGAGGGGATCGTGCAGATGTCTTGCATATACATCGACAACGGATCCTGGGTTTTTGCACCCAACTCAAAAGCCGGAGCCGGGGCGGTGGGCGAGACCAGCACATCGACCTGCTCGTAGGCCTCGGCGAATTCCTGGATGATGAGCGTCCGGACTCGTTGCGCCTGCCCATAGAAGGCGTCGTAGTAGCCGGCTGACAACGCGTAGGTTCCGAGCAGAATCCGGCGGATCACCTCAGGTCCGAACCCGTCTGCCCGGGTGCGCGACATCATCTCGTCGACGGTGCCACCGTCAATCCGTAGTCCATACCGGACGCCATCAAAGCGAGCCAGGTTTGCCGAGCACTCGGCCGGAGCAATGAGGTAATAGGCCGACAGGGCGGTCGCCGTAGACGGGAGAGAAAGCTCGACGATCTCGGCCCCGGCGGAGGCGAGTCGTTCAACCGTTGTCCGGAACGCCGCCATCACTTCGTCATCGATTCCCTCACCCGAAAGCTCGTTGACAATGCCTACTCGCAGACCACTGACACCCTCGCCGAGTCGCTGAGTGCCGGAGGGAGCCGGGCCGGGAAACGAGGTTGCGTCGAGAGGATCATGGCCGGCGATGGCTTCGTAGAGAATCGCAGCGTCTTCCACCGTGTGCGTAAGCGGCCCGATCTGATCAAGCGAGCTGGCAAACGCGATGAGGCCATAGCGCGAGACCAACCCGTAGGTTGGTTTCATGCCGACCAGCCCGCACAGGGCAGCTGGCTGTCGGATCGACCCGCCCGTGTCGGAGCCGAGTCCGGCGAGCGCCGACCCGGCAGCGACGGCCGCCGCAGAGCCTCCCGACGAACCGCCAGGGACCGTATCGAGATTCCAGGGATTCCGGGTGGGGCCGAAGGCAGAGTTCTCGGTTGATGACCCCATGGCGAACTCGTCGAGATTGGTCTTCCCCACGAATACCGCTCCAGCTTCCCGCAACCGGGCAACGACCGTGCCGTCGTACGGGGGAATGTATCCGGCCAGGATCTTTGACGACGCGGTCGTCTCGACGCCCCTCGTCATCATGTTGTCTTTGAGAGCAATCGGTAGGCCATCCAGCGGGCCGATGCTCCGCCCATCCGAAATCCGCCGGTCTGCCGCTTCCGCGGCAGCCAATGCACCAGAGCGATCGATCGTCAAGTAGGCATGAACAGCGGCTTCGGTCAAGCTGGCCCTGGTGAGGACCGCCTCGGTCAAGGCGACGGATGTTTGTTCACCGGCCTTGAGCGCCGCCGCGGCTTCGACAAGGGTGAAATCGGCGGGATCAGTCATTCGTTATCCAGCGAGGGTGGGACCCGGAAGAAGCCGTTCGTGGCGTCGGGGGCTTGGGACAGCACCTCGTCACGATCCAAGGATGGCCGCACCACATCGTCACGGAAGGCGTTAACCATGTCGAGCGGATGCGAGGTCGGCGCAACACCGTCCGTAGGCAGCTCTTGCACCCGGGCGGCGTGGTCAAGAATTACCCCCAGTTGGGCGCGATAATCAGCCAACTGCTGGTCAGATAACTCGATGCGGGCGAGCATGGCGACGTGGGCAATGTCAATCTCAATGGGCATGACGCCAGAGTCTAGGCCGTCTCGATATGGCCGCTAACCACGTCAATGAGTTCGTCGAGTTCGTTGCCAACCACTGCCCGATGGGAGCTGTTTTCCAACCACCTGATGTCGACACGGGTACGAACCAGTCGGTCGCGAAGGTCATAGGCGCCATCCGGGACGATGTATTCATCCTTGCGCGACTGGACGATCAGGGTCGGATGCTCAATCCATTGAGCAGCCGTAAACGCAGCCGCCCGAGCCTCAAGGACCTGCTTGATGACCTTCGTCGGGTAGCCGCGATAACCAATGTCGAAGCGCCTTAGCTCCGGGGCCAAAGCCGGTCGATACTCTGGCCAGTACTGGTTGCGGCTCACATAGGAAAGCGCCGGAGCCAGAAATATCCCCTTGTCCGCGAACCAAGTCAGCGGGTTGATCAGACTCAGGGACGCGAACCGTTCATCTGCCGCGAGCATGCACAGCATGGCCCCCAGGCCGAATCCGACCAGGTGTACTCGCTCAGCCAGGTCCTCGGCCCGCAAGATTGCATGGTCGACGCTGGCCTGCCACATAGCCCGCGTGACGTTCAGCAGATCGCTCATCTCGGTACCGTGGCCCGGCAACGATGGCACCACCACCGAATGACCACTGGCAACCAGTCCATCAGCCAGCGGCCGCATGTGAGCCGCGGTTCCGGTGAAGCCGTGCACGAGAATCACCGAGTGACCGCTCTCCCCGATCACCTCGAAAGGCTCCGCCAGGGGGTCGAGCCAGGCAGTCACTAAGTCACGCCGAGGTCAGACATCAAGCTGGTCACCAACTCCTGAATTTCGTCGCGGACAACCCGTACGGCAGGCAGGTCCTGGCCGTGCGGGTCAACCAGGTCCCAGTCGAGGTACCGCTTCCCAGGAAAATACGGGCAGACGTCACCGCAGCCCATCGTGACTACTACGTCGCAAGCTTCGACGATCTCATCAGTGAATGGGACCGGGAATTGGCCTGAGATGTCGATACCGACTTCGGCCATGGCTTCCACGGCTACCGGGTTGACCACCGGCCCAGGGTTGGAGCCCCCACTGAAAACGACCGCTCGATTGCCAGCCAGGTGGCGGGCGAATCCTGCCGACATTTGGGAGCGTCCGGCGTTGTGAACACAGACAAAGATCATGGTTGGGACTTTGGTTTCAGCGGACCGCAGGTCCATGGCTTTGGCCCGCTGGGCAGTGAACTGGTCGATCTGATTTTGTGAATAGTCCGCAGCATGATCCGCCAGCAGTTCGACTGTGGCTTCGCGAAGTTCGGCAACGGATGGATTCGGGGCGTCAAGATTCATAGGGCGATGATACCGACCGCATACAACCGAGAGTCCCTGGTCGAGGCTAGCTTTAGGCTCTCCGAGAGAAGGACGGACCATGCGGGTACTCATTGCTGCTTCCGAATACTCACCTCTCGCCCGCACCGGCGGATTGGGGGAAGCCGTCTCCGGGATTGCCCACGGCGTCGCAGCAGCCGGTCATTCAGTACGCGTGGTGATGCCCCGATATCGACACCTGCAAGACATCGGCACAAGACACGCCGGAACTGGCTATGCCGATGCTCTGTACCTCCATCAGGACGGCAAGGTCGAGGTGGTGCTGGTCGACGACCCGGAATCGTTCGATCGTGAAGGCATCTACGGCGATACGCCCGGAAGCGGATACGACGATCAGTGGCGACGCTTCGGACGGTTCGCCACGGTGGTGGCGGCTCTCGCCCACGGCGTTGATGTCGTCCATCTGCACGACGCACACACCGGAGCCGTAACGCTGCTCGTCGATGCCCCGACCGTCTTCACCGTCCACAATGCTGCCTACCCGATCATCGGTCCCCTTGCCGAAACCAGAGAGCTCCTCGGCACTGACGAAGCTTCGACCACACCCGGAGGTCCGCTCGAATGGTACGGCGGGGCAAACTACCTCAAAGCTGGAATGGCTCTGGCCGATGTTGTAACAACGGTCAGCCCCACATTCGCCAAACAGCTCCTCGCCGATCCATCGGTGTCGAGCGGCCTCGACGGCGTCCTCAACGCTCGCGGCAGGCCAACGATTGGCATCGTCAACGGCATCGACCCGATCGCCTGGAACGCCGAAACCGACGACGGTCTCGCTTCCGTCTTCGCGCCCGACGAGTTGGACGCCCGCCTTGCCAATCGCGAAATGCTTCTCGAGATGGCCGGAGTCGATGACGGAGTCATCTTCGGGAATGTCGGACGCATGTCCGAGCAAAAAGGTCTCGGACTACTCGACGAACATCTCGACGCCCTCATCGCTGACGGTGCTCGATTCCTGCTGGTTGGTAACGGCGAGCTGGACAGCATGGTGGACGGATGGGCAGAGCGACACCCACAGGCTGTCTGGCATGGCCCATACTCGGAAGGCCTGAACCGCCTGATCGCCGGTGGCACCGACTGCTACCTGATGCCGTCAAGATTCGAGCCATGCGGGATCGGTCAAATGTACGCCATGCGCTACGGCTCCGTCCCGGTGGTGCGGCTGACCGGAGGGCTGGCCGATACTGTTGTCGACGTGGACGAAGACCCGGCCCATGCGACAGGATTCGGGTTTCGTTCGTTCGATTCAATTGAGCTAGCCAAGGCGATTCGGCGAGCGATGCGGCTATTTCGGACGGACCGCCCCACCTGGGCGTCACTGCAACGACGCGGCATGACCCTGGACTTCTCCTGGGAGAACGCTGCCCGCACCTACATCGAGGCCTATGACCAGGCGATTCGACTTTCCTAAAGGCCGCGGCCAACTACCGTTGCATCCATGACGACCCGACTCGCAGGCCTACTTGCCCTAACGATGCTGCTGGGATCGTGCGCGTTGCTCCCGACCGCATCGACGCTGCCGGAGGATACGACCACCACTTCGCCCACGATCGGCAACGGCAGCACGCCAATCAACCCAACGCCGACTACCGCTCCATCGACCGAACCAGTCACCGGGGCGATCGTTGTCACGGACGAGGCCGTGACCATCCTCTACGACGACGGACCCGCTGCGACGCTGACCGGTGACGTCGATTACGCGCTCAAATCGGCCTTCGTCGACCTGATCGGCGGCCTCGTATTCCAGTACACGGACCCAGGACCGGACGTTTCCCCGGGGATTTTACGGCTGCTACCCGGGACCATTGAGCCGATCGAACTCATCACGCAGAACGACGGCGAATCGCTCACCCTGGTCGATGTCGCGCTCATCGATGGTCGCCCTAATGTGATCTACCTCATCCGGACCTCCGGCCAGGACGTTGGTGGCCAGTTGGTCGCTGCCGATCTTCAGGGCGGGGCTCCCACCGTGCTCTACGATGGCCCGGACCTCGTATCTGGCGACGCCGAGGACTCGCTCATCGTCGTGGAACTACGGGTCAACGCCACCTGTAACAAGCTCGTCGCGTTCATCGATGGCGACGCAACCTGGGAGGCTGACTGCGTAGACGGGTCCGGCCCGGCTTCAGTGGCCGTGATGGATGGACTCGTAGCCACTGTCATCGGTGGACAAGTCGAGGTGACGGATGTTGAAGCCAGCGAGACGACGACCTACCCGGTCGCCGGGGCCCAACAAGTTTTCGATATTTCGGACGGAGTAGCACTTGTGCTTGATAACTCCGGTGCGCTGATTACCGCGTCTGAGTCGGGGCAAGCAACCCTGCCGACTGCGGACGGGGTTCGTTCTGCCTCACTGTTCGACAGCCCCCTGGCAGTGACCGAGGGACATCGTCTTGGCGGCATCCGGGCCGCTGCGGGGCCCTGTTCGGCCGCCGGACAACCGTCAGTAGCACCACCCCGGGAAGCCCTGCCCGAAGCGGTTTCCGCCATCAGATCAGAAATCGTCGAGCGAGCCGTTGACTGCGATTTCGACGGACTGGCAGCCCTCACGTCGCCTTCCTTCACGGTCAATTTCGGCGGTGGAGATCCGCGGCGGGTGTGGATGGCCTCGGAGGCTCGATTTGGCGACGACCTTTCGCTCATCGTCCGCATCCTCAACCTCCCGTTTGCAGCGAGCGTTCTCCCCGATGGACGCACCATCTATGTCTGGCCGTCGGCGGCGACGGACGAGCCTTCCGATGCCGATTGGGAAGCCCTTCGTCCAGTGTTCAATGAGGAAGAGATCGACGCGATGCGCCAGCTAGGTGGGTACACCGGTCATCGGATCGGAATCGCCGAAGATGGCGAATGGCTCTTCTCGGTGGCGGGCGATTAGTAGTGCATAGCGAGAGTCCCGCCCTCCGCAAGGAGGTGCTTGCGATACTCTCGATTGCCCTCCGATCCCCCGCCGGCCAGCAAACCGATCGGGCGTTGCGACAGTCAGGACGAGCCAACTCTGATGACATCGCCGCCGATGCAATTCGGGCGGTCATGGAGAGACCTGGCCGATCGGGTGGTGTGCAGGCGATACCGACGGCCGACGCCGATGCGGCAGTCGCGATCGCGGCGTTGTCTGCCCGCCAACGCCTGGCGCTGGTGCTACATCACGGCCTGCACTGGCCGCCGGCACGGATCGGGCGGGCACTGGGCGTCGACGACGGTTCAGATGTCGTAGTCGAAGCCGAGCAGGCCGTCGTTGATTCGCTCCGACCGAGATTGGCTTGGGAGATCGATCACCAACTGCGAACGATCGAAGTCGATGCCTCTTCGGACCGCAAGCGCAGACTCGTGATGGGGACGGCGCTTCTGGTCGTGGGAGTGTCGGCCATCCTGATTTTCCTGGCCATCACCCAGGCCAATATCAAACGACCCGATCTGATCCAGCTCCGTCCCGGCGGTTTGCTTCGCGCCGACTCACAAGGGGAAGTCACCCGGTTGATCGAGGAGCAAGTCTCCGTCGCCAAGGTGACACCCGACAACGAGATCTTGTATCAATTTTCCGGAGGCCCCGGTGTGGCCGGGGGCTCGATCTGGTACAGCCCCGGCCCCGGCCAACGAGCTGGACAGCTGATCGGCAAGACCGGTGGAGCCCTCGGCTGGGTCGAGGATGAATTCCTACCGGCAGGGCTTGACACCACGCATCGCCAGGCGATCGCCATTATTGCCGAACGATCAGGAAGCTCCAGTTCTGGAACCACGACCCACTCGGTAGTAATCGTCGATCCGGCGACGCGGGCCATCACCCCGGTGATAGAACTCGGAGTCTCCACCGGCAGTGACGAGGCGTCAACGGGCGGACTTAAGCCGGTATTCGCTTCCTACGGCGGAGACCGGGTCCTGGTTTGGATGATGGACGCCGTCGCCGCCGAAAGCCTCCCCTCCGACGACGTCACTGATTGCGGACAATGGCTCATGTTCACGCTCTCGGGAGATCCACTCCCCGCTCAGGGACCTGCCCCCTCGTGCGCTCGGAGTGGGCGATCGGCGAGTGTCCCCACTCTCGACGGCACCGGATCCCGACTGATGTGGCTCGAAACGAACGGGACGATCGACCCTGCCAATCCACCACGCGAAGGATGGTTGTCCTCCCAGACGACCGTCCTCAAGGTTCTCGAGTTTGCCAGCGGACGGCAATTCTCCATCGAACTCGCTTCCATCGACCAGCCAACCTTCTGGGCCCAGTTCACCATGTTCTCCCAAGAAACCGGCACGGTGTCCATTGACAGCGAAGGCGACGTGGTTGTGGTGTCGATCGGCTTTTGGAATCCCGATGTCGCCGTCCACAATTACACGACTTACCTGGTCGATCTGGTCGGCGAACGGGTAGAAACCTCCGCCAGCGACGGGCCAGTTACCTTCGGGAACTGAAGACCTGATTGGCTCGCACGGGTGTGCCCACCTGGATTAGCTTCACGCGATGGTGTCACGCAACGACTACCCGGTACGGATTGACCGGCGAGTGTTCGTCGAAATGGCTGACGGGGTCAAGATCGCCCTCACTACGTATCTGCCGGACTCCCGCAACGACGGACCGTTCCCCGCGGTGCTCGAATCGCTTCCCTATCGCAAAGATGACGACTGCACGGCACGTGACTTCTCCACGTTCGCCTACCTGGCGTCACAAGGCATCGCCGGTATCAGGATGGACATCCGCGGCACCGGGGCCTCCACCGGGATCATCGACAACGAGTATGTACCGCAAGAACAAGACGACAACCTCGAGGTTCTCGAGTGGGCAGCTAGCCAGGACTGGTGCACGGGGAATCTGGGTATGTGGGGGATCTCGTGGGGAGGCTTCAGTTCACTTCAAACCGCGATGCGCCGCCCACCGCAGCTCAAAGCCATCGCCGCGCTGCACGCCACCCACGACAGATTCGCCTGTGACGTGCACTACGTCGGCGGGTCGCTGCACGCCGCCGAGCAGGTGGATTGGCCACCGTCGATGATCTCGACGAACGCCCTACCTCCCGACCCGGACATCTTCGGTGAAGGCTGGTTCGACGAGTGGATGAAACGCTTGGACCAGACCCCCCAGTGGCCGCTGGAGTGGCTGAAGCATCAGCGCCGCGACGAGTACTGGATCCATGGCTCGCCGTGCGCCGATTATGCGGCCATTCAGTGCCCCACGTTGCTCGTCGGGGGATGGCTCGACGGGTACGTCGATGGGATGCTGGCTATGGCAGAACACCTCCAATGCCCCACCCGTACCGTGATTGGACCCTGGGGACATCACCGGCCAGCTACCGGCGAGCCAGGGCCTACCCTCGACCACCTCGACCTCATGGCCAGATGGTTCGGCCATCACTTAAGAGGCGACAACAACCAGGTAATGGACATGGCCCCCGTCACAACCTTTGTTCGGACCGAGCCACCCTATGACGCAGATGTGGTCGCAGGACATTGGCGAACGGAACCCGCCTGGCCTCCTCGCGGCGCAGTGCCCTGGGAGACGATGCTCGACGACCTCGACGGTGACCGGACGACATGGAACGGCCCGCAGTGGGTTGGCAAACATGCTCCTGCCTGGGATCGATCTGGCATTACAAGCACTGACGGGGCCGCCGACGATGCGGCGTCCGTAACGTTCACAACGGAGCCGCCTCCTCGACCCGATCGAGATTCTCGGCACCCCCGAAGTCGAACTTCGAATCTCGACGGACCGTCCGTTTGGTCTCGTGGCAGCGAGACTCCTGATCGTCGACCAAGCCGGTGCGTCTCACTTGATCTGTCGGGGTAACCGCAACTTGACCTTCCCGAGGAGTTTGTCGGACCCTGAACCTCCGATCCCGGATCAAGAGATGACCGTGAAGCTCGCGCTCACGGCTACGTCGGCCATCGTGCCGGCCGGGTCACGAATTCGCCTCGCCATTGCCGGGGCTGACTTCCCGATCGTTTGGCCGCCTCACACCAAGTTCACCATCACCGTTGTCCCCGGGCAATCGCGACTCGTTATCCCCACGGTTCCTCTCGCTTCTGATCCGGTCGTCGTACCGCCGGCCAACGACCCTCCCACGGCTCCGGTTGACTTTCTCGTCGATGAGGACGAGTGGCGGGTCGACGCCGCTGCCGGACGAACGACCTTTCGGCGACAAGTCCAGAGCAAGCAGTTCCAACCCGACCGCGATGATCTCACGTACAGCTCCGACCAAGCCTGGGAAGTCACGGTCGCCGACGACGACCCTGGAACTACGGCCGTTCACTCACGATCCGAACTCCGGCTCTCACGCCCGGGTTGGGACGTCACCACCTCTGGGTCGTTACACATCGAAGGGCGAGAGGACTTCAAAGTCGAGATCCGTGTGTCGGCCACTCACAATGGCGTTTCCGTATTTGAGAGGATCTGGAACGAAGACATTCCCCGCCACTGGGCTTGAGGAGCAGTGGGACCGAGAGATCGCTAGCTACGTCACCGCCCAGCAAGCCGCCGCCGAGTCCGCGTTCATATCGACTGGTCCGGGGTCCTCGGTTGTGCAACGAATAGCCACGTCGGCGGGCAGCGTCCCGGATTGCAGAAGCGGGCAGCGAGGATGGAAACGGCACCCGAAGGGGATACGGCGTGAATCCGGAATCTCACCGACGAGAATCTGCTGCTCCATTCGGGTCGTCTCGGGCACCACCGACAGCAGGGCCCGCGTGTAGGGGTGTCTCGGTTCGCCAAGTATCTGCTCGGTCGGCCCCAGTTCGACAATTCGGCCCAGGTACATCACCGCCACCCGATCGGCAATGTTCCACGCCAAGCCGAGGTCGTGAGTCACAACGAGGATCGATAGACCTGTCTCCCCGACCAGTTCCAGCATCAAGGCGAGTATCTCGCCGCGGATCGACGCATCAAGGCTGGCGACCGGCTCATCTGCCAACAGCAGATCTGGCTCCATCACCATCGCCCCGGCGATGACGACCCGCTGGCGCTGGCCGCCAGAGATCTGGTGGGGGTACATCGGGAAGAACCGTTCAGGCGGTCGCAAGCCCGCCCTGGACAAGGCCCGGCCGACCCGCTCCGCTTCATTCTCTGATTCCTTTCGTATGCGCAGACCCTCCGCGACGATCTCATAGATTGTCTGACGGGGATTGAGCGCACCGGTGGGGTCCTGAAAGATCATCTGGACGCCGCGACTGCCTCGACCCTGCCCGGACTCTGGCTCGGCCGCCGAGGTGTAGGTGATCTCCCCGGAGGTCACTGACTGGAGTCCCTGCACCGCCCGGATCAGCGTGGTCTTGCCCGAACCGGACTCGCCAACCAGGGCAAGTACTTCGCCCGGTTTGACGTCAACAGAAACCCCATCAACCGCCCGCGACGCTCCAAAGTGCACATGCACATCGCTGAGGGAAACGATGCTGCTCATACCAGCACGCACGCAGCTCGCTGACCTGGTCCTGCCGGGCGCAGGTCAGGCTCGGCCGTCTGGCATCGGTCCTCGGCCAGCGGACATCTCGGATGGAACGGACACCCTGACGGGAGGGCTCCTGGAGTTGGCGGATCGCCACCTAGGCCCGACGGAGCCATGCGGGAGGTCTGATCACCGATCGTTGGGAAAGCGGCAGCCAGCGCCCGGGTGTAGGGATGAGTAGCGTTCTGGAAGACGGAGAGGCTGGGACCCTCCTCGACGATCTTCCCGGCATACATGATGGCCAAGCGGTCGGCCACGTACGTAAGAACCGACAGATCATGGGTGATGAAGATCAGACTCAGCGAACTCTCTTGCCGCAATTCGGCGATGAGCGCCAGCACCTGGGCTTGAACCATAAGGTCGAGCGCTGTGGTCGGTTCGTCGGCAATGAGGAGCTGGGGATCACACGCCAGCGCCATCGCAATGAGAACTCGCTGTCGTTGCCCACCGGACAGCTGGTGGGGATAGGCGTCCAATTGGTTGGCAGGTAGCCCGACCCGTTCAAAGAGCTGACGACTTCGCACCCGGGCCTCATCTTCGGACCCAACGGTGTGATGAATAAGCATCGGTTCTCGAACCTGCCGGCCGGCGGTATGCACCGGATTCAGCGCATGGAGGGCACCCTGGAAGACGATGGCCCCGGTTGTCCATCTCACGGCACGGAGACCACCGGGCGACAAAGCGAAGAGATCCTGACCGTCAATCATCACCTCACCCGAGGTGGTGGTGCCGTCTGGCAGTAGACGGAGCAGCGCATTGGCGAGCGTCGACTTCCCGCATCCGGACTCGCCGGCCAGTCCCAGTGAATCGCCGACCGCCAGGTCGAACGAAACCCCCCGAACCGCCGGAACGGGACCGGACGCCGAGTGATAGGTGATTGCCAGATCTTTGACGGACAGGACTGGCTGGTTCATCGGGACTGCCCCAGCCGTGGGTCGGCGATTTCCTCAAGGGTTCGTCCGATGAGGGTGAACGCCAAAACCACAATCAAAATGCCGAGACCGGCAGGGAGGAAATACCACCAGGCGTTGCGCACCATTGCTCCATTGACGAAGGCCTCTTCAAGCGTCTTACCCCACGAGGGCGACGACGGATCCCCGAGGCCGAGAAACGACAGCGTGGTTTCGGTCAGGATCGAGATCGGCACCGCCAACGTGGCGTTCGCCAGAATCAAGCCACTCACATTCGGCAAGATGTGCCGGGCGACCAGGTGGCCGTTCCCGGCACCGAGCGAGCGCGACCGGTCGACAAACAGTCGCTGCTTGACCGTAAGGACCTGAGCCCTGAGCAAACGGGCGGTGGACGGCCAGGACGTCACGCCAATCACAAGAATGATGTTCCATACGTTCCGACCCAGGATCGAAGCCAGCACGATCGCCAATGGCAGGAACGGAATGACGAGAAACCATTCGGTGATGCGCATGAGGAAGGCGTCCAGCCGACCTCCGACGAACCCCGAAACGATCCCGACCACCGAGCCAATCGAAATCGTCAGAATCGTTGCCGCCAGACCGACAAAGAGACTGACCCGCGAACCCCAGACAAACTGAACCCAAACCGACCGTCGCAAATGGTCCGTGCCGAGCGCTCCGAACTGGCCAGGCGATGCCCACTGTGGATTACCGTTCGCCCGAGCGAAGACCGGGTTCAGTTCGCGAACATCAGCGAGAAGTGGCGCGGCGAGCGCTACAACCACGAAGAGCATCAGGACAGAGAAGCCGATCACTCCCGGCTTGGAACTCCGAAACTGCGCAAGGACCCGTCCGGCGGTGGCCCTCCGTCTCTGCATCGCCAGACTGGTCATGCCCCCTCCACCCGCGGATCGAGCCAGGCGTAGGCGACGTCGGCGAGCAAATTGAAGAAGATGACGGCCGCACTGAACAACAAAAATAAGCCCTGGAGCATCGGAAGGTCGGGGCCCCGAATCGCGTCGGCGGTCGCCTTGCCGAGCCCCGGCCACGAGAAGACTGCTTCAACCGCGATCGCTCCTGATAGGACGAATCCGAAGTTGATAGCCGTCAGGGTGACCACCGGAAGGAGTGCATTGGGAACGGCGTGCCGATTCCGAACCACGACATCGCGCAGTCCCTTGGCCCTGGCGACCGTGAGGTAGTCCTCGCCCATGACGTCAAGCAGCGAACTCCGCGTAACGAGCGCGTACTCCCCCAGATAGGCAAGGGTGAGCGTGAGTGCCGGCAAGAAAATGTGATGGAGGCGGTCAAGCAGGAGCGCCATTCCGGTGGCAGTCGAGCCGGCGTCGGACATCCCCCCGACCGGGAACCAGCCAAGCACAACGGCAAATCCGACAAGAAGGATCATGCCGAGCCAGAAATCTGGCATCGAATAGAACACCATGGTCCCCGACGTGATCGTGTGGTCTTTCCAGGTGTTCCGTCGCCAGGCGGCGATGACTCCGCCGATCGTTCCGATCACGGCCGAAAACACCGCCGAGATCCCGACCAGGGCCACGGTGGCCGGGATTGCTGAGACGATCTCGTTCCAGACCGGCTGGCGACTTTGATACGAGATCCCAAAGTTCAGTTGAAACGTCTGGCGAACATAAGCCCAGAACTGAACCCATAGCGACTCGTCAAGCCCAAAAGCCGTCCGAAGGTCGGCGATCTTCGCCGCCGGAACATTTCTTCCTCTGAACAGCGAACCGATCGGATCAGACTGCACGATCCGGAACAGGACGAAGTTGAACACGAGAACGAACACGAGAGTCAGGAGCGAACCCAGCACCTTTTTCAAGATGAAGCGGGTGCGCCCCCGACTTTCAGGTTGTTCGGTCGCGAGCACCTATTCTCGATTGTCGGCGGTTGATTTCCTTCTCGTGACCACCAAGGCGCCACCCACTACAACGATGGCCGCCAGACCGCCTATGAGCACCCAGTTGGTTCCATCGCTTGATCCGCCGGCAGCGTCGGACCCCACCGGGCGCAGCAATCGATAGCTCGGCGACGAGTTCGAGAACATGACCGGGCCAACCTCAGCCGGTTGTCGAACCCAGCCCTCAAACGTGTCCGTCCGATATGCCTGCAGATCGGGCCCGAGGTACATCGGGATATAGACCGCCGCATCGTGGAGGATCGTCAACATCTCATGCACGATGTCAACTCTTCGCTGCGGATCGAGCTCGACCTTCTGCTCGAGATATAGCTCCTCGAAACGCGGGTCGGTCCAGTTGGCATCGTTGTAGGACTCGAGTTCGGCTTCGGTGAAGTACGACAACATCGGGTCCGGATCAACGAACGGCACCCACCCCCAGAAGAACGTGTCGTAGTCGCCCTCAACGATCACTCCGAACAGTGCATCCTGGTCGTAGGAAGCCAGTTCTACGCCAATTCCAATCGCCTCCATCCAGCCCGTAAAAAGCTCCCCGATGGGACCAGCCAGGTCGCCATCGGTATTCACTGCATGGCGGAGGACGATCGGATTGGTTCCGTCTGGCATCTCCCGAATTCCATCACCGTCGGTGTCGAGATAGCCCGCATCATCAAGGATCTGGTTGGCGCGGTCCGGGTCGTAGGTGAACGCCTTGTCGGCTGGGATTTCGGGGATCCACTTGGCCTCATCGGCCCCGGGACTCATCGTCTCGAGCGGTCCCGCCAAACCGAACCACAGGTCCTCGATCACCGCTTCCTTGTCAATCGCGAAACTGACCGCCCGACGCACTTCCAGGTCAAGCAGCGCCGGGTGAGGCTGACCGACGACGGCGCCTCCGTTGATCGCAATCTCATCAAACCCCCCTTGCCGGCCGGCTACTACCTCGATGTCAGGGTCAGCCTCCAGCGTGGCCGCCGATCCAGCGGGGAACCCGTGAATCGCATCAAGCTCCCCTTGTTGCAGAGCGGCCACCATGGCGTCCGGGTTGGCGAAGGTTTGGAAAATGACCCGGTCGATTGGTGGGGTCTCACCCTCCCACCCCCAATAGTTGGGGTTGACGACCATCACGACAGACTGGCCCTTGGTGAATTCAGAAATCACGAAAGGACCGCTACCCACGCCGTCCAGACCGTCATATTCGACGGTGGCGTCATAGTCGGTCGCGATCGGTTCCCAGATGTGCTTTGGCACCAGGTAGATGTCCATGTTGGGCAGTTTGGGATCGGGCACCGATGAGGTGATCTCGACCGTTCGATCGTCGATGACCTTTGCGTCGAGATTGATCACCGTTGACAACATGTTGTCCCACTCTTGGTCCCGCGACGTATTGACATTCCAGGCCACGTCTTCAGCGGTAAGTGGTTCGCCGTCCGACCATTTCAGGCCCTCCCGCAAGGTGTAGGTGTACGTCAACCCGTCGTTCGAAGCGATCCACGATTCAGCTAGCCCGCCGATCGGAGCAAAATCATCGGCGGCCTTGTCGGTCAGGGTGGCGTAGTGCACGTTCCAGATTTCGTACTCGCTAACGGCAAATCCGGCCGTCGGGTTCAGTGTTTCCCAGTCTTGAGTGAGCCCGATCCGGAGGACGACTCCAGCGTCCTCCTGGGCGAAGGCAGCCGGGGCGATTGAGGCCCCGAAGAGAGCGAACAGGATAAAGACGGCCGTGCGTCTCATGGGCGAACCTCCGGTAAGTTGTCAGTCGAAAACCTATCCCGAAATGAGGACCGATGACGCCAAAAAAGGCCCGATATTTTGGACCAATTATCAGCTTCGCGAGAAGCCGTCAGACCCATTCCCCGAGTAGCGCCGCAACCCGATCCAACGGCAGCTCATGTGCTGTCCGACCAGCGAAACCCGTCATCGTTTCCGCAGCGCACAGGGCATTGAGAATGGACTCCTCAACGGCATCGGCCGTGGCCCGGATGAGCGAGGTCATCTGGTCATGATGCAGGGTTCTGACTGTATGAATCTTCTCCCCGACCGGTAGATGGTTGCCGGTCGCAAACGCCACAAAGATGTCGCCCGATGAGTCGTGACCGTAACCACCCACCCGCGCCAGTCCGACGGTCGCCCGCCTCGCCAAACGCCGACATTGGTCGGCCAGCAGTGGAGCGTTGGTAGCGATGACGACGATGATCGACCCATCGCTCTCGCGTTGATCCTCGCCATCCCACGCTGAGGGAACCACATCGAATCCGAGATGACGGCCGACCGGGAAGCCATCAATCCGTAGATCGTCACGAATCCCGTAGTTGGCCTGGACGAGAACTCCGACAGTGAGTAGCTCGCCAGCTACCTCCACAACTCGAGACGAGGTCCCGATCCCGCCCTTGAACTCGTGACAGACCATCCCGGTGCCTCCACCGACGTTGCCTTCGGCGACAGGTCCCGGGCCGGCATTGGTCAGCGCCGCAGCAGCATGGGCCTCGGTGAGCGGGAACGAATCCGAGTCGTTGAGATGACTGTCGTCGGTTTCAGCGACCACGGGAAGAAAGAAACTGCGTTCTAGATCATGTTCGGCGAGGTGGCGGACGAGAGCATCTCGAACCATGCCAACCTGGTGGGTGTTGGTGATACCGATTGGCGTGCCCAGCATCCCGGACTCATCCATCCACGGCATTCCGGTCATCTCGCCGTTGCCATTGAGGATCGCAGTGCCGCAATAGGCGAAGTCGGACCAGATCTCACCCTCCCGGGGAACGATCATGGTGACACCTGATCGGACGACATTTGGATCGTCCGAAATGACCGTTTCATGTCCCACCCAGACACCAGGGACGTCGGTGATCGCGTTGAGTGGGCCGGTCGGAAGCTGGCCAATAGCTACGCCCATGTCACGCAATCGCTTTTTCTCAGAAGGATGGCTCACATCAGATACCAGTCGAGGAAACGTTCGAGGCGCTCATAGAAGTGAATCTGTGGGCTGGCGCGTAGTAGGCCGTGCCCTTCGGTTGGATACGTGACGTACTCAAACGTCTTGTCGAGGCGGCGGAGTTCGTCGACGAGTTGCGCCGATTGATCAGGATGCACCCGATCGTCCTGCTCCCCATGGGCCACCAGGATCGGACGGGCAATCTGAGCAACGATCGAAAGCGGAGAACCGACGCGATACGCCTGCCGGTTGTCAGCCGGTCTACCCATCATTCGTTCCAGGTCTTCTCGTCCTCCCCGGTCGCCCTGCGCCCAGGAGGTGGCGATATCCGAATCGCCGTATTTGGCTACTCCACAAGCGAATCGATGTTCGGGGTCACTCGCCAGCGAGGCGAGCGCCATATACGACCCATAACTTGCACCGAATATCGCCAGGCGGGCCGGATCGACCCAGTCGAGCGTCCGGAGGTAGTCGGCAGCGGCGAGACAGTCGTCGGTGTCGGCAACCCCCCATACCCCATGGTTGGCTCTTTCGAAGTCGCGCCCGTAACCGGTACTGCCCCGAAAGTTGATGGCGAACCAGCCGTAACCCTTGTCGATGAAGTACTGGGCATGGCCATCCCAGGCGTCGGTATAGGCCGAGGTTGGCCCGCCGTGTGGATAGACGACGACCGGGGCGCGGTCGGTACCGGGCGGGCGAAACAGGAAGCCGTGGATCTCGGTTCCGTCGAGGGATGCGTATCGAACGTCTTCGTAGGGCATGCATGGAGCCACCCGGATGGACGCCGGAACCGAGTCAAGAAGGGTCCGGACGGTCCCATCGACCGAAACCTGCACAAGACGGGGTGGCACCACGTGACTTTCATGGATACCCACGATGCCACCGATACGCCCACTGCGATCCCGCCCACTCCCCACCAGGCGCCAGAATCTCGACTTCCCCAGAGCCCACCGCAACCGTGACTAGATCGCACACGCCATGTTTGGTTCGCGTCGCGACCAGGTGCCCGCCGTCAGGACTCCAATCCAGGCTTGAAAAGTCCGCTTCATCGGACGTGACCATTTTCGAGGTTGTGCCATCGCGGCTGACCAGGTGGATCTCGTTCCAACCGCTTCGTTCGGACGTGAACGCCACAATCGAACCGTCGGGTGAAAGGCGAGGACCCTGATCGTGCATCCCCGGTTCGTCGGTCAACCGTTCTGATTCCCCGGTTGCCAGATCGAGCGCCCAGATCTCGCTGTTCTGTAGATCGTCCTTGCGATAATTCACATAGAGGACCACGCCGTGAGTCGTCGACACGGATACGCCGGCAACGTTCTGACCAGGTTCGGTAATGGCTACCGGCCATGGGTCGGTGACGTTCGTTCTGGCCAGCCGGCTCTCATCATTGCGCTCAACGATCAACACTATCTCGGTATCGCTGATCCACAGCGGCGATGAACCGGCGCCGATCTTGGTCGGCAGGCCACCGACCACCGGCACGATCCAAACCGAACCATCCGCGGTATAGGCGATACGTTGACCGTCGGGAGACCAGGTGGCCGGGTCGTCTTCCCAGTAGGCGGCCGGTTCACGTCCGGTAGTCAGCTGGTACGGACGCCCATCTGCGAGCGGGACGATCCAAATATCGGACGTATCCCGATCGAAAACCACGGACACGAACTGCCCATCAGGTGACACGACCGGATTGTGCGGTCGCCCGACAGCTGCGATCGCATCAAGACTCCAATGCGTGGACTTGGGCCGGTCAGGGCGAACGAGGCTCGGAACGCCACCATGCTCGTCTTTGCCGACCCACCGGCTCTGTTGATCATCGGTCATTGTTCAGAGTCCTCTCGCATCATCAAATCCGTCGAGCGTCGCTTGAACCAGTGCGCCCAATGTGGCCAGGTCATAGCCGCCTTCCTGGATGAAAACAGTTGGCAGTCCGAGGGAACCTACCCGTTCGCCAGCCTTGGAGAAGCCCGCTTCGGTGATCTGAAGTGGGCTTTCTGGGTCCGAAATGGCGGCATCTACCCCGAGCGACACGACCACCGCCACCGCTTCGCCGGTCCGCGCGAAATCAATGATGGCGTCGACGCCCTCCAACCACGCCTCATCGCCTTGTCCTGGCTCGATCGGGACATTGAGATTCGCACCGTGCCCATCCTTCGTTCCGGTCTCGTCGGCGTAACCGACAAAGTGCGGAAACCAGCCGTGGGCAGGATCAACATGAACGGAGCAATAGAGGACATCAGAGCGCTCATAGAAGATCTGCTGGGTCCCGTTCCCGTGGTGGGCATCGAGGTCGATGATGGCGACTCGGCCCAGTCCGGCTTCGTGCAGGGTTTGAGCCGCCACAGCCGCATTGTTCAAGTAGCAGGAACCGCCGAAGAAGCCCGCACCGGCGTGATGTCCCGGGGGCCGACATGCCGCATAGGCCGACGGGGAATCCGCAACGATCAACTCAGCGGCAGTCTGAGCCGCGTCGATCGCCGCTCGCGCCCCCGCAAACGTTCCTTTGCCAATCTGGGTCATCGTGTCCATCGCATAGACCCCGGCCAGTGCCCCGGGCGAAGTGGGAAGGCGGAGCGGATGCGGCGCGAGAAAGCGCTCGGTCGGGAAGGCGTAGGCGGTGACCTGGGGCTGGCCCGGATCGTCCAAGTAGCCCCAGGCCACCCATTGCTCGTACGCTCCACGAAGGTATTCGACAAAGTCAGCATCGTGGACCGCTTTGAGGACCGAGTCATCATGGGACACCGCCGGCACTACCTCGCGCCCGGAAGCTCGGAGCGTGGCGACGATGGTTTCGATTCGGGCGGGGACTTCTTCGCTGGGAATGGTTAACCCAACCCACGTGCCGGTGTCAGCATCGTGTGAGGCATGATCCGGCGAATAGACGACCGGCGTCCTCATCGATCGGGTCCGACCGTTTCCCGCACACCTCGCTGTTTCACCAGTTGCTGGTCCATCAGCGATAACCTCCTGATCCGCCGCCTGCGCGATCTTACGCCGCTACTGGCTTGCACGGCAGAACCTCAACCCACGTCCCGGCTGGCGTATAGTTCTGCTCTGACAGCGCTCATCAAGAAAGACGGTTAACGCGCAGGATGACGGGGACTGACCGAGCAACCGAGAGTCATCTCTTCTACCAAGCAGGGAACCGTCGACCCACCGTAGATCGCTCCGAAGGTATCTACCTGTGGGATGTGAGTGGCAAGCGCTACATCGACGCGTCGAGCGGACCGATGGTGTCCAACATCGGTCATTCAAACCCCCGGGTGCTGGCCGCCATGAAGCGGCAGATGGATGCCGCCACGTTCGCCTACCGCACCCATTTTGTAAACGAGGCAGCCGAGTCACTGGCTTCGCTCACGGCCTCGCTGATGCCCGAGGGCTTGGACCGGATCTTCTTCACCTCAGGCGGATCCGAGACGATCGAAAGCTGCCTCAAATTGGCCAGGCAATACGCTCTGGCCACTGGCGAACGCGGCCGATGGAAAGTGATTTCCCTTTTTCCCTCCTATCACGGGTCAACGCTCGGCGCCGTGGCGATCACCGGAATGCATCAGTTCGTGGAACCGTTCGGGGACATGGTCCGGGTCATGCCCAAAGTCCCCGCGGCCACGTGTTACCTCGACCACGATGAACTGACTCATGAAGAACGCGGGCTGCGCTACGCAGAAATGCTGAGAGATGAGATCGTGCGCCAAGGACCGGAGACCGTGCTGGCGTTCATCATGGAACCGGTGGGAGGAGCATCGACGGGAGCTCTGGTCGCCCCCGATTCTTGGTACCGCCGGGTTCAGGAGATCTGCCGGGAGTTCGGGGTCCTGTTGATCGCCGACGAAGTCATGACCGGGGCCGGCCGGACCGGACGATTCCTGGGAAGCGAACACTGGGATCTTCGGCCCGATATCGTCGCACTCGCCAAGGGTTTCGGGGCCGGATACGCACCCCTGGGCGCGATGGCCGCCGACCGTCAGATCGTCGAAGCGGTCATGGCCAACGGCGGGTTCGCTCACGGCTACACCTATTCAGGCAACCCACTCGCCTGTTCGGCAGGCCTGGCCGTCCTGCAAGAGCTCATCGAGAACGACCTAATCCAGAACGCCGCCAACCAGGGTACGAAACTCAAGGAGATGCTCACCTCCCTCATGGATCGGTATCCCTTCATCGGCGACGTGCGCGGCAAGGGCTTGTTGCTGGCGTTCGAACTCGTCGCCGACCGCCAGACCATGGAGCCGCTCCCCCCGGCGCTAGCGGCGCACACCGTCCTCGTGGAAGAGGCGTATCAGCGAGGCCTGATCATCTACTCGCGCCGAACCAGAGGTGGGACCATCGGCGATCACTTCATGGTCTGCCCGCCGCTTATCGTCACCGACGACCAGCTAGACGAAATCATCGACCTTTTGGTAGAGAGCCTGGATGCATTTGCCGACGCAGCCGGACTACCCGTGAATCGGAGCTGACCAACATGGCGGAAAAAGTAATCATCACGTGCGCGGTCACCGGCTCCATTCACACCCCAACGATGAGCCCACACTTGCCGATCACACCTGACGAAATTACAGCAGAGGCGGTTGCGGCTGCCAACGCCGGCGCTGCCATCTTGCACCTGCATGCCCGCAATCCTGAGACCGGCCAGCCAACCGCCGACCCCGACGTGTTCATGCAGTTTCTGCCCCGCATCAAAGAGCAGTGCGATGCCGTGATCAACATCACGACGGGTGGGAGCTCGCTCATGACGCTTGACGAACGGCTCGCCGCTCCGCTTAGGGCCCGGCCCGAAATGGCGTCCCTGAATATGGGCTCCATGAACTTCGGGTTGTTCCCGATGAAAGAACGGTATTCGGACTGGAGGTTCGATTGGGAACCCAAGCTGCTCGACGCCACCAAAGAAGTCGTCTTCAAGAACACGTTCGCTGACATTGAAACGATCTTCGACCTGCTCGGCAATCAGCACGGAACCAGATTCGAGTTCGAGTGTTACGACGTCGGCCAGATCCAAACACTGGCTTTCTACCTGAAGGAAGGGCTGATCAACAAACCGGTTTTTGTCCAGTTTGTTCTCGGCGTCCTAGGTGGGATCGACGCCCACCCCGAGAATCTGATGCATATGAAAGCCACCGCCGACCGACTACTCGGTGACAACTACCAGTTCTCTGTCCTGTCGGCTGGACGCATGCAGATTCCCCTCGCCACGATCGGGGCCATCCTGGGAGGCAACGTCCGCGTCGGACTTGAAGACAGTCTTCTGATTGGTCGTGGCAAGCTCGCTACCAGCAACGCCGAACAGGTCACCAAGATTCGTACCATCCTCGAAGAACTCGGCTACGAGATCGCCTCGCCGACCGAAGCCCGACAGATGCTGCGATTGAAGGGCGCCGACCAGGTGAACTTTTGACGGACAACCTCTTTCCAGGAGACGACCTCGAAATCCGGCCTGCTGTGGCCTCCGATGCTGATGACATCTTCGACCTCATCACTCACCTGGCATGGTCGACCGGTCATCCAGAACTGGTTACCAGCAAACCCGCCGACTATCTCTCCATGGGCTTCGAAGATCCACCGGCGTTCTCTGCGCTGATCGCCGAACGAGCGGGCCAACCGATCGGTCTGTCGCTGTTCTTTTACACGTTCTCCTCCTGGCGCGGCGAACGGGGTGTCTACGTGCAGGACCTCGTCGTCACCGATGACGAGCGAGGATCAGGATTGGGTCGCCTACTGCTCGCCGAAACCGCCCGGCGGGCATCACTCGACGGCGCTACCCACCTCCGCCTGTCGGTCGCAACGGACAACATCCACGCCATGGGGTTTTATGAGGAGGTCGGGCTCAGCCCGGCCGACGAGGAACGGCTATTTGAAGCGGACGGTCCAGCTTTCGCCCGGTTGGCAGGCGCCGAATGAACGTGATATTTGCCGATGAACAGAACCGCCACCAGCCAAAGGAGATCCTTTCCTCAGGGGCAGCAGATGCCAATCCGGAGGTACCCGAACGAGCAGAACGTTTGCTGGCTGCGGCCCTCAGCAGCGGACTGACCCATGAACGTCCAACTGACCATGGACTCGAACCGATCGCGGCGGTCCATTCGGCCGAGTACCTGCACTTTCTTGAACACATCTACACCCGTTGGAAGCGCATCCCGGGCGCCTCCGAGGACGTCATTCCAAACATCCACCCCGATCGACGGGACTTCGGCTATCCCGCTTCGGCCGTGGGCCAGGTCGGCTATCACGTCTATGACGGAGCGGCACCGATCGGCGCTGACACCTGGGCCAGCGCCCTGTGGAGCGCCAACAGCGCCATCCAGGCCGCCTACGAAGTTCTCAACGGTTCGGACGCTGTCTATGCGCTCGCCCGTCCCCCCGGCCACCACGCCATGCGGGATCAGGCAGGCGGGTTCTGCTACTTGAACAACTCGGCGATCGCCGCCCAGGTGCTGCGCTCCGATCATGAGCGGGTAGCCATCCTCGACATCGACGTACATCACGGCAACGGCACCCAGAACATCTTCTACGAACGCAACGACGTCCTGACGATCTCCTTGCACGCTGATCCGGTGCGGTTCTATCCGTTCTTTTGGGGTTACGCCGCCGAGCACGGCGAAGGCCCTGGATTGGGGGCCAATCTCAACCTGCCGCTCACCCGCGGCACCGGCGACGAGGAGTACCTCGCAGCCCTCCAGGACGCCTTCGATCGGATCGTCGCATTCGACCCGGGTGCGCTGGTGGTGGCCCTCGGCCTTGACGCCCACGTGGGCGACCCGTTTCAGGGCATGAAAATCACTACCGAGGGTTTCGGCCGAATCGCCCATCGAATCGCCGCTTTGAACCTGCCAACCGTCATGGTGCAAGAAGGCGGCTACCTCACCGACGACCTCGGTGACAACCTGAGTTCCTTCCTCACCGGATTCGCGCCCTAGCCGGCCATTCTCCTCCGCCATGGCGGCGACGGGCGGGACTGTCCGGGTAGATTCGATAGCAATGAACGAAACCACCCGGCGCGCCGCCTACCGATGGATGACTCTGACTCGCACCTTCGACGAGACCATGGTGGCGATGTGGAAGCAGGGCCGCGGGATCGGCGGGACGTTTTCCGAACGAGGCCATGAAGCCGTCTCGGTCGGTGCGGGTCTGGCCCTTGGCCCCGACGACGTCGTTGCTCCCATGCACCGCGATCTAGGAACGTATCTGTTGCGCGGCATGACCCCGGAGCGCATATTCGGCAACCTTCTCGGCCGAGAGATGGGGGTGAGCGGGGGTCGAGACTCCAACCTGCACGGCCTGGGTGACCTCGATCTGAACATTATCGGGTTCATCTCGCACATTCCTCAGGCCATCCCGACGGCCCTCGGAGCTGCCATGGCATTCAGATACCGAGACGAGCGCCGAGTGGCGATGACGTTCGTGGGAGACGGCGGATCCTGTTCGGGTGCCTTTCACGAGTCACTGAACATGGCGGCACTTTATGACGCTCCGTTCGTGCTCATCATCGAGAACAACCAGTACGCCTATTCCACTCCCTTGAGCCAGCAGATGAAACTGACCGACATCGCCGGACGCCTGCCCGGCTACGGGCTTTCCGCTGTGACCGTCGACGGCAACGACGTCGAGGCCGTCTACGACGCCGCCACCGAGGCGGTCGAACGAGCCCGATCAGGCGGTGGGCCTTCGGTTATCGAGGCCCGCACGATGCGCATGCTCGGGCACGCCATTCATGATGGTGCCGAATATGTCCCCGAAGCTTTGCTTGCGGAGTGGGTGAAGCGGGATCCGGTTCTCACCTTCCGAGCTCGCCTCATCGAGAGCGGGATACCTGAAGCGGACTTAACAGCACTCGACAAGCAAGCGGCTGTCGAAATTGCCGAAGCCGTTCGCGTCGCCGAAGAGGCTCCACTACCGAATCCGGCATCTGTCGGTCAACGGGTATACGCATGAGCGACAACTTTGGATTCACCGACACCGCCGACCGGACAGCTGACGACCGGACCCTCACATACCTCGAGGCCATCACAGAAGCCCTGTTCGTCGAAATGGACCGTGACGAGAACGTGCTCGTCATGGGCGAGGACGTCGGGGGAGATTTCGGCGGTGCTTTCAAAGCCACCAAAGGCCTCGCCGCCAAGTTCGGAGACCGGCGAGTCATCAACACTCCGATTGCCGAACTGTCATTTACCGGGATGGCCAACGGGATGGCCCTGATGGGTCTACGACCGGTGGTCGAGATGCAGTTCGCCGACTTCATCTCATCGGGCTTCGATTCAATCGTTCAGTTCGCCGCCACATCGCACTACCGCGGCATCGGCAAAATTCCATGGGTGATTCGGGCACCGTCCGACGGTGGGATCCGATCCGGACCGTTCCACAGCCAGAACCCGGAGGCATGGTTCGTGCACACGCCAGGCCTCAAGGTCGTTGCCCCATCAACGCCGGCCGACGCCAAGGGACTCCTCGCCGCAGCCATCCGCGACGACAATCCGGTCATCTATTTCGAAGCGAAGCCGCTCTACCGATCGATCAAGGGTCAGGTCCCGGGTGGTGGGTATGTCTCGGAGATCGGAAAGGCTGCGGTTCGTCGACCTGGCACCGACGTGACGGTCATCGCCTACGGAACTCAGGTGCATACGGCGCTCGAAGCTGCCGACCTCGTCGCCACCGATGGCATTGACGTCGAGGTTCTCGACCTACGCACCCTCAAACCCCTCGACACCGAAGCCATCCTCGAGACGGCGACGAAGACAGGGAAGGTGATCGTTGTCCACGCCGCCAACCGCATGGTCGGCGTCGGCGCCGAGGTCGCCGCCCTCATCGCCGAAGAGGCATTCGAGTCCCTCGACGCCCCCATCATTCGCATCGGCGGACTAGACACCCCGGTTCCCTTCAGCCCCCCACTAGAAGACGCCTACCGCCCGAACGCAGCCAAGATCGAAGCCGCTATCCGAAACCTCGCCGACTACTAGCGCTGGGAGGTGGATCGCATCTCTGGCGATGCACCCTTCATCCGACCATACGAGGCGGCCGATGAAGAGGCCGTAATCCAGGTCTGGCTCGACTCGACGATTTCCGGCCAATCCTTCCTACCGGAAAGCCATTGGCGTGAGATGGAACCAGCGATCCGGGATCTCCTTCCGACGGCGGAGGTCTGGGTGGTCGACGTCGGGGTTGGTATCCCTGCGTTCATGGCGATACTCGATGATCTCATCGGCGGCTTATTCACTGATCCCGATCATCAGAGTTCTGGTCTAGGAGCGGTGCTAATTGCCCACGCCCAGTCGCTGCACAATCCGTTGTTCGTCGAAGTTTTCGAGGCCAACGAACGAGCGCTGAAGTTCTATCGCCGCTGCGGTTTCGAAGACCACTCAACTCGCATCGATAAGGGTTCTGGTCTCCCACAACTCATCCTGAAGATGCGCGATTAGCTGCTCTGTCGGTTCCGCCTGTTCCGGGCCGCTTGCTCGTTTCCCCCCCAGGCCCGGTAGGGCGTCGCCTGAACTTCGCTCAGGTAGGGGAAAGGGCGTGACCTTCGGTCACGTGGCGACGGAGCGAAGCGAAGTCGGAGGTAAGGGGGCTGGTTAACCGTCACAGACCGCACGTTCGTGTCGTTGTTGAGACCGCTTTTTGCCTTACATGCTCGGAGAGGAGAACCAGGTTGGCTTGCGTGCTCGGAGAGGAGAACGAGCCCCTCTACCTCCGACCCTGCGGGCCGCAGGAACCTTCTCCCCGGGCGCTCCACTTCGTTCCGCTGGGGAGACCGACCCCCGTAGTTGCGACCCCCAAACGCCAACCAGCGTGACGATCCAGTAGTTGTAGGTTCCCCCAGGACCGAAGGACCGGTCTGGTGACAAGGCACTCGCTTCGCTCGTTAGGGGCGGGACCGACCTCCGCGTCGCAACCCGCACAGACCACCGCTCAGCACGCTCTGTCGGTTCCCCCAGGACCGAAGGTCCGACCGGGGGAAAGGGACCCGTCGCCGAAAGGCGGCGGGTAAGGGGGCTGGTGAAGCGCCAAAGACAGCACGCTCGTGTGGTTGTTGGAAACCACGGTTCGATTGCACGCCCGGAGAGGAGAACCAGGTTGGTTTGCATGCTCGGAGAGGAGAACGAGCCCCCTACCCATCACCTTCGGCGATGGGACCCTTCGCGGACCGGCAAAGCCGGTCCGTCCGCAGAACGGCGCAGCCGTTCTGCAATGTGACCGCAGGTCACGCCTTCGCGAACCGGCAAAGCCGGTCCGTCCGCAGAACGGCGCAGCCGTTCTGCAATGTGACCGCAGGTCACGCCTTCCGACGGACCGGCAAAGCCGGTCCGTCCGCAGAACGGCGCAGCCGTTCTGCAATGTGACCGCAGGTCACGCCTTCCCCCGACACTCGCTTCGCTCGCTGGGGGGACCGACCTCCGTAATCGCAACCCCCACAAGCCCGGGCGCTCCACTTCGTTCCGCTGGGGGGACCGACCTCCGTAGTAGCAACCCCCGCAGGGTCAGGGTTAGTTGTTCCCCTCGGGGGTTCCGTGTCGAAGACCCGTGGTATGACTGTGATGGCGGTGGTCTTGGAGGATTACGGCGGCGATTGCGCCGGCGGTGTTGACGACCAGGTCGAGCATGGTGTCGCCGTAGCCGCCGACATTTGCGTTCTCGATCACAACTGACCCGACGAACTCAATGACCTCGACGAGGGCACCGAGTCCGGCAGCAACAAGAATCGTGGCCACCGCAATCGCCGGGCGACTGGCCCGCCCGACAGCCCACTTGGCAATGACCTCGTAGGCCGCCCAGGCGGCAATGGCAGTCGCGACCGTATGGAACGGCTTGTCATATCGGATATCACCAAGAAGGCGCTTGACGTACAACGGTTGGCCATCGACCAGATAGATGCCGCCGGCCAGATTGCCGATCGCAACCGCAACCAGAGCCCACAGGCTGGCCACGGAGAGTTCGACCGACCGATGTATGAAGAACACCGCTACCGACAACACGACAGTGATCGGAACGTAGATCCACACGAAGGGACTATCGACGGCCAGACCGTACACCGTAAACCCGATTACAGCGGTCGTGAGGGCTCCGACCAGCCTTGGCATGGTTACTGAACGACCTCGACGGGCGGAACGTCGCCGGCCGGCACGAACCCAAACGCCCAGGCGTAGAAGGACAACTCGGACTCCAAGGCGGTTATCTGGTTGGCGGCGATACGGAATCCGTGTCCTTCGCCCTCGAAGGCGATGTAGGCGTGGGGAATGCCTTTGTCCTTGAGGGCCGCCACCATCTGTTCGGCCTGATCCGGCGGCACCACCTCGTCGTCCAACCCCTGGAGGATAAGCATCGGAGTCGACAACTGATCCGTGTGGTAGACCGGTGATCGCTCCCGATACAGCGACTCGGCGGCCGGATAGGGGCCGATCATGCCATCGAGATACCGGGATTCGAACTTGTGGGTGTGCTCGGCGAGGGCTGAACAATCAGCGACACCAAAGTAGGAAGCGCCGACGGCGAACACGTCGTGGAACGTCAAGGCACACAAGGTGGTGTAGCCGCCTGCAGATCCGCCGCGGATCGCCAGTCGGGTGGCGTCAACGTCGCCTCGTTCGACGAGGAAGTTGGCAGCAGCGATGCAATCGTCAGTGTCGACGATCCCCCAGCGGCCCCCGAGCGCGTTGCGATAGGCGCGACCGTAACCGGTCGAGCCTCGATAGTTGACGTCGACTACTCCGAAACCCCGAGTCGTCCAGTACTGCTTCTCCAACCGGAATCCGGCGGTCGTCGCAGATGTCGGCCCGCCGTGGGACATAACCACCAGCGGTGGAAGATCACCTTCTGGCGCCTCGAAATCCGGGTTGTTCGGCGGATAGTAAAAGGCGTGGGCGACCGCGTCATCGGTGGTTGGGAACGTGATGGTTTCAGGGGTCGAGTACAAAGCAGGATCGAAATCGACCGACAGCCCTTGCTTGACGATCTCGACTGAACCGGCATCTACATCGACACCAAAAACGGCATCGGGAAGCGCCGGTCCGCCACCCACCAGCCAGACCTTCCCGGCACCTACCGAGATCGAGGGTGCGAGATCGGTGCGATCCAGAACGACGGTCCGCATCCCCTCATCATCAATGACACCGAGACGGAACCACCCATCCTCCTGATACACCGCGGCGATGCGACTATCCGGGAGGAAGGCGTAGCGGCGCATCCCGAACACCCATTGTGGATGCCCGAACTCGACATCCTTCTCATGGAGCGCGGCGTCGGTTCCGTCGGGTTCGCGCCGGTACAGATTCCACCAGCCGGTGCGATCAGACACGAAATGGAGCAAACCTTCGGGCGACCATTCCGGTTGGAAAACGGATTCGGTCGAGTGTCCGGCCACCAGCTGAACATTCGAGACCGATCCGTCGGAGCCAAGGTCGGCCACGAAAAGCTCGGTGCCGTCCCACGGCATGCGGGGATGATCCCAAGCCAGCCAGGTGAGTCGCGATCCGTCAGGACTGACCCGGGGATTCGAGAAGAAGTCGTGACCGCCAACGATCGGTACGGGTGAGCTAGCGCCGTCGACAGGGAAGACGACGATTTCGTTGACTGGTTCGCCGTCAACCTGGTGCAGTTCCCTGACGCAGATCACCAGGTCGCGATGGAACGCGAAGTCGGCGTACCGGGCGCCGACCGGGATGGCGGGTTCGGGGGTGATCGGAACCGGGTCGGGGCCGTCGAGGCGATAGACCCGCTGATCCTGGAATGAAGCAGCGATCACCACATCGCCACCGATACCTACCGCTCCGCCACCGTATTCGTGGACTCGCGTGCGGGCGTTGAAGCCGATCGGAGTGACATCATGAGTGGATCCGTCGGGGTCGCGACGGACCAACGCGGTACGGCCCGCTTCGGTCGGGCGGTTTTCGGCCCAGTAGAGCCGGTCGCCGACCATGCTGGCTCCGCCGAGGCCGACGCCTGCCTCAGTCAACAAGCGGGCGCTGAGTGGCGAATCCCACGCACCATAAGGGGCAGTAATGGTCATGGGGCTACTCCGTCAGGAACTTACGTAAGTGGCCATGGGCCACAGCGAGGTTTTCAATCGGTACCGACTCGGCCAACTGGTGGGCCATCGCAACTTCGCCGGGGCCGTAGTTGATGGCTGGAATGCCGTATTCGGCAAGCCGCGCCACATCCGTCCAGCCTTGCTTGGGACCTCTCTGCGCTTGAGTTATCGCCGCCAGGCGGTCCATGTGGGGATTGTCTTCGGGTACGGGAGCGGCGAGTGCTCGATCGGTGACCTCGATTTCGTCGGCCTCGGCACAGAAGGCTCGTAAATGTTCTTCGGCCTCCTCAAGACTCAGCGTCGGAGGGAATCGGTAAGAGACATTGAACTCGAAGTGGGCAGGGATCACGTTACGGCTGACCCCACCGTTGGCGAGGGTCGGGCTCATGACTTCCAGGAAATCAAGGCCGCCGTGATTGGTCGGTTTCGGATCACGAGCCGCAAACTTGGCAAGTAGCGGGGCTGCTTTTGTGATCGCATTTTCGCCCAACCATGGTCTGGCACTGTGTGCCGACCGTCCATAGAACTTCACGAGCGCATTCATCGCACCGTTACAGCCAAGCTCCAGATTGAGGTCGGTTGGTTCGAGCACAATGCCGAACTCGGCGTCCGTCAGAAACGGGACCGCATCAAGAATCGTGGCTAGCTGGTTGTCCGCAATCGGCCCTTCTTCCTTGTCGTAGAAGACCCCGACAACGTCGTAGGGACCGTCGATGACGGCTGGATCCTCAAGCAAATGAATCATCACGGCGACACCACTCTTCATGTCCGAAGCGCCCAGGCCGTGGAGTCGCTCATCGGCGATGTACGCCTTCGGCTGACCTTGATAGGGAACCGTGTCGATATGGCCAACAAGCAGAATGAGAGGGTTTCCGACGCACCGACCCACCACGAGGCCGTTGCCCACCCGGGTTATCTCGTCGGTCGTGTAGGTCGCCGTGAAGCGCCCTTCCATCTCATTACAGATCTGCTCTTCCCGGCCAATCTCCGATGGAACATCTACCAGCCAGATGAGCGTGTCGAGGAGGTCGCTCATACGCTCACCCCGAACGTGCGCAAGGCGTCATTGAGACTGACCTTCTTGTCGGTTTCCGCAGACCGGTACCCGATGATGTAGGCGCACTGCAAATAGGCGGTCCCGCCCGCAAACTCCCGGGGGCGGGTGCCCTGGACCACGATGGCCCGTTCCGGTACTTCGCCGCGGTATTCGGTCTTGTCGCTGGTCGTCATGTCGTAGATCGGAATCGAAGCCGTCAGCGTGGTGTTTGCCCCGAGGATGGCACCGTCGCCAATCATGGCTCCTTCGGTAATAATGCAGCGACTGCCGATAAACGCCCCGTCGCCGATGATCACCGGGCGAGCGTTGGGTGGTTCGAGCACTCCACCGATGCCAACGCCACCGGCGATGTGAACGTCCGTACCGATCTGTGCGCAGGATCCAACGGTGGCCCACGTGTCGACCATCGTCCCCGACCCGACGTAGGCGCCGATGTTTACGTAGCCGGGCATAACCACGACCCCCGGCTCACAGAAAGCCCCGTACCTGACCGTGCCAGGTGGCACAACCCGCACTCCCTGGGCTGCCAAATCGGTCTTGGTCGGGATCTTGTCGTAATACATAAACGGGCCCGCCTGCATGGGCTGAAGCTCGGTCATGCGGAAGTAGAGCAAGATCGCTTCTTTGATCCAATCGTTGACCACCCAGACGCCATCGGTCTTTTCGGCCACTCGAACCTGACCGGTGTCGAGCAGGGCGATGGTCCGTTCGACGGCCTGACGGACCTCGGCCGTTAGATCATTGTTCGCGTAGGCGGTTTCGATTAGCTGGCGGTCAGACATTCGGTCACCACTTTCACTGCTTCTCGGCATTCTTCGATGGTTGGCACGAGCGCCAACCGTAGATATCCCTCTCCCCCAGGACCAAACACTCGGCCCGGCGATACAACGACGTGCGACTCAAGCAATCGTGCTGTGATCGCCAAGTCGTCAGATGTCGCCGGTACGCGCACCCACAGATACAGCCCGGCTCGTGAAGCTACGGCCTCGAAGCCGAGGCCCTCAAACGCTTCGCGCAGGATCGCCCGTTTGGTCGCAAAGGTCTCACGCCGGGGCGCGACGTGTTCGTCGTCGGACCAGGCGATCTGGGCGGCTGCTTGAACAAATTCGGGCGAAGCGGTGCCGGCCGAAGATCTCAGCGCTTTGAGATGGCCGATGGCGGTGGCGTCACCGACGATTGCGGCAGCTCGATAGCCGGTCATTCCTGATCGTTTCGACAGACTCAGATATGACAACAGCCCGGACTGGTCGCCGTCGGCCACTTCCAGGGCTGAGGTTGGCGGCACGCCTTCGTAAAGGTCGACGTAGCATTCGTCTGCCAGCAGCCAGGTCTGAGTCTTCCTGGTTTTGGTGTAGAAGTCGCTGAGTTCGGACCTGGTCATCACCGACCCGGTCGGATTGTGGGGGTTGTTGATCCACACCATCGACGCACGCTCCCAAACGGCATCAGGCACCAATTCGGCGCGAAAAACGAAGTCACCGTCGAGGACGACCGTGTGAACGGTGGCTCCGGCAAGCTCGGCGCCCCGTTCGTAGACCGGATAGCCGGGCGTTGCCTGGATTACGACGTCGTCTGCGTCCCGGTCCACGAATGCCAACGCGGTCGAGAAGATGGCTTCCTTGGAGCCCGACGTCGGGATGATTTGGGTGTCAGGGTCGACGCTCACGCCGAATCGCCGCTCGACGTAGTCGGCAATGCTCTGGCGCGTTTCGGAGAGCCCGGCAGTGGTCGGGTACTGAGATATCTCAGGAACCGCGTCGCGCAGCGCCTGGGCTATCGCCGGCGGAGTCGGCTCTCGTGGATCACCGATGGAGAAATCGATCAGGGGGGCACCGTCGGCACGAAGTTGTCGCGCCTTGTCCTGAAGTTGGGCCATGGGATACGAGCCCTGGGCGGCCAGTACGGGGTTGATACGCATCGCCGTCACGCTAGCCGGTCAGCCTGGCGGGGTTGGGAACAGACCGCTTTAGACTCGCCCCCGATGACAGATCGACAATATCGTTTGGTATTCATTGGGTTAGGCATGCTGCTCCTCGGAGTAATGGGCCTGGGATGGGCGTTGACCAGCGCCACCACCTCGGACGTGACCCGACCCGAAATCATTGAGGGTCTAAGTCCAGAACCGGACAGCCAGGTGCCCCGCCAGACGTCGATCGACGTCGACGTTCCGGTTGATTACCGGGTGGAAATCTGGATCGACTTTCGCGGTTCCGGAGACCTGGCCGCCAACTGGGTGCGCGTCCCTGAAGCCGAAGTGACGGTCATCGAGGCGACCGGGCAGTACTCGTGGCAACCGTCCGCTCAGGGTTCGTTGCTGCGCGAATGGGAACCGGGTCAGCAACGAGTGCGCATCGTGTGGGATACCAGGGTGGGAATTCCCGACCCCGGCGTCTACGAGTTCTCGTTCCGGGTCGGTTAACTAGCCCGGAATCTAAGCCGATCGACCTGCGGCCTCGTCGACTTCGAACGGGCACGGAACGCGCTCGGGTCCCTCGTTGGCGTAGTCGAGCCAAAACCGTTCGACCGCGACCGGGTCGAGCGTTGACATCTCCATGCGAACCGTCCAGGCCGTCAAGGCGATGTAGGGGACGACGGCCGGGTTCGGCGCGACAACGACGTGGGAGTTTTTCTCCCGAGCAAACTCTTGGAGTGCAGAGATATCAGCCGGGTCGATGTCGGGGTTGTACTGAATCAAGACGGCCCCATGTTCGAGGGAGTGAACCTGCACGATGTCGGGGATCGACTGCAGGTAGACCCCACACTGGGCCCAGAACGGCGAGTGGGTGCCGGACGTGGGTGGCACAGAATTGTATTCGGGAGGGGCGAGACTGCCTGCAATAACGGCGGACGTATCGTCGTCCGAGAGGTGTTCTCCCCCGAGATCCGGAAACGTCTCCCGAACACCTTCGGCGGCCTTGGCAACAAGAACGCTCGTTTGGGGCGTGGGACCCGAGTTCGACGACGGCTGATCCGGAGCGTTGTCGACGAACGTGGTGGTGGTGGCAGAGGTTGCGCCGCAGGCACCCAGGAACGGAATCACCAGGAGACCCGCAACAAGAGCTCGAAGGATGGTTATTCGAGCACTCCCGGCCCCTCGACGATGAGCCGCGCCAGGGTGGCCTCATCGATGACCGGGACCCCGAGCTCTTCAGCCTTGGCCAATTTGGACCCGGCAGCCGAGCCGGCCAGCAGAGCAGTCGTTTTCTTCGAAACAGACCCGGTGACTTTGGCGCCGTTGGCTTCGAGGGCCGCCTTCGCCTCATCGCGACTGAGCCCGTCGAGCGTTCCAGTGATGACGAACGTCAGACCGGCGAGCAGGTCACTTGTGCCGCCTTCGGGCTCCGGATCGGTCAGCCGAACTCCGCCAGCACGGAAAGCCTCGATGAGTGCCCGGTTTTCGTCCTGCGATGCCCATTCCACCCAGGCGGCGGCGATCTTGCTGCCGATGCCGTCCAAACCTGACAGTTCTTCTTCAGTGGCTTCCATGAGCCGATCCATGTCTCGGAACGTTCGAGCAAACTCCTTGGCAGCGGCCGGCCCGACGTGGCGGATTCCGAGCGCGATGATGAGCCGGGCTAGTGGTCGATCCCGGGCCACCTCGATGCCGGACATCAAGTTGTTCACCGAGACCTCTCCCCATCCATCGATATCGGCAAAGTCTTCCGGCTTCAACCTGAAGATCCCTGCCGGTCCAGCGATGAGCTTGCGGTCAATGAGCAGCTGAATCGTCTTGTAGCCCATTCCGTCGATGTCCATCGCCGAACGTCCCGCGAAGTAAGCCAGCCATTCCTGAAGCCGGCTGGGACATTCCAGACCGCCGGTGCACCGAGCCACGGCCTCGCCTTCCGGCTTGACGATGGCGTTTCCACAGAACGGGCATTCCGTTGGCATGGTCCACTCGGTTTCATTTCCCGTTCGGAGCGAAGGAACCGGACCAACCACTTCGGGGATTACATCCCCAGCACGGCGGACCACCACCGTGTCACCGATGAGGACCCCCTTGGCCTTGACCTGATCGGCATTGTGCAGCGTTGCCATCCCGACGTTGGCGCCGCCGACAAAAACCGGCTCAAGCACCGCAAACGGGGTCACCGCCCCGGTCCGCCCGACGTTGATAGCGATGTCTCGCAGGATGGTGGTCTGTTCCTCGGGCGGAAACTTGTAGGCAATCGCCCATCGTGGCGCCCGGGCGGTATAGCCGGCCTGTTGTTGATCGGCCAGGGCATCAGCTTTGATCACCACCCCGTCCGTTTGGTAGTCACGGGCATGGCGGGTTTTGTCGGCTTGCTCAACGAATGCTTTGACGCCATCAAGGTCAGGTACGGCTTCGGAGGCCGGATTGACCTTAAAGCCAAGCTGACCGAGGTATTCCATCGATTCGGTGTGGGTCGCCAGATCGGGGCCGCCTCGAATCACGCCGATCTGATAGACCCAGATCGAGAGCTTCCGGGCGGCCGTCATCGCCGGGTCTTTTTGCCGCACTGAGCCGGCGGCAGCGTTGCGGGGGTTGGTGAACAACCGGTCGTCCGCGGCCGCTTGGCGCTCATTGAGTTCGTTGAAAGCCGCCGCCGGCATGTAGACCTCGCCGCGCACTTCGAGGAGTTCGGGAGCCTCGCCAAACAGGCGCAAAGGGACCGCTTCGATCGTCCGCAGGTTGGCGGTGATATCTTCACCGGTCGTGCCGTCTCCCCGGGTTGCTCCCCGAACGAAGACACCCTGCTCATAGACAAGCGACACGGCCAGGCCATCGATCTTCAATTCACACGCATAGCCCAGCGGCAGCCGACCTAGAACTCGTTCGAGGCGCGCTTCCCAGGCGTCGAGGTCCTCGCCGGCTTCGGCGTTGTCGAGCGAGAACAGCGGTTCGAGGTGCGGAACCGGCGTGAAGAGAGCCGAGACGTCGTAGCCAACCCGTTGGGTGGGCGAGTCGGGGGTAATGAGATCTGGATGATCTGATTCGAGCGCTTCCAGGTGGCGATACATGGTGTCGTAGTCGGCGTCGGAGACTTCTGGCGCATCGAGTACGTAGTACCGGTGGGCGTGGTAGCGCAGTTGCTCGCGCAGCTTTTCGAGGTCGTCCATCGTTGGTTGCTGTTCAGCGGCGGGCATGGAGCGACAGGCTACCTGTAGCGGGGGCTCGGGACCATCACACAGTTGCCACGTCGTAGGCGTCAAAGACCGGGTCCACGGTCATGATGGCCATCTGCTCGATCTGTGCCTGGGCGACCAACATTCGATCGAATGGGTCGCGGTGGTGCAGATCCAAGGCGCCTGCGACTTCGGCGTGCTGTGCCCCAACCGGCAGCAGGCCAAATCCGGCAGCCAGGCATGATTCAGAAATCGGTGCTGAGAACCTGAGCTTGCCCAACTTCCGCTTGATCCCAATCTCCCAAACGGTGGCCGCGCTCACCCACACGGTCGTCTCAGGGTCGGCCAATAACGCCGCGTGCTCTGGTCGGATGCGGCGCGACGACAGCAGCCACCACAACACTACGTGCGTGTCCACCAGGACTCTCAATTGTCTTGCTCACCGTTTTCGTAATACGCCTCAAACTCAGGAAGTGGATCATCGAAGCCTTCGAGAATCTCAATCTTTCCCTTCAGGAGTCCGGGTTTCCGTGGCTGGATCCGCTTGGAAAGGGGGACCAGCTTGCACATCGGCTCGCCAGCCTTCGTGATCACGATCTCTTCGCCGGCTGCCGCCCGGGCAACCAGTTTCGAGAAGTGGGTCTTGGCCTCGTGGATGTTTACCATGGTCAAACCCATGTTAGTCCGACTTAGTCCACCTGTCGCTAGCCGACGTGGCGAAGGCGCAGTTGTTCGAGCCAATCTGGTTCCCCTAAGTCGAAGGTAAGTTGCTGCCGTTCCACCTCGGTCACCTGCATCCCGAGGCCGTCCACGATCAGGCCGGCAAGCACCTGACCGACCGTTTCGTGTTGCTCGCGAGCCAAATCCATAACCCGGGAGCGAACTTCGTTTGATAACACCACATTTGGTCGCCACATGTTTGGTACCCCTTTCTCCTGCCAGCATGTCATCCGGGTGTGACAAAAACTGTTCGATAGAACCGACCGCCACCAGCTTCATTCCCGAACATACGTTCGATTATAGCGTCGAGCCACCCTTAGGGACAGAGAAATCAAGGCACGGGAACGGGACAGGTTGGCCAGTGATGTCGTGAGAGACCCGAGGCGCATCCGGTGAAGGCAGCGGCGGTAGTGAACTCGTGAGCACAGTCGAAGAATCGCAGTACGCTTCTCGCTATGGGGACGTTCGACGATCCAACACCGAAGGTCCGCCCCATCGGCGAGGAAACCCAGCCGGCTGCAAGTCGTTCACTGACGATCGCCGGGGCCATTTTCGTCGCGATCGTCGCCTCGTCGGCGTTCTTCCTCTCAAGCGGCCCAGATGAGGTGCCCCCTCTGCCTAGTTTGCCGACCGCATCGCTACCGACTACCCCTAACCCCACGACCTCGATCGCGGCTGATGCATTGCCGTGGTCACCATTTCCGAGCTCCGACGACTTCGATATCAGTGAGCGAACTGCCCGGCTGCTTGACGGCAGTATCGCCGTCTGGGACGCGGTGCCCGAAACCGAGGGCGATCTCGCTGCCGTGATCGGCAGTCCAGCCGGCACCGACCTGATTCGAGTAGGAAGCGACGGCGATATCCTGCTCGTTGAGTCGCGGAATGGCGCATCCGGTGTTGCCTTCGACCGATCCGGGCAGCTCTTGGCATACACCGCTCGCTCCCAAATCGTCGACGGTCCGGTGTTATACGTTGAGTCGTTTTCGTTCGCAGAGGCCGACTCGTTCGCGTGGCACACAACAGTGCCCGGGCGGATTGCCTGGCTTGCGTTCGCTCCGGATGCTCAGCTGTGTTGGGCCGATATCGTCGAACTCGGAGCGTTCCCTACCGCCAATTGCGCACCGGGGCCAGAGCGTGGATCCGAACTCGTCGCGTTCGATGACCACGGGTTCATTGTCATTGACCGGGTGGGTCGCTCGATCGTCCGATTAGACAGAGATGGCCAACGGGTAGCCAGTATGGCGGGCGATCATATCGTTCTGGGTCCTCACGACAGAGTGACGGTGGTCGATAGTGAGCTGGGAATCGGCAACGAAGTCATGTTCACCGTCAGCAATCAAGATTTCACCGATCCACAGCGACTCGACTGGGCTCCGTTCAGCGCGTCCACGACCCCGGCCGTGGCGGCTTGGTCGCCGTCGGTGGCCTACCCCGAAATCGCCTTCTTAACCTGGAACGAAGATCACTATGAGCTTGAGGTCTACGACGTCGACGGACGGCTCAACCATGCCGTCGACCTCGGCGGACGGGTCTGGGGTCTTGAGTGGGACTCGACCGGTAGGTATCTCCTCATCCCTGGCACCGTGGATACCGTCATCCCTGGCACCGTGATTACCACTCACCTTTTGTACATCTACGACACGTTCGAGGAACGACAAGTCCTCACCAACGTGCCGATGGGTGGGTGGGTCAACGAGGCTGTCCTGGTGACCCCTACCGAGTGCCTGGATGCCGACCGAATAGTGACAGCCTGGTCCCGCCAGCTACCCAACGGAGTGACATTGTGGCCGGCTCAGATGGTTGCATCCCGAGATGCGAATCTCCTGCAGTTTACGTTCGTGTCAGCCCGCATCGTCGGCGGTAACTACGACGGCGAAAACGCTACATGGGCGCTTCCAGGCTTTGTGCCCGATGACGAAACCATCCCGACTCAGGTTATGGCTGTCAACGAAGCGGCTGCCTCGCTGGGCGTCGATAACACCGCCTTGCCCGACATCAACGTCGATTGGACGCAAGTGCACGGCGTCTTCGACAGCCAGTACTGCCTCGCCACACCTTGAACGACGGTGCCCAAACTCACCGCCTATTGATGTATCGGTGCAGACTCGTTTCAGGTCTTCAGAGTGACGAGCAGTTCCTCTACGTCGACCTGCCAGATGGTTTGCTCGTGGTGAAGCGTGAATCCCATGGCATGGTTGATGGCCAGCATGGCGGCGTTTGATTGGGCGTTCTCCGTGCGGATGCGTGTCACTTCAGGATGCTCGGCGGCTAGGCGTAGAACCATCTCGGCTTTTAGCCATTTGCCCAATCCGTGCCCGCGAAACTCTTCGAACACACCGGTGTCACCCTGCTGGCCGAGATCGGGAAACGACGGGTTCACTCCCAGATCGGTGAACCCTGCCAGACGACCGGACGGAAGGTCTCGGACCGCCAGCACGAACCGAGCAATGTTCCGCGCCGCTAGTTCCTCCTGCCATTCGGTGATGTGATCTGCCGTGAAAGCCTGATCATTGAAGTCGAGATCACCTACCGGGGCGTCGTTCATAACGTCGTACAAAGCAACTACTTCGTCGATCATCTCGACCGGCCAAGACCCGTCGATCCGCAACAGTTCAAAGCGGTCGCTCTGTGCCCGACCAGCCGCAGCCCAGCGTTCCATCAATTCGAGGTCGAGGTCGACCATCTGGAGTTCGTTGACCCCCTCGACTAGACCAGGTACGGCAGCCAGATGCCGCATGAAGTGGCCACCGGCAGGGATCAGCGAGTTGGTGTGCGGCATCAGTGTCGTCCGGCCCACCGTTTGGGCGTGCCTGGCGACGTCGCCGATCAGCCTGGTCCCGAGTCCACGCCTTCGATGCCCGGGTAGGACGCCGAGATCCAACCAGCCAAGATGGAGGTTGGCGGCGTCTTCGTCGTCGAGGTAGAGGGTCGCCGACCCGATCATGGCAGCACCAACCATCAGGAACCAACGGGGCCTTCGCTCGTGAGATGGGGATTGGGCAAGCATCACCGCCGTGTCGCCGACGGGCCGACGGGCGAACGTCGGATCTTCCTCATGCAACATTTCGTTGTCGTAGGCGTTGTATGCCTCGTGGATCGCACCGTCAGTTATGGCGCCGGCGAAGTGCTGTACTCGTACGGTCATAGCGCTCCAGGCTAGGTCGGGCGGAACGAGTCTGCTTTCGATTATTTGAGCCCGGATGCGCCCTCGACCAAGGGGGTTAGGCGACGATGATGCCGGACCCGACGACCTCATCGCCGTCGTAGAGCGCGGCGGTCTGCCCAACCGCGATGCCGTACTGGGTGCGATCGAAATGCACGAGCACCTGATCGTCCTCCATTGCGAACACCGCCGGGTTGGCTTCACCGTGGGCGCGATATTGCACGGCGACAGCAGGACGATCGGGCGGGTCGCCGGTCACCCAGGTGACCTGATCCAGAACGATCGAGCGGACTGCCAGGTCGGATCGTTGACCGATCACCACCGTTGACGATTCGGGCTTGACTTCAACCACATACCGGGGCTCGCCGAACGTTACCCCGAGGCCTTTGCGCTGGCCGACGGTGAAGTTGATGATGCCCTGGTGCTCGCCGACCACCTTGCCGGCCGTATCGACCAGAACGCCGGGGCGCTCCGCCTCATCAGAATGTTTGCGGACGAAGTCGCGATAATCGCCGTCGCCAACGAAACAGATGTCCTGGCTGTCGGGTTTGGCGGCCGTCCGTAATCCCAACCCTGCGGCGATCTCCCGGGTTTCGGCCTTCGTCTGAACACCAACCGGAAACTGCACCTGCTCCAGTTCTCGCTGGCCGAGCATCGCCAAAACGTACGACTGATCCTTGTCTGCGTCGGCTCCCCTACCCAGCCGCCAGAATCCGTCCCGATAGGTGTTCTGGGCGTAGTGGCCCGTCACTACCAGGTCGCAGCTGAACTCCACCGCCTGGTCGAGCAAATGGTCGAACTTCACGGTCCGGTTGCATTCGATACACGGATTGGGGGTCCGGCCATGCAAATAATCGTCGAGGAATCGGTCGACCACCCCCACCTTGAACCGGTCGGTGTAGTTGAGCACGTAGTAAGGAATATCGAGTTGAGCAGCCACCCGGCGAGCGTCCTCAGAATCGGAAACCGTGCAACACCCGGCGGTCGGCATCGCTCCCCCGGGCCCTTCCCACAGCTTGAGGGTGACCCCGATGACCTCATGGCCGGCTTCGACCATCATGGCCGCCGCCACCGACGAGTCGACTCCGCCCGACATCGCGACGAGCACCTTCATCGGATAACCCCGGCAACCAGCTCGGCGCCCCGCAACCCGTCACCTGGTTCGGTTGTCCATCCAAACGAGAACCGCAGACACTCGGCCGCCGCGCTGGCCGACATGCCCATGGCGGTCAGCACATGCGACGGTGTTACTGCGCCTGACTGGCATGCCGACCCCGCCGACCCAGCCACACCGCCCTGATCGAGTTGGATGAGCATCGTTTCGTTGATCTTGTTCGGGAACCGCAAATGAGCGTGCTGCGGAAGCCGTTCGCCGTCAATCGTCGGCACAGCTCCGAGTAGTTCACCAAGTCGTGCTTCAAACGCATCACGTTCGGGGCCGACCCTGGCGCGGAAATGACTCCGATCAAGAACGGCTATCTGGGCCGCAACTGCCATGCCGACTGCACCCATCACGTTGTGGGTACCGGACCGCATGCCGAGCTCCTGGCCACCACCATGCAGAACTGGCTCTAAAGCAGTCCCCGCTCGAACGTACAGCAGTCCAACCCCGCGCGGACCGCCGAACTTGTGGGCGGCAAGCGACAGTAGATCGACTCCGAGTTCATCGACGTTGATGTCTTCCGAGTTGAAGGCCTGAACGGCATCGGTGTGGCTGGCCACTTGCGGAGCGACCGAACGAACGGCTTGAGCGATGGCGGCGACGGGCAGCACTGCCCCCGTCTCGTTATTGGCCGTCATCACTGACGCCACCACCGTGTCGGTGGAAACGGCGGCGGCGAAACGATCCGGATCAACCGATCCTGATGGCTCCGGGGGCACTTCAACGACGGAGCGACCCAGCCCAGCGAGGAAGCGGGCTGACTCGAGAACAGCTTCATGTTCGATGGCGGTCGTCACTACGCCACCCTTGCTCGCCGACAACGCCGGACCCTTGATGGCCAGGTTGTCGGCTTCGGTTCCACCCGAAGTGAACACAATCTCCTGGGGGCGGGCCCCGATCAGGCCAGCGAGCACTTCGCGAGCTTCTTCGAGTGCGTTCTTGGCGCGCCTTGATACCCCGTGCGAGCCGGAGGAATTGCCGAACGTTTCGGCGACGAAGGGCTCCATTGCTTCCCATACGGCGGGCCGCATGGGCGTGGTGGCAGCGTGATCGAGGTACAACATGTGATGAGAATTGTCCCACATCGCGACCACTCCAGACCGGGATGGCTATCACCCAGCCCCACTAGGCTCCGGACATGGCCCGCCCACCCACTTCAGACCGGCCGGGGCAAGCTGCCCGGTACCGGCGAGTGATGGAACCCGAAGCGCTCCAGCTCCTCCGTCGCGCCTTCCACCAGATGAATCGGGGAATGGTGCTGTTGTGGCGACTCGGCCTCGGAGGCTTGGCGGACGTATGGCCCCGTGGCTTCGGACGGCTACTGGTCGTCGAGCACACCGGGCGAAAGAGCGGGACAAGCTACCGCACACCGGTCAACTACACCATCGTCGGTGACGACCTCTACTGTGTTGCCGCGTTCGGGCAACGTACCGACTGGTACCGCAATCTTCTCGCTTCCCCCCAGACCGCGGTGTGGCTTCCCGATGGCCGTTGGGAGGTCGCAGTGGCGGACGTTTCGGACGATCCCCAGCGGGTGGCGCTCATGCGAAGCGTGCTCATCGATTCAGGATTCGCGGCGCACCTGTTCGGCCTGCACCCTCACCGCATCGGCGACGAGGCCCTAGCCGAGGCAACCGCGGGCTACCGCCTACTGCGAATCCGGCCGTTGCAACCACAGACGGCGCCGAACGGCCCCGGCGACCTTGCCTGGATCTGGTTTCCGATAGGGGCGGCCGCGACTGCCTGGGTACTGTGCCCTCGAGCGAGAACGGGTCTGACCTCCGGTCAGCGGGACGTGGGTAGCGCCGCAACCGAACGCGGGACCAAGCCGCGCTCCGGGTAGAACTCTCGTCGCCGTCAAACCGATTGCGTCTGGCGCAGCCCTCAGGAACTGGCCCCCACCTCCGAAGCTTTCAGTGATTGGTCTGATAAAGTCCCGGGTTCGCCCAGGGAGACACACCATGAAACGCCTTTCTTCACTCTTACTGTTCGCCGTCATAGCCTTCACAGCGTGTTCGAGCACCGGATCCAGCGAGGGAAGCGAGACAACCACAGCTCCCGAATCACCTGCCGCTGAAACAACGACGACCACCACACCGGAGGCATCGAGTCCGCTTTCGGCCGCGCAGCTTGGTGAACTGTTCCGCCAAGCCCTCAACAGCGGTGACGTCGCAGCGGTGGCCGCACTCGCTCCCACGATCACGAGCCAAGAACTAGAAGATGTGATTCGGATTGGCCCCTTTGACACCGTGGATTGTGTGGTTCTCGAAGGCCGCGACGTTTGCAGCATCTCGAATGCGGATACCCCGTATGATTTTGTGCTTGACCTAAGCACTGGTTTGGTCACCGAGATCTACTACACCGGTGGTGGTTAGCCAGCCAAAGCCGAGGCGTGCCAATCGTGGTGATGCTCTGGAGGCCAAGAGCCCAATGAACACGAAGCAGGCGATCCTGAGCCAACAATCATAAGGAAGCAAATGGAGACCGGAACGATCACCTCCGCGGACGGAACCGAGATTTCTTGGAGCAGGCAAGGATCCGGGTCCCCGCTCATTATCGTCCACTCCGTGGCAACCTCGCGCGTAGCCACGCCTCAACCCGCACTCCCCGGTGCCCTCGCCGAACACTTCACCGTGTTCACCTACGACCGGCGCGGCACTGGGAAAAGCTCCGACAATGGGTCCTACACCGTCGAACGAGAATTCGACGACCTCACCGCCATCATCAACCTCGCTGGGGAACCCGCCGATGTTTACGGCTTTTCCTCAGGAGCAACCCTCGCGATGCTGGCCTCGATCGGCGGCGTCCCCATCCGACGCCTCGCACTACTCGAACCCCCTCTCAACACCGACACCGACCCTGACTTCGCGACCCGGAGCGAAGCACAACGCCTCCTCGACCAGGATGTCGCCGACGCCCGCGACTGGTTCCACCGCGAAATCGTCGGCATCCCGGCCGAGATACTTGCCGACTTCCCTCCCCCAAGTGCCGAAGATCTCCACAACACCCGAACCATCGTCCACGAACTCACGTTCTTGCCAGGCACGAACCCCGAACGTTTCGCCAAGGTACTCGTGCCTACGCTCCTGCTCGCTAGCGACCACACTGCCGACGAACTCCTCGAAGCTGCACAACGACTCGAACACGCCATCCCCGACAGCACACTGAAAGTACTGCCCGGAGAATGGCACGGAGTCGACGACCACACCCTCACCACCGAGATCGTGAAGTTCCTCGGATCGTGACCGCAGACGTCGGAGCGTTCGTGTCGGTTCGAAAGGTGCCGCTCGTCGGTTTGCCAGCGGTCGTCAAGAAATTTCCAAAGGCTGACCGGTAGCATCCCACCATGGCGACTTACCACCCCGATCTCACCAAGGCACGGTTCTATCCGCCGTCCATCGGCCTTCCCCGAACGCTGCCCTTCTTCCGCACCCTGGAGGCGTTCCAGAAGCGCTTCATCAGCCCAAAGGCACGCAAAGTGTCGATCAGCGAAACCGCCGATTTGTACTTCGTTGGGCCGCCGTCCGGGCGCACACCCGCCCCGGCGCTGCTGTGGATACACGGCGGCGGCATGGTGGTCGGGACCGCCGTCTCGGAGTTCTCCTTGACCCACGAGCGGTATAGCCCCCTGGATGTGGCGATGGCCTTCGTCGAATACCGCCTCGCCCCCAAACACCCGTTCCCGGCAGCAATGGACGACTGTGCTGCTGCGCTGGCCTGGTTGGCCGATCAACCCGATGTGGACACGAATCGCATCGCCGTCGGGGGCGGGAGCGCGGGTGGTGGCCTGGCTGCAGGACTGGCACTTCGCGCTCGAGATGAGATGGGGGTCAAACCAGTCTTCCAAATGCTGATCTACCCGATGATCGACGACCGCACCGCCCAGCGAACCGACCTGGACGACATACCAGTCAAGCTGTGGAACCAGACCTGCAACCGCTTTGGCTGGTCTTCATACCTGGCTGGTGCCACGGGTGATGACGTGCACCCACAGGCGGCACCATCCCGCGCAGAGGACCTCTCTGGCCTGCCGCCAGCGTGGATCGGAGTCGGCACGCTGGACCTGTTTCACGACGAAGACGTCGCGTATGCCCGACGACTGCAGGCGGCTGGCGTGCCGTGTGAATTGAAGGTCGTCGAGGGTGCCTACCACGGGTTCGACATGGGTAGCGCCCCGGTTGTGCAGGACTTCCACCGCAGCCAGATCGAGGCACTAAGAGGAGCGTTTGATCCAGACCCGGCAGGCTGAGCGTGTGGTTGAACGTCCAGGGAAACCGGTTTGCTCAGCGTTTGCTCAGCGTTTGCTCAAGGTTTGGCCCACACAGGGGTTCACAAGCCACCGCGTTACATGTAACATTGCTGGATGGCTACACCACAAAATGATCCGTCCGTTTCGCGACGGGTGGGTAACTACCGGAAGCGAATGAGAGCGAAGGGAATGCGACCAATCCAATTATGGGTGACCGACGTCCGCGCTCCGGGCTTCGCCGCCGAGGCGCACCGCCAAGCCGTCGCGGTGGCCTCTAGTGATTACGCCTCGGACGACCAGGCGTTCATCGACGCGCTTAGCCTCGACGACGAGTGAGGCGCGCAGAAATCTGGACCGCCTCGGGCGGGAGTGGGTATTCCGGCAAACCTCGCCCGGTGGTCATTATCCAGGATGATCGCTTCAACGCTACCGACTCGGTGACCGTCTGCACCTTCACCACTGACCCGACCGAAGCACCACTGATTCGACTCCCTGTCGTGCCCGACGAACACAACGGCCTGCGAGAGGCCACTAGCTTGATGGTCGACAAAGTGACGACCATTCCCCGCTCCAAACTCGGTGAACGCGTCGGCCGCTTAGGCGATAAGGACATGGTCAGGCTCGGACGTGCAGTGGTTGTGTTCTTCGGTCTTGCCAGCAACTGACCAACACGCGCACTCCGCCTAGCTCGTTGACCCGATCATCTGATGATCTCGCCGAGCGCTGCGTAGCGGAGCACGTGCGCTTGACCATTGTGCAATGAGTATTCCGAAACCATTTTGATGAGCGTCGCACCGAGCGGACGGCCGTGCCCGAGTCCCGCCGATTCCAGGGTGTTGAGCGAGGCTATCGCCGCGTCAGCTCTGTCGATTTCTGCGAGATAGAGCGCAACATCCTGAAGATACGTGTCGGCCGACCCGGCTGCGAAGTCGTCGTCGCCGTACACGAGGTGGCGTTCACCACCACCGAGCCCCCACGCCAGATAGACGTGCTCCATCTGGGTCATGTGCCGGACGAGGCCGAGCACCGACAGATCCAAAGGCGGGACGGCGTGCGCTGCTGCGGCTGCTGGATCGAGGTCGCGGAGCTTCCTGATGAACTGCCGGCGTTGGAATCCGAGCCAATTCGTGAGCGACTCCCGCAGATCAACGGTAGGTTCCGGCTCGTCTGGTTTGGTGAAATCGAGCGACCCGTCCATCGGCCAATTCTGCCACGAGCAGGGCAACCATCCGGTCGAATTAACGTGGTCCGCCCAAACGAGCCACGAGTTTCCCCGCCACTAGGATCGGCTGGCACCACCCTGGAGGCGAGCGTTCAATGGTCATAGCCGAATCCCCCCGCTTCATGAGAGCAGACGGGCCCGACAAGGTCACCGGCTCCGGCCGTTACGCCGCCGACCTGACCCTGACCGGAATGCTCACGGCCAAGTTCCTGTATCCGGGTGTCTCCCACGCCCGGATCACCAAGCTCGATGTCACCGCCGCCCGGCAGATTCCCGGCGTGTTCGCAGTCCTCACCCAGGCAGACGTTCCGGACATTCGGTATGGATCGGTGGCCGATCGCACGCTGTTTTCCGACGGGATCATTCGCTTCGAGGGCGAAGTCGTGGCGGCGGTCGCCGCCATCGATGCCAGGGCAGCCCAGGCTGCACTCGATGCGATCGTGTTCGAATACGAAGAGCTTCCGGTCATCAACGACATCGAAGTCGCTCTCGAGCCAGAGACTCCGTTGGTCCACGAGAATTGGGAATCGTACGATGCCGACGATGACGTCTCCCGCCAGGCGAACGTCGCCTCGTTCACATCGATCACCCGTGGCGATGTCGACGCAGCCCTCGCCGGGGCGGATCGGGTCATCTCCAGCCGCTATGTCGCTGATGCCTCGCATGCCGTTCCCATCGAACCGCGGGGAGTCGTCGCCCAGTGGGAAGGCGAGCGGGTCACTATCTGGTCCTCCACCCAGGTGCCCTTTCAGGCTCGCGATGGCGTCTGTGAAGTCCTCGAACTGCCAACCAATCGGGTACGGATCATCGTCCCGCACCTCGGTGGGGGCTTCGGCGGCAAATGCGGATTCCACTACGAAGCCCACATCGCAGCACTGGCGAAGGCCGCCCGTCGCCCGGTGCGATTGGTGTTCTCTCGAGAGGAGGAATTCCTGGCACCTGATCGTCGCCGGGAAGGCATGATTGTCGAGATCACCACCGGCCTCAATGCCGACGGAACCATCGCCGGACGCCGATCCCGGGTGCTCCTCGACAACGGTGCCTACAGTTCCGATGCTTCGTTCTTCCCGCACATGGCCGCCATGCATGCGCTGGGTCCGTACAAAATCGATCACGTACACGTCGAAGCCTCCAGCATCTACACCCACCACCAACCATCAGGGTCGGTGCGAGCTCCTACCGCCCCACAGGCCTGCTGGGCCGTGGAGTCACACACCGACGAATTGGCCAAAGCCATCGGGATGGATCCCGTGGCGTTTCGCCAGTTGAACGCGGTCGACACCGGAGCGACCGGAGTTACCGGCCAGGTCTATGACGAAATCGGGCTCCAAGAATGTATTCGTGAAGCGGTCGCGGCCAGCACCTACCACGGCGATCTGGCCGACGACGAGGCCGTCGGAGTCGCTATCGGGTGGTGGCCCACCTTCCCCGGTGCCTCCGGTGCCTACATCAAGGTCGACTCCGACGGCAAGGGAGTCATCATCACAGGCGCCCAGGAGTGCGGCACCGGATCCGTCATGACCCTGCCTTACCTGGCGGCCGCCGAGTTGGGCATGACACCTGAGGATTTCGAGATCGTCTACCAAGACACCAGCGTTGGCCCGTATGACGTCGGGGCCACCGGTTCCCAGACCCTCTTGAACAATGGACGGGCCACCGTCGAAGCCGCCCGCCAGATCGCCGGCCAACTCAAGCAGCTCGCCGCCAACAAGCTGGAAGCCTCCCCCGACGATATCGTGCTCGACGGCGGAAAAGCTTTCGTGGCCGGATCTCCCGAATCAGCAGTCGATATCACCGAATTAGCCGCCATCGCCGCCGACGGCGAAATGCTCCTGGGACGCGGTTCTGGCACGCCACCCGAGGCGCCCGAGGCCCCGAACACCGTGTCGTGTGTTGGCGACCAAGGCATGAACGGATGGGCTGGACCCCAGTTTTCGTGTCATGCCGTTCGGATCCGACTCGACCGGGATACCGGTGTGGTGCGAGTGCTCGAAGTGAACACGGCCCATGACTCGGGTGTGATCATCAACAAGGTTGGTGCATCTGGCCAGGTCGAAGGTGGGGTCCTGATGGGCATCGGTCAGGCACTGACGGAACGAACCGTTTACGGCGACGATGCCAAACAGAAAAACGCCGGGCTACTCGAATACAAACTGCAGACGATGGCCGATGCACCGCCCATCACAATCCACTTCGCCGAAGTATATACGCCGGACATGGGACCGAATGGATCGAAACCGATTGCCGAAGCCCCCAACGTCGCCACTGCCGCGGCCATTTCTAACGCCATCGCCAAACTGGTCGGGAAGCCGGTGCGGCTCTTGCCCATGACTGCCGAACGGGTCTGGGAAGCGATTCAGGAGGAAGGAGAATGAGCCTCACCATCGCCAAGTCAATCGACGACGTCCTGACTGCGCTGGCCGCAGGGGCCCGACCGATCGCCGGTGGAACCGACCTGGTGGTGGGCGCCCGACAGGGCAAATCGCCACTGCCCGACTCGCTGGTAGCTATCGACCGGGTGCCTGCCCTATCGACCATCGAGTCCGTCGACGGCAAGGTTCGCATCGGAGCGGGTGTAACCCACAGCCGCCTGATGAGCGACCCACTCATTGTTGAAAAGCTTACGGGATTGGCCGATGCAGCAGCGTTGATCGGATCGCCCTCGACCCGCAACGTCGGGACCATTGGTGGCAACGTTATGAACGGATCGCCGGCCATGGACACGGGCGCACCGCTCCTTACGCTCGGTGCCGAGGTCGAACTGCGTTCCGTCGGCAACACCAGACAGGTTGCCTTGTCAGAATTGTGGACCGGACCAGGCCAGACCAGCGCCAAGCCCGACGAACTCTGCGTGTCCATCGTCATTCCGCAGGCGCCTTTGAAGTCCGGCAGCGCCTACGTGAGGCTCGAGTACCGCCGGGCCATGGAAATTGCCGTCGTCGGAGCGGCAGCTTGGGTGGAGTTGGCCGAAGATGGGACCATCGCGTCGGGTCGGGTGGCCATGACCTCCGTTGCCCCCACCATCGCCGAACTCGTAGGCGCGAGTGAAGCCATGGCGGGATTGGCCCCGGCCGACGCCGCCATTGTCATCGCCTCGATGGCGTCTGACCAAGCGGTTCCGATCAGCGACTTGCGTGGATCCGACCGATATCGGCGACACACGATTGGCGTGATGGCGGCGCGGGCACTCGACGCGGCGGCACGCCGGGCCAGCGGCGAACCGATCGGCGTCCCCGTCAATCGAAGTCTGGGAATTGGAGCGGCCCGATGAGCGAAGCATACGAATTGGAAGTCAACGGAGTTCCCTACCCGATCAATGCGGCGATGGACCGGAGCCTGCTGAGCGTTTTGCGCACCGAAGTAGGACTGACCGGCACCAAAGAGGGCTGCGACGACTGCGAATGCGGCGCTTGCATGGTGCTGATCGACGACCAACCGGTCAACTCGTGTTCGTACCTGGCAGCTCAAGCCCAGGGGCGGCGTGTGACAACCGTCGAAGGGATCCTCGATGGCGACAACCTGCATCCGCTGCAACGCAACCTCCTAGAAGAAGGCGGGGTGCAATGCGGATTCTGTACGCCCGGCATGATCATGTCGGCCCAGGCCCTCCTGACCCGCAACGCTTCTCCCACGGAGGAGGAAATCCGGATCGGCTTGTCCGGAAACCTTTGCCGCTGCACCGGTTATCAGAGAATCCTGGCGGCGGTTGATAGAACCGCGACCGAACCATGAGCCGGCAGTAGTGGACGCCACCCCCGGCTGGGCCGGCCAAGCGCTCAAGGGATCCAAACCGGCCGTCTTCTGGTCGGACCGTCCTGATGCTCCCCTGGCCGCGCCGACCCTCAACGGGTCAGTCGACGCCGACCTCACCGTGATCGGCGGAGGATTCACCGGACTGTGGGCGGCCATCCAGGCCCTGGAAGAACAGCCGGGGCTGAAGGTGGTCGTTCTTGAGGCCGAGCGATGCGGATTTGGTGCAAGTTCGCGCAACGGAGGGTTTTGCGACAGTTCCCTCACCCACGGCCTCGAAAACGGGCTCTCCCACTGGCCGGACGATATCAAGACACTCGTTCGGATGGGCCGCGAAAACCTCGACGGAATCGGCGAAACGATCGATCGACATCGCATCGTCGCCGACTATCAACGTGCTCCCGCCGTCGATGTTGCGACCGAACCGTGGCAGGTCGAAGCATTAGAGCACAGCAGGGACCTCCATGAAGAGCATGGCTACGACGTCGAACTGCTCGACACTGACAGTATGCGGGCCCGGGTGCATTCGGCAACCTACGTCGGTGGCCTCCTCCACAGAAACGATATGGCCCTGGTCGACCCTGGTCGGCTGTGTTGGGGGTTGCGCCGTGCAGCAGAGTCCCTCGGTGCCACCATCTTCGAACACACGCCGGCCCTGGCGGTTTCCCTAAATGGCACAAAGATCGACCTCACTACACCGGACGGTGCGGTCAGGTCCGAGCGGGTCCTCATGGCCACGAACGCCTACCCGGGTCCGGTGCGGCGTCCCCGGCGGTACGTGATCCCCGTCTACGACCACGTGCTCATGACCGAGCCTCTCAGCTCGGAACAGATGACCTCGATCGGATGGAAAGAGCGCGACGGAATCGGCGACGCCTCCAATCAGTTCCACTACTACCGCCTCACCGAAGACGATCGGATTCTCTGGGGTGGATGGGACGCCACCTACCACTTCAACAACGGACTCGATCCGCGACATGATCAGCAGGACGCAACGCACAGTGTCCTCGCCGAGCACTTCTTCGAAACATTTCCGCAACTCGAAGGACTGCGTTTTAGCCATCGTTGGGGCGGACCGATCGCAACCACTACCCAGTTCACGGCGACCTGGGGGACGACCCACGAGGGGCGACTCACCTGGGTCGCCGGGTACACCGGTCTGGGAGTGGCTGCCAGCAGATTCGGAGCCAGAGTCGCACTGGATCTCGCCTTCGGAACCACAACCGAGCGAACCGAACTCGAGATGGTCCGTAAGAAGCCCTTCCCATTTCCACCTGAACCCTTGCGTTGGGCAGGCGTTCAAATCACCCGAAAAGCCATCCAGACCTCCGATAGCCACGGCGGCAAACGGGGGCTGTGGCTGCGACTGCTCGACCGGTTCGGGGTTGGATTCGACTCCTAGTGGTCGCGCCGGGTCTCGACAGTCGGGCGTTCCCGCCGGAAGGAAACGGGCTGTGACGGGTCCTCGTCGAGTTCCCTGGCGTACCGGTGGCCCGAATACACCGAAGTGGCGATCGTCCCTGGGGCAAGACAGTCGCCGATACGCTCGATCTGAGCTCGACCGACCAGGGCGTGATACAAGTCGTCCCGGGGTGTCCGTGAGGTGACCATCACAACGTTGGTGGCTGCCACATCGCTGATGCGTCCGGTGTAGATGCACTCCAACGTCACCGAATCCGAGCCAACGGCGGCTACGGAGGTGCCGGTGACGAGTTCGATGCCAAGGCTCAGGATGCGTTCCTGGATTCGATGCTGTTCCTCGGTGCGGGTGGTCCAAGTTGAGGCTTCATTGGCCGGGGTAACCAGGGTGACATCGAGACCCGACCTCCGCAGCGTCTCTGCCAGGACTCCACCCATGTAGTAGTGATCATCGTCGTACACGACGACCGGCCCGGTCGGCATCATCCCTCCCATGATGTCATCCGGCGTGATCACTGTCGGGCTCTCCCATCCTGGAATCGGCTCGTCATGCCATCGACCCAACCCATCGTGGCGCCATTCGGCTCCCGTAGCGAGCACAACCCGGTCGGCTTCGAATTCAAGAACGTCGACTTCGTCGACCCGGCTGTCGAGGAAGAATTCGACGTTCGACAGTTTGCCGATCTGATGCAGTCGATAGTCGCGAACCCGGGCCCACTCGGCCAACCCGGCCAAACCCGACTCGCGGGTGACCCGACCGCCGAGTTCCTTGCGTGCTTCGGCCAGCGTGACGTCATAACCCCGCTTGCCAAGCGCCACCGCGGCTTCAAGCCCCGCCGGACCCCCGCCGACAACCAGGATCGACGAGTCCGACCCTTTGGCTGGAATCCGTTCCGGATGCCAGCCTTTGCGCCACTCCTCGCCCATGGTGGGATTCTGAGTACAGCGAATAGGAGTACCGGTCTGGTCGCCGGTGTAGCAAATGTTGCAACCGATACATTCGCGGATCTCATCCTCACGACCCTCGGAGATCTTCAACGGGAGGAACGGGTCGGCGATCGAAGGGCGGGCGGCGCCGATGAGGTCGACCACCCCCTGGCGCACGAGTCGCAGCATCGTTTCGGGAGACGTGAACCGCCCGACGCTTACGACCGGCTTTCCCGTGATCCCTTTGACCCACGACATCGTCGATTCCAGGGCGGCTTCTGGAACGAAGCGCGAGGTCCCCATCTCAAAGGTGTAGTCGTGGACGGTGATGTCCCACAGATCGGGTAGATCCGCCAGGAGTTCGATCATGGCGCGCGGTTCCGTGGTGATCTGATCGTCATCGTCACCGCCCGTGCTTGCCGAGAAGCGCACCGCCACGGCACAGGTGTCTCCGACGGCCTCTTTCGTCTCCTCGATCAGTTCTCGCAACAACCGGGTCCGGTTCTCGAGTGAACCGCCGTACTCATCGGTCCGCCGATTCGAAGGCATGAGAAATTGGTGCAGCAGATACCAGTGGGCCGCATACACATACACGATGTCAAAGCCGGCCCGTTGGGCACGACGAGCGGCCTCGACGTGCCATCGTTTCAGTTCTTTGATGTCGGCTCTGTCCATGGCCTGGGTCTGAACCGGGTCCGAGACTCCTGCGGGCCGGCTGTGCGTACCGAGTGGCACTTCACGCGAATAGTGGTTGGCGGTGGCGGCACCCCCGTGCCACAGTTCAACGCCGGCTAGGGCACCGTGTTCGTGAATACTGTCAACGGTCAGCGCTAGTGCTCCGACGTCGCCATCGTCCCACAGCGACGCAGACGGAAACGGCTCGTCGTCAGACGACGGATGGATCGAGCAGTACTCGGTACACACCGTACCCCAGCCACCCTCGGCCTTTACCCCTCGCAGCCCAGCCAACGACTGAGGGCGTCGATAGCCCATGCCGGTGCAGTGCGGGACCTGATAGAAGCGATTTGGCGCCACGACCGGCCCGATACGGACCGGCTCAAAGAGAACATCAAATCTAGGATCTCGGGGCATTGCGTCCTCCATCCCCCAAACGGGCCGAAGGCCGTGGTCGGGCGAACCGACCACCCAAGGTCGGACCGTCAGTGTATCTCTGGCACCCTATACCAACCCCGGTAGCGATTGGCGTTCTCGAAGGTCCACAGAAGACAGTCGCGCAAGACGTCCATGGGCCTGAACGACTGGGCGACGTAACTAGGCGTGAGCTCGGAGTGGATTACCGCTTCCAGGCAGCGCGGATAGGCTGAGCACATGGCCACAGAAGTTTCCATTGATATCGACGCCCCCATCGCCACCGTATGGGCTGACCTCGCCAACCTGGATAGCCACGTCGAGTGGATGGCCGACGCCGATTCCCTCACCTATCGGAGTGATCAGAAGACCGGAGTCGGGACGGTGATCGAGGTGCTCACGAAAGTCGGGCCGCTAAAGACCATCGACGTTCTCACCTTCACCGTATGGGAACCGCCCCATACGATGATTGCGACTCATTCAGGGGTCGTGAAAGGCGAAGGCATCTTCAGGCTCACCGACCTGGGCAACGACCGGACCCGCTTCACCTGGGCAGAGGAACTCGACATGCCGTGGTACTTCGGGGGCAATCTGTTCCGCCCCGTTTCAGAGCCGGTTCTCCGTCTGATCTGGAAAAAGAACCTGCAGCGCCTCGCCGATCGGTTCTGAACAGCCCGGCTACTCGCCGGTGAAGTCAGCCTTGCGCTTTTCGATGAAGGCGGCCACACCCTCTTTGGCGTCTTCGGTGAAGAACACGTCTTGAAACGCATCTGACTCGGCCTTCATGGCCTCGTTTATCGGCCTACCCCAGCCGTCGCCCATCGCCCGCTTCACTGCCGCCAGCCCCAAGGTGGCCTTGGTCGCCCAGTCGGCCGCGTCGGCGAGGGCGACTTCGAGCAGTTCTTCGACCGGGAGCACCTTGTCGGCGAGGCCGATCGCCAGCGCTTCTTCGGCCCCGACCTGGCGGCCGGAAAAATTCATCTCTTTTGCCTTCTGAAAGCCCACTACCCGTGGCAATCGCTGGGTACCGCCGGCGCCGGGAATGATCCCAAGCAAAATCTCTGGTTGACCAACCCGGGCGTTGTCGGCCAGGTAACGGAAATCGGCACCGAGGGCGAGTTCCAACCCGCCTCCCAGGGCAAATCCCTGAACGGCGGCGATCGTTGGCTTCTTGAGCAGCTCAAGTCGGCGAATCACCGTGGCCAGAGTGGTGGCGAGTTCGTCTTTGACGCCTGCGTCGAATGCCGCCTGAAAACCCTTGATATCGGCTCCCGCTGCAAAGTGGGGTTCGCCGTAGATGACCACGGCCCGCACGGAGGGATCTTCGGCTAACTCGATCGCCACAGTCAGATCGGCGGAGAGCTCTTCGGAAAGAGCGTTGACTGGTGGGCGATTGAGCGTAATCAGACCAACCGAACCATCCTGGGTGAATTCAGCGAGCGCCATGTGACCTCCGGGTAATCGGACCACCGTAACCCTAGGTCACTCGCGTCTGGTTGTGAGCCGCTTGACGGACGATTAACCCGTGGGCCATGGAACCGTGCCAGGTTTCTTGACGGCATCCAGCAATGCAATCGTGGCGCGGGCCTCCGCAGGCGGCAGTACTGCGAGAGCAAATCCGGCGTGAATCGATACATCATCACCAATCTGGGCATGCGGAACGCAGAGGAGGCTGACCTGCTGAGACACACCGTCGATCTCGACACCGGCGACCCGTGTCACATCATCGCCACTGATGCTCCCGATTCGTCCGATCCTTGGCAGGCACATTTTGGTTGTCCTTCTTTCAGTGTGCGGGCGGACTTGACGCGCTGGCCTGCCCAATAAGGGACCGCACCGCTCGCATCGCCGGATCGATGGACGCTCGCACTGGCTCTGACATTTCTCCCGCTACGACAAACGAGTTGGCTTCAATTCCCACCAGGGTGACTCTCTCGGGAAGCGTTCCAAGGGCAGCTCCAATTTGCACGGCTTCGAGCGGACCGAGCGAGTGGGACGAATGTGCCACACCGCCAAGGATCGGCTCATCGAGCAGTTCGAGAATCGTGACGGTTCCAGGAAGCTGCTGGGTGCGGACGGCATCGATGACGATCACCCAATTCCGATGCTCCCAGGCTGCAATGAGATTTGTCGGGTCTCCGCTGGACAGCAACACAGTGCCGTCGTCTACCAATCGTTCGGCGACCGCCAGGCCGATCGCGTCGTCACCACGATCAGGGTTGCCGATTCCAACGATCAGCGGTCGGTCATCCCTCATCGGCGTTCCAGATTCAGTGTGAGGAAATGGGTCGCGCAGGAAATGCACGGGTCATAGTTCCGGATCGACTGTTCCAAATGGTGCTGGATGGTGTTGTCGTCCAAATCAAGGATCCCGCCGAGGAGTTGGCGCAGATCAGCCTCAATCTGAAGTTGGTTTTGTGAGGTGGGAGGCACGATCTGTGCGTCGGTCACAAGCCCTTCCTCATCAAGGGCATATCGGTGATAGAGCAGCCCACGCGGAGCCTCAGATGCGCCATATCCAACCGATTCGCGCAGCGGTGCCTCAGCGTATGGAGCACCCGGCGACTCATAGCGCCTGATCAGGTCGAGACAGGTTGCCGCGGCGTGGACCATTTCAACGCTACGCACCATGATCGTCTTGAACGGATTGAGAACCGGTGGCGTGAGCCCATGACGCTCGGCCGACGCACGGGCGAGCGGATGGAGTTGTTCGAAATTCAGGTTGAAGCGAGCGAGTGGACCGACATGATACGAACCACGATCCTTGATCCGGGCGACCAGCGCGTTCGACCATTCGATGTGGTCTTCTTCGAACACATCACTCCATTCGTGCACGGGAATGTCAATGCCACGATTTGACCGGATTCTTCCGCCGATGATGGCGTACTCATCGGGATCGTGAAGGGCGACAAATTCATAGTCGGGCTCCAGGTCCGGATAGGAAAAGCCGGCCACCCAGTCCACCGTGGCGAGCGCAGCTTCAAGGGCCCATTCGAGGTCGGGAACCATCTCGTCCAAATCGCGTTTGGCGATTGCTTTCCAGAAGCCGCCAACCCGAGGGTTTATCGGATGGATTTCTCGCCCCCCGATCACCTCCATGAGCCGATTGCCAACCCTTTTGAGGCGCAGACCGCGTTTCACGAGATCTGGCGAATCTTGAGCGAGCTCGACGCCTCCGTGATATCCGAGAAAATCAGGAGCATGCAAAAGATAAACATGCAGCCCATGGCTTTCGATCCATTCCCCGAAGTAGAGCATTCGACGAAGGTCCCGGATCGGTTCGCCAACCTGGATGCCGAGCGCATCCTCGATCGCGTTGGCAGACGACGTCTGATAGGCGACCGGACAGATGCCGCAGATCCGGGCCGTGATGTCAGTTACTTCGTCGAACCGACGCCCACGGAGCAACGCCTCAAAGAATCTCGGCGATTCAAAGATCCGAAACTTCAATTCGATGATCTCGTCGCCCTCCACGATCACATCCAGCGCACCTTCGCCCTCGACGCGCGTCAATTCGGTGACGTTGAATGAACGACGAGTGTCATTCTTGTGCATATCGGGTGCTCGCTTCCTTGAATTGTGGGGCGTTGACGTTGAATGTTCGGAGAGCGCGAACGAGGTCGGGCCGGGCGACACCGAGTTCATCCCACCATGCCGCCAGGGAATCGACGTTGGGACTCTCTGACGGTCCGAAGCACCCGTAACATCCTCGGGCGAAGGCCGGGCAGATCGCCCCACATCCTGCCCTCGTAATCGGACCAAGGCACGCCACTCCATCGGCCACCATCACACATGAGGTGCCACGCTCTTTGCACTCGACGCACACCGAATACGTGGGGAGGGTCGGCTTCCGCCCAACCAGCAATGCCTGGACTACCTCCAAAAGTTGATACTTGTTTATCGGGCAGCCCGCCAACTCAAGGTCGACCTTGACATGATCAGCGATCGCCGTGGAATTGGCCAGCGTCTGAATGTAGGCCGGTCGCGCATAGACAACTCGGACGAACTCATCGACGTCGGCCAGGTTCCGCAGCGCTTGGATTCCTCCCGTCGTGGCACAAGCGCCGATGGCGACGAGCATCCCCGACTGAGCTCGGATCTCTTGGATCCTCGTGAGATCGGCCGGTGTCGTAATCGAACCCTCGACGAGCGAGACGTCATATGGCCCGCCCCGATGAGCCGTAGTCGCTTCTGGAAAATGAGCGATATCGATACCATCGGCGACGGCAAGGAGCTCATCCTCGAGGTCCAGGAGACTCAGCTGACATCCGTCACATGAGGCAAACTTCCAAACGGCCAAGCTCGGCTTCACCATCTCACACCTCAGCGATCAGGTAGAGGGGCCCGGCCGTCGCCCAATCAAGAACGGGGCCGTCCTTGCAGATGAAAAGCGGCCCAAATTGGCAGTGACCGCACAAGCCAACGCCACACTTCATATTCCGCTCCATGGTTAGCCAGATCTTGCCTCTATCGACCCCGCGTTGCGTCAGGTCTGCGCCTACCGCATGCATCATGACGTCGGGCCCGCAGACCATGGCTGTGGTGCTTGCTGGGTCCAGAAGTGCTGCGTCCAGCCTGGAGGTAACCAAACCGATGGGCCCGGACCAATCCGGGTCGGCACGGTCGAGAGTCAGATGTATCGACATGGCCGGATTCTCCTCCCATGCTGCGAAATCATCCGCAAAGATCACCTCTGAAACTTCGCGTCTTCCGTAAACAAGCGAGATCGACCGGTATCGATCGGCACGACGCAGCGCGGTGACGATTGCGGAGCGGAGTGGAGCCAATCCGAGACCACCGGCCACGACGATTAGATGATGCCCCTCAGCTACTTCCATCGGCCACTCGGTTCCGTACGGGCCTCGCATACTGACCAAGGCGCCGGCGGATAGGTCGACGAGGGCTGAGGTGATCGCTCCCGCCCGCCTGATCGTCATCGCAAGTTGGGCTGGGTCGGCGGGGTCCGATGAAAACGAGATGGGGACCTCTCCGAGCCCGGGAAGTCCAACCATGCCCATCTGAGCCGGGCCAAAGGCGATCGTGGGAGAACCGTCGGCAGGTTCGAAGGTCAGCGTCGTAACGTCGCTCGTCTCGCGGTGCACCCGGATCACCCGGAACGGCCGAGGAAGCATGGGATCGTCCGTAGGCAGCGCTGCGAAGTCAAGCATCGACCGGCTCCCGCAGATGACGGACTTCCTCGGTGAGATCGATGCCCACCGGGCACCAGGTAATACAACGCCCGCAGCCGACACACCCTGACGTTCCGAATTGGTCGAACCAGGTCGAGAGCTTGTGCGTCAACCACTGGCGATAGCGGGACTCGACGGTTTCCCGAACCGGGGAGCCTCCCATAAAGGAATAATCGAGACTGAAACAGGAGTCCCAGCGCCGCTCCTCGCCCGCAGATTCATCACCGAGGCTCGTCAAGGGTTCGGGTGTCACGCAGAAACAGGTCGGGCAGACCATCGTGCAATTGGCACATGTAAGGCACCGCTCAGCAATCGTCTTCCAGTGGGGATGTTCCGGTTGGGCACGCAACACGGAGTAGGCGTCGAGCGGGTCCAACGTACGCTCCATAGAGTCGGCCGCGACCTCAAGAGCGACCCGGACGAGTTCTTCGTCATCAGAGTTTGCCGGGTCCAGTCGGAGTTGGTCGAGAACCTCGTGACCGCGCTCTGACCCGGATTCGGCCACAAAGAAGTGCCGCGCATCCAGTTTCAGCTCAGTCAGAGCAATATCAAAGCCTTCCGAAACCGCCGGGCCGGTGCCCATCGAAGCACAAAAGCAGGTCGAGGCTGGCCGGGTGCAATTCACTACGACAAGAAAGAGATCCCGCCGTCGGCGGGCGTAATCCGTATCGATATATGCACCACCCAGAAGTACCTCATCCTGGACCGCCATCGCGGCGGCATCGCACGGACGGGCCCCGATCACCGCTATCGGCCTCGGCTCAGGAACGGAAGACCGAAAGATGATTCCTTGCTCGGTCTTTTCGGTGGCCCACATTTGTCGGCGGGCGGGAAACAGGGTCGGTTTGAGGCTGGTCGGGCCTACGGCGTATCCGAAGAGTTCTCCATCGCTAGTGCCTTTGGCGTGGTACCGACCCGGCGACTGCTCATCACGAATCCCCTCGGGAAGGTCCGCCGTCGAGTCGATTGAACTCAGCGTTACAACCCCGCTGTCAAGTGTGGGTCCGAGGACCTCAAATCCTCGCCCGGAAAGGACCGCTATGAGGTTATTAAGATCGGTCGGAGCGAGTATCGCCCTTTTCACTGTGCGCTCCTGGTGGCCTGAGAACACGGTAAGGGTCCTACTCACCGGTCGCTAGTGACATTCGCCTCAGGACGACGGGGCAATTCTGCGGCATTGTGACCGGTAAGGAACTACGGAGGACAGTTGAACACTCGAAGGAGCGGAATTCAGTGGGCCATGGCGACCGCGACGATCAGCGGCCTGGCGATCTACGTCAACAGTTTCGGAGTGCTTGCGTGGAAAACAGCCGGCGGTTCCGCGGTCTACACCACCGCCAAAAACCTCATAGCGGCTGCGATCCTGATCGTCGTCTTTTGGAGGATGAAGCCCAACGAACGCCCTCCGGAGGCCGCGCCGGCAACGCGACATCGGGTTGGGTTGGGAGTGGTCGCGCTGATTGGCGGCGCATTACCGTTCTTGTTGTTCTTCGAGGGCCTGTCCAGAGCGACATCGACGCAGGCCGGATTCCTCCACAAGACGCTCGTGATCTGGGTTGCGCTGCTGGCCGTACCGCTCCTGAGGGAACGCCTTAGATGGCCACATGTATTGGCGATTGGACTGCTGATTGGTGGGCAAGCCGTTGTGCAGGGCGGCCTCACCGATCTCTCGATGGGTTCCGGTGAGATGTTGGTGCTTGTGGCGACCTGGTTGTGGGCCATCGAGGTAATCGTCAACAAACGCCTGCTCGAGGTCTTCAATCCCCGAACTGTCGGTGTGGCGAGAATGGCTGGCGGCGGTGTCCTGCTCATCATGTACGGAATCGCCTCAGGGCAAGCCGTGTTGTGGTCGGCGCTTGGCCCAGCCCAGATCGGCTGGGTGATCCTCACGGGAGTGCTGCTGTCGGCCTATGTGTTGACCTGGCTGACGGCCCTGTCGCGTGCCGGGGCAGTTGACGTCACCGCAGTGCTGGTGGGAGGGGCGATTGTGACCGCCGTGCTATCCGGCTCGATCGGCGCGGCGGGTATCCCGAGCCTGCTTGGCTTGGTGCTGGTTGCATTGGGAGTCGCCTTGGTTTCGGTTGCCCGACCCACCAAGGCACTTGTTTCAACATGAACGATCCGGTCGGTGCCGCGAGTCCTGCCTCGGGACCTCTGGTGTTCGCGCGCTTCGCCCTGCCGCCCAACCAACAGGGCTATTGCGGGCCTTCGAGTTCTCCGCTGGCCGAGTACTTGGAAGCGGGGGTCGACGACGGTGGCCTCGCTTCCCTCGCCCAGGCGTTCGAAGGGGCGTGGCCTTACCTCCACCTCATCGCCGTTCAGTCAGGTATCGGTGATCCCCTCGACCGCGGGGTGGTGGAAGGCTATTGGCTGGGAAGCGCTCTCGCTTCGGCCGTAGATGTGAGTGCTCTCGGTAACTCGATGCGGGACCGTTTCTACCCACGGCGAGGCTGGGCAGGATTGTCCGACGGATTCAGCGTTCACGGCGGTGACCCAACGCACGCTTACCACGTCTTCAATGTGTATCCGTGGCTGGGATTGCTGAGGTCAGGGCTGTTGGAGCCAGGCCTCGAAGTGCTTGACCGGTGCCGAATCCGATGGGGACGGGTTCTTGAAACGAGCCCCTCCGGGATCGTTGTCTCGTCACGCCGACTGGAGTTCTCCAACGGAATTCTTGGCCTCGGGAGCGAAACAGTTGAGGTGGTTGAGGCCGTTCCAGGGCTGGCTGACCTGTCCATCGGTGATGATGTAGCGCTGCATTGGGGGTGGGTGTGCGCCCGGCTTTCGGGTCATCGGCTGCAGGACCTAAAAAGGTCACACGCGAGAGCACTCCGGCTGGCAAATTCGTCAGGGGCTTCTCGCCAAGCGGTCGGTTGAACCTCAGGCGGTTGCTTCGACCGAGACAACGCCCGGTACGCGATCCTGGAGGATCCGTTCGATGCCGGCTTTGAGCGTCATCATCGACATCGGACATCCACCGCACGCGCCGACCATTTGCAGGTTCACGACGCCTTCCTCGACGCCGAGCAGCACAAGGTCACCACCATCGGCTTGCAGCGCCGGGCGGATGTATTCGAGCGTCTCGCTGAGAAGTTCGATATCAACTTCCTCGAGAGGCTCGCGAGAAGCGGTTTTGATGGTTACTTCGGTCATATCGCCCTAAACAACCTTCCAGAGCTGTCGATTATTTCCCAATTGTACTTCAGGAAGCCGACAAGACCGAGTTGAAGGTGCCCGTCGTGCCGTCCGAATAGCGCAACTGGCCGACCACTCGGAGCGAACCGCTTCGATCGACTGGCCAGAACAAACGCACCGGACCCCGTTCTACAGCGGTCCAACGGGTAACCGCCACGATCCTGTCGCCCCGATAGACGACAATTCGCCCTTCGCCAGGTTCAGCAACGAACCCGGCCACCGATACAAGTTCGGCTCCCGGGTTTACCGCTATCGAAGCATCGGCCAGCGTCTTGGGAACATCCCATCCCGGCGGTGGCGAGACCTTGACTCGCTCTCCGATCGATTCCATGCGCCAGGGGCCCTCGACCTCCGAGATGGCCAATTTCCCGTCGATATACACGTCAACCGGACCCGTTTCCAGGTCGACCCGATCAAGTTTCCAACCGAGACCCACGGTGATCTGGTCGGGGAATTCGAACGACGTCGGAAACAACCCCACGTAGTAGTGGCTGAGAATGCCCTGATAGTCCTCGCCGGCATCGGCGCGAGCTTTGGCACCGAACTGGGACATGCCGACCAGGTGCCCCCACCCGTTCCCCGTGATGACAAACTCGACGTGCTGAGGCGGAGTATCAAACGCTCCTGGTTCGGTGATGAGCTTGCGCTCGATCTCGAAGGTTGGCGACAAGACCACCTGCGGATATCGTCGACCACTCGATCGGAGAGCGGGATAGTCATCGGGAAACAGCCTCTCGGCCCACCGGTTCATCGTGGTTCTGAAGGTCCAAGTGTCTACGGACCGAAGGCCGGCGGACGACCGAATCTCCACCATTGACGGACCCTGGCCATCCGGGGCAACGACGACGTGAACATCGAAGAGGACATCTCCGCCAAGCCCAGCCGCCTGCAATATCTCGGTCATGTGTTCGATCGGAATGCCATAGCTCCACTCGACGAAAGGGCTGTCTTCATCAGCAGAGTCGACGGCCACGAGATAGGGAAGGCCACCTGATGACGTGAACACGTCGGCCACATGACGAGTCCGCCCTCCCGTCGTGGACGAATACAAAGCCTGGGCCGGCTTGCCGTCGTACATCAGGATCTCGCCGTTCGTCTGGCTCACCGCATCGGCCCATCGAGGATCACCGCCGCCCAGATAGACCTGGCAGGCAGTCGTCGCGCAGATATCAAAGCCGTAAGTAAGACCGCTTCCGGCCCGTCCCCGGCTCAGCGTCCACGCCAGATAGGTCCGGGCGGCTACGGCCTGTGCCTTGAGTGATTCAAGAGGCCACTCGGCAGGTACTTCCCGAATGCCGACGAGGTAACGCTCTGGTTCGACCTCGTTGATGATCACGAGGCCGCTGGTCCGACCGTCGACAATGAAGCGACCGGGATAGTGCTGACCATTCCAGCCAACCGTGACGTCGTCGACGGCCACCAATTCGATACGGTCGGTCGTGAAAGATTCATCGGAGGACGGCTCAACATCCTGCGCCGCTCCGAGCGATGCAAAGGCGAGCACAAAAATGAGGGGCCGAACGAACCTATCCAGCAAGGCGTTCGATTTGTGCTCCGAGTGAAGCCAACTTGCCGACAAAATCTTCGTACCCTCGATCGATATGTGAAACGTCGCTGATCGTTGTAAACCCATCCGCCGCCAGACCGGCGAGAACCAGAGCGGCTCCCGCCCGAATATCGAAGGCGAGAACCGGACATCCTGACAGCGCTGGAACCCCCCGCACTACGGCATGTTGCCATTCCGTCGTGACGTCGGCGCCCATTCTTGCCAGTTCACCGATATACCGGAACCGCGAGTCATACAGATTCTCCGTGACGATGGACGTGCCTTCTGCGCTGGCTAGCAGAGCCACCATTTGTGGCTGCATGTCGGTATGAAAACCCGGGAACGGCAACGTCGCGAAGTCAACCGCCTTTGCCCGCTTGGGGCCGGCGATCGTGAAGAAGTCCTCGCCACGTTCCACCTCGCAACCGGCTTCCTCCAGTTTGCGCAGTTCCATCCGTAAGTTGGCCGGCTCGCAGTTGCGGACCGTTACTTCTCCCCCGGTGATTGCCCCGGCGACCGCATAGGTCCCGGCTTCGAGCCGGTCCCCGATTACGTGATGCTCGACGGGGTGGAGCTCGCTAACCCCATCGATCGTGATGGTGTGGGACCCGGCACCCTCGACGCTGGCTCCCATGGCGTTCAATTGGGTGGCAATGTCCTGGATTTCTGGCTCACGGGCGGCGTTGTTGATGATGGTCTTACCGTCGGCCAATACGGCCGCCAGAATGGTGTTTTCGGTTGCGCCGACCGAGGGAAATTCGAGATCGAGCGTGGCGCCCTGGAGTCGACCGTCTACGCGCCCGGTGAGGACACCGTGCTCCAACGTGAACTCGGCGCCCATCTGTCGGAGCGAATCGAGATGCCAATCAATCGGACGACTCCCCAGGTCATCCCCACCGGGAAAGGCGACTCGAGCCCGACCGGTTCGGGCAAGGAGAGGACCCAGCACAATGATCGAAGCCCGCATCGCTCTGACCAGCTCAAGTGGCGCCTCCGGGTTCAAGTCCTCCGGCACGTTCACAGTCAACGTGTGTCCCTCAAATTCGCATGAGGCTCCGATGTGATCGAGCACCTGGCCCATGATCGAAACGTCAAGGATTGCTGGCACGTTCGTGAGGCGATGGACACCAGGCGCCATGAGCATCGCCACCATCTCCTTGAGCACGGCATTCTTCGCCCCAAGAACGCCAACTTCCCCGTTGAGAACGGCGCCGCCGGTCACTTTTATCTTCTCGTCGAGCCCTAACGCATGCGTCACCCGCGCATTGTATGTCCGGGGCCGCAACTGTCTGGACGTTTCGGGCGCAGGCGGTTCTCATCGCGATCTCATCTCGACATGCCATCATGCCTGGCATGCGCATCCTGGTCGTTGACGATGACCCCAAGATTGCCGCCGCTCTCCAGCGGTTGCTGACCTATGAGGGATACACCGTTTCGGTCGCTTCCGACGGTGAGGCCGCCCTGGCCGAGACGCTGCGAGTGAACCCTGACCTGATCCTTCTCGACCTGATGCTGCCCAAACTGGACGGGCTCGAGGTCTGTCGGAGAATGCGGGCCGCTGGAGACGAAACACCGATCCTGATGCTTACCGCCCGCTCCTCCGTTCCCGATCGAGTAGCGGGCCTGGACACCGGGGCGGACGATTACCTGGTCAAGCCGTTCGCTCAAGCAGAGTTGCTCGCCAGGATGCGCCGGCTGCTCAGAACGAGCCAGACGACGGAGATTCTTGCCTACGGTCCAATCCGACTGGAAGTCGAAGCAATGGAAGTCAGCGTGAACGGTGCTGCCGCATCCCTAACTGCCCTTGAATTTCGACTGCTCGAGTACCTGATGCGAAACCCCCGGATCGTTCTGTCCCGGGCCCAAATCCTCGACGCCGTTTGGGGCCTCGACGCATTCACGACCTCCAATGTGGTCGATGTCTACGTCCGCTATTTGCGGCAAAAACTGCCGGATGCTGCCGACTGCATCCAGACCGTGCGGGGCGCCGGATATGTTCTGAAGGAATCATGAGTCTTCGCCTTCGCTCCACGCTTGGCAGCATGGCGGCCGTGTTTGTCGCGATCTTCGTGTTCGGAGCCGCCATCGGGTGGCTGGTCCGCGTGTCAGCCCCCAATGACCTGACCAAACGCGTCACTGCGCAGGCAACCGCCCTCGCCGCCCTGGCCGCGACCAGCCCACCAGAAGCCGTCATGTTCCCGGAAGCCGATTTCTACCTGCTCGACGAAGACCGACAGGTGATCTCAGCAACCACGAGAGTTGCCGCCGAATCGGAACTCGTCCAACTCGCCGACAGCCCAAACGCCGACGGTTCAACCACCGGACTCATCACAACAGAAACCATTGAATATCGCGCTAGTGCCGTCCCCTGGACGAACGAGGCGATCGACCGGTCCGGGGTCGCGATCGTGTATGAACGCACCGACGGCGTCGATGAGCAACTGGCCGGCCTGCGGGCCGTCGTTTGGATCGCAGCCATCTTCGCGACGGTTACGGCCGGAGCGGCTGCGTGGTTTGCGTCGGGCCGGGCTCTGCGACCGCTGGGCGCCATCGCCCGGGCGGCCGACGAAATCGCCGACACCGCAACCGACCGACTTCCACCACCAACCCGCGACGACGAGATCGGATCGCTGACCTCAAGTCTGAATCGCATGCTCGACCGGTTGGCGGCGGCCCGCAAGGAGCTGCACGAAAGCGTGACCCGGCAGGAACAGTTCGTCGCCGACGCCTCGCATGAACTGCGCTCACCGATGACGACCATCCGAACCAACGCCGAGTTCTTGATGTCCCGGCCCGACGCCGCACCCAACGACATCACAAACGCCGCGGCCGACATCGTCGCTGAGTCCGAGCGAATGTCGATTTTGGTCGACGACCTTCTCACGTTGGCCAGAGCCGACGAACAGCGGGCACTCCGATCCGAACCGGTCGACCTGACCGGTATGCTCGCTCGCTTGGCCCACGACCTCACGTCTGCTCGTCGGCCGATTCAGCTAGCCGTGACGGACACGGTGACGATCAATGGTGATGGAGCAGCCCTGGAACGCCTCGTCCGAATCCTGATCGACAACGCCCTCCGATATGGTGCCGGCACGATCACGCTCGGCCTTGGACGGATACTCGACGAGGCGCTACTGACCGTACAGGACGAAGGTCCGGGATTTCGCTCGGACCAACTCGACAAGGTGTTCGATCGCTTCTATCGCGCCAATCCCGCCCGGTCGCCGCACGGAACAGGCCTCGGTCTCGCGATCGCCAGGTCAACAGCAGAGGCCCACCAGGGCACCATTCGGGCTGAAAACGCCGACCCGGGAGGGCGAATCATCGTGTCTTTGCCGATGCTCGCGACAGTCTCATCAACCTCTAATCCAGCGCCAATCTGAGACCAATCGTCATACCCGAAGGTACGGGCATGACATCACACCAACTGCTTCTCCGCATCATCCTGATCGTTCAGGCAACCCTGCTGGGCGTCAGCGGACTCGAGAGCCTGGTCTTGGGCAACCCGCTGGCGCTCCTGATACCGGGCCTCGCTACGGCGGGGTTGATCCTGGCGATCCGGCGCATCGACCGTATCCCTACGTGGTCGCGCCGCCTGATCCGCGTCGTCGAATGGACGGTTCTTGTCACGGCCGCCATCAATCTCGTGCTGGCCATCTTTATGAACCAGCGCCTTCTCGAACCCGTAGTGATCGCCACCCAGGTCATCACTCCGATCGCAGTTCTGCGACTCCTCAAACTCTCGATCACACCTCCCGCCCTACCCGCCCGAAAGGATCTCGTTCATGGTTCCCGTTGACCAGTACCTCATCTCCCCCCTGTATCGAATCATCGACGAGCACCAGACTGCAGCTGCGGCTCTGGTGATCGCCGCGCTGGTGTTCTGGTGGGCTCGGACGGGTCGCCCCGACACCCGCCGGGGGCACCTTTACGAGTCCTTCAGCCAACTCAGTCCCGGTCCCAAGACGGCGGTCGCGGCCATGGCATTCAGCTCGGTGGCCCATTTCGGGCTCGTGTTCGGCCATGAACCAAACGGTCTGACGCTCGGTTACCTCGCGACGGCAATCGCGATGGGATACGGAATTCGAGTTGTGATAGCCGGCGGGCGATGGCGCCGCTGGAGCGCCGGGCTCCTGGGTGGCTCGTTGGCCGCTTTCGCAGTCGCGACAGTCGGCGGCACGGCGCCCGATCAGATTGCCATGTTGACCAAACTGGCCGAGCTCATCGGCCTGGCTGCTGCCCTCTCGCCGGAGCCAGGCGTTCGGCTGGCACGAGCGGGTACAGCCAGCCTGGTGATTGTCACAGTTGCATTGTCGATCTCATCCTGGGCGGGTGCGTTCAGCTCAGGTGGGGGCCATCACCACGGTGAAACCCCACCACCAGCGGTGGCACTTCCCTACGGGATAGATCGGAGTCCGACCGACAGTGAACTACTCGCCGCAGACGAATTTCACCAACGGGTGGTTGAGGAGTTGGCCCCGTACCAGGACCCGGCAGTTGCCGCCGAAGCGGGCTACAAGATCGGTCAGATCACCACACTCGACTTCCATGCCGACAACCCGGCCCTCAAGAAAGACGGGCGCATCATGGACCCGGCCTATCCCGAGACCCTCGTCTATGCCGCCGGACCGGAGGGACCGGTTCTCGTGGGAGCGATGTTCCAGATGGACGAACTGGGTGACACCGGCCCCGCCATCGGTGGTCCACTAACCGTCTGGCATGCGCATGACCACGTGTGTATTTCCTTTACCGGAATGACCGGGGCGGTGTCCCCGCTGGGAGCGTGCTCACTCGGATCGGTGGCGATTCCGATCACCAACGAGATGATCCACGTATTCATCCTGGACGGCGCTCCGGACCGGTTCGGGGAACTCTCGGACGATTGGATCAAACAAGCCATCGGTTTCTAACCCTCCACGGTATGCGCACCGCTAGCGTCAGAACCTATGCGTGGCGCAGTCTGTTACCAATTCGGAGGAGCTCTCGAGGTGGAAGACCTCGAGCTGAGTCCGCCAACTACGGGATCGATCACCGTCAAGGTGGCCGCATGTGGTGTTTGCCATTCGGATCTGCATTACATCGACGGGGCATGGGGTGGCGAATTGCCAGCCCTCTATGGCCATGAAATCGCCGGCACGGTTGCCGAGGTTGGACCGGGCGTCTCGGAACTCCTGATTGGACAACGAGTGGCCGCTTCCTTGATTCGTCGGTGTGGGAGTTGCCCATTCTGTCGACGCGGCCAGTCGTTTTTGTGTTCGGGGACCTTCGCCCTCGACGCCGAACCACACGTCTTTGGTCGGACGGGGCCAGTCTGGGCTGCAATGAATACCGGCGGCTTCGCCGAGTACGTCACTGTTGATCAATCCCAGGTCGTTGCGCTACCGCCCGACATACCGCTGACAGTCGCTTCTCTGCTGTCGTGCGGCGTCATCACCGGTTACGGGGCGGTGACCAAAACCGCATCCGTGCCGGGAGGGAGTTCCGTCGTCGTGATTGGCATGGGAGGGGTCGGGCTCAACGCCATCCAGGGGGCGGTGTCCGTCGGAGCGAGTCCGCTTATCGCCGTGGACATCGTCGACGACAAACTCACGGTTGCCGAATCATTCGGAGCTACGGCAACCGTCAACTCGTCCACCGGCAACGCCGTCGACGCAATCATGGACCTTACGAACGGGCAGGGAGCCGACTACGCATTCGTAACCGTCGGCATCGGACCGGTAATCGGGCAGGCCGTCGAGATGATCCGGCCTGGCGGCACGGTCGTCGTGGTCGGTATGCCAGCCGACGGTGTCATGGTTCCCGCTGAGGCCGCAAACCTGGCGACCCGATCCCAGTCCATCGTTGGATCCAAGATGGGATCGTCGACGATTGCCAACGATATTCCCCACCTCATCGATGAGTACCGGGCAGGTCGCCTGAAGCTCGACGAACTGGTATCCGGCGAATTCGCCCTCGACGACATCAACGAGGCCATCGACGGAGCGAGAGCCGGAACGGCACTGCGCAACGTCATCGTTTTCTGATGCGATGCCCGGCCCGCTTATGAAGATCTCCGACGCCCAAACGTTCGTCGTCGCCAACCCTCCGCCTCACTTCGGCGGTCCCTACTTCGTGTTCGTCAAGCTCACCACCGACCACGGGGTGACGGGCATCGGTGAGGCCTATTGCGCACCGTTCGGACCCAAGACCGTGGCCACGATGATCGGCGACACCTGCCAGCGGTTTGTGATCGGCTCCAGCCCGTTCGATATCGAAGCACTATCGCGACGCATCTACTCGGCCGGCTACACCCAGCGTCCCGACATTTCCATGGGTGCGGTTCTGAGCGCCATCGAGATGGCCTGCTGGGACATCGTAGGAAAGGAAACCAATCAACCGGTCTACAACCTGCTTGGTGGCCAAGTCCGGGAGCGACTGCGGACGTACACGTACCTGTACCCCGACACTCTTGACGGGGCCGACGATGGCACCTACTCCGATCCCGCTCGGGCAGCCGAACGGGCGGCCCAGTACGCAGACCTTGGTTTCACGGCCATCAAGTTCGACCCGACCGGCCCCTACACGGCATTTGATCCTCGCCAACTCAGCCTCGAAGCCCTCGACCGGTCAGAAGCGCTCCTCGGAGCGGTCCGCCAAGCCGTCGGCAGCCGATGCGACCTCCTGTTCGGAACGCACGGACAAATGACCCCGGCGGGAGCCATCCGATTAGCCAGACGCCTCGAGCGGTTCGACCCGCTGTGGTTCGAAGAACCCACCCCACCCGACCATCCGGACGGCATGGCGCAGGTGGCGGCGGCCACGACCATCCCGGTGGCGACGGGCGAACGCCTGACCTCGAAACACGAATTCGCGGCGGTGCTCCGAGCGAAGGCTGCCACCATCCTGCAGCCCAACCTGGGGCGCTGTGGAGGCATCCTCGAAGCCAAGAAGATCGCCGCGATCGGCGAGACCTACCACGCTCAGATCGCCCCTCACGTCTATTGCGGTCCGGTGGTTGCCGCGGCCGCCATTCAGTTGGCGACGACCATCCCCAACTTCCTGATCCTCGAGGGCATCGAAATGTGGGGCGGATTCCACGCCGAAATCCTCAAGAAGCCGATCGCTTGGGAGGACGGCTATGCGTTTCCCCCGGACGCACCGGGTCTGGGAGTCGAACTCGACGAAGCTGTCGCCAACGCTCATCCGTACACTGGTGATGCGCTCCACCTGAACTCGGCCGGGTCACCCGAAGACTGACAGGTGGCACAGCCCCAGAGGGACGCCGACTAACGTAACCCTCAACCGCGAAGGAGATTTTGGTGCGTATCGCAATCGGAGCCGATCACGCCGGCTACGTCCTCAAAGACAAAATCGCCAAGCGACTTGCCGAAGCCGGCCACGCCGTTACCGACTTTGGTACCCACTCGGCCGAATCGGTCGACTACCCAGACTTCGCGGCGGCAGTTGCCAATGCTGTGAAAGATGGGAGGGCCGAGCGGGGTGTGGTCATTTGCGGATCGGGCGCCGGGGCGGTCATCGCCGCTAACAAGATTAAAGGGGTTCGGGCCCTCATGGGGTGCGATACCTACACCGCCCATCAGGCGGTCGAGCATGACGACGCCAACGTCATCTGTTTTGGGTCACGCACGCAAGGTGAACTGGTCACCTATGAGATTCTTGACTCGTTCCTCAAAGCCGGGTTCATCAAAGAAGAACGCTACGTGCGACGACTGAACAAGGTCAAAGCCCTCGAAGCCGACTGACCCCGTTTCCTAGTCAGCGAGCAGTCAACCACTCGCCGATCCTGGCCATTATCTCTTCGTGCGCTTCTTCGTTGTTCCGCCCCGACGCTTTGCGGACTCGCATGGAATGGTCGCCGTCTTGAACTTCGAACGTTTCTACTGTGGGAAGCGGCCGTACCCACTTATCAAAGAGGGCCATCTGTGACAACGGGTCTCTGGTGCCGACCACAAACAACATGGGGACGGTGACATCAGGCAGGTGATCCTTCCGGAGTTTCTCCGGTCTACCAGCCGGATGCAACGGATAGGCATGCAGGATCACGCCCTCAACATCCACTCCTTCGGCCGCCAGGTAGGTACCCATCCGTCCGCCCATGGAACGGCCCATCAAGACCACCCGATCGGTGACATTTGCTTTGAACCAGTCCAGAGCCGCCTGGTGAACCGCCAAAAGCCTCGCTTGTGGATCAGGTCGTTTGCTGCCGCGCTCGGTGTAGGCGTAGTTGAACGTCATGACCGGATAGCCGAGACCGGCTAGACCATCTCGCAGCGCCACCATCATGTGGTGGTCCTGATCGGTCCCGGCTCCGTGAGCGAGCAGCACCCCGGGTTGCTTGTCCGCCCTGATGAGGCGGCCGGTCACCGTTCCGCCGTCCCAGTCCACCGTCACGTTTTCGACATTCATAGGGCAGAGTCGCTCTCTTCGCCAACCGCAAAAACCGCCGAGTGACCATCACGCAATGCCGGCTTGAGGACCTTGCCTGACGCGTTCCTTGGCAGCATATCGGTGCGGAACTCCCACTGGCTCGGCACCTTGAACGCGGCCAGATGCCGACGGACAAATTCTTCGAGCTCGCCAGCCAGGCTGGCGCTCTCGTCCTCGACAACAACCACAGCCTTGACCTCCTCGCCGAGTTCTTCATGCGGCACCCCGATCACGGCAACGTCAATGACTTGCGGATGGGCGATCAACACGTTCTCGACCTCGACGCAATAGATGTTCTCACCCCCTCGAATCACGACGTCCTTGGCCCGATCCGTGATGTATAGGAACCCCAGCTCATCCAGATAACCGATATCGCCGGTACGAAAGTATCCATCGACAAAGGCTTCGGCGTTGACGTCTGGTCGGTTCCAGTAGCCGGAAATGATGTTGGATCCCTTCGCCCATATCTCTCCCGTTGACCCGGCCGGCAACGCGTTCCCCTCAGGATCGGCGATCTTCAATTCGGTCGTAGGGACGGCGACACCGACCGAATCAGGATGGTCGTGATAGTCATCGCCGACATTGAGTGTCAGCAACGGCGAAGTCTCGGTCAGTCCGTAGCCCTGGATCACCCGCCCTTTCAAGCCAGGAAAAACGTGCTCGATGCGCCGGAGTAGCGCTGGCGCGCATGGCGCCCCGCCGTAAGAGATGGCCTTGACCGACGAAAAGTCGCGATCGACATAGGCCTGCTCATCAATGATGCGAGCCACGATGGTCGGCACCCCACCAAATCGAGTGACCTGTTCCGCTTCGATCACCCGGGCAGCCTCATGCGGGTCAAACCGACCAGGCGGCATGAATACCAACTTATGTCCGGCGTAGACGTAGGGAATCATCGTCGACATAAGCGCCGTGGTGTGAAACAAAGGAATGACCGTTAAGTCGATGTCCTGGGTTCGATTCTTGTCCCGATCGCCAGATTTCGACGGCGTCGAGTCCGGCTGATTGGAGGCTTTGTTGTGTCTACCGATCGCTCCAAAGACCGCGGCAGCATTCATGAGATTGGCGATGATGTTGCGATGGCTGTTGGCCGAAGCCTTGGGTCGTCCAGTCGTCCCGGACGTATAGAACAAACCGGCCGGCTCGTCCCTGTCGCGGTGCGGCCCGTACTCATGGGGCTGATCGGCAAGGACATCGCCGAGCCGAAAAGCACCTGAAGGTATCTCCCCTTCGCCCCACACAACAATCCGATCAGACGCCATGCCCGCTTCAATGGCCGCCCCGGCTCGGCGAGCATCACAGAGAACAACTCTCGTCTCCGAGTCAGCTATCCCGAAGGCCAACTCTTCTGCGGTCCACCAAGCGTTGAAGGGAACCGCTACGCCATCCATCGCCGTGATGGCCCAAAAGGACACCACCCAGTCCGGCGCGTTGGAACCGAGGATGGCGATCCGGTCACCACCTTCGAGACCGAACCGCTGAACGAGACCTCTGGCGAGAAGTAACGCTCGCTCCATCGCCGCGGCATACGTGTACCGAGTGGCTCCCTGCACCAGGAACTCCCGGTCGCCGTGTTCCTGGCCGACCCCAATAAGAAAACTCAGATGGTCTGGCTGATCGACGAATCCCAGCTGACGCACTCCACGAATGCTGACCTCAGCGAGTTCGAAGCGCCCTCCGGGACCAGTGAGTTCACGGAGATACGGTGCGTAAACGGACATCAATGTGACCTTAGTGGTACCCCATTCGGACGGTTGCGCAGGTGACCTACTCGTTCCTCGTAGATTGGTAGAGAGCAAACAAGGACCCACACATGAATGTGATCGTATTGCCAACGCCGGACGCCCTCGCCAAATACGCCGCCGGCTACGTCGCCGAGGAGATCCGCCGATACGAAACCGGACGGGTGAACCTCGGGCTGGCCGGTGGCTCTACACCAAAGGCCATGTATCAGCACCTCGCGGACGCCGACCTCGAGTGGGATCGAGTCGATGTGTGGCTCTCCGATGAGCGGTGGGTTCCGGCAGATCATGAAGATTCCAACGCCAATCTCGCCCGTACCCACCTCGATGCGCCGGCCGCGTTTCATTTCCCAACCTTCGACACCGACGCACACCCCCACGCTGCGGCGGCCGCTCATAGCGATCAGCTCAGGGAACTGATCGGGGACAGTCCAGGACCGCACATCATTTTGCTCGGGATCGGTGATGACGCTCACACCGCCTCGCTCTTCCCCGGGACTGACGCGCTCGAACATGACGGGAAAGCGTATGTCGCCAATTGGGTCGAGTCGAAGAGTTCATGGCGCCTCACGGCCACGATCCCTTTGCTGCATGCTGCCGACCATCTCATCTTCCTGGTGTCAGGATCAGAGAAAGCAGCCGCGCTAGCGGCGATTCTGGAGGGTGGCGAGCCGCTCCCCGCCAAGTCGGTCGCCGACGGAGCCAAGAAGGTGACCTGGCTGATCGATGAGGGTGCCGCTATGCACCTCAAAACGACCAAGCTCACCCGACTCTTCATCTGATCAATGCAATGGACCCCTGCCGAGGCGATTGACCTTGCCGCCAGCGTCGCCCGCTATGAGCGCTGGGGCGTAGACCTCGCCAATGTGGTGGTCGATGGGACCTTCTATCGAGTCGACAGCCAGGGGCACGCCTACGCCGCCACCCAGACTCCGGACGGATCAATCGAGGTCAAGGCCGCCGACCGAACTGCCGAAGCCAACGCTCTCGACGACCTGAAGTGGCGCCTGGCCGAATCGCTGGACCGGACCCCGCTCGTTGAACTGGGTAGATCGGATCCGGTCGTCGCGCAATTGATAGATCGTTACCCCGGTCTCCGGCCTCCCCTGCAAGCTGATCCGTTCCAATCTCTGATCACGTCCATAACCGCCCAGCAGGTAAACCTCACCTGGGCGACGACCACCCGATCGCGGCTCATCGAGGCATACGGCACCCCACACACGTTGTTGGGCACTGTGGTGTGGCAGTTCCCTTCGCCCGATCGGCTAGCCCGCGTCGAGCCGTCGTCATTGCGGTCACTTCAGTTCACAACTCGGAAGTCCGAGTACATCGTCGGGGTCGCTCAGGCGGCTGCCGAAGGCGCACTGGATGGCCTGGATCAACTGGGCAACGACGAAGTCATTCGGAAGCTCATCAACCTACGCGGCATCGGGCGTTGGTCAGCCGAATGGCTACTCGCCCGGTGTCTGGCGCGTCCCGACGTCATCGCCGCCGGGGACCTGGGCGTCCGCAAAGCGGTGAGTTATCACTACCGTGGTGCGGACGAATTGCTCTCGGAAGAAGTCGTCCGGGATTTGGCGAGTCCTTGGGGAAGCGCCACGAACCTCGTCACCCACCTGCTTCTGGAAACTTTGAACGAATGAAAAGACTCATCGCCCTCTCTCTGATCCTCGTCGCCTGCTCGGCAACGACGCCGGTCGTCTACGACGTCGGAGTTACCCGCAACGTGGCCTTCACGGACAGCCTGGACCTAGACGTGTTCACACCGATGGGCGACGAGGAGTTCCCGACGGTTGTGCTGTTCCACGGCGGCGGTTGGTATGGAGGAGAGCGCATCGATGTAGAAGACTTCGCGCATCTTCTCGCCACCAGGGGCCTGGTCGTTTACAACGCCACCTACACCGTCGGCGGCGGAGGGGGCGGGTACCCGCAGTCCTACGAAGACATTCGCTGTGCCCTCACCGAAGCCAGCGAGCTATCGGGCGGAGCCCAGCTGACCGTGGTTGGCTACTCGGCAGGGGCTCAACTGGCATCGGCAGTCGTGCTGTCCGGTGAGACGTTCGAATCAGACAAGTGCAGGTCGGCTGCCGCCCTGAACTTGAACGGGTTCGTCGGGTTGGCCGGCCCCTACGAAGCCGACCGGTACGGCCCGCTACTGGTGAGTTGGTTTGGAACCACGCTGCAAGCCGATCCCGAGAGCTGGTCTCTGGGCGGCCCGTACGGGTATCTTGCGACGGCGGCGCAGATTCCCTTCGTGCTGGTGCACGGCGATCGGGACCAGGTTGTCCAGCTTGGCTTCAGTGACGATTTCGAAGCGCTACTCCTCGCCAACGACTTCGATGCTTCCTACAACATCATCGAGGGAGCCGATCATGCCACGATCGTCGACCCTCTCACTGATGGACCGGCTGTGGCAGACATCATCTTCAAGTTGGCATCACTGGCCTCGGATTGACCTGACCGAGTTCTTGGGTCCGTAAGCGGGAGCTTTCACTCCGGAAGCCTCCAACAGGCGGATCACCCGACCCCGATCGCCCATGTACGGCTCAAGAAGCTCGAGCATGCGGGCATCGTCGGCTCGTTCCTCGCCGGCCAGATTCCAGGCGACCGTATTGGGAAGGTGGTAGTCGCCAACCGGAACCGCATCGGTATCTCCGAGCGCTACCCCTGCCACGAGGGCGGATGTCCACGGCCCGACCCCCCGAAACGCCTGAAGCACCCGGTACGCCTCAGGAATGGGATCGGTAGTGAGCCGCTCGAGACGCGCATGACGCGACGACACACCCCGAATCGTGTCAGCCCGCTTCTTTTCGATATCAAACCGGTGGTATTCGTAATAGGGCAACTCGGCGAGGCACTCATTGGTCGGAAGCAACCAGGTCTGCTGGGGACCGGGCGCCGCATTGCCGTGAGCGCGGGCGAGGGAGCGCATCGACCGAACGGCTCCACGAGCGGTCACCTTTTGGCCGATGATTGCCGGGATCAAGGCTTCCATGACACGGTCGGTTCGTCCCCAGTGAGCTCCCGCCGAACGCTTCTGCAATTCTCGAACGGTCCGATGCTGCGGACGGAACGAATCGGGATTGTCATGGAAACCCAACATCGTCTCGGCGCGGGCTCCCAACCACGTCGACCCGGGCCCCCACATCGTGCAGACAATCTGGGAGCCAGTCTGTTCGAATCGGATGGTCCCGACCCCGTCGGGTGTGCGACTCGACTTGATGACCGTCGAGAACGTCGACTCAATCTGACCCCGGTACAAGGACGCTTTCAGCGAGCCGAGAGATCGCGCCAGGTTGAAACCATCCGGAGCGGCAAGAACCAGCCGATCATCGGGCTGATCAGCCAAGGTCGCGAAACTCCTCAGTTGGCGAACCGATCCGGTAGACGACCGTCCCGAACGCCACTGGTTCGGCCTGATCATTGAAAATCTCGACCTGGCAGTAGACGATCGACCGACCCCGTTTTGTCACCCAGCCTTCTCCGATGATGTCTGACTTCACGACGGGACCGGTGAAATTGACGGCCAGGTTGATCGTGGCCATTCGTCGACGCTCCGGATAGGCCGACGCAATCGCAGGGACGACCACGGTGTCAACCATCGACGAGATGGCACCGCCGTGCATAACCCCCTGGGGTTGAATCAGCTGAGGGTCTCTCCAGGGAAGGCGCATGCGGCAATAATCCACCCGGACGTCCTCCATCTGAAGCCCGACGAACTTGGGGTAATACTCGGTCTCCCAGCGGGCATAGCCCATCCATAGTTCGCGAAGCGCCGGTTTGAGCGGTTCAAAACGGCCGGCATTCGGAGCGATTTCCATGGAACTGGAGCGTAGCGGGTACTACCGTCGAGGAATGTCTCCCGACGAACTGGCCAGGCACCTGACCATCGACCTTACGACCACCGGACGAAGATCCAGATTGCCGAGACGTATCGAGATCTGGTGGTTTCGGGTCGACGGACATTTCTACATCACCGGAACCGGGGGTCGCAGGGACTGGCTCGCCAATCTACGATCCGATCCGGACGGCATCGTGCACGTCGGCGGGCGGGACATCCCGATCACTGCCACCGAAGTCGATGATCCCACCGAAAGACGACGGGTGCTATCGGACCCACAGTTGTCATGGTATTCGAGTCAGGAACAGCTCGACCAACTCGTTGCCCGAGCTCCAATGATCCGTCTGCGGTTTAGGGGACTCGTTAAACCGCCAGGCCTAATTTGGCACCGAGTTCCCGATCACTTGGTTCCGTCAGATGACTTCCGTCGGGAAACACGATCGTCGGAATTGACCGCAGGCCGTCGTTGCGCCGAAGAACTTCTTCAATAAGTGCCGGGTGTTCCTCGAGGTCGACGTAGGTGTAGGAGATGTCGTGTTTTTCGAGGAAGGCTTTCGACCGGCGACAATCACCGCACCACTCGGCCCCGTAAAAGAGAATCTCACTCATTCGCTACCCCGTTCATCTACTGACTTGCACAACCATTGAGCCTGCCTAGACGATCGGCCCTGGGGCCATAATGGTCGCCCGTCTGCCCACCGCCAAGCGGTAGCCAGCCCAGATCAGGCTCACCGCCGTCAACAGCGTCGCCGTGAATAGCTCCTGGGAGCCAGTGGCATCGACGACCGTCCGCTGTGCGGCCGCGACGAAGGTCCCTCCGACAATCAAGAGGTTGCCTGCAACAAGCGGCTTCGAACGTCGCCAAAACCGAAAAACCGACATCAGCCCGGCCACGATGAGAATCGACGCGCCGATCCCAGATCCGATGGCCACCAAGGTGGTGATTCCGCCGGACGCAAAAATCTCACTGCCCCTGGGGAGAATCTCATCGGGGATGGGCCCGACGGCAGCCGGCACAACAAGCAGTGTGGCCATCAACGTAAATGGAAGCAGCAGGCCAAGCATTGCTTTACCCCATCGCTCGCCACCCACCAGGTAGACGGATCCGAGGGCGAGGAACGGAACGTTGAGCACCCCGCCGAATAGATAAAAGGTCTTGTAGATCGCGTCGGTCCATCCGAAGGCGATAGACAAAAACGAAGCCAATGTGGCGGCGGCAAACATGGTCATCCCTGCCGCATAGGCCGCAGTGTGGGGTCGTCGTTTGGTGGCGGCCGATCGAATGAGATCGAATGCGAACCAACCGGCCACGAGAGAGGAAAACGCCGAGAGAACAATGGCCATCGACCGGAAGCGTAGTCAGCCAAAACGTCAGTCTGATCGCCCCGAATCGACTTCAGCGCGGCGGGCCGGGTGCGCTACCCTTCTCCGACTATGAGCGAAGCACGACACATATTGGTAGCAGTTGCCTGGCCGTACGCCAGCGGCTCGCGCCACCTCGGCCACCTCGCCGGTGCCTACCTGCCTGCCGACATCTTCGCCCGCTATCACCGGACCGCGGGAAACCGTGTCCTCATGGTCTCCGGAAGCGATGTGCACGGCACCCCCATCACCGTTCGAGCCGAAGACGAGGGGGTAACACCTCAAGAAATTGTCGACCGGTACCACACAGAGTTCCTCGAACACTGGCGGAAAGTCGGCATCTCCTGGGACCTCTACACAACCACCGGGACCGAGAACCATGCCGCCGTTGCTCAGGACGTCTTCCTCAAACTGGTCGAGAACGGCTACATGGAGGAGAAGACCACCGAGCAGTTCTACGACGAAGACGCCGGTCGTTTCCTGCCCGATCGTTATGTCGAAGGGACCTGCCCGCACTGCGGATACGCCGACGCCCGGGGTGACCAGTGCGACAACTGTGGGCGAACGCTCGACCCCGAAGACCTGATTGACCCGCGCTCGAAACTGAGCGGCACCACACCCCAGGTCCGATCGACCGATCACTACTTCCTCAAGCTGTCCGACCTACAAAAGCCCGTTTCCGAATGGCTAGAGACCCGCCAGGGATGGCGCCGCCACGTCATCAACTGGGCACAAAGCTTCGTCAACGACGGACTCCATGACCGGGCGATCACCCGGGACCTCGACTGGGGAATCCGGGTACCGCTCGACAACGTCGGCCCGGAGAAGCGGATCTACGTTTGGTTCGAGGCTGTGATCGGCTACCTGTCCGCCTCGAAGGAGTGGTCAAAACGGGTCGGCGCTCCGGAGGCGTGGCGCCTTTGGTGGGAAGACCCGAGCGCGGAGACCTACTACTTCGTCGGCAAAGACAACATCCCGTTCCACGCGGTGATGTGGCCGGCCATGCTCCTCGGCTACGGCGGGCTCAACCTGCCAACCGATGTACCGGCGAATCAGTACATCACCTTTTCGGGCGAGCAAGCCTCGGCTAGCCGCGGGGTTGGCAGATCGATCGGCTATTACACGGATCGAATGGAACCCGATGCCCTGCGATATGCCTTGGCGTCGAACCTGCCAGAACAGAACGACACCGACCTGACCGAAGCGGAACTCGATCGGGCCATCAACCAGGAATTGATCTCGACGTGGGGCAACCTCGTCAACCGGGTGCTCAACATGTCCTGGAAGAACTTTGACGGCACCATCCCCCAACCCGGTCAACTCACCGAACAGGACAGAAGCCTTCTGGCCACGATCGATGAGGCGCTGGTCACGGCCGGACGCCAGATCGAAGGCGTCGAACTGCGGGCGGGCTTACGAACCATGATGGAAGCAGCCGCCGAGGTGAACGCCTACCTCAATGCAACGGAACCATGGAAACTGGCCAAAAAGGACCTCGATCGCACTGCCACGGTGCTCCACACGGCGCTGTCAGCCATCAACGGGATCAAGACTGGCCTATACCCGTACCTCCCATTTACCAGCGAGGACATTCACCATTGGCTCGGTCAGCCTGGCACGGTCCGCGACGCGGGTTGGGTACGCACGGTCGTCACGCCAAAGTCGCCGCTCGTCAAACCGGAACCGATGTTTCGTCGATCCGAACTGGTTGCGCCAGAAGACGATTGAATCGTGGGGAACTTAAGCCCCCAAACCTGCGTCTAATAGGTCATGCAAACAAAACGATTCGGGCGGATCGTCGGCGGAACCGCACTTACTGGTGTAGGCGTCGCGTCACTGGCTCTTCCCGTACTTCCTGGCATTGTCATCATTGCCGCCGGCCTAGCCGTCCTCGCTCCTGAGGTTCCTGCTGCCCAGCGGGCGGTGGATCGGATTCGCTCGCTCATCCACAGATCCGAGTAGCTTTACTCGTTCATGACCCTGTTCTCCGTAGACAACCTGACCCACGACTACGGGGAAATCCAGGCATTGACCGACGTGACGCTCGAGGTACCTGACGGTGCTATCGGTCTGGTCGGGGCGAACGGGGCGGGAAAATCGACGCTCATCAAAATCCTCCTTGGCCTGCTGACGCCAACCTCCGGCGAGGTTGAGGTTCTCGGTGAGAATGTAAGAACTCACGTTCGCCAGGCCCGGTCCCGGGTTGGCTACATGCCCGAGGGCGACTGCCTCCCGGTTGACCAGTCGGCTTCCGACTTCGTCGCCTACGCCGCCGAATTGGCCGGGGTTCCTGCCAAGGCCGCCAGGCGTCGAGCTTCGGAGTCGTTGGCTCTGGTCGGACTCGGCGAAGAACGCTTTCGCTACCTCAAAGACTTCTCCACCGGCATGTTCCAGCGGGTCAAACTTGCTCAGGCAATCGTTCACGATCCCAAGGTTGTGTTCCTCGACGAGCCAACGGCGGGCCTCGATCCCGAAGGCCGAGAGCAGATGCTCGAGCTTGTAAACCGTCTGGCCGACTACGACATCAGTGTGATCTTCTCAACGCACATTCTCAGCGATATCGAACGCACATGCGACTGGGTTGTGCTTCTCGACAACGGCCGCGTTAAGCGCAATAGCCCCCTCGACCGACTGGGGAGTCATGGCGTCGTTCAGCTTGAACTCATTGACGACCCGCAATCTACCGCCGAGATCCTGAGGAGTCGCGGGCTTGTGGTAACGGTGAACGGGTTCAGAATGTCCATTCCGTACGCGGACGGCGTAACGACAATGATTCGCGACGCCTTCGCCGAGACGGGTTCCGGTATTCGCTCGATGACCGAAACCCAGGTCACGCTCGAAGAAGCCTTTTTCGCCGTTGGCCCTGATCTACCTCCGCCGGTGCCGACATGAACCAGGAAGCAATCATTGTCGATCGGGGCTACCGGCCCTACGAGGGGCCGCGTGGCACCTTGCGCTCGTCGATGTGGGCCATCGTCAAGGACGGGTACCGTCGGGCGCTCGGGCTGAGGCGGCGAGCCTGGTCCAAAGTTATGCCATGGGGCTTGATTGCCCTCATGTTGATGATCACCTTCGTGGTGATCGCGGTTGCCTGGTTCGCGGGCGACCTGATCCCCGATCTCCCGAGCTACGCCGAGTACTTCGATCTGACGAGCCAACTCGGATTACTTTTTGTTGCCCTGACCGGTCCGCTGCTACTCGTGCCAGATCGGGTCAACGGCGTGCTGGCCGTGTATATGTCCCGTCCCCTCCGCATGGTCGACTACCTCCTCGCCAAGACCGCCGCCCTGGTCAGTTTGATGCTCACCTTCTACCTCGTACCGCAAGCCATCCTCCACCTGGGGCTGGCCGGCCTCTCAGACGACGGCTTCTTCACCTATCTGGGTGCCAACCTTGACGTACTGTGGAAGGTCCCCGTCGTGGCGCTGGCCTACATCGGAACGCACGGGTCGATTGCGTTCGCTATCTCGGCGTTTCTGGGCAAGTCGGGATTGGCGTCTGGTTTGTATCTGGGATTCATCATCATCACGAACAACGTCGCCGGGCTAATCGTGGGGTCGGCTAACTTCACCGGCGCCAAATACGCCGCCCTGTTCGCCATCGAGCAACATCCGCGTTACGTTCGAGATTGGGTCTTCGACTCGAATGCCGGGTTCCTGATCATGGAAGATGCCGGATTCGACGCCTGGGTTTCTGCGGTGTGCATCGTAATCGTGGTTGCCGTATCGGCGCTCATCGTATGGGGCCAGTATCGGAAGCTGCCATGACCACCCCCAGCCAACCAACCGTGATCGTCCAAAACGTCTCCAAATGGTTCGGCCAGAAAGTGGCTGTTTCAGAAGTCACGGCCCAATTCGGCTCTGGCGTGACCGGCCTTCTCGGTCCAAACGGTGCCGGCAAAACCACCCTGCTCCGAATGATCACGGGACTGGTTCGGCCATCCGAAGGACACATCTCGATTGAAGGGATTGATCCGCACGACGACTATCGGGCCCTAGCCGCGGTCGGCTTCGTCGCAGAAGACGAGGCCGTCTACAAACACCTCACCGCCCGCAAGTTCGTCCGGTTCAATGCAGTATTGGCCGGAGTGGAAGACCCTGACGCGGATACCGATCGAGTGATTGATCTCGTTGACCTCCAGGGAGCCGCCGACCGACCGGTTGGTGGGTTCTCAAAGGGGATGCGCCAACGCACCAAGGTAGCGGCAGCGCTGGTACACAAGCCCCGAGTGCTGCTGCTCGATGAACCCCTGAACGGTGCTGACCCGGTCCAGCGATCCCACCTCATCGACCTTTTCAAGACTCTGGGGAGCCGCGGGTATACCGTGATTGTTTCATCCCATGTCCTGCACGAAGTGGAGCGCATGGCCGACCGAATCATCGCCATTACCGATGGACGGATGGCTGCTTCGGGCGACGTGCGATCGCTTCGAGCCCTGATGACCGATATCCCGCAGACCATCCGGATCGACGCTGACAACCCCCGCATACTGGCGGCAGCCCTGATCGGGACACCCTATGCCTCCGGTGTGAAACTCGAGCGCGACACCATCCACGTGGAAGCGGCCGATCCGGCCGGACTCGCGAGGGCGATCGCTCGCCTTGCCAAGCAACACGATGTGATCGTCACCCGGATCCAGCCCGAAGACGAGTCACTCGAAAGTGTGTTCAGCTATCTGGTTCATCGACGATGAGAACCGTGATCAGGCCGGGCGTGGCCATCTTTACGAACATTTTCCGCCGTCTCATGCAGAGGCGAGTCGCCCTATTCCTGGTCTTTGCGACCGCAGCTCATGCCCTCCTCATGCTCACGTTCGATCTCACCGAACGAAACTTTGGCGAAGTTACCGTCGGCCTGCTTTTAGCGGTGGCGCTCCCGGTCACCACGCTGATCACCGCCGGTGCGGCCCTCGGCGACGAGCGGACCGAGAACACCATGCCGTTCCTGCTGGTCAAACCTCTCCCTCGCTGGGTCGTGGCCGTTTCGTCATTACTCGCATCAATTGCGACAGTCTTCACCGTCTCCATGATCGGAATCCTGCTCGCCTGGCTGCTCGGGGCCAGGGCGACCGGAGACAACATGATCGGTTGGCCGGCCTTTGTTGCCATGGTCATCGTGGCAATCGCCTACTCGGCGGTGTTCCTGCCGGTCGGATTACTCGCCACGCGCTCGACGCTGATCGGGCTTGCCTACATCCTTATTTGGGAAGGGATCATCACCAGTGTGGTTGACGGCGCCGCTGCATCGTCGATCTGGCGAATCGGCTTGACCGCTTACGCCGACCTCAACGATGGGCTCCCCCGGGGCGTGGACGATCTGCTTGCCAATCTTGCGCCCGGCGTCGGCGGAGCCATAGCCAAGGCGCTCGTCCTGGCGGCCGCCTCGATCGGAGTCACGACCTGGCTGCTCCGCAAACGTGACATGGCCTAGCGAAGGCTAGAACCCAGGGTTGTTCTCAGGGCGACAGTACGCGGAAACCGTGCGCTGGAACCCTGGGTTAAACCCAGGGTTCCAGCTAGGTCGGTTAGGCGGGTGGGTAGACGCCCATCCCTTTGGCCTTGTCCGTCTGCCAGAAGATCTCGGAAATTTCGTCGATGAGCGCCACGAGCTTTTCGCCGTCAGCAGGATCCACAGATTTCTTGGCCGCACCTGCCGCCCGAATTGCGCGCCAGAACAAGTCATGGAGCTGGGGGAAGGCCTCGACATGCTCGGGACCGAAGAAGTCAGCCCACAGGACCATCAGATCGTGTTTGCAGACCTCGGCCCGCTCTTCCTTGATGGCCAGCGCTCGGGCGCGAAACACCTCGTCGTCGCTGTCCTGGTACTTCTGAGCCGACTTGAGAACCGAAAGCGCCTCGATCTTTGCCTGAGCCGGGTCATAGACGCCGCAGAACAGATCACAGTGCGCGTGAGCCGTCGTGGCCGGTTTGAAGATTGTCATATGAACTCCTCCGTTTTGGCAGTGTCCGACCGAGACTACACGCCTGACGAACTACCGTTACCGGCGTGTTGAAACGGTTTGAAGTAGCCCAGCAATCAATGACGCCCACCCTGTTGCCCGGTGACTTTCTGCTGGCCAGCAGGAGCCAGCGACCACCAAAACGGGGGGAAATCATCGTGTTCGAGGAGCCGGACGGCATGTTCATGATCAAGCGGATCGTGGCCCTCGATGGCGAGACCGTCCTCGCTCAGGGAGGCCGGGTCTCAGTCGACGGGAATCAGGAACTCGACCGATGGGCGATCGGGCTCACCTCACCGTTCGATCCCATTACGATCCCGTCTGGCCATGTGTGGGCATTGGGCGACCGGCGAGAACTCTCAACAATGGACAGTCGATCTCTCGGACCGATCGCCATCGATACGTGTTGGCGGGCGCGCCTCCGGTATTTTCCGCTCGGAAAGATCGGGTTGGTCCGCTAGGGCGCGACGTCGAACTGGCCCTCGGCACGAGCCTCATGCCAGCTACGCCACCGCTCCTCGAGTCCTGGCTTGATGGATGCCAAGTTGGTCCGTGCGGAGGCCAGAGAGTCCATCGGTTCGGTGAAGCCGGCCATCCACACGCCCCACCGCTCGGCCGTCGGCGGAGCCATCATGAGTAGATAGGATTCATTACTGATTCGCCATTCAAGTCCGGCCCGGCTTCCGTCCGGTGCCTGAACGAAGCCATCTCCCGACTCGAGCCCAGGAAACTGTTGGAAATCGGTGATCGCCCCGAGCACAAAGCCATCGACCGCTACCTCCGGCATCAGTCGAAACCCGTAGTACGGTCCCGAACCGTCGGGCGGCGCCATAAAGGCTGGCTCACCTGCACGACTTGATATAGCGTCGAGGTCGATAGCAAGATGAGCCGTAAGATCGTTGAGGTCGGGAACGTTGAGTTCGGCCTTTGATCGACGACCGAAGAGCCTCGAAAGCACCCTTTTTTCATTTCTCATGTGGGATGGTGTGTGTCCGATGGCGGGCACGATGAGTGTATAGAGGCCCCAATCGCTAACCAAGTATCGAAAAGGACAGCAAGAAATGACCGATAACTCATGACCTGCGCATGGTGCCACGGCCAGATGGGTTACCTACACGGCCATGCGGCCTGCCTGGATGGCTCCTGTGCGATGTTCGGATTGAATCAAGCCGAGTGCTGTGACGGCGAGAACGTATCCGTATGCGCCACCGCAACCTCGGATGTAGCCGCCCGACCGAAAGCCCTCAGCAGATGAAACGAACCATCCCGTTCATAATTGTGCTCTCCCTGATATTCGCAGCCTGCGGGTCCAAGGCGGAGGAAACCACCACCACCACGAGCACTTCAACCACCATGGCCGTGGCGGCGGCGACCACCACGACTTCGACGTCAACCACGACCACCACCATTCCACCGGGTCCGAGTTCGCCACTCACCGGCCTGGAAAGCGAATACCCGGATCAACTTGATCGACGGGTCGTCGCCATCAAGATCGACAACCATGCCAACGCTCGACCCCAATCGGGCCTCGACACCGCTGCGGCAGTCTATGAGCTTCCGGTGGAAGCAAGCTTGACCCGCTTCATCGCCATGTACCACGATGATGACAGCAACTACGTCGGGCCCAACCGGTCAGGCCGACCGACCGATCCCACCCTGGTGAAGCCCCTAGGCGCTACTTTCGTAATCTCAGGAGCGCAACCGTGGGTGCAGTCGGTCATCAACAACTACGACGTCGACTGGTTTGGCGAAGTGCGCGGCCCATCCTTCCGCATATCCTCACGGCGAGCGCCACATAACCTGTACTTGAATACGCTCCTGGTGCGGGCCGAAGCCGATCGGCGGGGGTTCCCGGATAATCCGCCACCTGACATGTTCACCTGGGGCGAGTTCCCTGCCGACGCCGAACCGGCTACCGAGATCTTCTTCGACTGGACATCCGTGACGAAGATCACCTGGAAATGGAACGGTTCCGGGTACGAGCGATACATTGGCGAAACCACCCACGACTGGATCTCCGAGGACGGCGAAACCACCGAGCCGATCGAGATGGACACGTTGATCGTGATCTACGCCGGTCGCTATACCGCGTCGGGCTCGAGCGGGTCGGCAGTTCCGGCCATGGACGCCGTCGGGACCGGTCTCGTGCAGATCTTCTCCGGAGGCAAGGTCGTCGAGGGCACGTGGTCGCGGGATTCGGCAGACGAACTTTTCGTGCTGACGAACGCCGACGGATCGACCCTGGAGGTTCCGCCGGGCCGCCCGTGGATCAACATCTTCCCGGACAACCGGACGGTGACCTGGTGACCGCCCGCTCGATCGCCGCCGATGTGCTCGCCGGGGCTCCGGCCCGGGCGGGAGTTGCTGCAGCGATCGAAATGGCCCACGCCAACCAACTAAACGCTTTCATGGAGGTCGATGACTCGGCCGCCGAGATCAAACCTGCCATGGGCCAGATGGCTGGCGTTCCGATCGCCATCAAAGACATCATCCACCACGCCGGCCACACCACGACGTGCGGTTCAAAGTTCTACCGGCATGAAGCCACTGATTCCGCCACGGTAATCAAACGCCTCGAGGCGGCCGGGGCGGTGATCATCGGACGAACCGGGCTTCATCGAATTCGCGTTCGGGTTCTCCTCGGAGAACCCCTGGTACGGGGCGGTTCTGAACCCCTGGAACCAGGCGACGTCGCCGGGCGGCTCATCGGGGGAAGTGCCGCGGCGGTTGCCGCTGGAATCGTCCCGGTCGCACTCGGCACTGATACGGGTGGATCGATCCGGGTACCGGCTGGCCTATGCGGGATTTACGGTCTCAAGTCAACGCATGGTCGGGTGCCGATCACCGGGGTATTCCCGCTCATTGAATCACTCGACACCGTAGGAGCGTTCGCAAGAAACATCGGCGACCTGGCGACGACCTACCGGGTGCTGGCCGGCTACGACGATGCGGATCCCTGGTCGGTGCCCGACTCCGTGGCGGTTCCACGGCCGATTTCGCGACTGGGCGGCTTACGGGTAGGCGTTCCCCAACCCTGGGTTGAGAGTGCGCCGATGGAATCGGACGTCCGGCGCGCTTTTGAGCACGCCATCGCATCACTCGAAGGGATCGGCGCATCCGTAACCGAAATCCGCAACCCGTTCTTCTCGATGCCAGGCATGATCGGCCCGACCCTGGCCGCCGAAGTGGCCGCCTTGCACGGTGACTGGTACAACGACCCTGCCAAGGAGTACGGCCCTGACGTCGCCGAGCGTATTGGGGCGGCCCTTGAGACCCCCTTGAACGATATCGTGGACGCCAACCGCTGGAGATCGGCCCTTACCAACACCTTCTTGGAGACGTTCGACCATGTCGATGTCCTCATCACTCCAACCGTCCCGGCGCGAGTGAAACGCATTGGCGAGGACACGATGACCTTCGACGGCCAAGACCACTTCTACCGCAAGGTGTTCTCGTGGTTCTCTGCGCTCGTCAACCATGCTGGACTTCCCGCACTGGCGGCACCGCTGGTCGGACCGGGTGATCCCCCGCCATCACTGCAGATCATCGGCCCACCGTGGTCAGAAGACCGACTCCTCGAGATCGGTCAACGACTCGAAGACCACAACATCATCGGCTTCCGAGCACCGAGCTAGCCGCACTCCAGCAAGTCCACGTCAACCGGCCCAAATCCCTCGCCCTCGAACGACGCGAGCGAAACCTGCCCATTCACTTTGCCGGGCCAGAACAACGCTTCTTCCCAGAAACCATCCGGCCCGATGAGGAACTCGCCGACTTCACCGTCAAGTGAGCCATCCCATGAGTAGAAGTAGTTACCCGCCATCCCGGGTTCGCCCTCGGCCTCCAGCGTCAACTCCCAGGCGTCCGCGCGTAATACAGGTTGCTTCTGCAGTGACAATGCGCAGTGCCTCGGCGCAGTCGGGGATGGGTTGAACGCTGATCGGCGACGACTCACCGCCCGAAGTCACTGCGTTCACCGTGATCTGCCCGGTACGGCTCCCTAGCCCGATCCCACCCGATCCCTCGGCCATGGGGCCATCGAACGTTTCGGCGTAGATCAGGGTACCGTTCATCGCGGTCACGAATACAGTGACGTCACCGCCTGCGCCAATCCCCGGAGAAGCCGAAACGGTGTACTCGACGACCGGCTCGGCGCCTTCAAAGCAGAACGTGAATGCCTCAATCTCGAGAATCGTGTCGGGCACAACTGTCTCACAAACCCCCGCCCGGACCGGGACCTCGACCCGACCGCCAACATTGTCCGAAACCACCACCCGACCAGGACCTGCAATGGTCTTCGAGAATGAGAATTGCGATGGCAACGAGTCAAAGACTCCGTCAAACAGCTCGGCTCCACCTCCGCCCCAGGCGAACACACCGTTATAGGTGTTGCCGGGATCGCCGGTAACCGTAATCGTTATGTCGTGCTGATCGGGACCCGATCCCGACGAGTAGCAGACCACCTCGGCGGTCACTTCGAGAGAGCTTGCCGCCGCGGTGGTCGACGTGACGACCGTTGAGTCCGACGGCGTCGTGGTGCTGGCTGAACCCGCCACCACCGAGGTTGTTGTCGAGTCGCCCGCCCCACCGGAACAGGCGACCACGAGGACCAGGAGCAGCGAACCGGCAAGCCTGGTGATAGCGGGCACTGGTCTCCTGAACGGTGATTTGGGCACCCGGAAGGATACCGTAGGACAGATGACAAAGAAGGATCCTACTGGCGGGTCGGATCCTTCTTCGTCGTGCCGGGCAGGGCGAGAGCCGGCATCGGTGATCTACGGCTCGTACACGTCCAGGGTGACCGCCGCGATCTCCCCGACTTCATCGAGGAAGAAGTCCACCGTCCACCACATCAGGCAGCTCTCGGGAGACTCGGGCTGAATGCTCAATCGACGGTTCTTTTCAAAGCCGGGCGGGGGCGGCACCGGAGCTGAGGCACAGTGGGGATGGGCACCCACCGTGATCACATAGGGCTCTTCGACCAGGTCCAATGCTGAGAACGGTCCGACGTAGGCTCGGAAGAACTCGGCCTCGAGACTCCACGTGGCGGTATCCCCGAGGGTATCCCTCGACACTGTCTTGACGATGTCTGGACCAAGGCCCAGTGCCACGTCCGGCGCAAAGGCCACTGCCCCAGCCGTATCGGCACTCGGAGAGCCTGCCAACGCCACAAACGCGTCGACTATCGCTAGCTCTCCTTCTGTCGGCGCCACGGCTTGCGGCCCGCCGACGACAAAACGATTGCCGTCGAATCGGCCCTCAACCTCAACGGGGCTAGGAGTCCAGCTCACACCTTGAGCTGCCTGGAGTTGGGTCTCGCCGAGCAAATCCGAGTCGATGTTCTCTGGATCGGCGATTACTACCGCCAGACCGCCACACTGTGGCGGAAACGACTCCAACAGTAAATCGCACAATTGGGCCGAGGCAGAATCCCACACCACAAACGCGGACACCAGAGCATCACGGGCGCCCTCGCCGTCAAATAGGTCGGAGACCGGGATCGCCACCGACGATGGGGTCGTACTCGAAGGCGATTCCGATTCCGTAGTCGATGGAATGCTTGAACTTGATGTCGGGTCAGGTTCAGCGGTGGTGGCGGTCGTCCCGATCGGCACCACCTGGTCGGGAGCCTGATTGATGAAGTACGAAGCACCGACCACGGCGGCGAGCACTGCAGCCGCGGCCGCCAGCGCAACAACCAACCCACGACGCGTCGAAGGAGCCACTCGACGGGCCGCGTGATCCGATCCCATAACCTCATCGGCAGAGACTGGACTGGCCGAACTCTCAATGTAGTTGCGAATGTCGTTTTCGAAATCAGACATAGTCAACGCTCCCTAGCGAAGCTTTCAGCGAGGCTCGCAGCTTGGTGAGGCCTCGTTCAACGTGGTTTTGGACTGCCGAACTCGACAGCCCGAGGAGATCGGCCGCCTCCTTATGAGTCCAGCCGTAGCCATGTACAAGCGTCACGGCCTGGCGCTGGCGAGGGCTCAGCTTTTCGAGTGCTTTGGGAAGACCGGGCTCCACCAGCGGGAGGCGGTCACCTGGGGGTTCAGGGAACACCGGTCGGGGCCGGCGAAGTGACCGGCGGGCGGAGGTCTGGCCAACCCGGTATAGGTACCCGTTCGGGTTCTGCATGACGCGGACTTTGTCCCAATGCTCCCAGGCATAAGCCAGCGCGTCGGCGGTCGCGTCCCGGCCTCGTTGGGGTCCGAACCCGGCAATCAGGGCCCGTCGAAGGACCGGTTCGGCTTCGAGGACATACGTGCGGAACTCTTGATCTGTGGTTGCTGCTCTCACGGTGCTCCTCATCATGTCACTAACAAGAGCCACCAGACTCGTTTTCACACCACACAGAATCCCAAAAGGTTTGGCCGTTGGACCCCGATGTAATGAACAGACATATCGTGAGAGTGGGTACTCTATTGGGGCACATTCTGGGAGAAGCAGGGTTCCCTGCTCCATCCTGTGCCAAAAGTAGCCAGACCAAAGGACGGAATCGTGTCGACCACGATTGAAGATACAGACCCAGAAGTACTCGACAAGGTGATCATCCGGTTCGCGGGCGACTCTGGAGACGGTATGCAACTGGCAGGCAACCGGTTCACCGATGCTTCTGCCGCCTTTGGCAACGACCTCGCCACCTTCCCGAGCTTCCCCGCCGAAATCCGCGCCCCGGCCGGCACACTGCCAGGCGTGTCCTCGTTCCAGGTCCAGATCGCCGACTTCGACATCCTGACCGCCGGCGACGAGCCAGACGTGCTGGTGGCGATGAATCCGGCCGCTTTGAAGTCGAACCTGGCTGACCTCCGCCCCATGGGCACCATTGTGATCAACACCGAAGCTTTTGAAGAGCGCAACCTCGCCAAGGCCGGTTACAAGGAAAACCCGCTAACCGATGGGTCGCTCAACGACGTACAAGGTCATCGAAGTCCCGATGGAATCGCTCACGAAGGAGGCGGTCAAGGACACCGGAGTCTCCGGCCGTGACGTCCTTCGGTCCAAGAATATGTTTGCGCTCGGACTCATGGCCTGGCTGTACAGTCGTCCGCTCGAGCCAACCGTCGACTGGATCAACGCCAAGTTCGGCAAGAAGCCCGAAGTCGCCGAGGCCAACATCGCCACCCTCAAGGCCGGATACAACTTTGGCTTCACGACCGAAGCCACCAAGAACTCGGCCGTCACGGTAAAACCGGCCAACCTTCCGGCTGGCGAATATACGACCATCTCGGGCAACCTGTCACTGGCGTGGGGTCTCATCGCCGGAGCCAAGGCCGCCAATCTCCCCCTGTTCTATGGGTCCTATCCGATCACACCGGCGTCGGACATCCTCCACGAACTGTCCCGTCACAAGAACTTCGGTGTACGGACCTTTCAGGCCGAAGACGAAATCGCGGCAATTTCCGCCAGCGTCGGAGCAGCGTTTGGCGGACATCTAGCCGTGACCGGCGAGTCGTCCTGGCCTCGCCCTGAAGTCCGAAGCGATGTCACTGGCGATGATGACCGAGTTCCGCTGATCGTGATAAACGTCCAACGAGGGCGGCCCATCGACCGGTCTGCCGACCAAGCCGGAACAATCAGACCTGCTCTTCTCGATGTACGGACGGCACGGCGAGTCGCCACTGCCGATGTCGCGGCCCGCCGCCCTCGGACGCATATCGAGTGAGCCATAGAGGCAGTCCGAATCGCCCTGACCTACATGACCCCCGTCATCCTCCTCTCCGACAACTAGTGGCGCAACCGGATCAGAACCGTGGCGCCTGCCCGATGTCGACTCGCTGACGCCGATCGAGGTCTCATTCGCCACCACCCCAACTGCCCCGACGGCGACTTCCTGCCGTACGTCCGCAACCCTCGACACGTTCGCCCGCCAGTGGGCGGTACCGGGGACGCCGGGGCTCGAGCACCGCATCGGCGGGCTTGAAAAGGAAGAAGCGTCCGTGGCAACGTTTCCTACAACCCCGCCAACCACCAACTCATGACCGACACCCGGGCCTGGAAGGTGGCAAACATCGCCAATGACATCCCGCCGGTGGCCGTCGATGATCCGGACGGGGCGTCGACGCTGGTCCTCGGATGGGGGTCGACACTGCCGGTCATCAAGGCAGCGGTGCGTCGGGTCCGGAACAGTGGCAAACCGATTGCGCACGCCCATCTTCGCCATCTCAACCCGTTCCCCGCCAACCTCGGCGAGGTCGTGAGATCCTACGACAAGGTCCTGATTCCCGAGTTCAACAGCGGTCAACTGGTCCGGGTGATACGGGCCGAATACCTCGTCGATGCCGTGGGGCTCAACAAAGTGTCGGCGCTGCCGTTCAAAGTGACCGAGATCGAAGCCAAGCTCTTGGAGATGATCTAAATGACGACCATTGAATACACCCGCGGCGACTTCCAGTCGGACCAGGAGGTGCGCTGGTGCCCGGGCTGCGGCGACTACACCATCCTGGCGTCCGTTCAGAAGTTCATGGCCGCCTCAGGAATCCGCAGAGAGAACGCGGTGTTCATCTCCGGCATCGGATGTGCCGCTCGTTTTCCGTATTACATGTCCACGTACGGCATGCATTCGATCCACGGGCGCGCCCCGGCCGTAGCGACCGGGCTTGCCACTGCTCGCCCCGACCTGTCGGTGTGGGTGGTCGGCGGCGACGGCGACATGATGTCGATCGGCGGGAACCATCTCATTCACGCACTTCGACGCAACGTGAATCTCAAGATCCTCATGTTCAACAACCAGATCTACGGACTGACCAAAGGTCAGTACTCACCGACGTCCGAGGTCGGCAAGACGACAAAGTCGTCTCCGATGGGTTCCATCGACTATCCGTTCAATCCCATGTCTCTGGCCCTCGGTGCCGAAGCGACCTTCGTGGCGCGCACGCTCGACATGGATCCGAAGCACACCGGCGAGATGCTCGAAGCCGCCTATGCCCACAAAGGATCAGCGTTCATCGAGATCTACCAGAACTGCAACGTGTTCAACGACAAGGCCTTCATAGCTCTCACGGGCAAGGAAGACCGCGACAGCAACCGGATCTATCTCGAACATGGCAAGCCGATCCGCTTCGGCCAGGACATGGAGAAAGCCGTCGTCATGCACAACGGAGAAGCAACCATCGTCGATGCAGCTGCTGTGGACGAGACCGCCATTCTGATCCACGACCAAACCAACATGACAATGGCGTTCGCGCTGAGCCGCTTAAGTCACTCGCCGACCGGTCCGACCCCTTTGGGTATTCTGCGCAACGTCGAAGAGCGCGGCACCTATGACGACGGCGTGAACGCACAGTTGGCCGAAGCCAAGAGCAAAAAGGGCGACGGCAATATCGACGATCTCATCCGGTCGCTTGGCACCTGGACCGTCGGCTAAACCCGACCTCTAGACGGGAACGGCCGTTAGCCCCGGTCTCGAGCCAGAGCATCCAGAGCGATGGTGACCATGTCACCGAACGTCGTCTGGCGCTCTTCGCTGGTAGTCGCTTCGCCGGTCCGAATATGATCAGAAACCGTGGCGATCGTCAACGCGCGTGCGCCGTGCTCGGCTGCGACGCCGTATAAGCCGGCTGCCTCCATTTCAACAGCCAACACGTTCATCTTCTCCAGGGTGTCCCAGACGTGGGCCACGGGATTGTAGAAGAGGTCCGCCGAGTGCAGGTTGCCAACCCGTACGTTCTTCCCGGCCGCTTCTGCCGCATCGACCGCCGCCCGGGCCAGCTCAAAGTCGGCTGTCGCAGCAAAATCCCAGCCGCCATACCGAGCCCGGTTGACAACCGAATCGGTGCAGGCACCAATCCCGATCACAATGTCACGAATCTTCACGTCGGTCGAGATCGCTCCGCAGCTTCCAACTCGAATCAACCGCTTCACGTCGTACTCATTCACGAGTTCGGTGGCATAGATGGACGCAGAAGGTATACCCATTCCCGTGCCCATGACCGAAACACGAGCTCCGTTGTAAGTGCCCGTGTACCCGAGCATGTTGCGAACCTCGTTGACGAGGACCGCGTCTTCGAAAAAAGTCTCGGCGATGTACTTGGCCCGGAGGGGGTCGCCGGGAAGAAGGACCGCCTCGGCGAAGGCACCCTTCTCGGCCGATATATGGGGGGTTGGCATTTTCTTCAAGCTCCCTGCTCATGAACAGACCGGAAACCTAGTCGTTTTGACGGCGGACGTTGTCGCGTGCCCTCGTGCCTGTGCCGGTAGGAAATCAAAACTAAACCGAACCACTGTGAACTCGGCGTCGAATCTGGCACATAACCGAAGCCCCTGAAAGAGGAATACCCAACATGAAAAGAACGCCCAAACTCGTCGCTTTTGCACTTACAGCAGCTCTATTGCTCGGTGCATGCTCATCCGGTGAATCAGCTGATCCTGCTGCCCAACCGGCCACTACTACAACGGTCGCCCAGGCCACGACGCCTGACACGACGATGGCCGACATGACTGACATGACCGACACCACGATGGATATGACCGACATGGAGATGGACGTCAATGCTTTCGCCGATCTCCAGGTCGCCGCCGAGACCGTCGGCAACAACGGCAACGCCAAAGCCCTTTCGGCCGGAATCGTTGAAGCCATCGGCTTCGAGGGGTCTATCGAAGATGCGGCAGTTCAGACCTACGTCGAACTGTCCACCCTGCTCCAGGAGCATGTCTATCTGGCTGGTATCGCCATCAACACCGGTTTGACCGCCGGACTCGATTCCGACGGATTTGTTCAAGCCGCCGGAGTTCTCGACGGTAACTCGGTGGAGATCGCCGATCTGATCGGTTCGGTTAGCCCTGACCAGCGCGACGCCTTCTTGGAACTATGGAGAGCTCACATTGGATTCTTCGTTGATTATGCAGCTGCCAGCGCCACCGGCGACACCGCCGGGCAGGAAGCTGCCGAGCTAGCGCTTGGATCGTACACGTTCACGGCCGGCGCATTCTTCGAGACCCTCACGGGTGGCGAGTTGCCAGCGGCCGACCTTGAGAATGCTCTGAACGGACACATTGATTCAGTCATCGCCGTCATCGACGCTGCGGTTGCCGGGAGCACCGACATCTTCGACAGGTTGACCATGGCTGCCGACCACGTTGGCGCCCAAGGTGGAGCCAAAGCTATCGCCGCTGCGGTAGTCGCCGCCACCGGCATGGAAGGTTCTGTCGACTCGGAAGCCGCCCAGGTGTACGCCACCCTCTCGACGCTCCTTGAAGAGCATGTTTACCTCGCCGGTATCGCGGTCGATACGGCCTATGCCGCCGGACTCGACTCGGATGCCTTCGCGGCAGCCGCCGGTGCGTTGGACGGAAACAGCGTCGAACTGTCCGAATTGATCGGGAGCATTGCCCCTGACGATGAGGCTGCCTTCCTCGATCTGTGGCGCCAGCACATCGGCTTCTTCGTCAACTACGCGGTTGGAGCCATCTCTGGCGACCAGGCGATGATTGACCAAGCTCTGCTCGATCTCGGTGCCTACGGTGGTGCGGCCGGAGCGTTCTTCGAAGCCATCAGCGGCGGGGTTATCCCAGCCTCTGCGGTCGAGACCGGTCTGAACATGCACATTGATACTCTCGGCAAGGCGATCGAATCGCTCGCCAAGGTATACAGCAGCTAGGACAACGCAACTATCGAGAACCGGGGAGAGGCCACACGGCCTCTCCCCTTCTCATTTTTGCCGGGTCGCCGACGTTCGGGTTGAGCTCATTTTGTGACTTGATCCAGCAGACGCTCGACCAGTTCTACCTGGGCAGGGTTGAGCCTCACCCTGGCCTCGTCGGGACTCACCCAGGCCACTCGATCGATTTCGGGGAACTCTGCCTGACGGCCCGACCGGGGAGGCCACTCCATGGTGAAAGTATTCGATAACACCGCATCCGGGTCCACGTCGGCCTCGACCGCCCAGGCCAAGACCTCTTTGCCGGCCTTTTGGGTAATGGCACCAAGCTCCAGGTACGGACCCTCAGGCGACGCGACGCCTAGCTCCTCGGAAAACTCTCGTCGGGCCGCCAGCAGAAAGTCTTCACCGACTTCGACTTCGCCTTTGGGAATACTCCATACCCCCTCATCACGCTTCGCCCAGAACGGGCCACCCGGGTGCGCGATCAGCACTTCGATGGCACCGGCGGAATGCCGGTAGGCGAGAATCCCGGCACTCTGCTTCATTTGTATGGCGGCATGTCGGGAATGCGCTTGGCGCCTTCGCGGTAGGTCAGCCCGGACATCTCATGTTTGTGTTCCAGGAGAAAACTCCGGACCACCTCGGGTTCAAACCATGAATAATCCCGCAGCGCCCATCCGATGGCCTTGCGAATAAAAAACTCTTTCTCGTGGAGGCAGGCGAGCGCATGGTCGAAGAGGAGCGCTTCATCGGTTTCGGATTTGTGACGAACCTGACAGATGATGGCGGTTCGCCGCAGCCACATGTCTTCGCTATCGATCCACGAGCGAACGATCGGCGTGACTTCGGATCGCTGACCAAGCAGGGCCCGGCCGACTGCGTGTACCGCCACGTCGTCTACGAAGTCCCACCACGCCCCCTCCACTATGAGCTTCTCGTAGAGGCCCATCCATTCAACGCCGATCTGTTTGCGGTGCTCCGTTGCGTACCCGAGGCCCACGTACTTGGCCTCGCGCTGCGGTTGACTCCAGAGAGCCAGGATGGCGGCCTCGTAGTCATCGGGAGTTTCAACGGGAAACAGATTACGCGCTTCTCGAAAAACCAGCTTTCGTTCGGGTGACGTAACCCCGTAAAAGGGCATGTCAGTCTTCATATACGCGGCCATTTGAGCGGCGCGTTCTGGGTCAGCCAGGCCTTCCAATTCCGATGCCACAAACGCAACGAGCCCCTCAGTATCCACGCCCGCTAAGTTACCGGAATGGCCGACCGGATGAGCTTGCAGTTCTTTAAGTACCCCAACATCGCCCATTGGCGCCACGAAAACCTCGTCGTGTTGGGCGAGGACAAACACGGCCTATGGCTCGGGTGCGAGCCAGGATCTGAGCAGCAGAAGGGATCGGGACCGATAACTACGACGCAGCAGCCCTGGGTGTTCTGCTCGGTATCTGACGCCTGGTGGTCCCTGGTCTTCAACGGCGAGCACCGTCTCACGCACTTCCTCGACATCATCACTCCCCCAACGATCAATGGCGATCGGATCGAAATGGTCGATCTGGATCTCGACGTAGTTCGCAAGGCCACGGGCGAGGTCTACGTCGACGATGAGGACGAATTCCTAGAACATCAGAAGCTCTATAACTATCCGCCGTGGATGATCGATAAAGCTCGCACTACCACGGCCGAGCTGGCCATTGCCCTCGAGGCTCATCGTGAGCCATTCAATGAGGTGTGTCAGACCTGGTTCGATTCGTTCACAAACGCCCTCTAGGCCAGAGCTACGAGCTCCAACATCGACTCGTCGAAATACGCCATCGTCCCTTCAGGCATCAGGATCGCCTTGTCCGGGTCGAGATCTGCCACAAAGTCTGAATCATGCGACACCAGAATAATGGTGCCCGTATAGGCGTTCAGCGCACTGAGGAGGGCATCCTTGGCCTGAGGATCAAGGTTGTTGGTTGGCTCGTCCAGCAGCAGCACATTGGGCCGAGATACGACCAGCTGCGCCAGTGCCAGCTTGGTCTTCTCCCCACCTGACAAGGTCGCTGCGTCCTGGTCGACTTTGTCGGCCAGCAGGAAGTGACCCAACAATGAACGGAGGGTCTGATCTGGCTGGTCGGAGACCTCCCGCATATGGTCGATCACTTCCACGCCCGCTTTGATCTGTTCATGCTCCTGGGCGTAATACCCAAGCGTCGTCTTCAACCCGAGTTCCACTTCGCCAAGATCGGCTGATTCCACCCCGGCCAGAGATCCGCAGCAATGTGGTCTTACCGGCCCCATTGAGCCCCATGATGATGATGCGTTCGCCCCGATTGGTGTCGACTTCGACGTCAAGAAACACGAGGTTGTCGCCGTAAGACTTGGCCAGGCCCGTTGCCTTGATGGGCGTGCGGCCCGACGGGTCCGGCTGCGGGAACGAGACGTTCACGGACTTTCCTCGAGATGAGACTTCGACCAGATCGTGGCGGAGCCGACCCGCCCGCGTTTCCATCGTCTTCGCCTTGCGGGCCATCTTTTCCGTTGATCCCTTGAATCGACGAATGGTGGTCTCAAGCTGATCAATCTTGGCTTGCTGTGTTTTTCGTTCCCGCTCACGCTGGACGCGGCGTTTTTCGCTCTCATCAAGAAAGTGCGAGTAGTTGCCGCGGTACGCCTCGATGCGACCGTTCTCCAGTGCCAGGACCGACGTGATGGACTGGTCAAGGAGCGGCAAGTCATGACTCACTACGAAGAGCCCACCCTTGTAAGCCTCGAGATAGTCCATGAGCCAGGATTTGGCGTCGAGGTCGAGGTGGTTGGTCGGTTCATCGAGGAGCAGCACATCGGTTTCCGAATAAAGGATCCTGGCCAGCTCGACCCGGCGCCGCTGGCCACCCGACATCGAAGCGACCGGCTGAGGGAGATCATCGTTCTCGATACCGATTGCCGAGGCGATCGCCTTGGCACCAGCTTCAAGCTTGAAGCCACCTTTGGCTTCGAACTCGTCGTTGAGCCGCCCAAAATGAGCGATGGCTCGATGTTGAGCGTCGCCGCTCGAATGCTCGATCTTCTGCCTGGCCCGCTCGATATTGCGCTGCATACCGCCGACATCACGGGCAGTCAGGATCCGCTCCAATGCGGTCATTTCAGGATATTCGAGTTCGTCGAGCGCCACTTCCTGGGAGAAATAGCCGACCCGGCCGGTCTTGGTGATCGTCCCGTCGGCCGGCTGCGTTTTGCCGATGAGCGTCTTCATGAGCGTCGTCTTGCCCGCGCCATTACGCCCGACCAAACCGACCTTGTCGCCAGCCTGAACAGTGAATGAAACGTCTTCGAGAAGGACCCGAACACCCGCTTCTATACGAACGTCTCGTACGAGGAGCATAAGAACGAGGAGGCTAGTGGTGAGCCGACCCCGACCACCAATCCCCTCCCTACACCCGCCACCAGATCGTGGCCAGGGCTTTCTCACGATCCTCAAGCTGAACCTGGCCATTCCCGAGCTCGACGATAAACGGCCCGAGAGCCACCTCGAGATCGGCGCGGCGATCGTCAGGGACCAGCAGTCGGCGACCGTAGAAGGTCATCAGCTCGTCTCGATCTGCGAACCACATCGGTCGGCCGCCATTCCATCGCTCCACCGTGGGCGCCACCCCGAGTGACTCCGCGATTACTGCGACAAGATCGTCGACGGTGGGGCCGACCGGGCGGTCAAGCCCGTGAAGCTCCCGATAAAACGGCCCGAGATGTGCCCAGGGGTGCACTTCGAATTCTTGAATCACCACCGCTCTGCTGGCCACCGTCTGCATCGCCTTGAGGAATGGTCCGGGCTCGGGAACATTGTGAATCACATGCGAACAGGTCACCACGTCGGCGGGCTCTACTAATTCGGCTGCGCCGGGCCAGGACGCCTCGACAACCTTGATGTTGATATCTCGATCGGCAATCAGGGATCGCAGCTTGGCTGCCATGCCAGCATCGGGTTCAACTGCCGTGACGGAAATACCTTCGGCAGCGAACTGCAGGCAGCTACCACCAGTCCCGGCGCCAATATCGATCAGAGAACCTGGCTCGAAGCGGCGGATGACTACGTTGGTGTGGCGCTCGGGGCGTTGCTGGTCCGTACCACTCGTATCGCGGCGGGAAAAGAGTTCGGCCGGCCATTCATAGGGATTCCACGGCACTGCATCCAACAGGTCTTGGGGAAGCGCCCACGCCTCCAGCTGGCTCCGCCAGTGATCGACCGTGTTCATCCAACCCGGCCGCTAACGGAGGCCGTTGAAGAGGTCATCCTCGGGGCTTTGGACCTCTACGTCGGAAAAGACCCGCACAAATGATTCGAGCCCAAAGACGGTCGGTCGGATATCGGCAGGAACCTGAAAAAAGAACCAGTCCTCCGGGATCTGGGTCCGGTGCGCCCGCCAGGCGTCCTCCTTGCGTCCAAATACGTCCTTGACGTCGATCCAGGCATCGATCATCTCATCGGGCGTTCCGCCATGGCGTTGCTGCTCGTACTCTTCTTCGTTGATGAGTCCGGCTTCGAGTCGGGCTTCTGCGAAGCCTTGCACCCGGGTGCGAGGCCAGGCTGACCAATACAACTTCGATGGTCGCCACAGCTCTTCGCCTTCAGCGAGCGGGAATCGTCCCAGATCCGAAGCCCCCCAGTAGGCGGACAGGCCAATCCGGTGGACCTGAATGTGATCAGGATGACCATACCCACCGAACGGATCGTAGATCACCATGACCTCGGGCTGATACTTGCGAATGAGCTTGATCAACCTGCCGGTGGCTTCCATGAAGTCCGCTTGCCAGAAGCATCGTTCGTGGGCATTCGACTCAGTTCCCATCATGCCGGAATCGCGATAGCCCAAAAACTCATGATGCTGAACGCCAAGCAGCTTGAGAGCGGCAGCCAGCTCCTCGGCGCGCATCTCGGTCAACTGCGGTTTGAGGTCGTCGGGATTCTCGTAGTTGTGGATCTCGCCCTCGGCGCCATCGGTGGCGGTGACCACCACCAGCTCCTCGCCGCGGTCGGCATAACGCGCCAGGGTTCCGCCGGTTGAAGTGGTCTCGTCATCAGGGTGGGCGTGAAACGCCATTAAGCCAGCCATCAGACCAGGATAGCCTCCCCTTCAAGTTGACTTGGTGGCGCCCGGGTATCGGCCGCCGATTCGCCAATACACCCCGTCCGCCCGGGCCAACAGCTCGTCGTCAACCATGTGCCGACGCAACGCCGCGTAATCGGAGTGGTAGAGCTGAAGCATGAAGGACACCTGGCGCTCGGGATACCGAACCCCGGGTTCAAACGTCTGAACGAGCCGCTCCAGGATGACTTGCCGCTTGGTGTAGTTGGTCGGAATTGCCATGAGGCGAGTGCCCTGAAAAAAGCTGTTGAGCACCTTTATCTCATCCTCGGACCAGTCACCTTGGAGAATCTCGGGGGCTGCCCGCTCCTCATCGGGAAGCTGCGCACCCAGTGCGTCGAAGATCTCAGCGTTGAGCGAGTGGTCGGGGTTGAGCAGCCCAACTTCTCGCAGTTTGGCAGCCGCCAGCAATAGCTTCTTTCGGTCACCGCCAATCGAGTCGGCGAACTCGCCCACCGAGAAAGGACCAAGCGCAGCCCTCCCGAGTAGCGCCAACCGATCGCGGTCAACGACGACTCTGAGGTACTCGGTGGGGGTCACGGCTGGACGGCCAGGTCCGGGGTGGCGGGTCTCGTTCCACACCGTGAGCTATCGGGGGCCGATAACAAACGATCGAGGTCACGTCCCAGTCGTGTCGAGAACTCGGTAGTTCCTGCCAGGTTCATGTGATAGAGGTCGCCAAACAGCGTTTTATCGTCGTCCATATCGTGATAGACGATAACGGGAACGTCATAATCGTCCCCGAGCATTTCTACTTGATGTTCAAACCGGTCGAGGTCGTCTCGGCCGGCCGGCAGCAACGGAGCGAGCTCCTGGTTCATGGTCGGCATTCGCACAATCACAACCCGATCACCGAGGGATTGGGCGTCTTCGATGATGGATCGCACGGCGAGGTCTTCGGTGCCACCCACCGAAAAATCAACGAACACCTTGGTCGTAAGCTGTTCGATGCCCTCGGGACTCGGGTCAACATACTCATTGTCGTCCCAGCCCGTGTAGCGGCCGTCGGGTGTGAGCACGGTCGCCGGCCACCCGGGTACCCTTCCGGTCACCAGGAACCTCGCAACCTTTTCTGGTTGACGAAGCCGTGACCGTATCCGAACGAAGGCCGAATACCGACCAATCTGCTCTTCGAGCGATGCCGATGTGAACTGCCCGTAGAGCTCGAGACGACCCGCCGACGGGAGATACGACCTCAAGTCGAACGGGATCCCGACGTTTCGATCGTTGTAGTCACGTACCGAGATCCCGATCACAACTACTGACGGACACAGGTCGGGATATCCGAGATCACGCATCCAGATCTTCCAGGTACTCGGCGTTGTTGACGGGATTGCTGCGTTGTAGCCCGAATCGAATCGGCTGTTGTCAGAGACGAGGCTCGGGTCAATCCCGGCATTGACCACCGACGATCCGATGTAGACCACATCGACCTCGCCCGACGCGGCGATCTGATCGGCCTTGTCCTGGGTGAACTGGGTATCCCAAACCAGCTGGCCGGGGATGTGTGGCGCCAGCAGGCGGGCGGCGCCCTCCAAGAGAACCACGACAACCAAGAACCCGACGATGAGCGAACGACGCATCAGAATTGGAAGTACAGGAAGGGGACAACTTCTTGGCCGGAGAACAGCACGATGGCCATGAAGAACGCACCATAAACCACTCCTCTGGCGAACGCCGGGATCGTCACGAGGCCTTCATGGCGGCCGGTTCGACGTTGGACGAGATCAATAAAGAGGACAGCCAAAGCTGCTGGAACGAGGAGCGCCAAGCCGGCAAACGGTATTCCATCCGCCGCCCGAAACCCGAGAATGCCAACCAGAACATCCCACGCCTGCGTGAAGGAATCCGCCCGAAAAAAGACCCACGACAACGCGACCAGGTGAAACGTCGCCACGATCGCCGGAACATCACGCCAGGTGGGAGGGTCCGTTTCGGACTTGGGAGACCGATGTCGAAATCGGCGATGAACAGCCAGGTAGAGACCGTGTAGGCCGCCCCACACCACAAACGACCACGCCGGCTCCGTGCCAGAGACCTCCGAGGAGCATGGTGACCATCAGATTTCGCTGCGTGGCCACCGCCGTACCGCGACTTCCACCCAGCGGGATGTACAAGTAGTCGCGCAGCCAGGTCGACAGAGAAATGTGCCACGTTCGCCAGAAGTCCGTGATGTTGCGTGACAAGTACGGTTGGTTGAAATTGACCATGAGGTCGATGCCGAGCAAGCGCGCCGATCCTCGGGCGATCGACGAGTACCCCGAGAAGTCACCGTAGATCTGGAGACTGAACGCGTAGACCGCCACGAGTAGCTGCATCCATCCGGCGGTACCCGCTGCGTCGAACGCCTCCTGCACGTACGGGGCAAGCGCGTCGGCGATCACGACCTTCTTGAAGAGGCCGATGAAGATCAGCAGTAGGCCTGAGCCCGAGTTCGCTCGCCGCCACCCTCGGCCGGTCGGCGAGGAACTGGGGCAGTAGGTGCTTGGCTCGCTCGATCGGCCCAGCCACGAGTTGCGGAAAAAACGCCACAAAGACGGCAAAACCGAGCAGGTTGTTCGTCGGCTCGATCTCTCGCCGATAGATATCGATCGTGTAGGACATGGTCTGGAAGGTGTAAAAACTGATTCCGACCGGCAGCACAATACGCAGGGTGGCAAAGTCGGCTTCAAGGCCAAGCCCAGCCAGCAACTCGCCAGCCGATTCGGCGAAGAACCCGAAGTACTTGAAGAAGCCGAGGATGCCGAGGTTGACGCTCATAGAGGTCATCAACAGGCGTTTTCGCACGACCGGATCGTCTGAGGTCCCCATACGTTTACCGACGACGAAGTCAACGATGGTTGAGATCCAAAGCAACGACAAGAACCGCCAGTCCCAAAAGCCATAGAAGAGGTAGGAAGCTGCCAGAAGTAGCAGGTTCTGTTCGCGCCGCTTCATGACCCGATACAGCGCGAAAACGACCGTCAAGAGGATCGCGTACTGAACACTGTTGAAGGCCATGAGGTGGGCACATTAGTGCTCAGCGGCCCAACATTGACCTCGGCTTGGGCACCGCTTCGATACACTCAATGGAATGGTCAAGCTCGCAACTGAATCCAAGTACCAGGGATTGCTCGACGAGCTAGTCCGTAGCGGCGCAGCTCCCGGCGCCGCGCTTGGCATCGTAACCCTCACCGGCGAGATGATCCTGGCTACCTCGGGGGTCCGGTCCCTGATCGACCCGACACCAATCCGCAGCGGTGATCACTTCCACCTCGGATCCTGCGCCAAGGCCATCACCGCCACGGTTGCAGCGCAGCTTGTTGAAGAGGGGCTCATCAACTGGTACGAGCCGCTCAGTAACGTCTGCGACCTCCCAACGACGGCGTCGATCGGACAGCTGCTCGACCACACGGCTGGTCTGCCCCCGTTCGAGGAAGAGCACGAGCTGGTCGGCATGCCGGACTTGCCCAAAGACCCCGTTGAGAACCGGAGGGCTTTCACCGATTTCGTTCTTGCCCACGGGGACATCACCGAACCAGGTAATCAGACCCGGTATTCGAACGCCGGATATGCCGTAGTTGGTACGGTGATAGATCTGCTGACCCAATCGAGCTGGGAAGAGGCCGTCCGGCGCCGGATCTTCGAGCGGCTCGACCTGGCCGCCGGGTTCGGTTGGCCGGCGTCCTGGCGAGCAGCCAATCCGTGGGGCCACCAACTCATCGATGGGCAACTCGTTCCTCATGCGCCCGACGGTCCGTACCAACTTGAACCCTGGATTGCCCCGGCCGGCGACATCCACATGTCGTTTATGAGCTTCCTGCGCTGGCAGCACGCCAACCTGGAGGCCCTCTCATCGGGCTCAGGCACTTTGATGCCCCGGGTCATCCGCACCGTCCACGAAAACGGCTACGGCTGGGGACGCCAACAGTTTGCCGGACACAACATCAGTGGCCACACCGGTTCGGCCGATACCTTTTTTGCAGCAGCCATCATCCTGCATGACATCGGCATGGGCGTCGTGGTGACAACCAACGCCACGTGGGAACATTGTGAACCTGCCACGCTTGAGCTCCTGAAGGAGATCGTCCGGGATCTTTGACATCCCGCTACGATTCCCAGCCATGGCCTCAGCCCAGTTCTCGCACACCGTTACGTCCGCCGCGTCGAATCTCGATGACGCATGGGCCGGCCTGCAGGATCCCGATACGTGGGCAACGATCGCCGGCATCACCGAGGTGACCAACCCGCAGTTCGACCAGGGTGGCAACCTCACGGGTTACCTGTTCACGGCGAGTCGTGGCCGGCAAAGAATATGCCGGCAAAGGTGAAGTCCGCTTATCGTCACGGCCAACCGACATGGTGGTCTATATCTCGACTTCGGAGATCGCTGGACACATCAAGGCCTCGTTGGCGCCAAGTGCCAGCGGCGTGCGAGTGACGGTGGGCCTCGACCTGCAGACGAGAGGGTTGCTGTCGGGGATGATGTTCCCGCTGATAACCGGCGCGATCCGCTCGGGTCTACCCGACCAGGTCGAGCAATTCGCCACGCACCTGATTCCGGCCCGTCCGGAGATCTAAGCGTCTCTAGGTGACTAACTGTCGTCTTCGTCGGCGCCCTTGTTCGGGTTGCCGCCCTTGCCCCAGCCATTCCCGTTGTTGCTTTTTTCGCCAGCAACCTTGCTGAGACCTCTGGCGGCTGCCGAAACAGCCTTGCCATGCTCCTTGCCGATACCAGACGGGGACTCGCCTGCCGCGAGCGCCGCCAGCACTTTGGCCGCATTCCCGCGTCCTAACGCCCGGCCATTGCCGTTTCCGCGGTCCTCAGCGGCCTCGACGGCCTGGGCGGCTCTCTCCAGGCCACGCTTCTTACCCTCGCCAGACTGAGCCGCCAGGGCGGTCTCATTGGCGATATGGGCTGACCGCACGGCGGCTGCCCTGGCGATACCGACCAGCTCGGCGCCTTCCTGAGCGAGCGCCACAGACGGGGCAGCAACCAGGGCGGCGCTCATCAGGAGAGTGGCGATCCGCTTCGTGCTTTGGGTCATTGCCTAGTCCTCGATTAATTGTCGGTGCTCGGGGCAAAACAATTCGAGAGATGCTCCCAGCACTCCGCCTGCGACCGCAGCCGCTGTGTCCTCACTCACAGGATTCTCACTAACAGTGTCGTCACCACCATCAGCGTTACTCAATCCTTCGATGTAATCTACCAATATCTGGTCGACCTCATCACCGTTGTCGAGTCGAACACAAATCACCTCGGCCGTGGCGATGAACACTTCCGGTGAGTCCAGGGCCGCCCCCTCGAACGACGTCCCTGCGAAGGCTTCCTCAAGCGTGGCGACAAAGACCGAGGCGTTGTCTGCCAACAAGTCCGGCTCGTCGATGATCACGGCCGTCGTGGTCGTGCTGACGACAGGAGCCGACGAAGTCGCTAGATGCTGCAGCAGAAGTGGTCGTCGCCGCGATCGTAGCGACCGGTGGCTGAGTCGTGGTGGCTGCCGCACCCGAGCATGCCGCAAGGATGAGGACGAACGCGACAGATCTCAAGTACCATAGCGATCGTATCGGACCGAGCGGACCTCAGCCAGAGAGATTTCTCTACCTACGCCTCGGCCTCGGCCTCGGCGGCGGCCAATGCCCGCGGCAGCCTGGCGAGCTGCATCAGCGTCGCCTTCGACGATCTCGGCCCGGTCCGTGAGCAGCGTGACCTGATTGTCGAGCACCTGGATGAACCCGCCGTGGACGGCGATCGTGGTCTTCTTCCCGTCGACGCCTTCAACGTGCACCGCAGCCGTGACGAGGGCTCCCATGGTCGGCTCGTGGCCGGCCATGATCCCGATTTCACCGTCCGGAGTCCTCGCCACGATGAACGTCGCATCACCCGACCACAGTGTGGCCTCGGGAGAAACGACATCAACGCGGAAGCTGGCAGCCAACTTAGGCGCCTACCTTCTCCATGTCCCGGGCCTTGGCCATTACATCGTCGGCGCCGCCGACCATGTAGAAAGCCTGCTCCGGGTACTTGTCCATCTCACCAGAGAGGATCAGCTTGAAGGACTCCATTGACTCCTCCAACGACGTGTAGATGCCTTCCTGACCGGTGAAGGCCTTGGCAACAAACATCGGCTGGGCGAGGAACCGGGTGATCCGGCGGGCTCGACCAACGATCAGCTTGTCCTCTTCAGAAAGCTCATCAATACCAAGAATGGCGATGATGTCCTGAAGGTCCTTGTATCGCTGGAGAACCTGCTGCACCTGGGCGGCGAGATTGAAGTGTTCCTCGCCGACCACCTGCGGATCGAGCGCCCGGGATGTCGAGTCAAGCGGGTCGACGGCCGGGTAGATACCCTGAGCCGATAACGGCCGGGACAGCACGGTGGTGGCGTCAAGGTGGGCGAACGCCGTGTGCGGGGCCGGGTCGGTGATGTCGTCAGCCGGGACATAGATCGCCTGGAGCGACGTAATCGACTTACCTTTGAGCGACGTAATCCGCTCCTGCAGGAAGCCCATCTCACCAGCCAACGTCGGCTGATACCCGACCGCTGATGGCATACGCCCGAGCAGTGTCGAAACCTCGGACCCTGCCTGGGTGAAACGGAAGATGTTGTCGATGAAGAGCAACACGTCCTGATTCTGCACATCACGGAAGTACTCAGCCATGGTCAGGGCCGATAGAGCGACGCGGAGTCGCACGCCTGGTGGCTCGTCCATCTGGCCGAACACCAGAGCAGCCTTCTCGATGACCCCTGACTCCTGCATCTCGAGGAAGAGGTCGTTGCCCTCACGGGTCCGCTCGCCGACACCGGCGAACACCGAGACACCACCATGATGGGTGGCAACCCGGTTGATCATCTCCTGGATGAGGACGGTTTTGCCGACACCGGCACCACCGAACAAACCGATCTTTCCACCCTCGAGGTATGGCGAGAGTAGGTCAATGACCTTGATACCGGTTTCAAACACTTTGGTCTGGGGAACGACATCCTCAAACACCGGCGGCTGGCGATGAATGGGCCAGCGCTCACCCGAGAATTCGAGCTCGGGCGCGTCAAGAGATTCACCCCAAAGGTTGAAGATATGGCCGAGTGTCTGATCGCCGACCGGCACCGTGATCGGGCCACCGGTATTACGAACTTCGGCTCCTCGGACGAGACCGTCGGTACCGGACATAGCGATGGCCCGTACCCGTCCACCACCAAGGTGAGCTGCGGTCTCAGCGATGATCGTCTTGGTCTCACCGGCGAGCGTCAGGTCAACTTCCAACGCAAAAAGGATCTCAGGCAAACCATCGGGCGGGAACTCAACGTCCACGACCGGTCCAGCTACTTTGATAATACGGCCGACGCTCTTTACTTCTGCCACGCTGCCTACTCCTTCTGCTTTTTCATGCCTGGCTGAGCGCTTCAGCGCCGCCAACAATTTCGGAAATCTCTGTTGTAATTTCTGCCTGCCGGGCCCGGTTGGCACGCTGAGTCAGCGCCCTGATCAGGTCCTCAGCATTGTCCGTCGCTGCCTTCATGGCTCGCCGACGAGCTGAATGCTCCGAGGCCGAAGCCTCCAGCAACATCGAAAAGATCGTCGCCTCGACGTAGCGAGGTAGCAAGCGATCAAGAATCTCGCCGGGCGAAGGCTCGTATGAATAGTCGACCGCCGCCGATGGCTCGCCGTCGGAATCAGCCCCGATCTGAGCGATCGGCAACAACGCCGACAGCAAAGGCTCCTGGGAGCCAGCCGACTTGAACCTGGTGAAGACGGCATCGAGCGAATCGATCGTTCCGCTCGCGTAGGCATCCATCACCGACGTTAGCGATGGCTCGAGCGTCACCGTACCCGGGGGCATCGGTGACTCCGAGGAAGGCACGATCGACCTTGTACTTGCGATACTCGAAGTAGGACTGTGCCTTCTTGCCAACCGCAAAGAACCGAACGTTCTTGCCCTCGTCAAGGTACTCAAGCGCCTGACGCTCGGCGATACGAATGACGGTCGAGGCATACGCCCCGGCCAATCCGCGGTCGGACGCAATGACCAGAATGCCCACTGTTTCGACCGGTCGTTGTTCGAGCAGCATGTGCGACGCCCCACCGGAAGCGCCACTTACATTGCGGATGACTTCCACGAGCTTGGTCGCATACGGCTTCGACTGATTTACCCGGGCGGTTGCCTTAGGGATCCGTGAAGCCGAGATCAGCTCCATGGCGCGCGTGATCTTCATGGTCGACTGGACGGATTTGATCCGTCGTCGGGTATCACGAAGTTCAGCGCTAGCCACTTACCTACTCCCCGCGAGATTCTTTGAAGGCGTTGATGGCGGCATCCATGGCATCAGACTCAGGAAGCTTTCCGGTTTCGCGGATAGTGTCGAGCAACTCGGGGTTGCGGGTCTTCACAAACGACCGAAGTCCGGCGTTGGCCTTTACGATCTGCTCGACTGGTATCTCATCAAACAGTCCATTGGTGACCGCGTAGATCTCCAGCACCTGTTCCTCGACCGGAAGCGGCGAGAACTGAGGCTGCTTGAGTGTTTCCACCACGCGACGACCACGTTCAAGCTGGGAAAGAGAAGCGTCATCGAGCTCAGAACCGAACTCGGCAAAGGCTTCCAATTCACGGAACTGGGCAAGGTTCAAACGTAGAGAACCTGCCACCTTCTTCATGGCGGAGATCTGAGCGGCGCCACCAACTCGCGACACCGAAATACCAGCATTGATAGCTGGTCGGATACCGGAGAAGAACAAGTCCGTCTCGAGGAAGATCTGGCCGTCGGTAATCGAAATCACGTTGGTAGGAATAAACGCCGACACGTCGCCGGCCTTGGTCTCGATAATCGGCAAGCCGGTCATCGAACCGCCACCGAGTTCATCGGACAGCTTGGCGCAGCGCTCCAGGAGGCGGCTGTGCAAGTAGAAGACGTCACCCGGATAGGCTTCACGGCCCGGTGGGCGACGCAGGAGCAGCGAGATCTCGCGATAGGCCACGGCCTGCTTGGAAAGGTCGTCGAAGACGATCAGTGCATGCTGTCCGTTGTACATCCAGTGCTGGCCGATCGCCGACCCGGCATAAGGTGCGTACATCTGAAGTGCGGCGGGATCCGAGGCGGTGGCTGATACGACCACCGTGTACTCCATGGCACCGTTGCGTTCGAGGGAGGCCACCACCTCGGCAACCGTTGAAGCCTTCTGACCAATCGCGACGTAAATGCACTTTACGTTCTGGCCTTTCTGATTGATGATGGCGTCGACGGCGACTGCGGTCTTGCCGGTCTGGCGATCGCCAATGATCAGCTCACGCTGACCACGACCGACGGGAATCATGCCGTCGATGGCCTTGATACCGGTCTGGAGCGGCTCGCTTACCGGCTGACGCTGCACAACGGAAGGTGCCTGAGTCTCGAGCATACGACGCTCGGTTGTGGCGATGGGGCCCTTTCCGTCGATCGGAGCACCCAGCGGGTCAACGACGCGGCCGAGCATGGCATCACCGACGGGGATAGAAAGAATGTCTCCGGTCTGCTTGACAGGGGAACCCTCTTCGACGTGGCTGTACTCGCCCATAAGCACGACACCAAGGTCGGCTTCGTCGATCTGGAGGGCCACGCCAAGCAAGCCCCCTGGAAACTCAAGGAGTTCTGACGCCATGGTGGCCGGAAGGCCCTTGACGCGGGCCACGCCGTCGGCAATAGCCGTCACGTAGCCGATCGTCTCTGTTTGTATCGAAGGCGACCAGTCAGCCAGGTTCGCTTTTAGGGCCGACGTGATGTCTTCGGGATTGATTGTCATCTCTGACATCGTTACTCCTGGTTCCTATGCCTTGAGAGCTTGGCGGAGGCTGGTGAGCCGCTTCTTTACTGAACCGTCGATGACGGTGTCGCCTACCTGGGCGATGATGCCGCCTAGAACGGTGGGGTCAATCACGACCTTTGGTTCAAGGGACTTGCCTGTCTTACGTTCGAGCGCACCGATAAGGCGGCTTACGGTTTCGTCGTCGAGCTCAATCGCTGTGCGAATCTCTGCTACCTCTCGATTAGAAGAGGCGGCCGCAGTCGCGGCCAGGGCATCGGCGATAGCCGGAATGGAGTTAGCCATCCCCATGCCCACGATGAGAGTTACGACGTTGCGAGTGAGGTCGGTGGCGCGTGACCCGAGAAGGTCGGACACAATGGCGTCCTTACGATCGGCGGGAAGCTGAGGGTTGCTCAGCGCGTCTCGCAACTCGTTCGAGCTTTGAAACGCCCGACCGATCTCAAGCAGTTCGGCCCGGACCCGGTCCAGTTCGCCCTCGCCTTTGGCAATCGAAAAGATGCCTTCGGCGTAGCGGGAGATGCGATCGTCGCCCGACATGAGGGGTTAGGCCCCTTCCAGGTTGGCCAGATAGCTGTCGACAAGACTCTTTTGAGCCGCCCGATCGAGGCTGTTACCAACCACCTTTTCGGCAAGGTCAATCGAAAGATTGGCGACCTCTTGACGGGCTTCCGTCATGGCGCGGGATTTCTCGGTCGAGGCATCTTCGCGAGCTTTCCCAACAATGCTTTCGGCCTCGGTCTGTGCCTTGGCGATCAGGTCGGCTTTGACCGTGTCCGCCTGGGTGCGGGCAGCCTCAACGATCTGGTTGGCTTCAGACTTGGCTCCGGCAACCTGCTGGCGATAGTCGTCAAGCAGACTCTGCGCTTCTGCCTTGATGGCTTCGGCTTCCTGAATCTGACCGGCGATCGCCTTCTGTCGGTTCTCGAGAAGTTCCTGCATCTGGGGCCAGGCGAACTTCCACATGACAAAGAACACGACTGCGAAAGCCAGGATGCCACCCACGAGTTCGGGGATGGTCGGGATCAACAGGTCGATCCCGGAGCTTTCGGTCGCCTCTTCAGCGGCGAGGATGAGTACGTCGGCAATCATGCCGGCTACGCCAAGAAGAACAGGACGAAGCCGATGAGGGCGAGCGCCTCGGTGAAGGCGATGCCCAAGAACATCGTCGTTCGGACCATGCCGGCAGCTTCGGGCTGTCGAGCCATTGCCTGGACGGCGTTACCGGCGAGAATCCCGATACCAACCCCCGGGCCGATGGCAGCCAGACCGTAGCCAATCACGGCAAGCGAGCCGCTGATGTCGCCAGTGAGGCCGGTCGCCGTAGCTTCCTGAGCCAATGCGAGTAGTTCCATTCCGTTTCTTCCTTTCTATGTGACCGTTGCCGGCCAGTACCTAAAACCTGATCAGTGTTGCGGGTTGATTGACGAATCGATATAGACAGCTGTGAGAAGGGTGAAGATGTACGCCTGAAGGAAGCCCACGAGCAGCTCGAACAAGAAGATCGCCACCCCAACCACGAACCAGGCGGCTCCGATCGAGCCCCGGAGAATGCTGATGTCGCCACCGATGACGCCCAGCAAGAAGAACCCGGCCGATCCGAGGAGCAGGGCAAGCATGACGTGCCCGGCCACCAGGTTGGCGAAGAGCCGGACAGTAAGCGAGAACGGACGCACGACAATGGTTGAGACGAACTCAATGATCCCGACCAGCGGACGCAACGCAACAGGTACGTGAGACGGCCAGATCAAATCCGTGAAGAAGTGAAGTCCTTGTTTGCGGATTCCTTCGATCACAAATATCAGCCAGGTGATGACAGCCAGCGTCAGCGGAATCGCCATGCGGGATGTATACGGGAAGTTGATGCCAGGGATCAGCTCCATCAAGTTCCCCGCCCAAATGAAGAAGAACAACGACAGGAGGTACGGGACGTACTTCACGCCTTTGGGACCGATGACATCACGAGCGATGTTGTCAGTCACAATGCTCATCAAGCTCTCGATGGCGGCCTGAAACTTGCCGGGGACCAACTTGGGTTGGCGGAACGCAAAATACATCAGAAGAACGACAGAGACGGCTCCGAGGCCGATGAACACCGGCACGGAGTTGAATTCGAAGAGGTCCAAAACGTTGGCTGGAACACAAACCACCTCATTGGCGATGTCGCATTCCTCAGCTGCCAGGATCAGTTGATCCACTCAAGTTCCCTTTCCGCTCCACGCGAGATGGCCACCGTCTCCCAGCTCAGGAGTATGAGATATGCCAAAACCGCCGTGATTCCAAATGCCATTCTGTCTAGGTCCGTGAACTTCGCTATCAAAAGCATCGATCCAGTCAGCAACGCCAACCGAACGAAGAAACCGAACAGAGCCGCCGCATAATAGGCAGACAACCCCAGCCGCGCCGAAATCGACATCATTGAGCCGCTCACCAGAAACATGGCAACGACCACCAGACAGCCGACCGCTGACGCAATCGCTCCGTCCGCACCGCGCAACGCCCAGAACCCACCAATGAGTACCGGGGCCACGAATACCGCCCGCTGGACGGTGTGTTTGGCGATGATCGCCTCGACGTTTTTACCGGGAACCGCCCGGTCAGGAAGGTCAGTCTCTGGCACGCCGCCGCTCCTCTTCTTGGCGCTCGCCGACGATATTGGCATAACGCCACATCCCGCGGAATCCGGAATAGGACCCGAGAATCACGAACCCGATGGTGAGCCAGGGATCGGTGCCGAGCCAGCGGTCGAGCAGGTAACCAATAATGAGTCCGCTGAGCACCGACCCGATGAGCGTACTGGTGCCCCATCCTTCGTCCGCTGCTCCAGCTACCTCGCTGGTTACTGACCGTTTATTCAACGTGCTTTCCTCCGTTGCGCAGTACCAACTTTGTGAATTATTTCACAAGGTCATTGTTTCACAAAATCGAATAGGGCACAAGTCCCCTACCGGCGGACCGGCAGATATGAACCGCTTCTTGCGGTCCTTAACGTAGTGGGAGCGAACCCGACGTGGGTCCGCTCCCTAGATCGTCCTTGGTTTTGGATCACTCTTCGTTCGAGATCCAATACCCGACCATCAACAAGACCACACCGAGGGCCAGGAACAGTGCCATCTTCCAGATCGTCTCGACGGTGGCGAGGTCAATGAGGAACACCTTGACAAGAATCGCCGCCATGGTGCCAATTCCAAGTCGGGTGACCGTCTTGCGATCGGCCAGGCTCCCGAAGATGATCAAGCCAACTGCCCCGACGCTCCACACCGCCGTGACGAGGGCCTGGCTGTACGAGGCCAGGTCGCCGAGTCCGACCAAGAAGCTGCCGAGATACACGTAGCCGACCGCCAGGTTCCGGGCGATCGTGGCGCCTGCTTCGTCAGACCGATCAAGGGCCAGCCCCACCAAGCCAACCACGCCGATCACGGCCAGCCGGGCCA